>NZ_JBICVX010000009.1:0-321604 GCF_043199435.1 Streptomyces sp. NPDC048604
AGCGTTAGGGAAACGCCCGGTTACATTCCGAACCCGGAAGCTAAGCCTTTCAGCGCCGATGGTACTGCAGGGGGGACCCTGTGGGAGAGTAGGACACCGCCGAACAATCTTTCAGGACCCCTGGTCCCAGCGTTCACGCTGGGACCAGGGGTCCTTTTGTTTTTCCATGCCTTTTGACGAAGCGCGGCCGCGTGCCGGCTGCGCGAGAATGACAGCAGTACCAGCAGACAGGAGTCACTCGATGTCCACCAACTCTCCCGACGACCGTCCGGAACGCGAGCCGCGTCGTAGGGACGGTGGCGAGCGGGGCGGCTTCCGCGGCCCGCGTCGTGATGACAACCGCGGTGGTGGATACCGCCGTGACGACCGTGGCGGAGACAACCGCGGCGGTGGGTTCCGTCGTGACGACAACCGCCGTGACGACCGCCGTGATGACACCCGTGGCGGCGACAGCCGCGGTGGTGACAACCGTGGTGGTGGCGGCGGCTACCGAGGGCGGGACGACCGTCCGTCGTTCCGCCGCGATGACCGTCGTGATGACCGGCCCTCGTTCCGGCGTGATGACGACCGTGATCGCGGTGGATTCCGTCGCGACGACCGGCGTGATGACACCCGCGGCGGTGGGTTCCGCCGTGACGACCGTGGCGGCGACAACCGCGGCGGCTTCCGGCGCGATGACAGCCGCGGCGGTGACAACCGTGGCGGCGGCTTCCGCCGTGACGACAACCGTGGCGGAGACAACCGCGGCGGCTTCCGGCGCGATGACAGCCGTGGTGGCGACAACCGTGGCGGCGGCTTCCGGCGCGATGACAACCGCGGTGGCGACCGTCCGCCGTTCCGGCGTGACGACCGGCGTGATGACCGGCGTGATGACAACCGTGGCGGTGGCTTCCGGCGCGATGACAACCGCGGTGGCGACCGTCCGTCCTTCCGTCGCGACGAGCGTCGTGATGACCGGCCCTCGTTCCGGCGTGATGACGACCGTGATCGCGGTGGCTTCCGTCGCGACGACCGGCGTGATGACACCCGTGGTGGTGGGTTCCGCCGTGACGACCGTGGCGGAGACAACCGCGGCGGTGGGTTCCGTCGTGACGACAGCCGCGGTGGCGACCGTCCGTCCTTCCGTCGGGACGACCGGCGCGATGAGCGTCGTGACGATCGGCGCGATGACAGCCGTGGCGGTGGCTTCCGGCGCGATGACAACCGTGGTGGCGACCGTCCGCCGTTCCGTCGTGACGACCGTCGTGATGACCGGCCCGCCTTCCGCCGCGATGAGCGTCGTGACGACCGTCCCACCGACCGCCGTGACGACCGTCGTGACGACAGGCCCCGTGGGCCCCGGCGTGACGACAGCCGCGGTGGCGGGTTCCGTCGCGACGACCGTCGGGACGACCGCGGTGGGTACCGCGGGCGCGACGACCGCGGCGACCGCGGCGGCTACGGGCGCCGTGACGACCGTGACCGCGACCGGGACCGTGGGGACCGTCAGCCCATCAAACGACTGCCGATCCCGGACGACGTCACGGGCGAGGAGATCGACCCGGACGTGCGTCAGGAGCTGATGAGCCTGCCCAAGGGCCTCGCCGAGGACGTCGCGCGCAACCTCGTCATGGTCGCGAACCTCATCGACGAGGACCCGGAGCAGGCGTATGCGTACTCCCGCGTCGCGCTGCGGCTCGCCTCCCGCGTCGCCGCGGTGCGCGAGGCCGCAGGCTTCGCCGCGTACGCGACGCAGAAGTACTCCGAGGCGCTGGCCGAGTTCCGGGCCGCCCGGCGGATGACCGGCGGCGTGGAGCTGTGGCCGGTCATGGCGGACTGCGAGCGCGGCATGGGCCGTCCCGAGCGGGCGCTGGCCATGGCCGGTGAGCCCGAGGTGCAGAAGCTGGACAAGGCCGGGCAGGTCGAGATGCGGCTCGTCGCCGCCGGCGCCCGCCGTGACATGGGGCAGCTCGACGCCGCGATCGTCACCCTGCAGAGCCCCGAGCTCGCGTCCAGCGCGGTGCACCCCTGGACCGCGCGGCTCCGCTACGCGTACGCCGACGCGCTGCTCGCGGCGGAGCGCACCGAGGAGGCCCGCGACTGGTTCGCGAAGGCGCTCGAGGCCGACAAGTCCGGGTCGACCGACGCGTCCGACCGGCTGGCCGAGCTGGACGGCGTCGAGTTCGTCGAGGTCGAGGAGCTCGACGACGCCGACGCGAACGAGTCCGACGAGTCCAACGAGTCCGATGAGTCGGACGAGTCGGATGAGACGGTTGTCCCGGCCGACGACGCCGACGACGCCGATGTCTCCGACGACGTGACGCCGGAGTCGGACGACAAGGGCTGACAGCGGTAGCAGTACGTACGACGGAGGGCGGCACCCCAGGCCGGGGTGCCGCCCTCCGTCGTCTCCACCTGAGCCCTCAGTCCAGGGCCAGGCTCCGCAGCACCAGGCCCGTCGCCGGCTTCGGGCCGAAGGAGGTCGACTTGCGGGGCATGGTGACGCCCTGGCGGGCGAGGTCGCGGACGACCTCCTCGCGTACCGGATGCATCAGCACCGCCGTACCGCCGCGGCGTTCGGCCTGTTCGACCGCGGCCTCCGTGTCGTGGATGTACGCGATGTGCTCGGGCGCGTCCGGGATGTGCCACAGGTGGTCCAGCATCGTGGCGTGCAGGACCGTCGCGTCCAGGGTCCGCCAGGCCTCCGGCCGGTCCGTGCGGACGGTCGCCGCGAGCAGCTCCGGGTCCGGGCGGTCCACGAGGTGGAAGCCGCCGTCGCCGGCCAGGAGGAAGGCGTTGCCCTCGGCGACCGCGGCGGCGAGCGTCTCCATGGCGGCCGGCAGCGGGCCGTCGATCCGGCGGACGCGGAAGCGGCCCTCCAGGACGGCCAGCGCGTCGGCGACCGGGAGGCGGCTGAGCAGGCGGTGGATGGCGCGGACCCGGAGCGGGTGGCGGGCGGTGTCGACGAGGAGGACGAGCCCGTAGTTCCATGGGCTGGGGGACTCGTGCTCCTGCTGCAGCCGCAGGTATGTGGCCCAGCGGTGGTGGCCGTCGGCGATGAGGGCCTGGTGCCGGGCGAGTTCGGAGTCGACGGCGGCCAGCTCGGCCGGGTCGGTGACCGCCCACAGGCGGTGGTGGACGCCGTCCTCGGTGGTCGTGGAGAGCAACGGCTCGCGCCGCGCGGCCCGTTCGATGACGCGCGTAGCGCCTTCGCCCTCGCCGACGTACGTCAGGAGCAGCGGCTCCAGGTTGGCGGCGGTGGTGCGCATGAGCGCGGCGCGGTCCTCGACGACGTGCGGCATGACGTCCTCGTGGGGGAGCACGATGCCGCGGTCGGGCGCGGACAGTTCGAGCGCGCCGATGATCCCGCGCTGGAGGAGTTCGCCGCTCTGCTGCTCGTACACGTACAGCGCGGGTTCCGGATCCGGCGCGAGGACGCCGTCGGCGAGCCAGCGGTCGAGGGTGACGGCGGCCTTGCGGTGGCGGGTGCCGGCGGTCATCGCCTGCGGGAGGATCAGCCGGACGATGTTGTGGGGGTCGGCGGACTCGAGGTGGTGCAGTCCGTCGGGGCGTACGACGACGTCGTACGGGGGCGAGGTCACGGCGGCGAGGCTGCCGACCCGTTCTGGTACGTAGCGCAGGCCCCGGAACGGGACCAGTCGCAGACCGTCGGCGCGGACGTCATCGGCCGCGGGACCTGTTGTGTTCATCTCGACATCGTAAGTGGACGCGCGCCGTAAGTGGATCGGGGGCATGAGCGATGATCGGGGGAGCGGGGAGCACCGACTTCGTCAGGAGCGCACGGACATGGGACAGCAGGGCGGCAGCGGCAGTGCGAGCGGGAGCGCCGGCGGCGGCAGGACGCTGCCGGGAGGGAGCGCGGAGGCGCTGAGCACGGCGTACGACACGGCGCTGCTGGATCTGGACGGCGTGGTGTACGCGGGCGGGGAGGCGATCCCGCACGCGGTGCCGGCGCTGGCGGCGGCGCGCGCGGGCGGGATGCACCTGGCGTACGTCACGAACAACGCGCTGCGGACGCCGGAGGCGGTCGCCCGCCACCTGACCGAGCTGGGCGTGCCTGCGGAGGCGTCCGACGTGATCACCTCGGCGCAGGCGGTGGCGCGGCTGATCGCGGCGGAAGTCCCGGCCGGGTCCCCGGTGTTGGTGGTCGGCGGCGAGGGCCTGCGGGCGGCGCTGCGGGAGCGGGGCCTGGTGCCGGTGGATTCGGCGGACACCGAGGGCCTGGCTGCGGTGGTCCAGGGGTACGGGGGGCCGGAACTGCCGTGGGGGCGGTTCGCGGAGGCGTGCTACGCGATCGAGCGGGGGGCGCCGTGGTTCGCGTCCAACACTGATCTGACGATCCCCGGGGCGCGGGGGATCGGGCCGGGGAACGGGGCGGCAGTGGAGGTCGTCCGGATCGCGACGGGGGCGGAGCCGCGGGTGGCGGGCAAGCCGCTGCCGCCGATGCACCGGGAGACCGTGCTGCGGACGGGCGCGAAGCGGCCGCTGGTGGTGGGGGACCGGCTGGACACGGACATCGAGGGCGCCTTCAACGGGGGTGTGGACTCGCTGCTGGTGCTGACCGGCGTGACGGACGCGGCGCGGCTGCTCGCGGCGGTGCCGGAGCACCGGCCGACGTACGTGGACGCGGATCTGCGCGGGCTGCTGCGGGGGCAGCCGGAGGTGACGGAGGCCGCCGGCGGCTTCGGCTGCGGGGGGTGGACCGCGTCGGTGCGGGGCGGGTCGCTGGCCCTGGACGGCGAGGGGGAACCGCTGGACGGGCTGCGGGCGTTGTGCGGCGCGGCGTGGACGGAGGCCGGGGAGGGTTCCTGCCGGTTGGACGCGGACAAGGTCCTGACGCGACTGGGGTGGTGACTCCCCCCGTCACCCGTCGCTGCGTGCCGGGCCGGGGCGAGGTGCCCCGGCCCGTTGCCGCGGGGAGGCGGGTTGGGAGGGTAGGCTAACCTAACCTCGTGTTGGTCGACAGTCCCTCCCGTGCAAGCGCGGAGCCGGCTGCCGGTGGCCAGGAATCGACGCGTCGTCATGTGCGGCGGGCGGTCGGGCTGGTCGTGGCGGTCGGGATCCTGCTGCTGGTCTGTGTCCTGAGCATCATGATCGGCGCCAAACCGGTGCCGCTCGGCGATGTCTGGCACGGGCTGTTCCAGAACGCCGGCGTCGGAAACGACGTCATCGTCCACGACGTGCGCGTGCCCCGCACCATCCTCGGGCTGCTCGTCGGCATCGCGCTCGGACTGTCCGGCGCCGTCATGCAGGGGCTCACCCGCAACCCGCTCGCCGAGCCCGGACTGCTCGGCGTGAACGCCGGCGCCGCCGCGGCCGTCGTCTCCGCCATCGCGTTCCTCGGGGCCTCCGACGTCTCCGACTTCATCTGGTACGCCTTCGTCGGCGCGGCCGTCGTCTCCGTCGTCGTGTACGTGCTCGGCGGCAGCCGCAGCGCCACTCCCGTCCGCCTGGCGCTCGCCGGAACCGCCGCGACCGCCGCCCTGTACGGGTACGTCAACGCCGTCCAGCTGCTCAACTCCGCCGCGCTCGACCAGCTCCGCTTCTGGACCGTCGGCTCGCTGGCCTCCGCCGACATGGCCACCGTGCGCCGGGTCGCGCCGTTCATCCTCCTCGGCGTCGTGCTCGCGCTGCTGATCGCGCGGCCGCTCAACGCCATGGAGATGGGCGACGACACCGCCCGCGCGCTCGGCGCGAACCTCAACCGCACCCGCGTCCTCGCGATGCTCGCCGTCACCCTCATGTGCGGCGCCGCGACCGCCGCCTGCGGTCCGATCGTGTTCCTCGGGCTGATGGTCCCGTACATGGTCCGGGCGATCACCGGCCCGGACATGCGGTGGATCCTGCCGTACGCCGCCGTCCTCGCGCCCGTCCTCCTGCTCGGCTCCGACGTCCTCGGCCGGGTCGTGGCCCGCCCCGCCGAGCTGCAGGTCGGCATCGTCACCGCGCTCGTCGGCGGGCCCGTCTTCATCCACCTCGTCCGCCGCAAGAGGATGGCCCAGCTGTGACCACCAAGTCCCCCACGAGGGTGCTGCGGACCGCCGGCGGGCTCTCCGTGCGGTACGAGGCCCGGGCCGCCGTCTCCGTCCTCGGGCTGGCCCTGCTCGTGCTCGCCGCCGCGGTCGTCCTCATCGGCAGCGGCGACTTCCCGATCGCCCCCGGCGACGTCGTCGCCACCCTGCTCGGCGACGGCACGCCCGTGCAGCAGTTCGCGGTGATGGACCTGCGGCTGCCCCGCGTCCTGGTCGCCGTCTTCGTCGGCGCCGCGCTCGGCATCGGCGGGGCCGTCTTCCAGTCGATCTCCCGCAATCCGCTCGGCAGCCCCGACGTCATCGGCTTCGGCCAGGGCGCGAGCGTCGGGGCGCTCCTCGTCATCGTCCTCTTCCACGGCGACGCGACCGCCGCCGCGGCCGGCGCGGTCGTCGGCGGCCTCGTCACCGGCGCGGTGATCTACCTGCTCGCCTGGAAGCGCGGGGTGCACGGCTACCGGCTCGTCCTCGTGGGCATCGGCTCCGCCGCCATGCTGACCGCCGTCATCCACTACCTCCTCACCAAGGGCGACCTGGTCGACGCCACCCGCGCCACCGTGTGGATGACCGGCTCGCTCGACGGCCGCGACTGGACCCAGTTCCGGCCGCTGTTCGCCGTCTGCTGCGTCCTGCTGCCGTTCGTCCTCGGCCACGGCCGGGCGCTGCGCATGCTGGAGATGGGCGACGACGCCGCGTACGCGCTCGGCGTCAAGGTCGAGCGGACCCGGACCCTGCTGATGATCTCCGCCGTGCTGCTGGTCTCCGTGGCCACCGCCGCCGCCGGCCCCATCGTCTTCGTCTCGCTGAGCGCGCCCCAGCTGGCCCGCCGGCTCACCCGCTCCCCGGGACCCAACCTCGCGGCCTCCGCCCTCATGGGCGCGGCCCTGCTGCTGGTCGCCGACTGGACGGCCACCCAGGCCTTCGGCGACCGTCAGCTGCCCGTCGGCGTCGTCACCGGCGTCCTCGGCGGCTGCTATCTGCTGTGGCTGCTCGTCACCGAGCGGAAGGCCGGACGGATATGACCCACGACAAGAAGCACAGGAGTACCGGCATGGACGCTCAGCGGCAGCGGCTCGGAGCCGAAGCGGTCACCCTCGCCTACGAGCAGCGGGTCATCGCCCGCGACCTGTCCGTCGAGATCCCCGACAACTCCTTCACGGTCATCGTCGGCCCCAACGCCTGCGGCAAGTCGACACTGCTGCGCGCCCTGTCCCGGATGCTGAAGCCGTCGGCCGGCCGGGTCCTGCTCGACGGGCAGTCCATCCACTCGCTGCCCGCGAAGAAGGTCGCGCGGACGCTCGGCCTGCTGCCGCAGTCCTCGATCGCGCCGGACGGCATCACCGTCGCCGACCTCGTCGCCCGCGGCCGCTACCCGCACCAGGGCCTGCTGCGGCAGTGGTCGCCGGAGGACGAGCGGATCGTCCAGGAGTCGATGGCCGCCACCGGTGTCGCCGAGCTCGCCGACCGGCTCGTCGACGAGCTGTCCGGCGGCCAGCGGCAGCGCGTGTGGATCGCGATGGCGCTCGCCCAGCAGACCCCGCTGCTGCTGCTCGACGAGCCGACCACGTACCTCGACATCCAGCACCAGATCGACGTCCTGGACCTGTGCGCCGAACTGCACGAGAACCAGGGCCGCACGCTGGTCGCCGTGCTGCACGACCTGAATCACGCGGCGCGCTACGCCACCCATCTCATCGCGGTCCGCGGCGGCGAGGTCGTCGCCGAGGGCCCGCCGTCCGAGGTGGTCACCGCCGAGCTGGTCGAGCGGGTCTTCGGGCTGCGCTGCCAGGTCATCGACGACCCGGAGACCGGTACGCCGCTGGTGGTGCCCGCCGGGCGCGCGGCGCGCGCGAAGCAGGCCGCCGAGGCGAGGGAGCCCTCGCTACAGCAGTGACCGCAGGCGCAGCAGATCGCGGAAGCCGGCCTCCAGCCGCACCCGGCCGGAGGCCCAGGCCTTCGCGAAGTTCAGCTCGCCGTCGACCATCGCGACCAGGTCGTCGCCGGTCATCGCCAGCCGGATCTGCGCCTTGCCGGGCGGCGGCCCCGGCACCGTCACCACGTCCTCGATGCGGCCGCCCGCGAGTCGGCCGGTGAAGGTGGCGCCGAGGTCGGTGAGGTGGCAGCTGAGCGTGCGGTCGAGCGCCGCCGCGCCGCGGACCTCGCCGTTCGCGCGGGCGAGATTGTCCGAAAGTCTGTCGAGTGCGCTGCGGCACTCCTCGATCGTGGCCATCGCGACCGACCGTACCGCAGGGCTTCGCGGTAGCGTCGGGGCATGAGTGACGTGCTGCGGGACGGCGTGGGTGACGGCGTGGACGACGCCATGGGGGACCCCGTGGGTGACGCCATGGGCGACTCCGTGGGTGAACGGACGCCTGCCGAGGCACGTACGGACGGGCATGACGACGTACGCGACACCGACACCGACGACTCCGGTGCCCCGCCCGGGCCCGGCGAGCCCGTCGGGCCCGCGCCGCTCGGCGTCGAGCGCACCCCCACCGGCCACGCCGCCGTCGACGCGCTCCTGGAGCGGCTGGCCGACGCCGACCACCTCCCGGCGGACGGACACCTGGAGGTGTACGAGGATGTACACCGGGGCCTGCGGGACGAGCTGACCTCGCTCGACGCCGCCGCACGCCCGGGACCGACACCTACGTACGACCACAGGAGCTGAACCGAACGTGGCAGGAGTGGCACGCCGTCGACTGGACGCGGAGCTGGTACGCCGGAAGCTCGCCCGCTCGCGCGAGCACGCCGCCCAGCTGATCGCCGCCGGGCGGGTGACCGTCGGCAAGACCGTCGCCACCAAGTCCGCCACCCAGGTCGAGACCGCCGCGGCGATCGTGGTCGTGCAGGACGACAGCGACCCCGACTACGTCTCGCGCGGCGGCCACAAGCTGGCCGGGGCGTTCGCGGCGTTCGTGCCGCAGGGGCTGCGCGTCGAGGGACGGCGGGCGCTGGACGCCGGCGCGTCCACGGGCGGCTTCACGGACGTGCTGCTGCGGGCCGGCGCGGCGCACGTGGTGGCCGTCGACGTCGGGTACGGACAGCTGGCGTGGTCGCTGCAGAGCGACGAGCGCGTCACCGTGAAGGACCGTACGAACGTACGCGAGTTGACGGTCGAGGCGATCGACGGGACGCCGGTGGACCTGGTGGTCGGCGATCTGTCGTTCATCCCGCTGGGACTCGTGCTGCCCGCGCTGGTCGGCTGCACGGCGCCCGGCGCGGACCTCGTGCTGATGGTCAAGCCGCAGTTCGAGGTGGGCAAGGAGCGGCTGGGCAGCGGCGGAGTGGTGCGCAGCGCCGAACTGCGCGCGGACGCCGTGAAGAACGTCGCCCGGCAGGCGGCGGAGCTGGGACTCGGCGTGCTGGGGGTGACGGCCAGCCCGCTGCCCGGGCCGTCCGGCAATGTCGAGTACTTTCTGTGGCTGCGGGCGGGGGCGCCCGCGCTGGATCCGGCGGATGTGGATCGCGCCGTGGCGGAGGGACCTCGTTGACATCGACGACAGCAGCACCGCGTACCGTCTTCCTCCTCGCGCACACCGGCCGGCCGGCCGCCGTGCGCAGCGCCGAACTGGTGGTGCTCGGGCTGCTGCGCAGCGGCCTGCGGGTGCGGGTCCTGGAGGCGGAGGCCGTGGACCTGCCGCTGCCGTCCGCCGTGGAGCGGGTGCCGGAGGGCTGCAAGGACGCGCTCGACGGCTGTGAACTGCTGATCGTGCTCGGCGGCGACGGGACGCTGCTACGGGGCGCGGAGTTCTCCCGGGCGTCCGGGGTGCCGATGCTCGGGGTGAACCTGGGGCGGGTCGGCTTCCTCGCGGAGGCGGAGCGGGACGACCTGGACAAGGTCGTCGACCGGGTGGTGACACGGGCGTACGAGGTCGAGGAGCGGATGACCCTCGACGTCGTCGTGCACGACAACGGCGATGTGCTGCACGCGGATTGGGCGCTGAACGAGGCGGCCGTGCAGAAGGTGTCGCCGGAGCGGATGCTGGAGGTCGTGCTCGCGATCGACGGCCGCCCGGTGACCGGGTTCGGCTGCGACGGGGTGATCTGCGCGACGCCGACGGGCTCGACGGCGTACGCGTTCTCGGCGGGCGGGCCGGTGATGTGGCCGGAGGTCGAGGCGCTGCTGATGGTGCCGATCGGGGCGCATGCGCTGTTCGCGAAGCCGCTGGTGACGACGCCGGACTCGGTGCTGACGGTGGAGGTCGAGCCGCACACGCCGCACGGCGTGCTGTGGTGCGACGGCCGGCGCACGGTGGAGCTGCCGGCGGGCGCGCGGGTCGAGGTCCGCAAGGGCAAGATCCCGGTCCGCCTTGCCCGCCTGCACCACGCGTCCTTCACCGACCGCCTGGTCGCGAAGTTCGCGCTGCCGGTGTCGGGGTGGCGCGGGGCGCGGCACTGACGGTGCCGCCGAGGGCGCCGAGCCGGGCGGTCGCGGCGCGCCGGGGGCACCGGGAGCGCCACCCCCGCGGGTGATTGCACACGATCGTCACCCGGTCGTTGCCTGTCTTCCCGCGGGGGCCGTCGCATCGCGGGGCACGGACCTCGTAAGGTCTTCTCCGTGTTGGAGGAGATGCGGATACGGTCGCTCGGGGTCATCGACGACGCCGTGGTCGAGCTGTCGCCCGGGTTCACCGCGGTGACGGGCGAGACCGGCGCCGGCAAGACCATGGTCGTGACGAGCCTCGGGCTGCTGCTCGGGGGACGGGCCGACCCGGCCCTCGTACGGATCGGGGCGGGGTCGGCCGTCGTCGAGGGCCGGATCACCCTGCCCGCCGGCGCGGCCGCCGCCACGCGGGCCGTGGAGGCGGGCGCCGAGCTGGACGACGGCGCCCTGCTCGTCACCCGCACGGTCTCCGCGGAGGGACGCTCGCGCGCGCACCTCGGCGGGCGTTCCGTGCCCGTCGGCCTGCTCACCGAGCTCGCCGACGAGCTCGTCGCCGTGCACGGCCAGACCGACCAGCAGGGACTGCTCAAGCCCGCCCGACAGCGCGGCGCCCTCGACCGGTACGCGGGCGACGCCGTCGCCCGGCCGCTCGCCGCGTACGGCGAGGCGTACCGGCGGCTGCGCGCCGTCGCCGCCGAGGTGGACGAGCTGACCACCCGCGCCCGCGAGCGGGCCCAGGAGGCCGACCTGCTGCGTTTCGGCCTCGCCGAGATCGAGGCCGTCGAGCCCCTGGCCGGTGAGGACGTCGAACTCGCCGCCGAGGCGGAGCGGCTCGGCCACGCCGAGGCCCTGGCCTCCGCCGCCGCGCTCGCGCACACCGCGCTGGCCGGGAACCCCGAGGACCCCGAGGCCGTCGACGCGACGACCCTCGTCGCCGGCGCGGGGCGCGCGCTGGACGCCGTACGGTCCCACGACCCGGCGCTCGCCGCGCTCGCCGACCGGATCGGCGAGATCTCCATCCTGCTCGCCGACGTCGCCGGAGAGCTCGCCGGCTACGCCGACGACCTCGACGCCGACCCGCGCCGCCTCGCCGCCGTCGAGGAGCGCCGCGCGGCGCTCACCCAGCTCACCCGGAAGTACGGCGCGGATGTCGCCGCCGTGCTCGCCTGGGCGCAGGAGAGCGCGGCCCGGCTCACCGAACTCGACGGCGACGACGACCGGATCGGCGAGCTGACCGCCGAGCGGGACGCGCTGCGGGCCGAGCTGTCCGGGCTCGCCCAGGCCCTCACCGACGCCCGTACGGAGGCGGCGGCGCGGTTCGCGGACGCCGTCACCGCGGAGCTGGCCTCGCTCGCGATGCCGCACGCCCGGGTGTCCTTCGACATCCGGCAGGTCGAGGCGGCGGACGGGGTCGAGGTCGGCGGGCGGGTCGTCGCGTACGGCCCGGCCGGCGCGGACGAGGTCGAGCTGCTGCTCGCCCCGCACCCGGGCGCGCCGCCCCGGCCGATCGCCAAGGGCGCGTCGGGCGGTGAGCTGTCCCGTGTGATGCTCGCGGTGGAGGTCGTGTTCGCGGGCACGGACCCCGTGCCGACGTACCTCTTCGACGAGGTCGACGCGGGCGTCGGCGGCAAGGCGGCGGTCGAGATCGGGCGCAGGCTGGCGAAGCTCGCCAGGTCCGCGCAGGTCGTGGTCGTCACCCACCTGCCGCAGGTCGCGGCCTTCGCCGACCGGCAGCTGCTGGTCGAGAAGACGAACGACGGCTCGGTGACGCGCTCCGGCGTGACGGTCCTGGAGGGCGAGGACCGGGTTCGCGAGCTGTCCCGGATGCTGGCCGGCCAGGAGGACTCGGAGACCGCCCGCGCCCACGCGGAGGAACTGCTGGCGACGGCGCGCGCGGAGGGCTGACGCCGGTGGCCGGCCGGGGCGCGCGGAGGCAGCGGCACGGAGACGGAGACAGGGGCGGGGAGCTGCTCCGTTCACCCGTGTGAGTGATCCCATCCGGTGACTTCGGGCGTCGGACACGGGAACGTGGGCCCATCGGTGCCGGAACGTGCGTACGGGCTGGCATCCTTGGGCGCGTGACTCAGCTGCGTACGGTCCAAGTGCTGGGCGGCGGCAGCGCGGGCAGCAGCGCTCACGTCAGGTCACTCGCCGCGGGACTCGTGGCGAGGGGCGTGCGGGTGACCGTCTGTGCCCCTGCCCACCTCGACCGCGAATACGACTTCCTCGGCGTCGGCGCCCACTTCGTGCCGGTGCCGCGCCGCAGCGACCCGACGACGGTCGCGCAGCTGCGCAACGCCTGCATCGGCGCGGACGTGGTGCACGCGCACGGCCTGCACGCCGGCCTGCGGACGGCGCTGGCGCTGGCGGGCGGGACGTGGACGCCCTCGTACACGCCGTTCGTGATGACCTGGCACGTGCGCAGCCACGCGGACGGGGCGCGGGGCGGGCTGCTGCGGCTGCTGGAACGGAGGGCCGTGCGGGCGGCGACCGTGGTGCTCGGCACCTCGTCGGAGCTGGTCGACCGGGCGCGGCGGCGCGGGGCGCGCGACGCGCGGCTCGCGCCGGTGACGGTGCCGGTGTCGCGGGGGCCGGTGTGCCTGCACGACGGGAAGGCGCGGGCCGAACTGGGCGCGGTGGACCGGCCGTTGCTGATGGCCGTGGGCGCGCTGGAGCCGGGGCGGGGGTACGGGCTGCTGCTGGAGGCGGCGCGAGTGTGGCGCGCGGCCGACCCGCAGCCGCTGCTGGTGATCGCGGGGGAGGGGCGCGAGCGGGCGGCGCTGCAGCGGCGCATCGACGACGAGGCGCTGCCGGTACGGCTGGTGGGGCGGCGGGACGACGTGGCGGAACTGCTGGCGGCGGCGGACGTCGCGGTGCTGCCGTCGCGGTGGGAGGCGCGGTCGGTACTGGCGCAGGAGGCGCTGCGGCTGGGCGTGCCGCTGGTGGCCACCGCGGTCGGCGGGGTGCCGGAACTGGTCGGCGACGCGGCGGAACTGGTCCCGTACGGGGACCCGGCCGCGCTCGCCGCGGCGGTCACCGCGCTCCTGGCCGACCCGGACCGCCGCTCGCACCTGGCGGCGGCGGGCCGCGTGCAGGCCGCGACCTGGCCCACGGAGGACGACACCATCGCCCACGTCCTCAGCGTCTACGACGAACTGACGTCCCGCTGAGGGACCCCCAGGGCCCCCTGCCTCACCCCACGTGCCGCCGCGCCCGCAGCGCCAGGGACAGGGCCAGGACCACCTGGGGGTCGTCCAGGTCGGTGCCCAGGAGTTCGGCGATGCGGGCCAGGCGGTTGTAGAGGGTCTGGCGGTTGAGGTGGAGTTCGCGGGCCGTCTCCGCCTTGCGGCCGGCGTGGGCCAGGTACGTCTCCAGGGTGGGCAGGAGCGGCGGGCGGGACGTGGCGTCGTGGTCGCGCAGGGGCCCGATCGCGCGCTCCACGAAGGCCGCCAGGTCGTCGTGGTCGCGCAGCCGCCACAGCAGCAGGTCGATGTCCAGGCGTCTGGCGTCGTACCAGGGGCGGTCCGACAGGCCCTGCGCCGCCGTCGCCGTCTCCGCAGCGTGCCGCAACCCCGCCGACGCCGCCGCCCAGCCGCCGGGCACGCCGACGACCACGACCGGCGGGTGCGTGCCCGCCCCCAGCAGGCCGGCCCGCTCCACACCGGCCCGCAGCGCCGCCGCGACCCGGTCCGCGACCGCCGTGCGCTCAGACTCCGAGCGCAGCCCCAGCAGCACCGGCACCCGGCCCTCCACCGGGCGGACGCCCAGCAGCACCGGGACGCCCACCGAGGACAGCTCCTCCAGGACGGCCCGCGCCAGCAGCGCCCAGTTGCCGGACGGGCCCAGCTCCGAGGCCAGGCGCATCACCACCGGCAGCAGCGGGCCGTCGCCCGGCTTGAAACCGAGCACCCGCGCCTGTGCCGGCGCGTCCTCCGCGGTGATCCGCCCTTCCGCCAGGTCCGTCAGGAAGTCGCCCCGGCCGCGCGCGGCCAGCTCCTCCTCCTGCCGCGCCTGCATCAGGACGACCGCCAGGATTCCGGCCGCCCGCTCCGCCGCCATGCGGTGGACGGGGGCCAGCGGGCCCGCCACGGACAGCAGCACCAGCCGGGCCCGCACCCCGCCCGCGCCCGTTCCGCCGCCGGGGACGTCCACCAGGACCGAGCCCACCGGCGGGCCGGACTCCCGGGCCGCCCGCTGGCCGCGCAGGCCCTCCCAGACCTGGAGCGGGTCCGCCGGGGCGGAGTCCGTGCCCGCCGCGTACAGCAGCCGTCCGTCCGCGGTCTCCAGGAACACCGGGTTGGCCGAGAAGTCCGAGAGGATCCGCAGCACCTGCGGCACCCCGCCGCCGCCCAGCAGCGCCTCCGTGCACTGGCGGTGGACCTCCTCCGCCTGCCGCAGCAGCGCGTAGTGGCCGTTGACGATCTCGGTGTGGATCTCCTCCGTGACCGCGACGAAGGGCACCTCGCGGTGCAGCTGGACGAGCGGGAGGCCGGCCGTCTTCGCCGTCTCCACGATCGTGGCCGGAAGACGGGCGAACCGCGGGCCCAGCTCCACCACCAGCGCCGCGATCCCGCGGTCCGCGAGCCGCCGCACGAACGCCCGCTGCTCCGCCGGCCGGGTGCCGAGCCCGAGCCCGGTGGTCAGCAGCAGCTCGCCGCCCTTGAGCAGCGACGCGATGTTCGGCACCTCGCCCGCGTGCACCCAGCGGACCGTGCGCTGCAGTCGGTCCGCGCCCGCGACGACCTCCGGGAGCCCGCCGCGCAGCCCGGGAAGTTCGAGGGCCCGCTGTACGGTGATCCCGCCCTGATTGTCCATGGGCCCGGACGCTACCCGCGTCCGTGTTTCCGCGACATCACCCCACGGTCACGGGAGCGGACAGTTCGTCCACCGGGGCGACAACTCGTCGCCCCATGGCGGGAATTGTGCGACCGCATGTCGCTTGTGGCCTACGTCACGCACGAGGATGCTCTCGCGCCATGGCAGAGAACCCCACCCCAGCGGCCCCAGAGGTCCACCGGCTCAAGGCGAACTCGGTCGGGCTGATCGGCGTCGTCTTCATGGCGGTCGCCACGGCCGCGCCCATCACCGCGATGACGGGCAACCTCCCCATCGCCGTCGGTTTCGGCAACGGCACCGGCGCGCCGGCCGGATATCTCTTCGCGACGCTCGTCCTGACCGTCTTCTCGGTCGGCTACGTCGCCATGGCGAAGCGGATCACCGCCGCCGGCGCCTTCTACGGCTACATCTCGCACGGCCTCGGCCGGATCGCGGGCATGGCGTCCGGCATGCTCGCCGTGCTCGCGTACATCGTCTTCGAGGCCTCGATCGTCGGTGTGTTCGCGTACTTCACCAAGACGACGGTGGCCGATCAGCTCGGCCTCGACCTGCCCTGGATCGTGTACGCCGCGGCCATGCTGGCGGTCACCGCCGTCCTCGCGTACTTCGACATCAACCTCACCGCCAAGGCGCTCGGCGTCATGCTGGTCGCGGAGATCGCCGTCCTCTTCGCGGTCGCCACCGCCGTGCTGATCGCCGGGGGCGGGCCCGACGGGATTCCCGTCGAGCCGATCGACCCGAGGAACGCCTTCACCGGGGCGTCCGCCGGGCTCGGCCTGTTCTTCGCCTTCTGGTCGTGGGTCGGCTTCGAGTCCACCGCGATGTACGGCGAGGAGTCCCGCGACCCGAAGCGGGTCATCCCGCGCGCCACCCTGATCTCCGTGATCGGGGTCGGGGTCTTCTACATCTACGTGTCGTGGATGACCATCGCGGGCAACGGCCTCGCCGGTTCGGTGAAGCTGTCGTCCTCGGCCTCGCCGCTCGACCTGTTCTTCGCGCCCACCGAGTCCTTCATCGGCGCCTGGGCAGTCGACGCCTTCCAGTGGCTGCTGCTCACCGGCTCGTTCGCCTGCGGCATGGCCTTCCACCAGTGCGCCTCGCGCTACCTGTACGCGATCGGCCGCGAGGGCTTCCTGCACCCGGCTCTGGGCCGTACGCACGCGAAGCACGGTTCGCCGTACATCGCCTCGTACGTGCAGAGCGCCATCGCCGTCGTCCTCGTCGGCGCGTTCTGGGTCACCGGCCAGGACCCGTACATCCACCTGTACACGCTGCTCGCGATCCTCGGCACGATGGCGATCCTCATCGTGCAGACGCTGTGCTCGTTCGCGGTCATCGGCTACTTCCGCACGCACCACCCGGAGGACCGGCACTGGTTCAAGACCTTCACCGCCCCGCTGCTCGGCGGCATCGGCATGACCGCCGTGGTCGTGCTGCTGATCATGAACATGGAGACCGCGGCGGGGCTGGCCGCCGACTCGCTCTTCTACAAGACGATCCCCTGGATCGTCGGACTGGTCTTCTTCGGCGGCCTCGGCCTCGGCTTCTACCTGAAGGTCAGACAGCCCGACCGCTACGAGATCATCGGCCGGATCGTCCTGGAGGACGCCGCCGAGCGGACCGACGAGGCAGACGGCAGCACCGAGAACGCGCCCGCCGCCACCCGGATCTGACACCTCATCCCCCTCCCAGGAGCGCCCCATGGCACGCACCAACCCGATGCACCTCCTGAAGACCCTGGCCGCCGAGCACGCCGACGCCCGCCGGCTGAACCTCCCGGTCGACGAGCTCCGAGGCATGCGCCGTGACGCCCTCGGGCGCCGCACCCTCCTCAAGTACGCCGCCGCCGCCGGGCTCGCCGTCTCCGCCGGCACGGCCGTCGCCGCCCCCGCCGTCGCCCGCGCCGTCACCCCCGCCCGGGTCGCCGTCGTCGGCGCCGGCATCGCCGGCCTCACCGCCGCCCTCACCCTTCAGGACGCGGGGCTCTGCCCCACGCTCTACGAGGCCAACCCGTCCCGCGTGGGCGGCCGCATGTGGACGCAGCGCAGCCACTGGGCGTACGGCCAGACCTCCGAGATCGGCGGCGAGCTGATCGACACCAGCCACAAGAAGATCCTGGAACTCTGCCGCCGCTTCGACCTGGCCGTCGAGGACTTCCTGGGCGGTGGCCCCAACGGCGCCGAGGAGGTCCTCTGGTTCAACGGCGCCTACTACCCGCGCCATCAGGCCAACGAGGACTTCAAGGCGGTCTACCAGGCACTGCGGCGCGACCTCTCCGAGGCAGGAGAGGTGTTCTGGAACCAGACCACCCCCACCGGCACCGCGCTCGACAACATGTCCGTATACGAATGGATCGAGTCACGAGTCCCCGGCGGCCACGCCTCGCCGCTCGGCCGCTTCATCGACGTCGCCTACAACGTCGAGTACGGCGCCGACACCACCGAGCAGTCCTCGCTCGCCCTCGTCCTGCTGATGGGCTATCAGACCAATCCCGGCAACTTCAACGTCTGGGGCCTGTCCAACGAGCGGTACCACGTCGTCGGCGGCAACGACCGGCTCCCGAACGCCGTCGCCGGGGCGCTCGCCCCCGGCACCCTGCGCCTGGGCTGGTCGCTCACCGCCGTACGCGCCAACGCCGACGGCACCCAGACGCTGACCTTCACCGAGGCCGGCGCCACCCGGACCGTCACCGCCGACCACACGATCCTGTGCGTCCCGCTGCCGATCCTGCAGAACCTCGACCTCACGCAGGCCACCTTCGACCCGCTGATGAAGAACCTGCTGCGGGACGCCCGGATGGGGTACTGCACCAAGCTCAACATGCAGTTCGCCACCCGCCCCTGGCGCGGCACCGGCCCCTGGCCGGGCGTCTCGGCCGGCGACTGCTTCACCGACGCCGAGGTCCAGCAGACCTGGGACACCACAAAGGTCCAGGGCGGCACGGGCGGCATCCTGCTCCAGTACGGCGGCGGCAGCCTCGCGAAGGCCCTCACCCCGGCCGGGCCGTTCTCCACCGAGTCCGACCCGTACGTACGGGGCCTCGTCACCCGCCACCTCGCCGGCATCGACGCCTTCTTCCCCGGCACCTCGCAGGCGTACACCGGCCGCGCCCAGCTCTCCGCCTGGCACCGGAACCCGTACGCCCTCGGCGCGTACTCCTGCTGGCCGGTCGGCTACCTGCACCGGTACGCGGGCTACGAGGGCACCGCCCAGGGCAACGTCCACATCGGCGGCGAGCACTGCAGCTACGACTTCCAGGGCTTCATGGAGGGCGGGGCCACCGAGGGCGAGCGGGCCGCCCGGGAGGTGATCGCCGCGCTGAGCTGAGCCCCCCGGGCCGACTCAGGAGCGGGCCGTCTCAGGAGCGGGCCGGGGCGATGTTGTGGTTGTGGCGGAACACGTTGTCGGGGTCGTACGCGGCCTTCACCGCGCGCAGCCGCCGGTAGTTCTCCTCGCCGAAGGAGTTCACCACCCGCTGCTCGCCCTCGGCCCCGACGAAGTTCAGGTACACCGCGTCGATGGACCACGGCCGTGCGTCCGCCCGCACGTCCCGCACCCACTGCTCGGCACGCTCGTCGTCCGCCGGGTTCTCCCAGGTCGCGAACGGGTGCAGCACCCACGGCGCGGTGCGCCAGGGCTGCGGGTAGGCGGCGCCGTCGCGCGCCAGCGCTCCGCCCATCATGAACAGCACGTGCTGGATCGGCAGGCCCTCGGGGATGACCGCGCCGCGGTCGCAGTAGATGTCCACCGCCTGGTCCGGGAGGCCGGCCAGGTACTCGGCCGACCAGTAGTTCCGCAGCCCGGGCGGGTCGTCCAGCATGGACTGCAGCTCGGCGTAGGGCACGTCCTGGACGATCTCCACGGCCGGTTTCAGCGCGAACAGCGGGGCCGCCAGCTCGCGCAGCTCGCCGACCGGACCGGTGTACGTGAACAGCGTCCCGCAGATCAGCCGGCCCACCAGGTCCTCAGGGACGAACGGCTCCGGCGGCGCGGGCATGTAGATCACCCCGCCGCCGAAGTCGTCCGGGGCGCCCTCCGCGAGGTTCCGGAAGGTGCGGACGATCTCGGGCGCGTTGTCCGGCAGGAAGAACAGCATCCCCATGCTCATCCGCGGCAGCTCGTGCAGCCGCAGCGTCAGCGAGGTCGCCACCCCGAAGTTGCCGCCGCCGCCGTGCAGCGCCCAGAACAGCTCCGGGTGCTCCTGCGCGTCGGTGTGGACGTGCTTGCCGTCGGCCGTGATCAGGTCCGCGGCCAGCAGATTGTCGCTGGCCAGCCCGAACTTGCGCTCCAGCCACCCCGAGCCGCCGCCCAGCGTGAACCCGCCGACGCCGGTGGTCGACACCCGCCCGCCGGTGGTCGCGACGTGGAACGGCTGGCAGGCGTGGTCCATCTGCCCCATCGTCGTCCCGCCGCCGACCCGTACGGTCATGTCCTCCGGGTCCACGACCACCGTGTGCATCCGGCGCAGGTCGATCACGAGGGCGCCGTCGATCACGGAGGTCCCGGCGACGCTGTGCCCGCCGCCGCGCACCGCGATCGGGAGTTCCGCCGCGCGGCCGAAGAGGACCGCGTTCGACACATCGGCCTGGCTCTCGCACTGGGCGATCACCGCGGGACGCCGGTCGATCATGCCGTTGTGGATGACGCGGGCCTCGTCGTAGCCGGGATCGCCGGGCAGGAACACCTCACCCGCGAGATCCTCGACCAGTCCGGCCAGGGCGTTTTCGGAGACATGGGGACTCATGGGAGCCCCCTTCCGCAAGGGGCGACAAGGACCATCTCATCGTATTCCGGCCGCCCCCGGCACGCTCCTCAGCCTCCGTACGCCCCGCTCGCCGTCAGCCGCAGCGCCGTGTCGATGAGCGGCACGTGGCTGAACGCCTGCGGGAAGTTGCCCACCTGACGCTGCAGCCGCGGGTCCCACTCCTCCGCGAGCAGCCCCAGGTCGTTGCGGAGCGCAAGCAGCCGCTCGAACAGCTTGCGGGCCTCGTCGACCCGGCCGATCATCGCCA
Source organism: Streptomyces sp. NPDC048604 (assembly GCF_043199435.1). Taxonomy (NCBI): domain Bacteria; kingdom Bacillati; phylum Actinomycetota; class Actinomycetes; order Kitasatosporales; family Streptomycetaceae; genus Streptomyces; species Streptomyces sp. NPDC048604. The sequence goes on from NZ_JBICVX010000009.1 coordinate 20,265, forward strand.
GGTCGTCCGCCATCCAGAACGAGCAGGCCAGGAAGGCCCCCTCGTCGCCGGGCAGCCCGTCCACGCCCGCGTGCTCGCCCTCCGTCGGGTAGCGCAGGATGAAACCGTCCTCCGTGGACAGTTCCCGCTGGATCGCCTCGATGGTGCCGATGACGCGCTTGTCGTCCGGCGGCAGGAAGCCCATCTGCGGGATCAGCAGCAGCGAGGCGTCCAGTTCCTTCGAGCCGTACGACTGCGTGAAGGTGTTCCGCTCCGGGTCGTAGCCCTTCTCGCAGACGTCCCGGTGGATGTCGTCGCGCAGCTCCCGCCAGCGCTCCAGCGGTCCGTCCGCGTCGCCGGACTCGATCAGCTTGATCGTCCGGTCGACCGCCACCCAGGCCATCACCTTGGAGTGCACGAAGTGCCGGCGCGGGCCGCGGACCTCCCAGATGCCCTCGTCGGGCTGGTTCCAGTGGTCCTCGAGGTACTGGATCAGCCTCAGCTGCAGCAGCGAGGCGTAGTCGTTGCGGGACAGGCCCGTCATGTGCGCCAGGTGCAGCGCCTCGGTGACCTCCCCGTAGACGTCCAGCTGGAGCTGGTTCGCCGCGCCGTTGCCGGCCCTGACGGGGGCGGAGTTCTCGTACCCGGGCAGCCAGTCCAGCTCCTGCTCGCCGAGCTCCCGCTCGCCGGCGATGCCGTACATGATCTGCAGGTTCTCCGGGTCGCCGGCCACCGCGCGCAGCAGCCACTCCCGCCAGGCGCGGGCCTCCTCGCGGTAGCCGGTGCGCAGCAGCGAGGACAGGGTGATCGCCGCGTCGCGCAGCCAGGTGTAGCGGTAGTCCCAGTTCCGTACGCCGCCGATCTCCTCCGGCAGGGAGGTGGTGGGCGCGGCGACGATGCCGCCGGTCGGCGCGTACGTGAGGGCCTTCAGCGTGATCAGGGACCGGACCACGGCCTCCCGGTACGGGCCGTGGTACGTGCAGTGCTCCACCCACTCGCGCCAGAAGTCCACCGTGGCGTCCAGGGAGCCCTCCGGGTCCGGCAGGGCCGGCGGCTCCTTGTGCGAGGGCTGCCAGGTCATGGTGAAGGTGACCCGGTCGCCGGGGGTGACGGTGAAGTCCGAGTAGGTCGTCAGGTCCTTGCCGTGGGTCTCGGCGTCCATGTCCAGCCAGACCGAGTCCGGGCCGGCGACGGCGACGGTGCGCTCGCCGACCTTGTGCACCCAGGGCACGATCCGGCCGTAGCTGAACCGCATGCGCAGCGCCGAGCGCATCTGCACCCGGCCGCTGACGCCCTCCACGATCCGGATGAGCTGCGGCGCCCCGTCGCGCGGGGGCATGAAGTCGATCACCCGGACGGTGCCGCGCCCGGTGTCCCACTCGGACTCCAGGACCAGTGAGTCGCCCCGGTAGCACCGCCGGTCCGCGGGCGGCGGGGTGCTGGCGTCCGGTACCGACGGGCCGATCCGCCAGAAGCCGTGCTCCTCGGTGCCGAGCAGTCCGGCGTAAACGGCGTGCGAGTCGAAGCGCGGCAGGCACAGCCAGTCGACCGAGCCGTCCCGGCAGACCAGTGCTGCGGTCTGCATGTCTCCGATGAGTGCGTAATCCTCGATGCGCCCGGCCACGTGCATCTCCAGTCGAACGGCCACGTCCGCCCCGCGGGGCGCTGCTTGCAAGGTAAGCGATGGTCAGCGGGTCAAGGTTCGTTGACGAGACCTGATCGACCGGTTGACAGCGGGGGTGTGCCGTTGGCCGGCCCGGCTCGGCAACGTGTCCGAGCAGGATACGTCGCACCCTAGTGATCCGCGCGGTCGTCCGGACAACCCCGCTGCTCCTTCCGGGGGAGCGAAAAATGGCCGTTCGGGTGGGAGAAGCGGATTGTCGGGTGACCGGATGGTGAATTCACCGCCCGGCGCGGCGGCCCCGGGGGTCGCCCGGTCGCCGTCCGTGTGCACCCGTGTGCCCCGTGTGGCCGGAAGCCATCTCCCCTCGGCGCTGATACCCTGGTACCCCGTGGACCGGTGGGAAACGGCGACAGCCGAGGACCCCCGAAACCGCAGCGACGACGCCCCCGGAGTCCTCCGGAGCGGCCGCCGTTACGCACCTTCAGAACGCGACCACGGGAGCCCCCTCTTGGCGATGCCGCCCAACACCACGACGACCAAGCACATCTTCGTCACCGGGGGTGTCGCCTCCTCCCTCGGCAAGGGCCTCACCGCCTCCAGCCTGGGTGCGCTCCTGAAGGCCCGCGGTCTGCGGGTCACGATGCAGAAGCTCGACCCGTACCTGAACGTCGACCCCGGCACGATGAACCCGTTCCAGCACGGCGAGGTCTTCGTCACCAACGACGGCGCCGAGACCGACCTGGACATCGGCCACTACGAGCGCTTCCTCGACGTCGACCTCGACGGCTCGGCCAACGTCACCACCGGCCAGGTCTACTCGCAGGTCATCGCCAAGGAGCGGCGCGGCGAGTACCTCGGCGACACCGTCCAGGTCATCCCGCACATCACCAACGAGATCAAGTCACGGATCCGCCGCATGGCGACCGACGACGTCGACGTGGTGATCACCGAGGTCGGCGGCACGGTCGGCGACATCGAGTCGCTGCCGTTCCTGGAGACCGTCCGCCAGGTCCGTCACGAGGTCGGCCGGGACAACGTCTTCGTCGTGCACATCTCGCTGCTGCCGTACATCGGCCCGTCCGGCGAGCTGAAGACCAAGCCGACCCAGCACTCCGTCGCCGCGCTGCGCAACATCGGCATCCAGCCCGACGCGATCGTGCTGCGCGCCGACCGCGACGTCCCCACCGCCATCAAGCGCAAGATCTCGCTGATGTGCGACGTGGACGAGGCGGCCGTGGTCGCCGCCATCGACGCCAAGTCGATCTACGACATCCCGAAGGTGCTGCACACCGAGGGCCTGGACGCGTACGTCGTGCGCAAGCTCGACCTGCCGTTCCGCGACGTGGACTGGTCCACCTGGGACGACCTGCTCGACCGCGTCCACAACCCCGACCACGAGGTCACCATCGCGCTGGTCGGCAAGTACATCGACCTGCCCGACGCGTACCTCTCGGTCACCGAGGCCATGCGGGCCGGCGGCTTCGCGAACAAGGCCCGGGTCAAGGTCAAGTGGGTCACCTCCGACGACTGCAAGACCCCGGCCGGCGCGGCCAAGCAGCTGGGTGACGTCGACGGCATCCTCATCCCCGGCGGCTTCGGCGACCGCGGCGTGAGCGGCAAGGTCGGCGCGATCCAGTACGCCCGCGAGAACAAGGTGCCGCTGCTCGGCATCTGCCTGGGCCTGCAGTGCATCGTCATCGAGGCGGCCCGCAACCTGGCGGACATCCCCGAGGCGAACTCCACCGAGTTCGACCCGGCCACCGCGCACCCGGTCGTCTCCACGATGGAGGAGCAGCTCGCGTACGTGGAGGGCGCCGGCGACCTCGGCGGAACGATGCGCCTGGGCCTGTACCCGGCGAAGCTCGCCGAGGGTTCGGTCGTCCGCGAGGTCTACGCCGACCAGCCGTACGTGGAGGAGCGCCACCGCCACCGCTACGAGGTGAACAACGCCTACCGCGCGGAGCTGGAGAAGAAGGCCGGGCTGGTGTTCTCCGGAACCTCCCCGGACAACAAGCTCGTCGAGTACGTCGAGTACCCGAGGGAGATCCACCCGTACCTGGTCGCGACCCAGGCGCACCCGGAGCTGAAGTCCCGCCCGACCCGCCCGCACCCGCTGTTCGCGGGCCTGGTGAAGGCCGCCGTGGAGCGCAAGACCGCGGAGTAACGCCACTTGTTACCGTTGCCGGGGTACGGGTCCCTTCTCGGGACGCGTACCCCGGTTTCGTGTGTGGGAGGACGGACGCTGATGGAGTTGCAGGACACCCCGGAGGAGTGGCAGGTCGTCGCGACGACGACGCCCTTCCAGGGGAACAAGACCAGTGTTCGCACGGACGACGTGGTGATGCCGGACGGCACGGTCGCGCGCCGCGACTACCAGGTGCATCCCGGTTCGGTCGCGGTGCTCGCGCTGGACGACGAGGACCGCGTCCTGGTGCTGCGTCAGTACCGGCACCCGGTACGGCACAAGCTGTGGGAGATCCCGGCGGGCCTGCTCGACGTGCCCGGCGAGAACCCGCTGCACGCGGCGCAGCGCGAGCTGTACGAGGAGGCGCACGTCAAGGCGGAGGAGTGGCGCGTCCTGACGGACGTGTACACCACGCCGGGCGGCTGCGACGAGGCGATCCGGATCTTCCTGGCGCGGGGACTGTCCGAGGCGGAGGGGGAGCGGTACGAGGTCTCCGAGGAGGAGTCCGACATGGAGCTCGCCCGGGTGCCGCTGGACGACCTGGTGCGCGGGGTGCTCGCCGGCGAACTGCACAACAACTGCCTCGTGGTGGGCGTGCTGTCGCTGACGGCGGCCCGCGCGGGCGAGGGCCCGGACGCGCTGCGCCCGGCCGACGCGCCGTGGCCGGCGCGGCCGTTCGAGGCGTAGCGACGCCCGAGGCGCAGGACTGTGCGGCGGGGCCGGTGGTCTTCACCTGCCCCGCCGTTCCGGTATGACGATCCGTTGATCCGATCGAGGGAACTGTCCGCCGCGCTCCGCCGGGTCGGCACCCGTCGCTGAACTACGCTCGTGATCGCCCGTGCGGAGCCCCCGCGGGATCGGAGCGCGTGCGCGGACAGACGGGAGTTCCACCCGTGTCGGATCAGGCGGTGGCGACCGGCGGCGTGCGCCGATTCTTCGGCAGGCAACGGGAGTTGAAGGCGCTGCGCGCCGACATCGAACGCACCGGCCTGGACACCCTGGCCGGCCGCAAGGCCCCCCGGGCCCGGGTGCTGCTCGTCGCCGGACGCCCCGGCTCCGGCCGTACCGCGCTCGCCGGGGAACTGGTCGCCGGGCTGTCCGCCGCGTACCCCGACGGCGTGCTGCGCGCCCGGCTCACCGACTTCGGCGGCGCCCCCGTGCCCACCGAGCGCACCGCCCGCGAACTGCTCGACGCGCTCGGCATCGACGGACCCGCCGGAGCCGACGGCGACGAACTGACCGAGACCCTGCGCGAGACCCTCGCCGTCCGCCGCACCGTGCTGCTGCTCGACGACTGCGTGGACGCCGAGCAGGTCGACCCGCTGCTCCCGGACAACGCCGAGTGCCTGGTCGTCGCCGTCGCCCAGGGCCCGCTCACCGGCATCCCCGACGTACGGCCCTGCACCCTCGGCGGACTCGACCCGAAGTCGGCGATCGAGCTGCTCGAGAGCTACACCGGCTCGGTGCGGATCACCGTCGACCCGCAGGCCGCCGAGACGCTCACCGAGGTCTGCGGCGGCAAGCCCGCCGCGCTGGTGCTCGCCGGCGGCTGGCTGGCCTCCCACCCCAAGGCCTCCGTCGCCGACCTCGCCAAGCGGCTGCGCGCGCTGACCGGCGAGCCGCAGGACCGCGCGTTCCGGCTGCTCCACGAGGCCCTGCCGCAGCCCGCCGCCCGGATACTGCGACTGCTCGCCCTCGCCCCGCTGGGCCTCGCCGACGCCCACACCGCCTCCGCGCTGGCCGGCTGCTCGGTCTCCGCCGCCGCGACCACCCTGTCCGACCTCGCCGGCCTTGGGCTCGTCCGGGCCGGCGCCGACGGCCAGTACGAGGTGCCCGGGCATCTGGAGGCCCCGCTGCGCGCACTCCTGGAGGAGAAGGACCGGCCGGCCGAGGCACAGCTCGCCCGGGCCCGGATGCTGGAGCGGAACGTACGGCTGCTGCAGTCCTGCCGGGCCGTGACCGAGGCCGAGGGCTCGGCGGCCCGGCGCAAGCTGGCCGGACTGCCGCGCGCCCTGCGGTTCCCGAACGCCGAAGCGGCGGCCCGCTGGCTGGGCGCCCGCCGTCCGGCGCTGCTCGCCTCCGCGCGCCTCGCCGTCGCCGACGGCGAGCTGGACACCCTGGCGCGGCGGCTGGTCTCCGCGCTGGTCAGGGCCCTGGCCGCACACCGGGGCGCGGAGGCCGCCGCCCCGGACCTGTACGGACTGCACGGACTGGTCCTGGACGTCGCCGAGCGCCGCGGGCTGCACCGGGAGCGGGCCGCCGCCCTGCTGAACCTGGCCGACCTCGACGCCCGGACCGGCCGCACCGAGGCCGCCCTGGCCCGCTACCGGACCGCGCTGGACGCCGGACGGGCCGCGAACGACCCGTACGCGATCGGCCGAGCGATGGAATCCGTAGGAGGTTCCTACCAGGAGCTGGGCGACTGGCAGCGGGCCGGCGACTGGTACTCCCGGGCGCTCGCGCACCGCCTCGCCCGCGACGAGCGCGCCGACCAGGCCCGGCTGTACGGCCGGCTCGGCGCGGTCCTCACCTACTCCGGCCGCTACGGCGAGGCGCTGCGCAACTGGCGCGCGGCCGCCGCGGGCCACCGCCGGCTCGACGATCTGCCCGGCTACGCACGGGCGTTGAGCGAGGCCGCGCGGGTCCAGGAGTACGCCGGCCGGCCGGAGGAGTCCCTGCGGACCTGCGAGGAGGCGGTGGAGTGGGCCCGGCGCGCCCGGGACGAGCGGCTGCAGGCCGCGCTCCAGCTCAGGCTGGCCGACACCCTCGACCGGCTCGGCGACCCGGCCGCCGCCCGACTGCACCGGCTGACTGCGGAAAGACTCCTTGGAACCCCCTCATCCGCCTACGAAATCCGTAGTGCTTCTGGTGAGGATTAGTTGTTTGTAAGGCTAGACAGCTGGAAATCCTTCATTAGACTGGGTCCGCCGCAATCGAACGCGGTCTGCCCCGGTGCGTAGCGATGCATCCGGGTATGTATGCCATTGCTCCACCCTTCCCCCTGATTCAAGGACCGTGATCGACGATGAAGGTCGGCATCCCCCGCGAGGTCAAGAACAACGAGTACCGCGTGGCCATCACCCCCGCCGGTGTCCACGAGCTCGTCCGCAACGGCCACCAGGTCTTCATCGAGCAGAACGCCGGTGTCGGCTCCTCGATCACCGACGAGGAGTACGTGGCGGCCGGCGCCGACATCCTCGGCACCGCCGACGAGGTCTGGGCCACCGCCGACCTGCTGCTCAAGGTCAAGGAGCCCATCGCGGAGGAGTACCACCGCCTCCGCAAGGACCAGACCCTCTTCACCTACCTGCACCTGGCCGCGTCCAAGGAGTGCACGGACGCGCTCCTGGAGTCCGGCACCACCGCCATCGCCTACGAGACGGTCGAGCTGCCCAGCCGCGCGCTCCCGCTGCTCGCCCCCATGTCCGAGGTCGCGGGCCGCCTGGCCCCGCAGGTCGGCGCGTACCACCTGATGCGCTCGGCCGGCGGCCGCGGCGTGCTCCCCGGCGGCGTCCCCGGCACCCACGCCGGCGAGTGCGTGGTCATCGGCGGCGGCGTCTCCGGCTGGAACGCCGTGCAGATCGCCATCGGCCTGGGCTTCCACGTGACCCTGCTCGACCGGGACATCAACAAGCTCCGCGAGGCCGACAAGATCTTCGGCACGAAGGTCAAGACGATCGTCTCCAACGCCTTCGAGCTGGAGAAGGCCGTCATCGAGGCCGACCTCGTCGTCGGCGCCGTCCTCATCCCGGGTGCCAAGGCTCCGAAGCTGGTCACCAACGAGCTCGTCGCCAAGATGAAGCCCGGAAGTGTCCTTGTCGACATTGCCATCGACCAGGGCGGCTGCTTCGAGGACTCCCACCCGACCACCCACGCCGAGCCGACCTTCATGGTCCACAACTCGGTCTTCTACTGCGTCGCCAACATGCCCGGCGCGGTCCCGAACACCTCCACCTACGCCCTCACCAACGCCACGATGCCCTACATCGTGTCGCTGGCGAACAACGGCTGGGCCGAGGCGCTGCGCCGCGACGCCGCACTGGCCAAGGGCCTCAACACCCATGACGGCAAGGTCGTTTACAAGGAGGTCGCCGAGGCTCACGGCTACGAGCACGTGGAACTGAGCGCCCTCCTGGGCTGAGCCCCGGGGCACCGCGGAGCCGACCCTCGGGCTGAGCTTCGCCGACGGTGAGTCAATGCCCGCCGTCAACCTCACGCGTCCGGCCGGACCTTGCCGAGCAAGGTCCGGCCGGATGTGTGTCCGGCCACGTTCCGGCCGGTGTTCAACTCGCCTCGAACGTAACCCTTTAACCGTTTCGCACACCCCTGAAACGTCTCGATGCATGCCTGTGCACCCTTGACAGCGGGGTGTTCGATTGCCGACACATCGGGCCGGGTCCGGCGGATTGTGTTGCTGCGGAGCGGTGACACGCCATAGAGTCGCCAACCGTCGGCATGGTGCCACGCTGACCTATCGATAAATGTTCCTGGTCACGTCCAAGGAGGTAAGACGACTTGTGAATAAGTCGACATTCACTCCCGGGAGTGGCGAGTCAGGAGACGACCCGATCGGCTCCGTCGCGGTTCGTAGCCTCGCGACACACCAGCCCATGACGACAGCCCACACGATGAAGACGATGGACGGCCTACACGTGAACGCCACGGCCGGCAACGAGAGTGGCCGAGAGTCCACCCACTTCGCCGCCTACGACGAGCTGCCCGAGGGTCACTTCTACGACCCCGACGCCGAGTACGAGCCCGACCCGGAGTACGCGGCCACCCTCGCACCCGACGCTGCCCGCCAGCGCCGCGAGCGGATCGGCCCGACCGGACGGCCCCTGCCGTACTTCCCGATCCCGGGACCGCTGACCGACCACGGTCCCGCGAAGATCATCGCGATGTGCAACCAGAAGGGCGGCGTCGGCAAGACCACGTCGACCATCAACCTGGGCGCGGCGCTCGCGGAGTACGGCCGCCGGGTCCTGCTCGTCGACTTCGACCCGCAGGGCGCGCTGTCCGTGGGTCTCGGCGTGAACCCGATGGAGCTCGACCTCACCGTCTACAACCTGCTCATGGAGCGGGGCATGTCGGCCGACGAGGTGCTGCTCAAGACCGCGGTCCCCAACATGGACCTGCTGCCGAGCAACATCGACCTCTCGGCGGCCGAGGTCCAGCTGGTGAGCGAGGTGGCGCGGGAGTCCACGCTGCAGCGCGCGCTGAAGCCGCTGATGAACGACTACGACTACATCGTGATCGACTGTCAGCCCTCGCTCGGCCTGCTGACCGTGAACGCGCTGACCGCGGCGCACAAGGTCATCGTGCCGCTGGAGTGCGAGTTCTTCGCGCTGCGCGGTGTGGCCCTGCTGACCGAGACCATCGAGAAGGTCCAGGAGCGGCTGAACCCCGAGCTGGAGCTCGACGGCATCCTCGCCACGATGTACGACTCCCGGACCGTGCACAGCCGTGAGGTGCTGGCGCGTGTCGTCGAGGCCTTCGACGAGCACGTCTACCACACGGTGATCGGCCGGACCGTGCGCTTCCCGGAGACCACGGTCGCCGGCGAGCCCATCACCACGTACGCCTCCAACTCCGTCGGCGCCGCCGCGTACCGCCAGCTCGCCAGGGAGGTGCTCGCCCGGTGTCACGCCGAGTGAGTCTGCCCGGAGCCGACGAGCTGTTCCGTACGACCGGGGGCACGGCCCTGCAGTCCTCGTCGCCCCGCCGGGGCGAGCCGAGGGTGCCCGCTCCGGCGGGCGAGAGCGACACCGAGGCGGCGGCCGAGGGCGCGGGCGGCTCCGAGGAGCACGCCGCGGCGGACTCCGAGACGACGGAGCCGCGCGCCCGCGTGGCGGAGCCGGAGTCCGCGGCCGCGCCGAAGCCGATGACGGCGTCCGCCGCGCAGGCGGGCGGCGCGGCGCGCCGGCGGGGCCGGTCGCCGAGCCGGCGGCCCAGCGGGCGGGAACGGCACGACGAGAAGATCACGGTCTACGTCTCCGCCGAGGAGCTGATGGACCTGGAGCACGCGCGCCTGGTGCTGCGCGGCGAGCACGGCCTCGCGGTCGACCGCGGCCGGATCGTCCGCGAGGCGGTCGCGGTGGTCCTCGCCGACCTGGAGTCCCGCGGCGACGCGAGCATCCTGGTCCGGCGTCTGCGCGGCCGCTGAAGGTAGCCTGCGGGCTGCCGCGCCCCTTGCTCCTGTCAGGACCCCCATGCCCCCCGCCGAAACGTCCCCGCAGCCCCGCCGCCGCCCCCTGGGGCGCGGCCCGGGCGGGTTCCCGCGCGCGGGGGAGGACCCGGCGGCCGAACCCCCGCCGGTCGAACCGGCGCCGGACGATCCTGCTCCGGCGGCTGAGGCGCCCGTACCGGCCGCAGACGTCCCCGTACCGGCGCCGGAGGCCCCCGCAGCCGTACCGGTGACGGAGCCTCCCGCTCAGGAGCCCGAGCCGGCCGCCCCCGGCGAGGCACCCGCTCCCGGCGACGCGCCCGGTCCCGCCGAGGCCGGGCGGTTCACCGTGCGGCTGGGGAACTTCGAGGGGCCGTTCGATCTGCTGCTGCAGCTCATCGCGAAGCACAAGCTGGACGTCACCGAGGTCGCGCTGTCCAAGGTGACCGACGAGTTCATGGCGTACATCCGGGGGATGGGGCCCGACTGGGACCTCGACCAGACGACCGAGTTCCTCGTCGTGGCCGCCACGCTGCTGGACCTCAAGGCCGCCCGGCTGCTGCCCACCGCCGAGGTCGAGGACGAGGCGGACCTGGCGCTCCTGGAGGCGAGGGACCTGCTGTTCGCCCGGCTCCTTCAGTACCGCGCGTACAAGGAGATCGCCGGGATCCTCGCCGAGCGCTGGGAGAGCGAAGGGCGGCGGTACCCGCGGACCGTCGGCCTGGAACCGCACCACGCCGAACTGCTGCCCGAGGTCGTCATCAGCATCGGCCCCGAGGGCTTCGCGAAGCTGGCCGTCAAGGCCATGCAGCCCAAGGCCAAGCCGCAGGTGTACGTCGACCACATCCACGCCCCGCTGGTCAGCGTCCGCGAGCAGGCCGGCGTCGTCGTCGCGCTCCTCAAGGCGCGCGGGACCTGCAGCTTCCGCGAGCTGGCCGAGGACGCCGCGGACACCCTCACCGTCGTCGCCCGCTTCCTCGCGCTCCTTGAGCTGTACCGGGACAAGGCCGTCGCCCTCGACCAGGAGGACGCCCTCGGCGACCTCACCGTGTCGTGGACCGGCGGGGACGGGGACACCCGCGTCACCGACGAGTTCGACCGAGTAACGGAGGCCATGGAATGAGCGACGTCCAGGGCGGCCTCAAGCCCGCCCTCGAAGCCGTGCTGCTCGTCGTCGACGAGCCCGCCACCGAGGAGCACCTCGCCAGGGTGCTCGAAGCGCCCCGCCGCGCCGTCGCCGACGCGCTGCGCGAGCTGGCCGACGAGTACACCGCCCAGGGCCGCGGCTTCGAGCTGCGGCTCGTCGCGGGCGGCTGGCGGTACTACACCCGCGCCGAGCACGCCGCGGCGGTCGAGCGGTTCGTGCTCGACGGGCAGCAGGCCCGGCTCACCCAGGCGGCGCTGGAGACCCTCGCGGTCGTCGCGTACCGCCAGCCGGTCAGCCGTTCCCGCGTCTCCGCGGTGCGCGGAGTGAACTGCGACGGCGTGATGCGCACCCTCCTGCAGCGCGGTCTTGTGGAGGAGGCGGGCGCGGAACCCGAGACAGGTGCGATCCTGTACAGGACGACGAACTACTTCCTGGAGCGGATGGGCCTGCGCGGCCTGGACGAACTCCCCGAGCTCGCGCCCTTCCTCCCCGAGGCGGACGCGGTCGAGGCCGAGTCCCGGGAAGGACTTCCGTCGTTCGAAGACGCAGACGCAATCGACAAGACGGAAATTTGATGCGAAGCAGCAGCGGCAGGAACAGCGGAAACAACGGCGGGAGCCGTGGTGCCAAGAGCGGCGGCCGCGGCAATTACCGAGGGGCCGGCAACGCCCGCGACGAGCGGGGCCAGACCCCCGGCCGGACGCGCAACCCCCGCCCCGAGGAGCGCACGTACGACGTGGGCATGCCGTCCGACGATCCGAAGCGGGGCCGCGGCGCGGCCGCCCGCGGCGGTGCCAAGGGCGGACCCAAGCAGTCCCCGAAGCGCGGCGGCGGCCGGACCGCCCCCGCTCGTTCGCGCGAGTACGACGCCCGCGCGGAGGAGCGCAACCGGGAGCGGTACGCGAACAAGCCCGAGGTCAAGACGCCCAAGACCTTCCCCGGCGCCGAGCAGGAGGGCGAGCGGCTGCAGAAGGTGCTGGCCCGCGCCGGTTACGGCTCGCGCCGTGCCTGCGAGGAGCTGATCGAGCAGGCCCGGGTCGAGGTCAACGGCGAGATCGTCCTGGAGCAGGGCCAGCGCGTGGACCCGGAGAAGGACGAGATCCGCGTCGACGGTCTCACCGTCGCCACGCAGTCGTACCAGTTCTTCGCGCTGAACAAGCCCGAAGGCGTCGTCTCCACCATGGAGGACCCGGACGGCCGCCAGTGCCTGGGCGACTACGTCACCAACCGCGAGACCCGGCTCTTCCACGTCGGCCGGCTCGACACGGAGACCGAGGGCATCATCCTGCTCACCAACCACGGAGAGCTGGCGCACCGCCTCACGCACCCCAAGTACGGCGTGAAGAAGACCTACCTGGCCGCCATCACCGGTCCGCTGCCGCGTGAGGTCGGCAGGCTGCTCAAGGACGGCATCCAGCTGGAGGACGGGTACGCCCGCGCCGACCACTTCCGGGTGGTCGAGCAGGTCGGCAAGAACTACCTGGTCGAGGTCGTGCTGCACGAGGGCCGCAAGCACATCGTGCGGCGGATGCTCGCCGAGGCGGGCTTCCCGGTGGAGAAGCTGGTGCGGACCGCCTTCGGTCCGATCGGGCTCGGCGACCAGAAGTCGGGCTGGCTGCGGCGGCTGTCGAACACCGAGGTCGGGATGCTGATGAAGGAGGTCGGCCTGTAAGGGCCGCTCTCCCGGAGAGTCCCGAGGGGCCCGTGACCGCCGCGCGGTGGTCACGGGCCCCTCGTATTCGTGTGCGTTCGCACTTGTGGGCGAGTGGTGACCCGCTTTATAGTCAAGGTGACTCTTAAAGAGCTCGGTGTGTCGTGCGACGGCCGGCTCCGCCTGGACCCACGGGGGTGGACCAGGCAGACCGGCGGCACGGCGCCCGAACGCCGTGGGGGCGGAGGTGACGGGGCATGAGGCGCTACGGGCACGGGCTGGTCCTGGGGAGGTTCGGTCCGCCGCACGCCGGACACCACCACCTGATCCGCACCGCCCGCGACCGCTGCGAGCGGCTCACCGTTCTCGTCTGCGGCGCGGCCCCCGAGCCGCTCGCCCTGGACGACCGGGTCGCCTGGCTGCGCGAGGTGCACCCGGACGTCCGGGTCATCGGCGCGGACGCCGTCGCCGACCCGTCCGCCGTGCCCGCGGCCGTCCTCGCCGCGGCCGCCGTGCCCGAACCGGTCGACGCGGTCTTCAGCTCCGAGCCGTACGGCGAGGAGCTGGGCCGGCGGCTCGGCGCGGAAGCGGTCTGCGTGGACCCCGGGCGCAGCGTGTTCCCGGTCTCCGGCGCCGCCGTGCGCAAGGACCCGGTGAGCTGGTGGGACTTCCTGGAGCCGCCGGTGCGCGCCGCGCTGACCCGGCGGATCGTCGTGCTCGGCGCCGGATCCACCGGCGCGACCACCCTCGCCCTCGCCCTCGCCGACCACTACCGGCGGCGCGGCGGCGTCTGGGCCCGCACCCGCTGCGTACCGGACTACGCGGACGCCTACCGCGGCGGGCGGCCGGCGCGGGAGCTGCGCACCGAGGAGTACCCGCTGATCGCCGGCGGCCAGGCCGAGCGCGAGGAACTGGCGGCCCGCACCGGCGCGCCGGTGCTGTTCTGCGACGCGGACGCGTTCACGGCGACGATCCGGCACGAGCGGTACCTCGGCGCGCCGAGCGAGGAGACGGCCCGGATCGCGGCGCGCGGCCGCCAGCACCTGTGGCTCCTGACCGACCACCGCGGCGTGCCGCCCGCCGACGGGGACGAGGACGCGCTGCGCGCCTGGACGACCGCCCGGCTGCTCGCGCAGCTCGCGCACACCGGGCGGCGGAGCGCCGTCCTCACCGGACCGCACGAGGAACGGCTGGCGACCGCCGTCGCCGCCGTGGACGACCTGCTGGCCGAGGGCTGGCAGCTGACAACGGAGTTCCCATGAGCACCGCCCGGGCCCCCGAGGGCTACGACAAGTACGCCTTCGAGCCCTTCGCCGTCACCGTCGACCTCGCCGTCCTGACGGTCCGCGAGCAGCGGCTGCACGTGCTGCTCGTCGAGCGAGGCCAGGAGCCGTACGCGGGCGCCTGGGCGCTGCCCGGGGGCTTCGTCCTGCCCCGGGAGTCCTCCGAACAGGCCGCGCGGCGCGAACTCGCCGAGGAGACCGGCCTTGCCGACGGCACGGTCGCCGGGCTCCACCTGGAACAGCTGCGGACCTACAGCGAACCGGACCGGGACCCGAGGATGCGGGTGGTCTCCGTCGCGTACACCGCGCTCGTGCCGGACGACCTGCCGGAGCCGCGCGGCGGCGGCGACGCGGCGCAGGCCCGCTGGCTGCCCTACGGGACGCACGGACCCCTCGCCTTCGACCACGACCGCATCCTCGCCGACGCCCGCGAACGGGTCGGCGCCAAGCTCGAGTACACATGTCTCGCGACCGCCTTCTGCCCGCCGGAGTTCACCCTCGGCGAGCTGCGGGAGGTGTACGAGACGGTCTGGGGCGTCGAGCTCGACCGCCCCAATTTCCGGCGCAAGGTCCTCGCCACGGCCGGCTTCGTCCAGGCCGTGGAAGGACCGCCGCGCCTCACCGGCGGACGGGGGAAACCGGCCGCTCTGTACAAGGCGGGCAGCGCCACCGCGCTGCACCCGCCTCTGCTGCGACCGGAAGGACGGTCATCCACGTGATCAGTGCACGGACCATCACCAAGCAGGCAGCCACGGGGACGCTGATCGGACTGGCGCTCGGCGACGCGCTGGGCTTCCCCACCGAGTTCAACGACGTGCCGGCCATCCTCGCCAAGTGCGGGCCCTGGCGGCGGATGGAACTGCCCGGCGGGCGCGGACAGGCGCACGTCACCGACGACACCCAGATGACACTCGCGGTCGCGCGCGGGCTGCGCACGGCCGTGGACCGCGGGGTCCTCGCCCCGCTGCGGCTGCTCCCGCCGCTGCGGGAGGAGTTCGTCGACTGGTACCACTCCCCGGACAACAACCGCGCACCCGGCCGGACGTGCCTGGCCGCCTGCCGGCTGCTCGACGGCGACCGGCCCTGGCAGCAGGCCAGCCAGATCGGCTCCAAGGGCTGCGGGGCCAACATGCGGGTCGCGCCGGTCGGCCTGGTGCCGGGCCTGAGCGACGAGCAGCGGGCCGGCGCGGCGCAGCTCCAGTCCGCGCTCACGCACGGCCACCCCACGGCCCTGGCCGCCTCGGACCTCACAGCCCGCGCGGTGTACCTGCTGACGCAGGGCGCGGAGCCGCTGGGCCTGGTCGGCCGGCTGCGCTCGTACGCGTACGAGAACCGCTCCCGCTACCACCACAAGTGGCTCGGCGACCTGTGGGCCCACGGCCACGACGCGACGCCGGAGTCGTACATCGAACGCGGCTGGGACGAGTGCCTGGCCGTCCTGGAGAAGCTGGCGGAGTCGCTGCGCACGGCCGACCCGGAGCTCGACCCCTGCGAGTACACCGGCGACGGCTGGATCGCCGAGGAGGCCCTGGCCACCGCCCTGCTGTGCTTCCTCCTCTTCCCGGAGGAGCCGGTCACGGCCCTGCGCCGCGCCGCCTGCACCCGCGGCGACTCCGACTCGATCGCCTGCCTCACCGGAGCCTTCGCCGGCGCCCACCTCGGCGCCGCGGCCTGGCCCAAGGAATGGTCCGAGCGCATCGAGTACCGCAGCGAACTCCTCACCCTGGGCGCCCTCTGGGACGTCTGAGCGACTAGCCCTCGCGCAGGGCCGACGCCCGGCGGGTCCGGGTGAGGAAGGACTCGACCGCGGCGTGGTCGGGGGACGCGGGGAGGGGCGAGGCCGGCAGGGCCTCGTCCGTCTCCGAGTGGAGGCGGGCCATCCAGGCCTCGATTTCCGGCCAGGTGATCTCGCCGCGTTTGACGGCGAGCAGCCGGTCGCGCTCCGGGCCCGCGTCCAGGGTCAGCCGGCCGGTGCGCAGCAGGTCGCGGCAGCTGATCAGGAGGCGCAGCAGGTGCATCGCGTGCTTCCAGCGCGGGGCGCCGTACTGGCGGAGGTCGGCGTCCAGCTTGCGGCGCTGGGTCGTCGCGTAGCCGACGAAGGTCTGGTGCACCCGGCGGGACAGGAACGCGCCGCGCAGCGCCAGCAGCTCGCGGCCGGTGTCGTCGACCTGCTCGACGAGCGGGGAGTGCAGGCACTCCAGGATGTTCGGGTTGCCGCGCAGGGCGAGTTCGCAGAAGCGTTCCAGCTCCCAGCTGAACTGCTCCTCGCGCGGCCCCTCCACATGCGTCGGCGGCTTCTCGAAGCGCCAGTACAGCGGGGTCGGGGCCAGATACACGCCCCTGCGGTCCGTGTCGCTGCCCTCGGTCGCCAGACCGAAGGCGCGCGACCCCATGACGCAGGAGTAGATCGTGTGGTCGCGCACCAGCGCCTCGGGAGTCATGCGGGGCAGGGTAGTGGGCGGCGGTTCCGCGGGGCGCGGGATTTCCTCGCCGCGGCCCGCGCCCGGGCGACGGTCAGTCCAGCGTGATCTGGTCGCCCTCCACCGTGATCTGCTCCGCCGGCAGCGGCCGCGGGGCCGGGCCGGCCGCCACCGAGCCGTCGGCGATACGGAACTTCGAGCCGTGGCAGGGGCAGTCGATCGTGCCGTTCGCGACCTTGTTGACCGTGCAGCCCTGGTGCGTGCAGATCGCCGAGAACGCCTTGAACTCGCCCGCCGTCGGCTGCGTCACCACGACCTTCCGCTCCGCGAAGACCGTGCCGCCGCCCACCGGAATGTCCGAGGTCTTCGCCAGCGCGTCGCCCGCCGGCGCGGAAGGGGAGGTCGGCGCCGGAGGGGAGGCGGGCGCCGAGCCCGTGGGCGACGGCTGCGAGGTCGGCGGGGCCGTCGTCGGGGACGGCGTCGCGCCCCCGTCCGAGCCGCTGTCCGAGCCGCAGCCCGTCACGGCCAGCGCGGCGAGCGAGCCCGCACCGGCCAGCAGCACGGTACGGCGGGGCTTGGTTTCCGGAGCCTGAGTCATGCACCCCAGCTTGGCCTTCTGCCGCGCGGACGTCCGGCAAACACGCCTAGGGCCTGACAATTCCCGTCGAGCCCGATCGTCGGACAATCCCTAGACCCAGGGCGTCAGCTCCCTCGCACGGCCGTCCGGGTCCCGGCGCACCTCCAGGACCGACGCCACCGCCGCCCGCTCGATCGGGCCGTACACGTGCGGGAACAGCATGTCCTCCGAGCCCTCCCAGCGGACCTCCGCCGCCAGCCGCGACTCGTCCAGGACCAGCACCAGCAGCGGCCCCGGCACGTCCCGGTAGTGCGCGTCGGCGATCGCCAGCGCCGTCGGCTCGTCCGGCGAGCAGTGCACGAAGCCCTCGGCGGCGAGCGACGGCGGGGCGTAGGCGGCCTCCGGGGCCGCGGTCCATTCGTCCAGCGGTACGACATGCATCAGCATGCGGACCTTTCTACCCCGTCCGGCCCCGCCGACTACGCTGATCGCGCACGCGCACATCCAAGGAGCCCCCGTGGCCGCCGCCGCCCCGAGCAAGGACACCGCCCCGTGAGAACCGCCCTCGTCATCGGAACCGGGCTGATCGGCACCTCCGCCGCGCTCGCCCTCGCCGGCCGGGGCGTCACCGTCCACCTCGTCGACCACGACCCCTCCCGGGCCCGTACCGCCGCCGCGCTCGGCGCCGGCACCGACCAGCCCGCCGAGGGCCCGGTCGACCTCGCGATCGTCGCCGTCCCCCCGGCCCACGTCGCCGCCACCCTCGCCGACGCCATGCGCGCCGGCCGCGCCCGCGGCTACCTCGACGTCGCCAGCGTCAAGGGCGGCCCCCGGCGGGAGCTGGAGGAGCTCGGGCTCGACCTCACCGCGTACATCGGCACCCACCCCATGTCCGGCAAGGAGCGCTCCGGACCGCTCGCGGCCACGGCCGACCTCTTCGAGGGCCGGCCCTGGGTGCTCACCCCGACCCGCGAGACCGACACCGAGGTCCTCAACCTCGCCCTGGAGCTGGTCGCGCTCTGCCGCGCCGTGCCCGTCGTCATGGACGCCGACGCCCACGACCGCGCCGTCGCCCTCGTCTCGCACACCCCGCAGCTCGTCTCCTCCATGGTCGCCGCGCGCCTGGAGAGCGCCGACGAGACCGCCGTACGGCTCTGCGGGCAGGGCATCCGCGACGTGACCCGGATCGCCGCCTCCGACCCCCGCATGTGGGTGGAGATCCTCTCCGCCAACCCCGGCCCGGTCGCCGACGTGCTGGCCGGTGTCGCCGCCGACCTCGACGAGACGGTACGGGCGCTCCGCGCACTGCAGTCCGCCGACGAGGACAAGCGGCAGGGCGGCGCGGCCGACGTCGAGGACGTACTGCGCCGCGGCAACGCCGGCCGCGCCCGCGTCCCCGGCAAGCACGGCGCCGCCCCGGCGCAGTACGAGACCGTCGCGGTGCTCATCAGCGACCAGCCGGGCGAACTGGCCCGCATCTTCGCCGACGCGGGCACCGCGGGCGTCAACATCGAGGACGTCCGCATCGAGCACGCGACCGGCCAGCAGGCGGGCCACGTCCAGCTCATGGTGGAGCCGAGCGCGGCGGGCCTCCTGGGCGCCGCGCTGAGGGAACGCGGCTGGTCGCTGAGGACGGCGTAGGCAGGGGCCGGGGACCCGGTCCCCGGCCGCTGGGCCGAACGGGGGTCCGGGAATCGGTAACCTTGTGGTGGTCCCCCGCATCCGCCGGGGCCGTCCCCCTGCCACCAGGAAGGTGCCCCACACCGTGGAATCCGTGATCGTCGCCATCGACGGCCCCTCCGGCACGGGCAAGTCGAGCACCTCGAAGGCGGTCGCCGCCAAGCTCGGACTGCGCTACCTGGACACCGGCGCCCAGTACCGGGCGATCACCTGGTGGATGATCACCAACGGTGTGGACGTCGAGGACGCGCAGGCCGTCGCGACCGCGGCCGCCAAGCCCGTGATCGTCTCCGGCACCGATCCGTCCGCGCCCACGATCAGCGTCGACGGGCTCGACGCCGCCGGCCCGATCCGGACCCAGGAGGTCACCTCCCGGGTCAGCGCCGTCAGCGCCGTCCCCGAGGTCCGCTCGCTCATCACCGACCTGCAGCGCTCCATCGCCGCGCAGGCGGCCGGCGGCATCGTCGTCGAGGGCCGGGACATCGGCACCACCGTGCTGCCCGACGCCGACCTGAAGATCTTCCTCACCGCGTCCGCCGAGGCCCGCGCCGCCCGCCGCTCCGGCGAACTCAAGGGCGCCGACGTGCACGCCACGAAGGCGGCCCTGATCAAGCGGGACGCGGCGGACTCCAGCCGCAAGACCTCCCCGCTGGCCAAGGCCGACGACGCCGTCGAGGTCGACACCACCGAGCTCACGCTCGACCAGGTCATCGAGTGCGTCGTCACCCTGGTGGAGGAGAAGAGGGCGGCCGAGAAGTGACCCAGCCCTCCGGGAGAGGCGCCGCGGTCGGCCGCCGGATCGGCATCGGGCTGATGTACGGCTTCTGGAAGCCGCGCGTGCTCGGCGCCTGGCGGGTACCCGCCTCCGGGCCCGTGATCCTCGCGGTGAACCACTCCCACAACATCGACGGCCCCATGGTCATGGGCACCGCCCCGCGCCCCGTGCACTTCCTCATCAAGAAGGAGGCGTTCGTCGGGCCGCTGGGCGCCTTCCTGGAGGGCATCGGGCAGCTCGGGGTGGACCGCACGAGCGCCGACCGCGCCGCCATAGGCAACGCACTCGCGGTCCTGGAGCACGGCGGCGTGCTCGGGATCTTCCCCGAGGGCACCCGCGGCGACGGCGACTTCGCCTCGCTGCGCGCCGGCCTCGCCTACTTCGCCGTCCGCAGCGGCGCGCCGATCGTCCCGGTCGCCGTGCTGGGAAGCACGGAGAAGCCCGGACGGTTGGTCAAGGCGCTGCCCCGGCTGCGCAGCGGCGTCGACGTCGTCTTCGGCGACGCCTTCGAAGCCGGCGACGGCAGCGGGCGGCGTACCCGCAAGGCGCTGGACGACGCCACCGTACGCATTCAGGAGCAGCTCACCGCGCACCTGAAAAACGCCAGGCGTCTCACCGGACGCTGAGCGAGACTCTGAGTAGTGGGACCCCGGGAGCCCGGGAACCCACCGACCACGAATGATCAAGGAACGGACTTCATGAACGACCAGCACGACCACGGGGCACTTGGCGACGCCGAGTACGCGGAGTTCATGGAGCTCGCCGCGGAAGAGGGCTTCGACCGGGAGGACGTCGAGGGCGCGATCGAGGAGGCCGGCCACGGCCCGCTCCCCGTCCTCGCCGTCGTCGGCCGCCCGAACGTCGGCAAGTCGACCCTGGTGAACCGGATCATCGGCCGCCGCGAGGCCGTCGTCGAGGACAAGCCCGGCGTCACCCGCGACCGCGTCACCTACGAGGCCGAATGGGCCGGCCGCCGCTTCAAGGTCGTCGACACCGGCGGCTGGGAGCAGGACGTCCTCGGCATCGACGCCTCCGTCGCCGCCCAGGCCGAGTACGCCATCGAGGCCGCCGACGCCTGTGTCTTCGTCGTGGACGCCACCGTCGGCGCCACCGACACCGACGAGGCCGTCGTCAAGCTGCTGCGCCGCGCCGGCAAGCCCGTCGTGCTCTGCGCCAACAAGGTCGACGGCCCCTCCGGCGAGGCCGACGCCACCGCCCTGTGGTCGCTCGGCCTCGGCGAGCCGTACCCGGTCTCCTCGCTGCACGGCCGCGGCACCGGCGACATGCTCGACGCCGTTCTGGAGGCCCTGCCCGACGCCCCCGCCCAGACCTTCGGCAACGCGATCGGCGGCCCGCGCCGGATCGCCCTGATCGGCCGTCCGAACGTCGGCAAGTCCTCGCTCCTGAACAAGGTCGCCGGCGAGGACCGCGTGGTCGTCAACGAGCTGGCCGGCACCACCCGCGACCCGGTCGACGAGCTGATCGAGCTCGGCGGCAAGACCTGGAAGTTCGTGGACACCGCGGGCATCCGCAAGAAGGTCCACCTCCAGGAGGGCGCGGACTACTACGCCTCCCTGCGCACCGCCGCCGCGGTCGAGAAGGCCGAGGTGGCCGTCGTCCTGATCGACACCACCGACAACATCTCGGTCCAGGACCAGCGGATCATCACCATGGCCGTCGAGTCCGGCCGTGCCCTCGTCATCGCCTACAACAAGTGGGACGAGCTCGACGAGGAGCGCCGCTACTACCTCGAGCGCGAGATCGAGACCGAGATGCAGCAGGTCTCCTGGGCGCCCAGGGTCAACGTCTCCGCGAAGACCGGCCGCCACATGGACAAGCTCGTCCCGGCGATCGAGACCGCGCTGGAGGGCTGGGAGACCCGTGTCCCCACCGGCCGCCTGAACGCCTTCCTCGGCGAGCTGGTCGCCGCCCACCCGCACCCGGTCCGCGGCGGCAAGCAGCCCCGCATCCTGTTCGGCACCCAGGCGGGCACCAAGCCGCCCCGGTTCGTGCTCTTCGCCTCCGGCTTCCTGGAGGCCGGCTACCGCCGCTTCGTCGAGCGCCGGCTGCGCGAGGAGTTCGGCTTCGAGGGCACCCCGATCCACATCTCGGTCCGGGTGCGCGAGAAGCGCGGCAGGAAGAAGTGACGTGACGTCCGGGACGTGACGTGAGCAGACGGCGGAGGGCCGGGGCGTGCAGTGCAGCCCCGGCCCTCCGCCGTCCTCCGCGGTCCTCCGTCACAGTCCCCGGCGCGGGGCCGGCGGCAGCGCCGCCTGCCAGGCCCGGGGGTAGGTGAAGCCGCTCCCGCCGGCATATCCGCCGACGCCGAACGACCGGAAGTGCAGCTCGTCCTCGCCGCTGCGGTCGCCCGGCAGCGTCCGGAAGGCCCGTCGGTACTCCGCGTACAGCCGGTCGTAGATCGGTGTCTGGGACGGTTCCGCCGACCCGCCCTGCGCCGGGCGCATGGCGGGGATCGGATTCTGGTACGGCTGCGGGGAGGGATCGTATCCGTGCACGTACGTGCCAACGACCCCGCCGTCCGTCGGATGCGGGCGGCTCTCCGAAAGGGGAGCGGCCCGGGGGCGCGGGACGGTCGGCACCCCCGGTACGTGCGCCGGTCCTATCTCCGGGCGCACGTCCCCCATCAGGTTCCGGCCAGCGGCATCGCGGCCGCCACCAGGCGGCCGTTCGCCGCGGCCTTCTCCAGCGCGTCCCGCAGCAGGTCCTCGCGCGGCTGCTGGCCGATGGAGCCGACCGGGGCGGCGAACACCAGGACCGTGTGCGACTTGTTGGCCGCGGCGCGCCAGCCCTCCGTCACCTGCAGCGGCTGGTGGGCCTGCCACCAGGCCGCCTGGCCCGCGCCGCCCGGGCCCGGCTGGAGCACGGAGTGCAGTTGGCCCATGGCCACCAGGACGGACCAGCCGGGCAGCGCGGCCGGCTTCTCGTTGACGTCCACGACCGGCTGGAAGCCCTGCTCCATCAGCAGCGGCAGGAACTCGTCGCCGGGGCCGGCCGAGCCGGGCCGGGCGACCGGCGCGGTGGGCTCGACGACCAGGGCGGGGTGCAGCTCGCCCTTGATCAGGACCAGGCCGCTGGTGACGCCGAGGACGGCCTGCTCCGGGTGGGCGGCGGCCAGCGCGTCCGCGGTGTCCGAGGCGGTGATGGAACGGACCGCGCCCTGCAACTGGTCCTCGGCGACCTTCACGACCTGGGAGGGGATGCAGGTGGCGTGGGCGAACGCCAGGACCGCGGTCTCGTCGCCGATGAACAGCACGGTGCTCGTGCGTTCCTGTCCGGAGTCGCCCGGCGTCCGGCACGAGGTGCAGTCGTAGCTTCCCGGGGCGTTCTCGCCGGCGAGCAGCCGGTCGGCTTCTTCGTCGCCGATCTCGGCGCGTACGTCCTCGCTGACGTCGAGCATGCGCGGCACGGGGGACTCCCTGGACTCGGTGCGTGCGACGCCGGGCGGTTCCCGGTCGTCTCATGCCGAGTTCAACGGGTGATGCGGGGCCGGAGTCACGCGTCACGTGCCACGCGTTGCCGTGGGCCGACCGGGTGGGGTCGGCGGGCGGCCCGCGCGGCGACGCAGCCGCGGCGGGGCGTCGGTCCTTAGCGTGACCCGATGTCGAAGATCCGATTGTTCGCGGCCGGCGCGCTGTTCGCCGCGCTGAGCGGTGCCATCGTGTGCGCGCCTCCCGCGGAGGCCGCGCAGGTTCCGTCGCCGGCGACCGCCGGCAGCAAGGCCGTACCCGCCTACGCCTGCGCAAAGGACCAGTGGCCGTGGGGCTGCGTCGCCGAGTGCGAGAGCGGCGGCGACTGGCACATCAACACCGGCAACGGCTACTACGGCGGGCTGCAGTTCTGGCAGCCCACATGGGAGGAGCACGGCGGCCTGAAGTACGCCCGGCGCGCCGACCTCGCCACCCGGGCCCAGCAGATCAAGGTCGCCGAGGAAGTGCTGCGCACCCAGGGCTGGAAGGCCTGGCCGGTCTGCTCCAAGCGGTACGGGCTGAGCGGGCGGGTGCACGTCGTCCAGTCCGGCGACACGCTCAGCTCGATCGCCCGGCGGTTCGCGATCAAGGGCGGCTGGAAGGCGCTGTACGAGGCGAACCGGAAGGAGGTCGGGGCGGATCCGAACCGGCTGCGGACCGGGCTGATGCTGCGGATCTCTATTCCCTAGCCCTCGCGGCGAGTTCGGGGGGCTCCCCGCTGAAGGCGAGGGAGCCCCGCCGCAGTTCGTGCACCAGCGTGCCGCGGGGCAGCGCGCCGGGCGGCGGCAGACGCTGCTCGGCGAGCACGACGGTCGCGCCGCGGCCCGTCGCCAGGGCGGCCAGCCGCTCGTACGTACGGGCCGCCACGGCCGGCGACATGCCGAGGGCCGGCTCGTCGACGAGGACGACGCGGGCGGCGGGGGTCAGCAGCGCGCGGGACACCGCGAGCATGCGGCGCTCGCCGCCGGACAGAGTGCCGGCGCGGCGGGCCAGCAGCGGGACGAGGGCGGGGTAGGCAGCCAGGGCCTCGTCGGGGGCGGCGGGGGACAGGGCCAGGTTCTCGGCGACGGTGAGCGTCGCGTACACGGCGCGGACGTCCGGTACGAGGCAGAGCCCCCGGCGCGCCCGTACGTGGGCGGGCAGCCGGGTCACGTCCTCGCCGCGCCAGAGCACGCGGCCCGCTGACAGCGGGACCGTGCCGGCGAGGGCGCGCAGGACGGTGGTGCGGCCGGAGCCGTTGCGGCCGAGGAGGACGGTGACGGTGGCGGCCGGGACGGGCAGGTCGACGCCGTGCAGCGCTTCCAGGGGGCCGTAGCGGACGCGGGCCGCGTGGAGCGCGAGCTCGATCCCGGGGCTCATGACACGATCCGCCCCCCGTCCATGGTGTGCACGGTGTGGGCGATCCCGGCGACCAGGTCGAGGTCGTGCTCGACGACGAGCACGGCGAGGCCGTCGGCGGCGAGCGCGGCGAGGACGCGGGCGAGGTCCGCCGCCTCGTCGGCGTCGAGCCCGGCGGCGGGCTCGTCCAGCAGCAGCGTGTGGGGGCGGCCGGCGAGGGCGCGGGCGAGTTCGACGCGGCGGAGGGTCCCGGTGGGCAGCCCGGCGGCGGGGTGCCGCCGAACGGCCCCGTCGAGGCCGAAGAGCCGGAGCGCCTGCTCGGCGGCGGACCCGCCGCCGGGCCGTCGTCCGCCCTGCTCGGCCCCGAGGCGCACGTTGTCCTCGACGCTGAGCGACGGGAACACGGCGAGCTGCTGGAAGCTGCGGGCGATGCCGAGGCGGGTACGGGCGTGGGCGGCGCGGCGCGTGATGTCGACGCCGTCGAGCACGACCTGGCCGGAGCGGGCGCGGAGGCTGCCGGCCAGACAGTTGAACAGCGTGCTCTTGCCGGCCCCGTTGGCCCCCACCACCGCGGTGACCTGTCCCGGGGGGACGTCGACGGAGACCCGATCGAGCCCGAGCACGGAGCCGGGGTACGCGTACACGAGCTCGACGGCTTGCAGCCGCGCACTGCGGGGGGCGGGGGAGACAGGTGCGGGTCGACCTGCGCGTGGCGGGGCGCCGTCGGCGGGTGCGGGGGTGCTTTCCCGGCCGGCTTCGTCGGCTGCCCCCGTCCTCCGGATCGGTGGCCAGCCCTCCGTGCCCAGCCATGTCGTCAACGGGGGGATTCTCGAGATCTGGGTGGCCAGGAGGCCGATCAGGGCGGCGGCCGCGCCGGCTCTGGGGCCGGCGTCCAGGGCCGCGAGGAGGGCTGCGGCCAGGAGGGGGGTGAGGAGGCTGTCCGCGCCCAGGACGACGACGGCGGCGAACCACAGGAGGGCCCGGACCGGGTCGTATGCCTCCGGGTCGAAGGCGCGCAGGGCCATGCCGCCCAGCGCGCCGCCCAGGGCCGCAAGCGCCGCGCCCAGGACGAAGGCGGCCAGCTTGAGGCGGGCGACCGGCACGCCCGCCGCCTCCGCGCCCGGCTCGTGGTCCCGCAGGGCCGCCAGCGCGCGGCCCGTGCGGCCCCGGCGCAGCGCCCCGACGAGGACCAGGCAGCCCGCCAGTACGGCCAGCTCCACCGCGTAGTACGCCCGGTCGTCCTCCAGGCCCGCCGGGCGGTCCAGCGACAGGCCCGCCGTCGCGTACGGCTGCGCGAACACGAAGCGGCTCACCGCCACCCCCACCGCCAGCGTGGCCAGCGCCAGCGCCAGGCCGTGCCGGCGGATCGCCGGCCAGGCCGTCAGCGCGCCCGCGACCGCCACCGTCCCCACCGCGGCCGGCACCGCCGCGCCCGCCGGCCAGCCCGCACCCGTCAGCACGCCCGTCAGCAGCGCGCCCAAGCCCGCGTACGCCGCCTGGCCCAGCGCGATCTGGCCGCCCCGGCCCGTCACCGCGACCAGCGAGAGGAGCACGATCGCCAGCGCCGGGACCTGCACCGACGTCCGCAGGTCCGAGCCCGCGAAGCCCAGCGGCAGCAGGAAGAGGACCGCCAGCACGGGCCACACCCCCGCCGGGGTGCGCCGTGTCAAGGCCGGCGGCGGCAGCGTGTCCTTCGCGCCCACCCCCGGCAGCACCAGGGCGGCCACCAGCAGCGCCACCACGAACAGGTTCGCGCCCACCGCCTGCACCAGCGGCCCCGCCCAGCCCTCCGGGTGCAGCCGGGTCATCTGCGCCTGCGCCACGCCGATCGCCAGCGCCGTCCCGATCGCCACCGGCAGGCTCCGCATCCGCGCCGCCACCGCCACCGCGATCACCTCGACCACCAGCAGCGGCAGCCCGTACGGGTCGAGCCGCACGTACGGCGCGAGCAGCACCCCCGTCAGCCCCGCCGTGAACGCGCCGAAGGCCCACCCCGCCGACGCCACCCGGTCCGCGTCGATCCCGCCGAGCACCGCCAGCGGCCGGTTGTCCACCACCGCCCGCAGCTCCCGCCCGAAGCGCGACCACCGGGTCACCGCCGTCACCAGACCCGCAAGCAGCAGCACCGCGGCCAGCTGCGCCCACGGGTCGTCGCCGAGCAGCACCGGCGCGTCGTCCCGGGCCCCGGTGCCCCACAGCAGCGCCGCCGCGCCCACCAGCAGCACGAACACGCCGATCGAGGCGACCAGCGTCCGCGTCGGATCCGAACCGGCCAGCGCCAGCGGCCGGAACACCGCCCGGTCCAGGACCAGCCCGAGCCCCGGGGCCACCACCAGCAGCGTCACCGCCGCGCCGAGACCCAGCGGCCAGCCCCACTCGACCACGAACTGCCGCAGCACGTACGCGCACACCATCGCGACCGCCCCGTGCGCCAGGTTCAGCACGCCGGTCGCGCGGTACGTGACGATCAGTCCGATGCCGGTCAGCGCCGCCGCGCTGCCGACCGCGAGGCCGGCGAGCGTCAGCTCGTACGTCAGCGAGGCCACGGCTCACACACCGGACAGGGGTCCAGCTCCTCGTCCCCCGCCGGCACCGCCTCCGGTTTGCCCGCCACCAGCGGGCAGTCGGGGCGGTGCGCCAGCGTCCCGCCCGGCACCCGCAGCGGGGGATCCGCGGAGGAGGGTTTCCACGGGGGCTCGTCGGCGGGGGGTTCCGTGGCCCGCGCCGTGTCCCGGCCGGCCTCCGGCGGCCACGGCGGCCCCACCCCCACTCCCGCCACCAGCACCGCGCCCGCGACGAGCAGCGCCGCCCCCGGCACCGTCCCCGACGCCAGCCACGGCAGCTGGCGTTCGGCGAAGCGTTCGCCGGACATCCCGTACCAGCCGACCACGCACAGCACCGCGCCCGCGGCGGCCGCCGCGAGCCCGGCCCACAGCAGCATCCGGCGTGTCGGCACGGACGGGACCTCCCAGGGGCTTGCTTTGCGCGATGCCGGGAACCGGCTCACCCTGGAATCATCAGGCCGCCCGGCCTGAGCGGACACCCGGTGGTGAGCCAGATGGTTCTCAACAGACACGGCCGTCTCGGCGGGCGCTCCCGCCTCGCGGCCCTCGCGGCCGCCGCCGTCCTGGTCGTCACCCCGGTCGCCGCGGGCTGCTCCGACGACGGGGGCGGCAACGGCGGCGGCTCGTCGCCGACGCCGACCCGTACGCAGATGAACGAGCCCGCCGACCCCGCCGCCGCCAAGGCCGAGATCACCAAGAACTGGACCGCCTTCTTCAACGCGGAGACCCCGGTGGAGGAGAGGGTCCGGGTCCTCGAGAACGGCGAGCAGATGCGGCCCGTGCTGATCGCCTTCGCCGCGGACCCGAACGCGGCCCGCGTCTCCGCCAAGGTCGGCGCCATCGCCTTCACCTCCGCCGAGAAGGCCGCCGTGACCTACGACCTGCTGATCGCCGGCACCCCGGCCGTCCCGAACAGCAAGGGCACCTCGGTGCTGCAGGACGACGTGTGGAAGGTCTCCGTCCAGACCCTGTGCGCGCTGGTGAATCAGAGCGGCAATGCCGTTCCGGGCTGCTGAGGCCGTCGGAGCCATCCTCCTCGTCCTGCTGCTCGCGCTCGTCTCCGCCTGCGGCAGCCGACTGCCCGAGGCGGCGTTCGAGGAGCGGTCCACCGCGCCCGCCGGCGGCGCGCCGCCGCTGCGCGTCGGCATCATCGCGAGCGAGACCAGTCCCGTCGGCGGCGACGCCTTCACCGGCCCGCGCGACGGCGCCCTCGCGTACTTCGCCGCGCTCAACGCCGACGGCGGCGTCAACGGCCGCCGCGTCGAACCGGTCACCTGCGACGACGGCGGCAGCGGCATCGGCAACACCGCCTGTGTGCACGAACTCCTCGACGAGAAGAAGGTGTTCGCGCTGGTCGCCACCACCGCCCTGGACTACGCGGGCGCCCCGCTGGTCGACCGCGCCGGCGTCCCCGACATCGGCGGCCAGCCGCTCGGGCCCGCGTACGACACCTATCCGCACCTGTACGGGATCTACGGCAGCCTCGCGCCGCGCACCGGGAAGGCGCCCGGCTGGAACGGCGTCCTGTACGGGGGGACCGAGGTCTACCGCTACTTCAAGGCCGAGCACGGCGCGGGCACGGCGGCGGTCGTCTCGTACAACCAGGCCGCGTCCGCCGCGTACGCCCGGCTGATCGTGGCCGGGCTGCACGCCGAGGGGTACCGCGTGGTCACCGAGCAGGTCGACTTCGCCCTGCCCAACTACCGTGCGGTCGCCGCCGATCTGCGCGCGCAGCACGCGGACCTGGTGTTCGACGCCCTGGACAGCCACGGCAACGCCCGGCTGTGCGAGGCGATGGACGAGGCCGGCGTCCGGGTCACCGCCAAGGTGACCAACGTGCAGAACTGGAACTCCGCCGTGCCGCAGGAGTACGTGAAGTCGCCGGTCTGCCGCAACGCCCTGTGGGTGACCGGCTCCAGCCGCAACTACGAGGACACCGACCAGCCGGCGGTGAAGGCGTTCCGCGAGGGGATCCAGGGGACCCTGAAGGGGCGGCCGCTCTCCCAGTGGCAGCTCGAAGGATGGGCGGCCGCCATGTGGTTCGCTGACGCGGCGACGTCCTGCGCCGGCGACCTCACCCGGGCCTGCGTGGAGCGGTACCTGAACCGGCCGGAGCCGTACACCGCGGACGGGCTGCTGCTGCCGGTGCGCTTCGAGCACTTCGCCGAGCCGCCGAAGACCCGCGACACCTGTCTGTCCGTCGCCCGCTGGAAGGACAACGACGGTTGGGTGACCCAGGGTGACATGACGGCGAACTGCGCGACCGTGCCCCAGCTGCCCTACCGGCCGTGACGGGCGGGAGGTGAAAGAGTGTCCGTCAGGGGCAGTAGAGTGCTTGACAGACTGATTTCACGGACGTTCTCACGGGGGAGGCGCGTCGGCGCCATGCGCATTTCCTTTCTGCTGCACAACGCCTACGGCATCGGCGGCACCATCCGCACCACGTTCAACCTGGCGCAGGTGCTTGCGGAGCGTCACGACGTCGAGATCGTCTCCGTGTTCCGGCACCGCGACGAGCCGATGCTCGGCGCCCCCGCCGGTGTGACGATGCGTCACCTGGTCGATCTGCGGAAGAACAGCCCGGAGTACGACGGGAACCACCCCGACTACACGAAGCCGGCCCGGGTCTTCCCGCGCGGCGACGGCCGCTGGAAGCAGTACAGCCGGCTGACCGACGACCGGATCGGCGCACACCTGAAGAACCTTCAGGCGGACGTGGTCGTCGGCACCCGGCCCGGACTGAACGTGCACCTCGCCCGCCAGACCCGGCGCGGCCCGGTCCGGGTGGGCCAGGAGCACCTCACCCTGGACGGCCACGGCTACCGGCTGCGCCGCGAGATCGGCTTCCGGTACGGGCTGCTCGACGCGGTCACCACGGTCACCGAAGCGGACGCCCGCTCGTACCGGACCCGGCTGAGGCTGCCCGGCGTGCGCATCGAGGCCGTGCCGAACAGCGTGCCCGCCCCCGCCGTTCCGCCCGCCGACCCGGCGTCGAAGGTCGTCGTCGCCGCCGGCCGCCTGACGAAGGTGAAGCGGTACGACGTGCTGGTCGACGCCTTCGCCAAGGTCGTCGCCGCCCGCCCCGACTGGCGGCTGCGGATCTACGGCACCGGGGACGCCACCGGCAACGAGCGCGGCGCGCTGGAGCGGCAGATCGCCGAGCTGGGCCTGGGCGAGCACGTGGCGCTGATGGGCACGGCCAACCCGATGGAGCCGGAGTGGGCCAAGGGCTCGATCGCGGCGGTGACCTCCCGCCTGGAGTCCTTCGGGATGACCATCGTCGAGGCGATGCGCTGCGGGCTGCCGGTGGTCTCCACGGACTGCCCGCACGGACCGCGCGAGATCATCGAGGACGGCGTGGACGGCCGGCTGGTCCCGATCGGCGACGCGGACGCGGTCGCCGCCGCGCTGCTCGAACTGATCGAGGACGACGCGCTGCGGGCCGCCACGGCCGAGGCGGCCCGTACGGCCTCGGAGCGCTTCGACCCGGTCCGGATCGCCACCCTCCACGAGACCCTGTGGACCGAACTGGTCGCCCGCGGCGAGTCCGGCCGGGCCCGCAGCCGCACCCGCGACGCCCTGCACCAGATGCGCGGCACCGTCCTCGACGCGGCGTACGCACTCCGCTACCGGCTCGCCGACGCCCTGCGCCGCAAGCGCTGAGGGCTCCGAGGCGCCTCGCGGACCGGACCTGTCCGCAAGGGCTGGCAGACTCGGGCGCATGGTGGAGACCTCGGCACGACTGCTGCGTCTGCTCTCACTGCTCCAGACCCGCCGGGAATGGTCCGGGGCCGCGCTCGCCGACCGGCTCGGGGTGACCACTCGGACCGTACGGCGCGACGTCGACCGGCTGCGCGAGCTCGGCTACCCGGTCGACGCCAGCCCCGGCACCGGCGGCGGCTACCAGCTGGGCGCGGGCGCCGAGCTGCCGCCGCTGCTGCTCGACGACGAGGAGGCCGTGGCCGTCGCCGTAGGGCTGCGCACGGCCGCCGGGCAGGGCATCGAGGGCATCGGGGAGACCTCCGTACGCGCCCTGGCCAAGCTGGAGCAGGTGCTGCCCCGGCGGCTGCGGCGGCGGGTCGGCACGCTGAACGCGTTCACCGTGCCGATGCTGCGCACTCCCGCCGACCAGCTCGACCCGTCGCTGCTCACCGAGCTGGCCAACGCCTGCCGGGACGGCGAGCGGCTCCGCTTCGAGTACCGCGACCACCACGGGGCGTCGACGCGCCGCACCGCCGAGCCCCATCGCCTCGTCTGCACCGAGCGCCGCTGGTACCTGGTCGCCTGGGACGTGGACCGGGCGGACTGGCGTACCTTCCGGGCCGACCGGATCACCCCCAAGCCGCCGCACGGGCCCCGTTTCCCGCCCCGCGAACCGCCCGCCGCCGACCTGGCGGCCTATGTCGCCCGGGGCGTGTCCAGCGCCGTGTACTCCGCCGAGGCGGTGGTCCGGCTGTATGTGCCGCTCGCCGAGGCGCGGCGGCGGATCGGGCCGATGGACGGGGTCCTGGAGGCGGACGGTCCGGACCACTGCCTGCTGCGCGCCGGCGCGCACGGACTGGACGTGGTGATGGTCCACTTGGCGCTGCTCGGCTTCGAGTTCGAGGTGGTCGACCCGCCCGAGCTGAACGCGCGCATCCGGGCGCTCAGGGACCGTCTGACCCGGGCTCTGGACCGGGCCGACGGTCCGGATCGGACGTCCGCGCCGCCCGCTCGTTGAGCCGGGCCTCCTCGTACGCGGCGAACTCGGGGTGGTGCAGGTCGAACGCCGGGCTCTCCGAGCGGATCCGCGGCACGGAGGCGAAGTTGTGCCGGGGCGGCGGGCAGGACGTCGCCCACTCCAGCGAGCGGCCGTACCCCCACGGGTCGTCGACCTCCACCTTCGCTCCGTACCGCCAGGTCTTCCAGACGTTGTAGAGGAACGGCAGCGTCGAGATGCCGAGCAGGAACGCGCCGATCGTCGAGACCGTGTTCAGCGCGGTGAAGCCGTCGGCCTCCAGATAGTCGGCGTACCGGCGGGGCATGCCCTCCGCGCCGAGCCAGTGCTGGACCAGAAACGTGAGGTGGAAGCCGACGAACAGCGTCCAGAAGTGGATGCGGCCCAGCTGTTCGTCGAGCATCCGGCCGGTGAACTTGGGCCACCAGAAGTAGAAGCCGGCGAAGGTCGCGAAGACGACCGTGCCGAACACCGTGTAGTGGAAGTGCGCCACGACGAAGTACGAGTCGGTGACCTGGAAGTCCATCGGCGGCGACGCGAGGATCACCCCGGTCAGCCCGCCGAACAGGAACGACACCAGGAAGCCGATCGACCAGAGCATCGGGGTCTCGAAGCTCAGCGAGCCCTTGAGCATGGTCCCGGTCCAGTTGAAGAACTTCACCCCGGTCGGCACCGCGATCAGGAACGACAGCAGCGAGAAGAACGGCAGCAGCACCGCGCCCGTCGCGAACATGTGGTGCGCCCACACCACCACCGAGAGCCCGGTGATCGCCATGGTCGCGCCGATCAGGGTGACGTAGCCGAAGATCGGCTTGCGGGAGAAGACCGGCAGGATCTCCGTGACGATGCCGAAGAACGGCAGGGCGATGATGTAGACCTCGGGATGGCCGAAGAACCAGAACAGGTGCTGCCACAGCAGCGCCCCGCCGAACTCGGCCTGGAAGACCATCGAGCCGAGCTGCCGGTCCGACTCCAGGACCAGCAGCGCCGCGGCGAGCACCGGGAAGGCCATCAGCACCAGGATCGTCGTGAACAGCACGTTCCAGGTGAAGATCGGCATCCGGAACATCGTCATGCCCGGGGCACGCATCCCGATGATCGTCGCCAGGAAGTTCACCGAGGTCAGGATGGTGCCGAAGCCGGAGAGCGCCAGTCCCATGATCCACAGGTCGGCTCCGACGCCGGGGGACCGCTCCAGACCGTTCAGCGGGGCGTACGCCGTCCAGCCGAAGGACGCCGCGCCGCTGGGCACGAGGAGCGCGCCGACCACCATCAGGCCGCCGAAGAGGAACAGCCAGTACGAGAACATGTTCAGCCGCGGGAACGCCACGTCGGGCGCCCCGATCTGCAGCGGCACCAGCTCGTTGGCGAAGCCCGCGAAGGTCGGCGTCGCGAACAGCAGCAGCATGATCGTGCCGTGCAGCGTGAACGCCTGGTTGAACTGGTCGTTGTCGATCAGCTGGAGCCCGGGCCGGGCCAGCTCGGCGCGCATCAGCATGGCCATCAGTCCGGCCAGCAGGAAGAAGGCGAACGACGTGACGAGGTAGAGATGCCCGATCCGCTTGTGGTCGGTGGTGGTCAGCCAGCCCACCAGGGCCCGGCCCCGCCGCCGGGGCGAGGACAGCGGTCCCGGCGGTTCCGCCACCTCCGCCGTCGCCGACTCCGTCCCCATGGGCTCCCTCCGGTGATCCGTCGAGGACTCGTGTGCATCCTGCGATGAAGACGTGAATGCCGAACGGAAACAGGCGGGCGGCATTTCTCCTTCGGGCCTGGTCCCGGCAATTCACGACAGCCTCTCCGACTCGCGACGGAAGTGGGCCGGAATTACCGGCGAACCGGCGAGAAACTCCCCTTACGAGTGACATTGCTCGTGTCAAACACATGTCGGAGAGCTGTGACAGAACGGTGACAGCAGTGGTGTAGGGGCATGCTGTGACAACTCTCCCGGGCCTCTCCCGGTACCGGCTTCCGTCACCGTCCGATGCCCCCTAACGTGAGGGGCATGGCACCGATACCGACCTCTCCCGTACCGCCGGAAGACAGCCCGGAGGCCTATGTCGGCCTCGACGCGGACGGCGCGGAACAGCGCGCGAGAAGCCGTGGGTGGAGCGTCGTCCGCTCCCTCGCTCCCGGCTCGATCATCACCATGGAGTACCTGTCGAGCCGGATCAATTTCGAGGTGGACGAGAACGAGAACACCGTGATCCGCTGCTGGCTCGGCTGAGCCCGCCCGGCCGGGCCCTGGGCTGAGCGCCCGCCCGGCCCAGGGCCCGGCGGGCTCGTCAGCCGCCCGTCACCGGACGCGAACGCGGCGGCCGGCGGCTGCCCGCCGGGGCCACCGGGCTCCGCTCCGAGCGTGCCGGATGCCCATGGGCGTGCGGGTGGCCGTGTCCGTGCGCATGCGCCCGCGAGGGCGTGGCCAGCTGGTTCGTACCGCGCGCCGCTCCGGACCGGCCGCTGCCGGCCCCCACCGGCTCGCGCACCGGGCCCTCGTGCGCCTCGTGCTCGCCGGCCGTGGCCGGACGCGGCGGGAACAGCGCGGGGCGCGGACCGCCGGCCGCGACCGGCCGCGACGGCGCCGTACGGCGACGGGCCCGCAGCTGCTCGCGCAGATCGAGGACGAACGCCTCGGCCCGGGCGATCACCGGCTCGCACCAGGGCAGCGCGAGGAGGATCACCAGACCGGCGGCCCAGCCGAGCAGCACATCGCTCAGCCAGTGCGTACCGAGATAGACGGTGGTGAGACCGACGCCCAGGGCGACCACCGCGGACAGCGCCGACAGATACCGCCGGGCCCGCGGGGTGGTGGCCAGATAGGCCAGGATTCCCCAGGTCACGACCGCGTTGGCGGTGTGGCCGGACGGAAATATATCGCCGCCCGCGAAGAGCTCGGCGGAGCCGATCTGCGTCGCGTAGTGGGGGCCGAGCCGGCCCAGGCCCAGCTTGACCGCGCCGACCGTCACATTGAGCAGCAGCAGGGCGGCACCCAGCGCGAGGAGCGGGCGCAGGGTGTGCTGCCGCCAGGAGCGCCAGCCCAGCCAGGCCGCCACCATCACCGCGGTCGGACCGCGCTGGCCGAGGACCACGTAGTAGTCGAGGAAGGCGTGCAGTTCGGGCCATTGCTGATAGGGACGGAAGAGCATGATCTTCCAGTCGAGCAGCACCAGCCAGCTGGAGAGCAGCACGGCGACCACGATCGCGAGATAGAACGCGGACGTCGCGCCGAAGAGGGCGAGACGGGTCCAGGTCATCCGCGGGATCTCTATCTTCGGCGGTTCCGGCTCCCGGTCCAGCCGGGCAAAGATGTCGGTACGCACCCAATCGACGTTACAGGGAGTGAGTGCGCGGACCCGCCGATCCGGGCTGTTCGTGATGACGATGTGATGTGGAGTCCGTCTCATCGTTGCGGCTAATTCCCTCCACGGCGGAAATTCGTAAGGGTCGGCTCCGGCGCTCTTTCCGGAACTCTGTTTGCCTGTCGAGACGCATGCCGAACGGCGGCCGGGTTGCGGGTCGGCGAAATATTTCACCCGGACGGCCGCGAGGAATTCCACGCGGCTCGCGGAGCGACCGGAGTGGCCTACGCCACACCCCCCTGTCCGGCGGGTGAGAGCTGCGCCACGCGCCCGACCCCCGAACTCGCGTACGCTGACGACTCACTCGCGTGTCGATGCCGGGCCGCCCCGAGGGGTCGGCGCCCGCCGAACGCGGGGAGTCTCTGGGAGGTACGTACATGGCGCGGACGATCACGGCTCGGGCACGGCTGCGGGCGGCCGCCGACGGCGCCAACCGCTGGGTCGTCCTGGTCGTCCTCTGCGTCAGCCTGCTCCTGGTCACCCTGGACGCGACCGTGCTGCACGTCGCCGTCCCCTCCCTCAGCTCCGACCTCAGGCCCAGCTCCACCCAGCTGCTCTGGGTCGTCGACGCCTACCCGCTGATCTGCGCCTCGCTGCTGATCCTGTTCGGCACGCTCGGTGACCGGATCGGCCGGCGCAAGGTGATGCTCTTCGGGTACGCGATCTTCGGCACCGCCTCCGCGCTGGCCGCCACGGCCGACTCCGCGGAGGTGCTGATCGCGGCCCGCGCGCTGCTCGGCGTCGGCGGCGCGATGATCATGCCCGCCACCCTCTCGATCCTCCGGGCGGTCTTCCCCGACCGGCGCGAGCGGGCCACCGCCATCGGGATCTGGACCGCGACCGCCGCCGTCGGCGCGGCCACCGGGCCGGTGCTCGGCGGCTTCCTCGTCGAGCACTTCTGGTGGGGTTCGGTCTTCCTCCTCAACATCCCGATGATGGCGCTGATGCTGCTGCTCGGCCGCCTGCTGCTCCCCGAGAGCAGGGGCAGCGCGGACGGGCCCTGGGACGTGCTCGGCGCGCTGATGGCCGCGGCCGGCGTGCTCGGCATGGTCTTCGGCGTCAAGCGGGTCGGCTCCGGCCACTCCCTCGTCGACCCGGCCACCTTCGTACCCCTGCTGCTCGGCGGCGCACTGCTGATCCTCTTCGTCCGCCGGCAGAAACGCCGGCCGCACCCGCTGATCGACATCGGGCTGTTCTCCCGCGCCGGGTTCACCACCTCCGTCGGCTGCGTCGTGCTCGCCATGCTGGCGCTGGTCGGACTGCAGCTGATCGCCGTCCAGTACCTCCAGCTGATCCTGGAGCTGAGCCCGATGGAGACCGGGCTGCGCCTGCTCCCGCTCACCTTCGCCGCGATGGCCGCCGGGGCCACCGGCTCCTCCACGCTGCGCCGGATCGGCCCCCGGCGGATGGTGTGCGGCGGCTTCGTGCTGACCGCCTCGGCCGTGCTGCTGCTCGTCCTCATGGGCCAGCACGACCGGCCGCTGCTGCTCACCACCGCCTTCGTCCTGCTCGGCTTCGGCCTGCAGACCACCCTCTTCGGCGCGTACGAGTCGATGCTCAGCGAGGCCCCGGCGGAGAGCGCCGGCGGCGCGGCCTCGATCGGCGAGACCTCCTACCAGCTCGGCGCGGGCATGGGCATCGCGCTGCTCGGCAGCGTGATGAACGCGGCCTACGCGCCCGGCCTCGAGAACGTGCGCGGCGTCTCCGCGGCCGCCTCCAAGGCCGCCGCGAACTCGCTCGGCGAGGCGTACCAGGTCGCCGAGCGGCTCGGCGGCCCGGCGGGCCGGGCGCTGCACGCCGCCGCCCGGCACTCCTTCGTCGACGGCCTGCACGTCACCCTCGTGGTCAGCGCCGGGCTGCTGCTGGTCGGCGCGCTGATGGCGC
This sequence comes from Streptomyces sp. NPDC048604, assembly GCF_043199435.1. Taxonomy (NCBI): domain Bacteria; kingdom Bacillati; phylum Actinomycetota; class Actinomycetes; order Kitasatosporales; family Streptomycetaceae; genus Streptomyces; species Streptomyces sp. NPDC048604. The sequence continues at coordinate 57,096 of NZ_JBICVX010000009.1, forward strand.
TGCGGCTGCCGCGGATGATGGAGTGCCCGCAGGAGCTGCCCGACGAGGCCGCCGGGGAGACCGCGGTGACCGCGGAGGCCTCCGCCGCACAGACCACCCCGCCCAAGGTGCCGCTCACCAAGCAGGTCGCCGGCCCGGTCGAGGCGCGGCTGCCGCACCGGCGCGAGCCGGTCGAGACGGCCGGGTCTGGACGCGCGGCGCACTGATCCGTAACGTCGGCGCCGGTCCGTGACCAGTGGCGCCGCACCCGACCGGGGGCGCGACGCCGTCCCGAGTGCGATCCGCCGGAGGCCCCGCATGTCCGCCCCCTCGCCCGCCCCGTCGACGCTGCCGCCGTTCGACCCCGCCGATCCGCTGGGCCTCGACGACCTGCTCGACCCCGAGGACCTCGCCGTCCGCGACACCGTCCGCCGCTGGGCCGACGACCGGGTGCTGCCGCACGTCGCCGAGTGGTACGAGAAGGGCGAGCTGCCCGAGATCCGCGAACTCGCCCGTGAGCTGGGCTCCCTCGGTGCGCTGGGCATGTCCCTGACCGGCTACGGCTGCGCCGGCGCGAGCAACGTCCAGTACGGCCTGGCCTGTCTGGAACTGGAGGCCGCCGACTCCGGCATCCGCTCGCTGGTCTCCGTACAGGGCTCGCTCGCCATGTACGCGATCTGGAAGTTCGGCTCCGAGGAGCAGAAGCAGCGCTGGCTGCCCGGGATGGCGGCCGGCGAGATCATCGGCTGCTTCGGGCTGACCGAGCCCGACCACGGCTCGGACCCGGCGGGCATGCGGACCCACGCCAAGAAGGACGGCGCGGACTGGGTCCTGAACGGCCGCAAGATGTGGATCACCAACGGCTCGGTCGCCGGCGTGGCCGTGGTCTGGGCGCAGACCGACGAGGGCATCCGCGGCTTCGCGGTGCCGACCGACGCCCCCGGCTTCTCCGCCCCGGAGATCCACCACAAGTGGTCGCTGCGGGCCAGCGTCACCAGCGAGCTGGTGATGGACGACGTACGGCTGCCGGCCGACGCCGTGCTGCCCGGGGTGAAGGGGCTGAAGGGCCCGCTGAGCTGTCTGTCGCACGCCCGGTACGGCATCGTCTGGGGCGCGATGGGCGCGGCGCGGGCCTCGTTCGAGGCGGCGCTTGAGTACGCGAAGAGCCGCGAGCAGTTCGGCCGGCCGATCGGCGGCTTCCAGCTCACCCAGGGCAAGCTCGCCGACATGGCGGTGGAGCTGCACAAGGGCATCCTGCTGGCGCACCACCTCGGCCGCCGGATGGACGCCGGGCGGCTGCGGCCGGAGCAGGTCAGCTTCGGCAAGCTCAACAACGTGCGGGAGGCGATCGAGATCTGCCGCACCTCGCGCACGATCCTCGGCGCCAACGGCATCTCGCTGGAGTACCCCGTGATGCGGCACGCCACCAACCTGGAGTCCGTGCTCACCTACGAGGGCACCGTCGAGATGCACCAGCTGGTGCTGGGCAAGGCGCTCACCGGCCTCGACGCGTTCCGCTAGACCGCGGAACGAGGCCGCGCGAGCGCCAAGCCTCAGCTCTGGTTGCTGTGCTTTCCCGGGGGGCAACCCCCGGACCCCCGGCAGAATCACGGGCCTCAGCTCTGGTTGAAGAAACCGTCCTGCGAGCGGGCCGCGGGGTCGCCGCTGACGATGCGGGTGTCGGCGGGGGTCAGCAGGAAGACCCGCGTCGCCACGCGCTCGATGGAGCCGCGCAGACCGAAGGCGAGGCCGGCCGTGAAGTCGACCACGCGCTTGGCGTCGGTCGGCTCCATCGCCGTCAGGTTGACGATCACCGGGACGCCGTCGCGGAACAGCTCGCCGATCGTCCGGGCGTCGCGGAAGCCGTCGGGGGAGACGGTGGCGATCCGGCGGCCCTGCTCGTGGGCCGAGTCGGAGGCCACCCGCACCCGCGGGTCCGTCACCCAGGCGTCGCCGCTCTCGGCTCCCTCGGCGTACTCGTCGTCGTAGTAACGCTCGTCGCTCTCCTCGACGAGTCCCAGCCATGCACTCGCCTTGCGCACCGATCCCATGGACGCCTCCTTTCACGCGGTCACTCGTGGTTCCGCATCCCTATGGTCGTCCATCATGCGGATCGTGCGCCAAGTGGATAGGCACCGTGCAGGGGATTCGTGACGGACCTGGTGCAGAAGATGTGGCGATACGTCAATGTTCTTCCCATATATGGAGCCTGACGGGGCCTCGAACGTGTCGTACAGCGCACAAAATGGGAAAGTCCGACCGTGAAGGTCCGGACGGGTGAGCGGAGCGACGTACGGGTGAACGGGCGCGGCTCGATACGATGCCTGCCGCACTGACGCTCGAAGCCCGGGGGAATCTGTTGTTCGGAATCGTCAGGCCCTGCACCCACCGTCTCACCGACGGACTCAAGACCGAGTGGATGGCCCATCTCTGCGGTCTCTGCCTCGCGCTGAGGGCCGATCACGGGCAGTTCGCCCGCGTCGCCACCAACTACGACGGCCTGATCGTCTCGGTTCTGACGGAGGCTCAGACCGGTGTCTCGGCCGCCGACCGCCGCACCGCGGGTCCCTGCCCGCTGCGCGCGATGCGCAGCGCTCCGGTCGCCAAGGGCGAGGGCGCCCGGCTCGCCGCCGCCGTCTCCCTCGTGCTCGCCTCGGCCAAGGTGCGGGACCACGTGACCGACCGGGACGGGCTGCTGGCCCGCAAGCCGGTCGCCCTCGCGGCCCGCCGGGTCGCCAAGTCCTGGGACCGGGCCGGCGCCCGGACCGGCCGGGACCTCGGCTTCGACACCGCCGTCCTGGTCGACGCGGTGGACCGGCAGGCCGGCATCGAGGCGCTGGCCGGCCCCGGCACCTCCCTGCTCACCGTCACCGAGCCCACCGAGACCGCGACCGCCGCCGCCTTCGCGCACACCGCGGTGCTGGCCGGCCGGCTGGGCAACGCCGAACCGCTCGCCGAGGCCGGGCGGCTCTTCGGCCGGCTCGCCCATCTCCTCGACGCGGTCGAGGACCGCACCGCCGACGAGGCGGCCGGCGCGTGGAACCCGCTCACCGCCACCGGCACCTCCCTGGAGGAGGCCCGCCGGCTCGCCGACGACGCGCTGCACGGCATACGCCTGGCCCTGAAGGACGCCGAGTTCGTCAACGGCAGGCTCACGCACGTGCTGCTCGCGCACGAACTGGGCCGCTCCGTCGACCGGGCCTTCGGCACGACCGGCTGCTCGCACACGGGCGGCGACCGGCTTCAGGGCACGCACCAGCCGGGCCCGTACCAGCCCGGTCCGTACCAGCCCGGTCCGTACTCCCCCCAGCAGCCCGGCCCGTACGGGCCGATGCCCGGCAACCCGTACGCGCCCGGCGGGCCCGGAGCACCGCTGCCGCCCGAGCCGCCGAACCGCCGGCGCGGGCTGATCGCCGGCTGCGCGGTCTGGATGGGCCTCGCCTGCACCTGCCAGATGTGCTGCGGGACGTACGAGGACCCGTGGAGCGGCGAGCGCAAGGAGAGCCTCTGCAACGACTGCGGAGACTGCGGAAACTGCTGTGACTGCTGCAGCAACTGCAACTGCTGCGGTGGCGGCGGTGAGGGTGGCGACGGCGGCTGCTGCGACGGCTGCGACTGCGGGTGCGACTGCGGCTGCTGACACCGCCTCAGCGGTCGGGGCGGGGCCGTGTGCGAAGGTGAGCCCATGAGCACCGATCCACAGAAGGACTGGCAGCACTGGCACGAGCGGCGTACCGCTTCGGTCGCCGCACCGCATGGGCCGCTCTCCCTCAGCGGCACCTACTGGCTCGCCGACTACCCGGAGGGGCGAATTCCGGCCGTTCCGGGGGAGTGGCGGGAAGAGGGCGACGAGGTGGTCCTCAGCGCCGGTGCCGAGGACGCCGTCACGGTCGACGGCGTGCCCCTGATCGGCACGGTCCGGCTCACCGCCGACCACGGGCCCATCCCGGAGTCCCGGGTCGAGTCGGCGGGCCGCCGGCTGGTCGTGCTGCGCCGCGAAGGGCTCTGGGCGGTACGCGACTTCGACCCCGAGTCCGCCGCGCGCCGCGCCTACCGGGGCATCGAGGCGACCCCGTACGACGCGGGCTGGTCGCTGCCGGGCGTCTTCCGGCCGTACGAGGAGGCGCAGAGCCTCCGGGTGGAGAACGCCGACGGGCGCGAGCGCGGGCTCGGGCTCTCGGGGGAGCTGGTCTTCGCGATCGGGGGAGCGGAGCACAGCCTGCGGGTGGCGGTCGAGGACGACGGCTCGCTGTGGGCGGTGTTCGCCGACGCGACCAGCGGAACGAGCAGCTACCGCTTCCGCTTCCTGCGGCCGGCCGCCCCGGCCGAGGACGGCTCGGTCACCGTGGACTTCAACCGGGCGCTGCTGCCGCCGTGCGCCTTCGCGGACCACTTCATCTGCCCGTTCCCGCCGCCGGGGAACACCCTGCCGGTTCCGGTGCCGGCGGGGGAGCGTCGGGTGCTGACGGACTGAGCCGCCGCCCCGGCCGGTGGCGCAGGGGACGACCGGTGGCGCGGCCGTCCCCGGGGCCCCTGCGACCCCGTCCGTACCGCGGTCTTGTGCGCCGTGCCGCTCCGGGCCACCATCACTGGCGGTGCATGTCAGGGACACGACACCTGATGGCGCCTCACGGGCCCGACACCCAACGGGCCCTCCCTTCTCCCAGGAGGAGCACAGTGAGGAACAAGCGCACCCGACTGCTCGCCGTCGCCGCCGGCCTCGCGGCCGCCACCGCCCTCGCCCTCCCGGGCGCCCAGGCCGCGCCCGCCCCCGCCCCGGCAGGGGCCGCCCAGCTCGCCCGCGCCGACGCCGCCGTGCTCGACGCCGGCGTCGGCGGCATCGCCTGGCATGTCGACAAGGCCGCCGGCCGGGTCGTCGTCACCGCCGACTCCACCGTCTCCGACGCCGAGCTGGCCACGATCAGACGCAGCGCGGGCACCGACGCCGGAGCCCTCACGGTCCGGCGCGACCAGGGCGTCTTCACCCCGCTGCTCGCCGCCGGCGACGCCATCTACGGAGGCGGCTACCGCTGCTCGCTCGGCTTCAACGTGCGCAGCGGCAGCACGTACTCCTTCCTCACCGCGGGCCACTGCGGCGACGTCGCCGCGACCTGGTACACCAGCTCCGCGCAGACGACGCTCATCGGCTCCACCGCCGGCTCCAGCTTCCCGGGCAACGACTACGCCCTGGTCCGCTACGACAACGCCTCCCTCACCCACCCGGGCGGCTTCACCGCCGCCGACGCCCAGGTCGGCGAGTCCGTCACCCGCCGCGGCTCCACCACCGGCACCCACAGCGGCACCGTCACCGCCCTGAACGTCACCGTCCGGTACTCCGGCGGCGGCACCGTCCGCGGCATGATCCAGACCAATGTCTGCGCCGAGCCCGGCGACTCCGGCGGCCCGCTCTACGACGGCTCCAAGGCCCTCGGCATCACCTCCGGAGGCAGCGGCAACTGCAGCTCCGGCGGCACCACGTTCTACCAGCCGGTGACCGAGGCGCTCGCCAAGTACAAGGTCTCCCTCTACTAGCCGGAACGCCCCAACCCTCCCTGCCCGCCCGATAGTTGAGCGCCGTACGGTACGGCCGAAAGGCGCCCTTGCGGCACCGGCCCGGGCGGGCCGAGACTCCCCCACAGCGCCGGCCCCTGGCCGCGCCTCACCGGACCCGACCCCCCACGGCGGGCCCCCGATTCCCCTCTGGAGGAACGAGAAGTGAGGATCAAGCGCACCACCCCCCGCAGCGGAGCGACGAGACGTACCCGCCTCCTCGCCGTCACCACCGGTCTCGCCGCCGCCGCAGCCGTGCTCGCCGTCCCCACCGCGAACGCGGACTCCGCCGCGACGTTCAGCGCCACGCAGCTCTCCGCCGCGAACGACGCTGTCCTGAAGGCCGACGTCCCGGGCACCGCCTGGCATCTCGACCAGGCCACCGGAGCCGTCGTCGTCACCGCCGACTCCACCGTCTCCAAGGCCGAGATCGCCAAGATCAAGCGCGAGGCGGGCGTCAACGCCGGGGCGATCCGCGTCGAGCGCACCCCGGGCAGGTTCACCAAGCTGATCTCCGGCGGCGACGCGATCTACGCGTCCAGCTGGCGCTGCTCGCTCGGCTTCAACGTCCGTGACAGCGCGGGCAACTACTACTTCCTCACCGCCGGTCACTGCACCGACGGCGCGGGCACCTGGTACTCCAACTCGGGCCGGACCACCGTGCTCGGCTCCACCGCGGGCTCCAGCTTCCCGACCAACGACTACGGCATCGTCCGGTACACCAACTCCACCGTGTCCAAGTCCGGCACGGTCGGCGGCGTCGACATCACCAGCGCCGCCAACGCCACCGTCGGCATGTCGGTCACCCGCCGGGGCTCCACCACGGGCACCCACAGCGGCTCCGTGACCGGCCTCAACGCCACCGTCAACTACGGCGGCGGGGACATCGTCTACGGCATGATCCGCACCAACGTGTGCGCCGAGCCGGGCGACTCCGGCGGCTCGCTCTACTCGGGCAGCCGCGCCATCGGCCTCACCTCCGGCGGCAGCGGCAACTGCAGCACGGGCGGCACGACCTTCTTCCAGCCCGTCGTGGAGGCGCTCAACGCCTATGGCGTGAGCGTCTACTGATCCTCCCGCACTCCGATGAGCCCCTGCCCGGATTCCGGGCAGGGGCTCGACCTTATCCACGCTTCTGGGAGGATGTGCACAGGGTCGGGCACCGTGTGACGGGGGGTTACGGGTCAGTGATGCGCATCGGAGTGACCGGCCACAGAGACATTCCCCCTGCGGCGTACGCGCATGTCCGCGCCGAACTGGAGGCGGCCCTGAAGGCCGCGGGCTGCGGCGACGGCGGCGGCCTGGAGGTGTACTCCAGCCTGGCCGTCGGCGCGGACCAGCTGTTCGCGGACATCGCCCTGGACTGCGGGGCCCGGCTCACCGTGGTGATCCCCAGCGGGGACTACGAGGACGCCTTCGAAGAGCCCGGCGAACTGGCCCGCTACCAGGTGCTGCGCGAGCGGGCCAGCCGGGAGGTCCGAATGGCCTTCGCGCACTCCACGGACGAGGCGTACTTCGCCGCCGGCACCTATATCGCCGACCACTGCGACGCCCTGCTCGCCGTCTGGGACGGCGAGCCGGCCCGCGGGCTCGGCGGCACCGGGGACATCGTGGCCTACGCGCGCGAGCGCGGCCGGCCGGTCACCGTGATCTGGCGCGAAGGCGTCCGCCGCTCCTGACTGGCAGTCAACTCCTATGTCGCACCAGCCAGTCAGTGTGCTGCGGCGAGACGATCCGCTCGGCCTCGTAGACCGCGGCGGGCCAGCGGCTCTCGTCGACCGTGGTCTGCATCGCCGTCTGGATGGCGGCCAGGTCCTCCTCCACGAGCGAGTGCGCCGCGATCAGCGGCTGGTGCCGGCGCGCCTCGCCCCACGCCACGCAGGCGGCGGCCGCGGCGGCCAGCACCCCGGCCGGATCGAAGGACTCGGCCACGGCGAGGGTGTGGAGCACGCCGAAGAACAGAGCCAACAGGGTGAGCAGCGCGATGGTGACGGACCAGAAGGTCGTCGCCCGGCGGGAGACGACCGTCCGGCGGTGGTACCAGTTCCGCTGCTCGATCAGCCGGTCACGGACGTACGTCTCCTTGCGTACGCTGAACGGTTTGGCCCGCAGCATGCGCATGGGCCCGGTGATGAGTTCGGCCCCCGATCCCGACTCCAGCTCGCGCGGATCCTGCCAGCCCACCTTGCGCAGCTCCGCCAGACCCTCCTCGAGCCGGGCCGTGAACTCGGCGTCCGGGTCGGGGAAGTCGGCGTCGTAGGGGGCGCCGTGGACCGAATACCGCCAGCAGGTCGACTTGATGAACTCGGCTGCGGAGCGGTTGAGTTGCCAGTGCGACTTTGCGCGCCGGCGGGACGCGCGGTAGGTCACGGCCAGTACCCCCGCGAACGTCAACGCGCTTAATGCGCTGGTGAGTTGGTATGGCGCGAGGGCGAAACAGGAGCCCAGGACGAGAAGCAGCAGCTGGAGGCGGGTGTCCGTGACGGCCTCCCGCTGGCGCGTCACCGCGATCTCGTCGGTCCGGTGGAAGAGCACCGGAAGATCGGCGTTGCGGAAGACCATGCTCTGGAGAGGACCGCCGAGCCCGCTCATGCGTACCCCCGTCTTTGCGGTTGTGGCTTCACTCTTTCGATGGAATGGCTGAATTCACACCTGCCGGTCACCCTTCGGTCACCTGTCGGTGGAGGCCGGTCCACCTCCTCCGCCACTTCGGAATTGATCGCTGCAGGCTGACTTGCCGCTGGTGGGACTGAGGGTAAAGTCGTGCGCGCGCGCACCGCAATGGCGCCGCCTCAGTAATGAGCACATTTGGATGACCTAGGACGGCCATCGTGAGCCTTCAGACCTCTGTCACCTTCGCTGCCGCGAAGAAGAACCGGGTGCCCCTCGCCGAGATCGACGTGCGAGAGGCCGCAACCGCAAAGAAGATCGGTCGTCTTCTGCCGGTGTCGGCGGACCGTGCGGAGCGTGCGTCGAGCTTCAATTCCGCCCTCTAGACTGGCGGAATGACAGAACCCCTGGTCCCTTTCCAGGAAGTAGTTCTCAAGATCCACAGTCGTTGTGATCTTGCATGTGATCACTGCTACATCTACGAACACGCTGATCAGAGCTGGCAAACCCGACCCAGGGTGATCTCTGAACAAGCGGTCGCCCGGACTGCTCTGCGACTGGCGGAGCATGCCGAGAAACATGCTCTGACCTCCGTGTCAGTCATCCTGCACGGAGGGGAGCCATTACTGGCGGGGCCCGCGCGGCTGCGCGAGGTCTGTGCCGAACTCACCCGGACCCTCGCCCCCGTCACCCGGCTCGACCTCCGGATCCACACCAACGGGATCCAGCTGAGCCCCCGTCACCTCGATGTCTTCGACGAGTTCGGCGTCCGGGTCGGCATCTCCCTCGACGGCGACCGGGCCGCCAACGACCGGCACCGGCGCTACGCCGACGGCCGCAGCAGCCACGCCAAGGTCCTCCGGGCCGTCGAACTCCTGCACCAGGACCGCTACAAGCACCTCGACCTCGGCCTGCTGTGCACCATCGACCTCGCGAACGACCCCGTCGCCGTGTACGACGCGTTGCTCGCCCTCGCCCCGCCCCGGATCGACTTCCTGCTCCCGCACGCCACCTGGGAGCACCCGCCGCCCCGGCCGGACGGCTCGCCCACCGCGTACGCCGACTGGCTGCTCGCGGTCTTCGACCGCTGGGACGGCCAGGGCCGCCCGGTCCCCGTCCGGTTCTTCGAGTCCGTGCTCTCCACCCTCGCGGGCGGCCCCAGCCTCACCGAGTCCCTGGGCCTGGCCCCCGCCGACCTCGTCGTGGTCGAGACCGACGGCACCCTGGAACAGGTCGACTCGCTCAAGAGCGCCTACGACGGCGCCGCCGCCACCGGGTTCGACGTCTTCACCCACTCCCTCGACGAGGTCGCCGCCCACCCCGGCATCCGCGCCCGCCAGTCGGGCCTCGCCGGCGTCGCCGCCGTCTGCCGCTCCTGCCCGGTGGTCCGCTCCTGCGGAGGCGGCCTCTACACCCACCGCTACCGGCCCGACGTCAGCGGCAAGGACCCCTTCGCCAACGCCTCCGTGTACTGCGCGGACCTGGAGGCGCTGGTCCGCGGCGTCGAGGAGCGCACCGCCGCCCGGCTGGTCTCCCCGGCCGTCGCCGGCCCGGCCCCCGCCCTCGCCGTCGAGCAGTACGAGCTCGACCGCGGGCTGCTCGCCGAGCTCCACCGCGCACTCGACGGCCGGGGCGGCGAGGACTGGGAGGAGGCCTGGGAGCTCGCCTGCCTGGTCGAGGCGCGCTCCGACGGCCTCGACGAGGTCCTGGTCCACCCGTACACCCGCGGCTGGCTCCTGGACGCCCTGCACGCCCTGCGGGCCGGACGCCCCGACGCGACCGCCACCGCGCTGCGCCTCGCCCGGTACGTGGCCGCCGCGGCCGTCCGCGGAGGCCTGGAGCTGCCGGTGCGGGTCCCGTACGAGAAGGGCGCCCTGCTGCTGCCGACGCTCGGCGAGCTGGAGCTGCCCGGCGCGCCCGAACGCGGCGAGGCCCGGGTGCGGGTGGCCGAGAAGGGCTTCCTGGTCGAGGTGGGCGGCGCCGAGCGGCGGATCGTCCGGCTCGACGAGACCGTCCCCGGCTGGCGGCCGGTGCGCGGGCTCGGCCGGGACGGGGCGCCCGACGCGGCGATCGACGACCTCGACCCGTACCGCGACTGCTTCGGCGCCCCCGCGCATCACCGGCTCTCCCTGGAGGAGGCCGCCCGCTGGAGCGGACGGCTCGCCCGCGCCTGGGCGCTGCTGCGCGAACGCGCCCCGCGCCAGGCCGACGAGGCGGCCGCCGCGCTGCACACCCTCACCCCGCTCGCCGGAACCGAGCCGTCCGTCGGCCGGCACGGCTACGGGGCCCTCGGGCTCCCGCTGCGCGGCACGGTGCCGGATCTGGCCAGGGCACTGCTCGTGGGGTTCCGGCGGGCCAGGCTGCGGGCACTTCACGAAGTGGCGGACCTCCACGCGCAGGACGGCGTGTGGAGCCACCCCGCGCCCTGGCAGGACACGCCGGTCCCGTACTCCCGGCTCCTCGCGGGGGCGTACGAGCGGGTGGGGCTCGCCGGGTACGAGCCCGGCGACGCACGGCACGCCGAGCACGCGGCGCGGGCGCTCGACACCCTGGAGCGCGCCGCCGAGACGACCGTCAGCGGCAGGGCGCTGCTGACCGCGATGCGCGAGGAGCTGAGCCGTGACTGACTCCACGACGGTGCCCCGGTCCGGGCCCGCGGAAGGGATCGTCGCAGGCCTGGTCCGATTAGGGCTGCGGCCGGGGTGGACCCTGCTCGTCCACGCCTCCCTGTCCGGGACGGGCCTGGAGGCGGGCCTGCTGCGCGAGGCGCTGCGGGCGGTGCTGGGTCCCGGGGGGACCCTCGTCGTCCCGGCGTTCACCCCGGAGAACTCCGACACCTCGCCCCAGTACCGGGACCTGGTGGCCGGCCTGACCCCCGCGGGGACGGCGGCCGTGCGGGCGGGGATGCCGGCCTTCGACCCGCTGCACACCCCCTGCCCGGGCATGGGGCGGCTGGCGGAGTCGGTGCGGACCGCGCCGGGGGCGGTGCGCAGCGTCCATCCGCAGACCTCGTTCGCGGCCGTCGGCCGGGACGCGGAGCGGCTGATGGCGAACCATCCGCTGGACAGCCACCTCGGTGAGGAGTCGCCGCTGGGGGCGCTGTGGCGGGCGGACGCCAAGGTGTTGATGATCAATGTGGGATTCGACGTGTGCACCGCGTTCCACCTCGCCGAATACCGCACCGGAGCCCCGGAGCGGAGCTATCGCTGTGTGATCCGCGGGGCGGACGGCGGGCCGGAATGGGCCGAGTACCGCGACGCCGCCCTGGACGACAGCGATTTCGCGGCGGTCGGCGCGTCCTTTCCTTGGCGGCTGAAACACGAGGGGCGGCTGGGGGGAACGTTCGCGCGACTGTTCTCGTTGAGGGATGCGGTCGACCATGCCGTGCAATGGATGACTGAAAAGCGGCGTTGATTGACTGAAGGTCATGGGGATGGAGCAAGGTCTGCTCCGGTATTGATTAATTCGCTCACGTCCTTTCGCATCGTGGGTGGGACACACACAGGACGGGGGTCGTGTGACAGCGTCATCGCTAGCGCGAGCGGCGGACCATCGCCCGTACTTCTTCTTGAGTTACGCGCATACGCCGAGGTACGGACCGGGCGGCCAGGACCCGGACATGTGGGTGGAACGGCTCTTCCGTGATTTATGCGGCCATGTGATGGCCATGACGGATCTCCCGGCCGGGGCGCCCCCGGGCTTCATGGACCGGGAGATACGCTCCGGCGAGGGCTGGTCGGAACGGCTCGGCGAAGTGCTCGCCACCTGCCGGGTCTTCGTCCCGCTCTTCTCGCCCCGCTACTTCGCCAGCGAGATGTGCGGCAAGGAGTGGTTCGCCTTCGAACAGCGGACCATCAACCATCACGCCAAGCACAACAAGCCCGCCGAGGCCATCGTGCCCGCGCTGTGGGTACCGGTGCCGCCCGAACAACTGCCCGGCCCCGCCGAGCGGTTGCAGTTCAACCACCGGGCTTTCGGGGACCGCTATGTCACCGACGGGCTCTACGGACTGATCAAACTCCGGGTGTTCGCCGAGGAGTACGAGCGCGCGGTCTACGAACTGGCCCGGCGCATCGTCTCGGTGGCCGATTCGGCAGCGGTGGCGCCCAGCCGCCCGCTCGACTACCGTCAGGCGCCCAGCGCCTTCGGGACCAAGGGCAGCTCCGGCCCCCGGCCCATCCAGGTGACGATCGCCGCCCCCACCCGGCACGACCTCCCCCCGGGCCGCTCGGCCGACTACTACGGGGAGACCCCGCACGACTGGAACCCCTACTACCCGGACGCCGCCCGGCCCCTCGCCTATGTGGCCGAGGACCTCATCCGCTCCCTCAACTACCAGGTCAGACTCAGCTCGTTCGACCTGGACGGCGGACACCTGGACTCCAAGCAGCCGCCCACCCGCCCGGAGATCCTGATCGTGGACCGCTGGGCCCTGAAGGACGAGGCCAGACGCAAGCGGCTCGCCGCCTTCGACAGCGAGCACCGGCCCTGGGTCAGCGTGATCGTGCCCTTCAGCCGGACGGACCGGGAGAGCCTCGCCGAGGAGGACGCGCTCACCGAGATCTTCGCCCGCACCATGCCCGTCAGGATGGGCCAGGCGCGGGCCGCAGTCTGGGCCGCCGCCCGCGGCGTGCCCAGCATGGACCTGTTCAGCCAGCTCCTGCCCCAGGTCGTCGAGACGGCCGCCCAGCAGTACCTCAGGCACGCCACCGTCTACCCGCCCGCCGGCGGCCGGCACACCGAACGGCCCCGGCTGCGCGGCCCGATGCCCACCGATCTCGCGATCACCCAGTACGCCCCCGACACGCTCTCAGCGCCCGATGCGGAGGACCCGGATGACAGCCAGCCGTGACGGACGCATCGTCACGTTCTACTCGTACAAGGGCGGAACGGGCCGCACCATGGCCCTGGCCAACACCGCCTGGATACTCGCCGCCAACGGCAAGCGGGTGCTGGCCGTCGACTGGGACCTGGAAGCACCGGGCCTGCACCGCTTCTTCCACCCCTTCCTCGACCCGGCCACCCTCGGCGCCACCACCGGCGTCATCGACATGATCACCGAGTACGCCTGGGCCGCGCCCAACGCCGCCGGACGGCCGGACGACTGGCACCTGGAGTACGCCCGGATCCAGCCGCACGCCGTCTCGCTGCGGCCCGAGGCCCTCGGCTGGGAGTTCCCCGCCGGCGGCACCCTCGACTTCGTCTCCGCGGGCAAGCAGAACCGCGAGTACTCGACCACCGCCTCCACCTTCGACTGGGACGACTTCTACAACCGGCTCGGCGGCGGGCACTTCTTCGACGCGCTCCGCGACGACATGAAGGCCAACTACGACTACGTCCTCATCGACAGCCGCACCGGCCTCAGCGACATCGCCGACATCTGCACCGTCCACCTGCCGGACGTCCTCGTCGACTGCTTCACCCTCAGCGACCAGTCCATCGACGGCGCCGCCTCCATCGCCCGCCAGATCCACGAGCAGTACAGCGGCCGCGGCATCAAGATCTACCCGGTGCCGATGCGGATCGACGAGGGCGAGAAGGAGAAGGCCGACGCCGGACGCGCCCTCGCCCGGCTCAAGTTCGACGGCTTCCCGAGCGGCCTGGGCGGCGAGGAGCTCACCGCCTACTGGGGCGCCGTGGAGATCCCGTACCGCCCCTACTACGCCTACGAGGAGACCCTCGCGGCCTTCGGTGACGAGGCCGGGCTCACCACCTCGCTGCTCTCCGCCTTCGAACGGCTCACCTCCGTGGTCACCGAGGGCGAGATCACCGGCATGCCGCCGGTCGCCGAGGAGCCGCGGCTGCGGATCCGCGACGCCTTCACCCGCCGGCGCCCCGCCCTGCCCGCCGACCTGTTCCTGTCGTACGTGGCCGAGAACCGCATGTGGGCCGACTGGATCGAGTCCGTGCTCACCCGGGCCGGCTTCCGCGTCGTCCCGCGCGACGTCTCCGCCGAACCCGGGCCCGACGAGCCCGCGGTGCACCCCGGCGAGCACGCCGCCCGCACCGTCGTGCTGCTGTCCAGCGCCTACCTCAAGTCCACCCGCGCCATGGAGGTGTGGCAGCGCGCCTCGGCCGAGGACGCGGCCGGCAGCCGCCGTCATCTGCTGGCGCTCCGGGTCGGCGACGTCCGGCTCACCGCCCCGTACATCGACCGCAACCCGGTCGACCTCTACCGGCTCGACGAGCACCACGCCACCAGCGCGCTGCTGCGCGCCCTGGAGCGCCCCGTCACCCTGCCCGACGGCCAGGCCCCCGGCCCCCGCTTCCCGGGCACCGTCCCCAAGATCTGGAACGCGCCGCCCCGGAACTCCGGCTTCACCGGCCGCTCCGTCGTCCTGGAGCGGATGCGCGACCAGCTCGGCGCGGGCATGGCCGTCGTGCTGCCGCAGCCGCAGACCCTGTACGGCCTCGGCGGCGTCGGCAAGACCCAGGTGGCCCTGGAGTACGTGCACCGCTTCATGGCCGACTACGACCTGGTCTGGTGGATCTCCGCCGAGCAGACCGACGACGTCGTCGCCGCCCTCGCCGAACTCGCCGGCCGGCTCGGCGCGCAGGGCGGCGACGACATGGCGGCCGCCTCCCAGGAGGCCGTCGACCTGCTGCGCCGCGGCGTGCCCACCAACCGCTGGCTCCTGGTCTTCGACAACGCCGACGACCCCGACCAGCTGAGGCGGTACTTCCCGTCCGGCGGCCACATCCTGGTCACCTCCCGCAACCAGAGCTGGTCCCAGCACGGCAACGCGCTGCCCGTCGACGTCTTCCTGCGCGAGGAGTCCGTCGAGCACCTGCGCCGCCGCGCCCCCGGACTGACCGGCGCGGACGCCGACCGGGTCGCCGCCGCGGTCGGCGACCTGCCGCTCGCCGTCGAACAGGCCGCCGCCTGGATCGCGGAGACCGCCACCCCGGTCACCGCCTACCTGGAGCAGCTGGAGCAGCAGGCCGCCCGCACCCTCGGCCTCAACCAGCCCGTCGGCTACCCCGAACCGGTCGCCGCCACCTGGAACGTGTCCATCGAGCGGCTCAAGCAGCGTTCGCCCGCCGCGGTCCGGCTGCTGCAGCTCTGCGCCTTCTTCGCGCCCGAGCCGATCCACTCCAACCTGCTCTACAGCAAGGAGATGATCGACGCCCTCAAGCCCTACGACCCGGCGCTCCAGGAGAAGCTGGTCCTCGGCAAGGTGATCCGCGAGATCGGCCGGTTCGCCCTCGCCAAGGTCGACCAGGTCTCCGAGTCCATCCAGGTGCACCGGCTCGTCCAGGCCGTGATCCGGGCCCAGCTCAGCGAGGAGGAGCAGCGGGACGCCCGGCACGCCGTGCACCGCATCCTCGCCGGCGCCCGGCCTGAGGACAACGAGCCGATCGACAACCCGGACAGCTGGCCGCGGTTCAACACCATCTGGCCGCACCTCGGCCCGTCCGAGGCCCGGTACTGCATCGAGCCGGAGACCCGCCGGCTGCTCATCGACCGGGTCCGCTACCTGTGGAAGCGCGGCGACGTACGGACCGCGTACGCGCTCGCCAGCGATCTGCGCGACGCCTGGCGGGAGATGCTCGGCAACGACGATCTCCAGTACCTCTACCTGCGCTTCCACCTCGCCAACATCCTGCGCACACAGGGCCGGTTCGTGGAGGCCCGGGAGCTCGGCGAGGAGACGCTGATCCGGCAGCGGAACGTGCTGGGCGACTCGCACCCGCACACGTACATGACCACTTCCGGCCTCGCCATGGACCTCGGCGCGCTCGGCGAGTACAGCAGGGCCATGGAACTGGCCACCGAGGCGCACGAGGGCTTCAGCGAGATCTTCCACGACTCGCACCCGAGGACGCTGGCCGCGGCCAACAACCTGGCGCTCAACCTGCGCATGGTCGGGCAGTACGCGCGGGCCCGCGAGATCGACCAGGAGGTGTTCGACCGGCGCTCCGAGGTGCTCGGCGCGGAGCACCCGTACACCCTGTCCTCGGCCGCCTCGCTCGCCCGCGACCTGCGCGAGGTCGGCCGCTACGAGGACTCGGTCAGCCTGCTCAGCCGCACCTACGAGGTGTACAAGGAGACCCTGGGCAGGGCGTTCCCCGGCACCCTGGCGGCCGCCAAGTCGCTCGCGGTGTCGCTGCGCAGGGCCGACCAGGTCGAGCACGCCCGCCGGCTGACCACGGCGACCCGCAACCGGTACCGGGAGAAGTACACCCAGGCCAACCCGGACACGCTCGCCTGCGACCTGAACCTGGCCGCCGACCTGTTCGCCTCCGGCGAGCCGGTGGCCGCCCGCGACATGGCGCAGGAGGTCGTGGACCAGTACATGAAGGTGCCGGGGGAGCGGCATCCGTACACCCTGGCCGCGATCAACAACCTCGGCATCTACCAGTGGGGCTGCGGGGCGCCGGAGCTGGCCGAGCAGCTGCTCGCCGGGGCGCTGCGGTCTCTGAGCGACGTGCTCGGCGACGCGCATCCGCACGTCCTGTTCTGCACGGTCAACCTCGCCAACGCCAAGGCCGACCTCGGGAAGCTGGACGAGGTCCTGGAGCTGGAGCGGCGGGCCGTGACCGGACTGCGCGAGGGGCTCGGGTCGCTGCACCCCGAGGTGCTCGCGGTCTGCTCCAACATGGCGGTGACGCTGAGCGGCCTCGGCCGCAAGGAGGAGGCGGCGCGGCTGCACCACGAGACCGTCGACGAGCTGGCGCGGCAGCTGGGGGAGGAGCACTCGCTCACCCGGGTCGCCCGCGACGAGCGGCGGGTGCACCGCGACCTGGAGCCGCTGGCGATGTGACGGGACGGGGGCTTCCCGACCGGGAGCCCCCGTCGCCGCAGCGCTGCCGGGTCAGGCGTCCGTCGGGTCGGCGTCCAGCAGCCAGGTGAGCACCCGCGGCAGCGCGTGCAGCGCGTCGAAGTGGGCGGCGGACGGTTCGAGGACCGCCGTCGCCCCCGGGATGCGGTCGGCCAGCCAGCGGGAGTGGCCGACCGGCGAGAAGACGTCCTGCTCGCCGTGCCAGAGCATCACCTCGCCGGGGATGTCCGCCGGGTCGAAGCCCCAGGGGCTGCAGAAGGCCAGCGCGTCGTCGATCCAGCCCCAGGCCGAGGTGCGCAGCGCCTCCTGGTAGTTGCGCAGCAGCATGGAGCGGACGCCGGCGTCGGCGACGACCATCCGGTCAGGTTCGGTGAGCTCCCGGCGCAGGTCGTCCAGGAGCCGTATCGGGTCCTTGCGGATCTCGTCGGCGCGCGGGGTGAGCCGGGCGGCGACCCCGCCGGGGTCCTGGGAGGCGGTGGTGTACTCCCTGACGTTGTGGGCCGTCATGCCCTCGAACCAGTCGAGTCCGTCCGCGTCCCGCGGGGCCAGCGCCACCAGCGCCGCGGTCCGGGTCACCCGCTCCGGGATCAGCGCCGCGCAGGCCAGCGCGTGCGGCGCGCCGCCGGATCGGCCGACCACCGCGAACCGCTCCAGGCCCAGTTCGTCGGCGATCGCGGTCACGTCGTGGACCACGTCGCCGACGCTGCGGCCCTCGAAGCGGTCCGAGCCCCCGTAGCCGGGGCGGTCGTACGCGATCAGCTGCATGCCGCGCTGGTACAGCACCATGGCGCGCGGGGCCGGGCCGAGCCTGCTGCCGGGCGTGCCGTGGAGCAGGAACACCGGCCTGCCCTGCGGGTCCCCGAGCCGTTCCACCATCAGCCGGCGTCCGTCCGACACCCGCATGTGCCCTCGCAACCCGCCGCCTCCTCAGTCGATGCCGTCTACAGGAATCGACCTCCCCCATTCCCTCTGGGAGTGCTGATCATCCCTCCGACAGCCGCTCCGTGCGGATGTACGAGGTGCGATCCGGCGCATTGGGGGGCGCGACCGGGAGCGGAGTGCCGCCACGGCGCACCAGTGCGTCGATCTCGTCCCGGCGGCGGAAGGAGGAGAAGACCAGGGTGACGATCGTGCCCACGGCCGCCCACAGGGCGAGGACCAGCGTCGGGCCGGCCACGGAGTTGCCGCGGAAGTACGCGATGGAGCGGGCCGTCCACGTCGCCGCGCCGGGCGGCAGGGCCGGGCCGATGGTCCGCCAGAATTCCGGGAGCAGCGGCGGCGGGTAGGCGCCGCCGGCGCTGGGGTTGCCGGCGATCACCACGAGCAGGATCGCCACGCCGACGCCGACGATGCCGAAGACGGACTGGAGCGCGAGGGTGGCCGCCCCGACCGCGAACACGGTCAGCGCGCCCAGGCCCCACAGGGCGCCGATGCTGCCGGGCAGCGCGTCCAGGACCGGGCCGGCGATCAGCGTGCCGAACAGGCCGGCCACCACCGCGTACGCGGCCATCACGAGCAGCCGGATCGAGGCGCGCTTGCGGTCGGCGGGCCGGGCGCCGGCGCTGATGGCGAGCACCGCCGCGCACAGGTAGCCGCCCACGCACCAGCCGACGACCAGGTAGAACGAGGTCAGACCGCCGGCGTCCTGGGCGGAGACGGGTGCCACGTCGTCCAGGCGCAGGGTGCGCTGCTGCTGCCGTTCGACCTCGGTGAAGATCCGCACGATCGCCTGGGTCTCGGACGTGCCCTGGCCCGAGGCGATCATCAGGGTGTCGGTGGTGGAGCGGGGGTCCACCACGAGTGCGGCGTCGACCTCGCGGTTGAGCATCTGGTCGCGGGCGACCCGCTCGTCGGTGAGGGTGCGCGGGTCCAGCGGGGAGCCGGGCAGTGTGTCGAGCCGGTCGGCGACCGGCGCGGCGAGCTGTTCGGGGGCGACCACGGCGACCTTGATGTCGTGGGGCTTCGGATGGTGCAGGGCGCCCACGTAGGACGTGATGAACAGCAGCTGCAGTGCGAGGACCCCGATGACCAGGAGGGCGGCCCTGGGGGTGACGGCGTTCTTCACCTCGTCGACGAAACTCATGCCTCCACGCTCCGGGCCCGCGGGGGTCCGTGCAGGCGGGGAGCGGCCGAATGGCGGCATCGGCGTCGCGGCCGTGCGCATGCTCGTACATGCGTTCGAACTTTGGTCTATGGTGGAGGAGGGGGAGGTGAGAACGGAAGGATCAGGAGGTGCGGGTGCCCGGTTTCACGCATCTGCGCACCGTGTCGGGCTTCTCCCTGCGCTACGGGGCCTCGCACCCCGACCGGCTGGCCGAGCGCGCCGCCGAGCGGGGCATGGACGCCCTCGCCCTGACCGACCGCGACTCCCTCGCGGGCACGGTCCGGTTCGCCAAGGCCTGCGCGGCCGCCGGGGTCCGGCCGCTGTTCGGCGTCGACCTGGCCGTCGCGACGGCGGCCGCCGGCCGCCCCGAGCCGGGGGACCGGCGCACCTCCGCGCGCCGGTCCCCCGTGCGCGGCGGCGTCTTCCTCGACGAGTCCGCGCCCCGCGCCGTCTTCCTCGCCCGCTCCCGCACCGGCTGGGCCGAGCTCTGCCGGCTGGTCACCGCCGCCCACGCGGGGAGCGGGCCGGTGCCGGCGGGCGACGGGACCGTGGCCGACGGGACCGTCCCGGGCGGCGGCGGCCGGCCCCCAGGCGCCCGGCCCTCCGCCGCCGGGCCCCGCTCCGCCGGTGGACCCGGCCCCCTGCTGGCCTGGGACGCGAACCACGGCGAGGGCCTCACCGTGCTGCTCGGACCCGACTCCGAGGTCGGCCGCGCCCTCGCCGCCGGCCGCCCCGACCGCGCCGCCCGGCTGCTCGCCCCCTGGCGCGAGCGGTACGGCGACGCGCTGCGCCTGGAGGTCGTCCACCACGGCCGCGAGGGCACCGGACCCGGCTCGCTGCGCCAGGCCGCCCGTACCCTCGGACTCGCCGCCGACCAGGGCGTACGGGCCGTGCTCAGCAACGCCGTCCGGTACGCCGACGCCGGCCAGGGCCCGGTCGCCGACGTCCTCGACGCGGCCCGCCGGCTCGTCCCCGTCACCGCGCTCGGCGGCCTCGACAGCGGCGAGCGCTGGCTCAAGGACCCCGCCGCCATGGCCCGGAACGCCGAGCGGGTCGCCGAGGCGGCCGGCTTCCGCCGCGACGCCGCGCACCGGCTGCTCACCGCCACCGAGGAGACCGCCGCGCAGTGCCTCGTCGACCCCGAGGACGACCTCGGCATGGGCTCCGCCCACTTCCCCGAACCGCAGCTCGTCGGCGCCGCGCACCGCAGCGCCCAACGGGTGCTGACCTCCCGGGCCGCCGCCGGCATGGTCCTGCGCGGCTACGAGAACCGCCGGGACTACTGGGACCGGATGCACCGCGAGCTCGACATCATCGCCCACCACGGCTTCGCCACCTACTTCCTGACGGTCGCTCAAGTCGTCGACGACGTCCGCCGGATGGGCATCCGGGTGGCCGCCCGGGGCTCAGGCGCCGGCTCCCTCGTCAACCATCTGCTCGGCATCGCGCACGCCGACCCGGTCGAGCACGGCCTGCTCATGGAGCGCTTCCTGTCCAAGGCGCGCACCGCCCTGCCCGACATCGACGTCGACGTCGAGTCCGCCCGCCGACTGGAGGTCTACCGGGCGATCATCGGCCGCTTCGGCGCCGAGCGGGTCGCCACCGTCTCCATGCCGGAGACCTACCGGGTCCGCCACGCGGTCCGGGACGTGGGCGCCGCCCTGTCGATGGACCCGGCCGAGATCGACCGGATCGCCAAGTCCTTCCCGCACATCCGCGCCCGGGACGCCCGCGCCGCCCTCGACGAACTGCCCGAACTGCGCGCGCTCGCGGGCGAGAAGCAGCGGTACGGCAAGCTCTGGGAGCTCGTCGAGGGGCTCGACGCGCTGCCCCGCGGCATCGCCATGCACCCCTGCGGCGTCCTGCTCTCCGACGCCTCGCTGCTCACCCGCACCCCCGTGGTGCCCACCAGCGGCGAGGGGCTCCCGATGTCCCAGTTCGACAAGGAGGACGTCGAGGACCTCGGGCTGCTCAAGCTCGACGTGCTCGGGGTGCGGATGCAGTCCGCGATGGCGCACGCGGTCGCCGAGCTCGAACGGGCCGCCGGCGAGCGCGTCGACATCGACGCGGTCCCGGCGGGCGACCCCGCGACGTACCGGCTCATCCGGTCCGCCGAGACGCTCGGCTGCTTCCAGATCGAGTCGCCCGGCCAGCGCGACCTCGTCGGCCGGCTCCAGCCCGCGAACTTCCACGACCTCGTCGTCGACATCTCGCTGTTCCGGCCCGGACCGGTCGCCGCCGACATGGTGCGCCCGTTCATCGAGGCCCGGCACGGCCGGACCCCGGCCCGCTATCCGCACCCCGATCTGGAGGAGGCGCTGAAGGAGACCTACGGCGTGGTCGTCTTCCACGAGCAGATCATCCGCATCGTCAGCATCATGACCGGCTGCCGCCGGGACGAGGCCGACCAGGTGCGGCGCGGGCTGTCCCACCCCGAGTCGCAGGGGAAGATCAAGACCTGGTTCGCCCAGGAGGCGACGCGGCGCGGCTACGCGCAGGAGGTCGTCGCCCGCACCTGGGAGATCGTCGAGGCGTTCGGCTCGTACGGCTTCTGCAAGGCGCACGCGGTCGCCTTCGCCGTGCCCACGTACCAGTCCGCCTGGCTCAAGGCGCACCACCCGGCCGCCTTCTACGCCGGGCTGCTCACCCACGACCCCGGCATGTACCCCAAGCGGCTGCTGCTCGCGGACGCCCGGCGGCGCGGGGTGCCGGTGCTGCCGCTGGACGTCAACCGGTCCGGGGCCGCACACAGAATCGAACTGGTGTCTGGTGGGTCGGAGCGGTGGGGGCTGCGGCTCGCGCTCTGCGACGTCCACGGCATCAGCGAGGCCGAGTGCGCCCGGATCGAGGCGGAACAGCCGTACGCCTCCCTGCTCGACTTCTGGGAACGGGCCCGGCCGCGCCGGCCGATCGCCGAACGCCTCGCGCAGGTGGGGGCGTTGGACGCGTTCGGGGCCAACCGGCGCGATCTGCTGCTGCACCTCTCCGAACTGCACCGCGTGCAGCGCGGCGCGGCCTCGTACGGCGGCCAGCTCCCGCTCGCCCAGGGGCGGAAGACGGCCCCCGTCGGGCTGCCCGACCTCGACGAGTCGGAGCGGCTCAGCGCCGAGCTGGGTGTGCTCGGCATGGACGCCTCGCGCCACCTCATGAGCGACCACGACGGCTTCCTGCGCGAACTCGGCGTGGTCTCCGCCCAGCAGCTGCGGGCCGCCGCGCACGGCCGGACTGTGCTGGTCGCCGGGGCCAAGGCGGCCACCCAGACCCCGCCGATCCGCTCCGGCAAGCGGGTCATCTTCTCCACCCTCGACGACGGCACCGGCCTGGTCGACCTCGCCTTCTTCGACGACTCCCACGACGCCTGCGCCCACACCGTGTTCCACTCCTGGCTGCTGCTG
The DNA here is from genome assembly GCF_043199435.1 of Streptomyces sp. NPDC048604. Lineage (NCBI taxonomy): Bacteria > Bacillati > Actinomycetota > Actinomycetes > Kitasatosporales > Streptomycetaceae > Streptomyces > Streptomyces sp. NPDC048604. The sequence goes on from NZ_JBICVX010000009.1 coordinate 79,517, forward strand.
GTCCGCGGCGTCGTGCAGCGGCGCGGGCCGCGCAGCGTCAGCGTGGTCGGCGCGGCCGCCTGGGACCTCGCGGAGCTGATCGAACTGCGCCGCGAGGGCGGGCTCGACGCGGTCGCGGCCCGGCTGGCCCAGCCGCCGGCGGCGGAGGCCGGGGAGGGGGAGCGGGCCGACGACGGGCGGCGGATCCGGATGTCCACCGGGTACGAGATGAACCCCTGGGCCGACCTGAAACCGGCCGGCGAAGGCGCGGCGACCCCGCCGAAGAAACTGTGGCACTCGAGTCCGGGGAGCGCGGGATGATCCTCTGTGTACGGCTCAGGTCCGAGACCGCCGACGTGGAACTTCCCCGTCTGGTACGGCTGTTGACCGAGTTCACCCCAGTCGTGCAGGCCGTGCCCCCCGGTGAGGCGCTCGCCGACGTGCGCGGCGCACTGCGCTACTTCGGCTGGACCGCGGCCGAACTCGCCTCCGTGGTACGGGTCAGGGCGCTCGCCCTGTACGGCACGGAGTGCGTCATCGGCGTCGGCCCCACCCCGATGGCCGCCCGGATCGCCGCCCGCGCGGCCGGCCGTGGAGCGACCCTGGTCGTCGAGGACGCGGCGGCCTTCCTGCGGGACCGACCGGTCGCCGAACTCGACGGCGTCGGCCGCAGCACCGCCCGCACCCTGAGCGGCTACGGACTCGACACCGTCGGCCGGCTCGCCGCCGCCCCGCTCGCCGTGGTCCAGCGGCTGATCGGCGCGCGGGTCGGCCGGGAGCTGTGGGAACGGGCCCGGGGCATCGACCGCAGCACCGTCGTGCCGAACGCCGCCGCGCGCTCCATCGCGGCCGAACACACCTTTTCCCGTGACGAGTTGGACCCCGCCGAGCAGCGCAGGGCGCTGCTCGCGCTGACCGGGGAGCTGGGCGTCCGGCTGCGGCGGGAGCACCAGGTGTGCCGGGCGCTCGCGGTGACCGTGCGGTACGCGGACCGAACGGTCACCACCCGGACCCGCACCCTGCGCGAGCCGACCGCGCACACGACGGCGCTCACCGAGACGGCGTACGCGCTGCTGGCCTCGTTCGGCCTGCAGCGCGCCCGGGTCCGGGCCGTGGCGCTGCGCGCCGAGGGACTGGGGCCGGCGGAGGGGGCGGGGCACCAGCTCACCTTCGACCCGGTGGACGAGAAGGTCCGGCGCATCGAGGCGGTGGCGGACCGGGCCCGGGCCAAGTACGGCCCCGGCGCGGTGGTCCCGGGCGCCCTGGCCCGGCGCGGCCCGCGCCGCCGGCCACCGCACGGGCCGGGGTCCGAAGCGGCGTGACGCACCGGCCGGAACGGCCTTGTTGACGGGGAGTCAATATTTCCTGCCGCGCTGCTTCCCCCTGAGGCTACCCGTGCGTAGCTTGGCATGAGCGGAGCATCCCCACCTGCGGTCCTCCCGCAGGGCTCTGCCGGCGTTCATCCCCTGATTTCCCTTGAGCCGCAAGGAGATCGATCGATGCTGCCCTGGAAAAACCTGCTCAGAGCGGTGACCGTGCTTCTGCTCACGGTCGCCGCGACCCTCGCCCCCACCGCCGCGGCCCAGGCCGCCGCCCCCAGCCGAGGCTGGAACGACTACTCCTGCAAGCCCTCCGCCGCCCACCCCCGCCCCGTCGTGCTGGTCCACGGCACGCTCGGGAACTCCGTCGACAACTGGCTCGGTCTCGCGCCGTACCTGGTCCACCGCGGGTACTGCGTCTACTCCCTCGACTACGGCCAGCTGCCCGGCGTGCCCTTCTTCCACGGCCTCGGCCCCATCGCGAAGTCCGCCGAGCAGCTCGACGCGTACGTGGACCGGGTCCTCGCCGCCACCGGCGCCGAGGAGGCCGACCTGGTCGGCCACTCGCAGGGCGGCATGATGCCCCGTCACTACCTCAAGTTCCTCGGCGGGGCCGACAAGGTGAACGCGCTCGTCGGGATCGCCCCCGACAACCACGGCACCACCCTGCTCGGCCTCACCAAGCTGCTGCCGTACTTCCCCGGCGCCGAGGACCTGATCAGCGCACACACCCCGGGCCTCGCCGACCAGATCGCCGGCTCGCCCTTCCTCACCCGGCTCAACGAGGGCGGCGACACCGTCCCCGGAGTCACGTACACCGTGATCGCCACGAAGTACGACCAGGTGGTCACCCCGTACCGCTCCCAGTTCCTCAGCGGCGAGCACGTCACCAACGTCCTCATCCAGGACAAGTGCGCCCTCGACCTCTCCGAGCACGTCGCGATCGGCACGGTGGACCGGATCGCCTTCCACGAGGTGGCCAACGCCCTCGACCCGGCCCACGCCACCCGCACCACCTGCGCGTCGGTGATCGGCTGACCGTCCGCGGCAATCCGGCCCGCCCACCGTTCCGGGTCAGGAACGGCGGCCGGCGGCCCGCCGGGCGGCCGTGAACACCACGGCGGCGCCCAGGGCGAGGACCCCGGCGCCGGCGACGGCGAGGTACGGGGTGGCGGCGTCGCCACCGGTGGCGGCGAGCTTCTCGTCCCCGGCCGGAGCGCCGGCCGGAGCGGGCGCGTTCGGCGCCTGGGCGGTCGCGGGGGCGGTCGGGGAGGCGTCGGTGTGGTCGTCGCCGCCGTGGCCGCCGTGGTCGACGGTGGACTTCCCGGCGCCGTCCTCGATCTGCTGGTCGGTGGGGGCGCTGGGAGCGGGGGCGGTGGTGCCGGGGCCCGTGCCCGCGCCGTTCCCCGTGTCCTTGCCGTCGTCCTTGCCACCGCCCGCCTCCTTCCCCGTGTCCTTCCCGAAGACGACGTCGGAGCAGGTGTAGAAGGCCTCGGGCGAGTCGGACCGCTGCCAGACGGAGTAGACCAGGTGCCGGCCGGACTTGGCGGGAACGGTGCCCTGGAACACGTACGCCCCGTTCTCCAGGCGTGGGTCGGTGACCGTGGCGAAGGGCTTCGCCTCCAGGTCGGACCACTTCAGCGGCTTGGCCGGGTCGTAGCCGTCCTTGGTGACGTACAGCGCGATGGTGCCGCGGTGCGGGGCGGTAGCCCGGTACCGGAACGTGTGCTTTCCGGCGGCGAGGGGGCTGGCCGGCCAGTCGGCGCGGGCCAGGTCGAGCCCCTTGTACTTGTCCCGGCCCGCGCTGCAGAGCTTGCCGTCCGGGATCAGTTCGCGGTGGCGTCCGGCCGCGTCGCCGATGTTGACCTCGTTCCAGTCGTAGAACGCCTGCGTCCCGCTCGCCGCCACGGCCGCCTTGCAGGCCGCCGAGTCCGGGCTCTCGGGCCCCTCCGCGTAACAGGCGGAGACCCGGCTCACGGGATCGGTCATCGATCCGTGCGCGGCGGCCGGGGAGGCGGCCGGCCCGGCGAGGGCGAGCGAGGCGAGCCCGAGGGCGAGGGTTCCGGCGGCGGCCTTGCGGCGAGCGGTCATGACGACGGTCTCCTTGGAGGGTTCGAGGGTGCGGGACCGGTGGTCCGGCCCCTACGAAACCCCGGATCGGGCCGTCGGAACGGGCGCGGCGGGATCCTTAGGGCGGCGTTAAGGCGGGGGTAAGCGCGGGCTGAGGTACGGGCGCAAACCGGCGGCTCGACGGCGGACTTGAGCGCGTATCGAATGTGTGTCTGTCAGTCGCATGGCCTATTCTCGGCCGCCGGGGGGTGGACCGAGTATGTCCTTCTACGTCAACACCGCCGGACTCGCCGGACCGGGCGGATCCGCACGACGGTCGATGCCGACACCGCTGGTGGTCGCGCGCTGGCTCGTCTTCTTCCTGTTCGGGGCCACGGTCTTCGGCGGTCTCGGCCTGATGCTGTCCGCCGTGCAGGTCGGCGCGCTGGACGGCCTGGTGCTCGGCATGCTGCTGTACGCGGCGGCGCCCGGAGTCGCCGGCTGGCTGCTCGCGCGCCGCGCATGGACGGGCGGGAGAAGGATCCGCTGGGGCCTGATGGCCATTCAGATCTGGTTGATCCTGGGCGGGTTGAACAACCTGCGCGACGGCTCGGTCCAGGGCTTCACCCAACTCCTGCTGCCCGTGGTGATCCTGGCGTTCCTGTGCATGCGGGACACGCGGGACTGGTTCGAATCGGACCCGTCCGAGCGCAGCGACCAGCCGCCGTTCTCGCTGGCCCACATGATCACGTGGAAGCGGGACCGCGGCCAGTCGGCGCTCGAGTACACCGGCATGATCATCCTGGTCGTCGGGATCATCGCGGCGCTGCTGATGACGAACGTCGGCGGCCGGATGGCCGGCGAGTTCAAGGAGGCCGTCTGCTCACTGGTCGGCCAGTCCTGCCCCGCCGACAACGGCGGCGGCGACACGACCCAGGCGGGCAAGGGCGAGAACGGCGGCGCCGGAGACGGTGCGGACGGTGGCGCCGGCGACGGCGCCGACGGCGGGGCCGGAGACGGCGCCGACGGCGGCGCGAGCGGCGGTACCGACGGAGACCCGGACGGCGGAACCCAGGACGGTCCCGGCGCCACCCTGCCCGGCGCCTCCGAGGACGACGAGGGCGGCGACCCCACCGACCCGTACGAGCCGATCGGCGACGTCAAGCCCGGAGACCAGGGCGACGGCGACAAGGGCGGCGACGAAGACGGCGGCGGCGAGAAGAACGACTGCTCGGGCTTCTGGGGCTGCACCCTCGACTACGGCGGTCAGGTCCTGGAGGGCCTCTTCGTCGACGGCATCTGGGGCGATGTCACCGACACCTGGAACACGATCATCCACCCGATCGACAGCGTGAAGGGTCTCGGGGACTACGGCGGCCTGCTCGGTGACGTCTGGACCGAGAGCACCAAGGACGCCGGCAGCAAGTGGGACAAGGGCGACTACCTCGGCGCCCTGGGGGACTGGGGCGGCGGCGCCGTCGACGTCGTAAAGAAGCCGCTGGACGACATGTTCATCGGCGACGAGGTCCGCGAGAAGTGGAACAACGGCGAGAAGACCCAGGCGACCACCAACGTCGTCTGGAACATCGGCTCGCTCTTCATCCCCGGCTACGGCGAGGTCAAGGCCGCGGCCAAGCTGGGCAAGCTCGGCCGCCTCGGCAAGATCGCCAGCGCGGTCTCGGAGGCCGCGGGCAAGGCCAAGGGCGCCCTCGGCAAGGCCAAGAAGGCCGCGGACGCGGGCGACGCCAAGGGCGCGCGGGACGCCGCCGACGAGGCGCAGGACGTCGCCGACGACGCGAAGGAGAAGGTCGAGGAGGCCGGCGAGTGCAAGATCGCACTCGGCGCGCTGCAGCGTGTCCCGTACGGCGGCGGAGCCCCGCGCCCCGCCTTCGGCGTCCCCGGCACAGGCACCGGTGTCATCGCCGCCGCCCCGGCCGTGATCCCGGTGGCCTTCGCCGCGCAGGACGACGAACTCTGCAAGGGCAAGGAGGCGGACGACGCCCGCGAGGCCCAGCAGCAGGCCGACGAGGCCGACAAGGTCGCGGACGCGGCGGAGCTCGGCGAGGTGGCGGCCCGGGTCAAGCAGCGCATCATCGACGCCAGCGACAAGCAGAAGACGCCCAAGTCGGAGCGTGTCCAGCTCAACGAGAAGGGCATCGACAACCTGGTCAAGAAGGCCAAGGACGACCCCGATCCCCGGAAGGGCGAGTACAGCAAGGAGGAACTGGCCGCCGCGCTGAACGAACTCGACGAGATGATCCAGAACCCGCGCATCGACAACCAGACCAGGGGCTCCCTCGGCTCCGAGGTCCTCAAGGCCCAGGACCGCCACAAGCTGGCCGAGTCGATGGCGGAGGTGCGCACCGCCCAGCGTTCGGTCGCCGAGGCCGCCGACGGCACGAAGGTCTACGGCGCGATCGGAGACAAGAAGGGGCGGCAGAAGGTCGACCTCGGCGACGGCACCGTCGTCGACGCCACCGGGGTGGACGACGTCGACGTCGTCTACAAGGGGAAGGACGGCAACATCCACGTCGTCGAGGTGAAGAACACCGGCAACGCCGCCACCAAGTACACCGTTCCCGCCCAGGCGAAGAAGCTCGCCGACTGGGCCAAGCAGGACGGGGCCACGCCGCCCCGGGTCGCCCGGTACGAGATCGAGCAGCAGAAGGACTGGCACAAGATCTTCGACGGCTACCAGACGGACCGGAAGAACAACTTCACCCCCGAGGGCACTCCGGCCAAGACCTTCGCCGAGAACGGACTCAACGTCCGCATCGCCGGCCAGGACTTCACCCCGCAGCAGATCAAGGCCATGGACACCGCGTGGAACTCCAAGTCCGACGCCGAGAAGCGGGCGGCGCTCGACTCGGGCAAGATGAACGACCCGAAGAGCGCGATGGACTACCTGGGAGTCAAGTGACCGCCGACGACACCCCGCTGCTGCCGGAGGCGCTGCGCGCGTACCCGTACGCGTGGTGGGACGGACGCGCCTGGCCCGTGGAGACGGAGGAGAGCGAGGAGAACCTGGCGTACGCGCGGGCGGTGCTCGAGGCCTGCCTGCCGCCGGAGCCGTTGGCCGAGCCGCTGCCTCCCGAGGAGATCCGGCTCAAGGACCTGCCTGAGGCGGACTGGCCGGAATGGGTGGTCCGGCGGGACGTGTTGCTGGAGCGTATGCCGTCCGCCCGGGACGTCACGGTCGAGCGCATGGCCGAGGCCGAGGCGGAGTGGGCGCGGCAAGGGCGCGACACCACGGACTTCGCCGCGCGCTCGGTTCGCCTCATGACGTCGTGGATCGCCGAGGCGACGCTCCACTGGTGCGGCCTCTACGTGGACGACGAGGCCGCCATGACCCCCTGGCTCATGGACCTGGCCGAGCAGTTCGTCCTGCGTGGCATGGCCGCGGAGCAGGCGGCCTGGGCGCTGAAGACCACGTGGCGGGTTCCGGCGAGCGTCGCAGCCCTCGGCCGTCTCGCCACCGTCGACGGCCTTCCCGACGAGGTCAGGTCGCTCGTCGAGGGAGCCCTGGAGCAGGCGGCCCGGGAGGGCTCGTGACGGTCGGTGGTACGCCGCTGCTGCCAGAGGTGCTCCGGGCCTACCCGTACTCCTGGAGCCGGGGGTTCGCCTGGGATCCGGGGACGGAGGGGAGCGGGGAGAACCTGGCGTACGCGCGGGCGGTGCTCGAGGCCTGCCTGCCACCGGAGCCGCTGGCCGAGCCGCTGCCTCCTGAGGAGTTCGACAGGGACGGCCTTCCCGACTGGGACGACGTGCCCGACTGGGTCGTCGTCCGGCGTGTGGTGCGCAACCACATGCCGTACACGTGGGACATGACCGTGGGGCGGATGGCCGAGGCGGAAGCGGAGTGCGCGGCCGAGGGCGTCGACACCACGGACTTCACCGAGCGGACGCTGCTCCTGGTGCATGCCTGGCTCGCCCAGGAGACCCTGGGCTGGGTCGGCGTCGTCGTCGAGCACGAGCCGGATCTCGCCCCCTGGCTCGTGGACGTCGTCGAGCGGTACGTCGCGCGCGGCATGGCCGTCCGGGCGGCCCAGGACGCCCTCCCGGCTCGCTAGCCCCCGCCCCCGCCCTCCGGTACCGCCGCTCCGGCCGACCCGTCCCGCCGTACTTCAGCGTGACCTCCGCGCGGCCCGTCTCCGCGAAGTACTCCAGGTAGCGGCGGGCGCTCACCCGGGACAGGGAGCCCGCCTCGGCGCATTCCGTGGCGGACAGGCCCTCCGGGTGGGCGCGCAGGATGCCCTCCACCAGGTCCGCCGTATGGGCCGCGAGGCCTTTGGGGAGTTCGCGCGAGCCGCGCGGGCGGGCGCCGAAGATCTGGTCGACGTCCTCCTGGCGGGCCTCCTCCAGGCCGTCGAGGCGGGCCCGCAACGACGCCACATGCAGCAGCTGCTCCCGCAGCGCCGCCTGGTTGAACGGCTTGATCAGATAGTGCAGCGCGCCCGCGCGCAGCGCCGAGCGGACCGTGCCCGCGTCCCGCGCGGCGGTGATGAACAGGGCGTCCACGCCCAGCCCCGCCGCGCGCAGCTCCCGCAGGACGTCGATCCCGTCCATGTCCGGCAGGAAGATGTCCAGGAGGACCAGGTCCGGCCGCAGCTCCCGCGCCGCGCGCAGCGCCTCCGCGCCGTTGTGCGCCACCCCGACCACGGAGAAACCCGCCACGGCCGAGACAAACCGGGCGTGCAGCTTCGCGACCATGAAGTCGTCGTCCACCACCAGCACCTTCGTCACGCGGACACGCTAGGTCGCGACCACAAGGACCACAACGTCCGTTGATTGCGGAAGAGAGACAGCTTCTTAACGCGCGGGCAACATGTGGGCCACTTCACATTCCCGAACCGAGAGGCGGCTCACGTGCGTCTGCGCACCCCCCTCGCCCTGCTCGGGGCCGCGCTGCTGGTGCTGGTGGGGCCGCCGCTGCTCACCCCCGGCAGCGGCTCCGACACCGGCACCCGCATACCCGGCCTGCGCGTCATGGTCCCCAACACCCCCGGCGGCGGCTACGACATCACCGCCCGCACCGCCGCCAAGAACGCCGAGGACGCCGGCCTGACCGGCGATGTCGAGGTCTTCAACCTGCCCGGCGCCGGCGGCACCGTCGGCCTCACCCGGCTCGTCGGCGAGCACGGCAACGGCCGGCTCGCCATGTCCATGGGCCTCGGCGTCGTCGGCGCCGTCCACACCAACAAGACCCCGAAGACCCTCGCCGACACCACCCCGATCGCCCGGCTCACCATGGAGCAGGACATCGTGGTGGTCGGCAGGAACTCCCCGTACAAGACCATCCAGGAACTGCTCGCCGCCTGGAAGAAGGACCCCGGCAAGCTGCCCGTCGGCGGCGGCTCCTCGCCCGGCGGGCCCGACCACCTCGCCCCCATGCTGATGGCCAAGGCCGCCGGCATCGCCCCGAAGTCCGTCAACTACGTACCTTTCGACGGCGGCGGCGAACTCCTCGCCTCCATCCTCGGCGACAAGGTCGCCTTCGGCGTCTCCGGCGTCGGCGAGTACCTCGACCAGATCAAGTCCGGCGAACTGAGGCTTCTCGCCGTCACCGGCGCCGAACGCGTCCCCGGCCTCGACGCCCCCACCCTGCGCGAGGCCGGACTCGACACCGAGTTCGTCAACTGGCGCGGCATCGTCGCCCCGCCCGGCCTCACCGACGCCGAACGCGACAAGCTCGTCGCCCTCGTCACCGCCCTGCACGACTCCCCGGAGTGGAAGGAGTCGCTCAGGACGCACGGGTGGAACGACGCCTTCCTGCCGGGCGACGAGTTCGGCGACTTTCTCGCAGGAGAGGACTCGCGCGTCGGGTCGGTACTCAAGGAGCTGGGGCTGTGACCACCACGACCGATCCGACGACGACCACCCCCACACGCGCCTCCTGGCTGCGCGAGCACTCCGAACTCGGGGTCGGCCTGATCCTGCTGCTGCTCGGCGTCCTGGTGCTCGGCGACGCCCTCACCATGACCGTCGACATCGGCGGGCGCGGGCCCGTCGGGCCCAGGACCGTGCCGCTCTTCGTCGGCGCCGGGCTCGTCCTCGTCGCCGTCCTGCTCGCCGTCGACGTGCTCCGCGGCGGCCGCGGCGAGTCCGAGGCCGGCGAGGACGTCGACCTCTCCGAGCCCGGCGACCACCACACCGTCCTCCTCCTCGCCGGCGTCTTCCTCGGCTTCGCCGTCCTCGTCGGCCCGCTCGGCTTCCCGGTCTCCGGCGCGCTGCTCTTCTGGGGCGCCGCGTACGCGCTGGGCAGCCGGCACCCCCGGCGCGACCCGCTGATCGCCGCGGTGCTCGCCCTCGTCACCTATGTCGTCTTCAACAACCTGCTCGGAGTCCCGCTGCCCGGCGGCCCGCTGATGGGAGTGCTCTGACCCATGGATTCCCTGAACTCCCTCGTCGACGGATTCGGCACCGCGCTCACCCCGGTGAACCTGCTGTGGGCCGCCCTCGGCGTGCTCCTCGGCACCGCCATCGGCGTCCTGCCCGGCATCGGCCCCGCCATGGCCGTCGCACTGCTGCTGCCCGTCACGTACGGGCTCGAACCGACCGGCGCGTTCATCATGTTCGCCGGCATCTACTACGGCGCCATGTTCGGCGGCTCCACCACGTCCATCCTGCTCAACACCCCCGGCGAGAGCGCCGCCGTGGTCGCCGCCATCGAGGGCAACCCGATGGCCAAGGCCGGCCGCGGCGCGCAGGCCCTCGCGGCCGCCGCCGTCGGCCACTTCGCCGGCGGCATGATCGGCACGATCCTCCTCGTCGTCCTCGCCCCCACGGTCGCCAAGCTCGCCGTCGACATCGGCGCACCGGACTACCTCGCCCTGATGGTCCTCGCCTTCATCGCGGTGACCTCCGTCCTCGGCTCCTCCCGGATCCGCGGACTGGCCTCCCTGCTCATCGGCCTCACCCTCGGCCTGGTCGGGCTCGACCAGATGACGGGCCAGCAGCGGCTCACCTTCGGCTCGCTCCAGCTCGCCGACGGCATCGACGTCGTCATCGTCGCGGTCGGCCTCTTCGCCATCGGCGAGGCCCTGTGGGTCGCCGCCCACCTGCGCCGCACCGCCGGCGAGGCCATCCCGGTCGGCCGCCCCTGGCTCGGCCGCGACGACGTGAAGCGCACCTGGAAGTCCTGGCTGCGCGGCCCCGCGATCGGCTTCCCGTTCGGCGCGATCCCGGCCGGCGGCGCGGAGATCCCGACCTTCCTGTCGTACGTCACCGAGAAGCGGCTCTCCAAGCACAAGGAGCAGTTCGGCAAGGGCGCCATCGAGGGCGTCGCCGGACCCGAGTCCGCCGCCTCCGCCTCCGCGGCCGGCACGCTCGTGTCCATGCTCACCCTCGGCCTGCCCACGACCGCCGTCGCCGCCGTGATGCTCGCCGCGTTCCAGCAGTACGGCATCCAGCCGGGCCCGCTGCTCTTCGAACGCGAACCCGAGCTGGTCTGGGGCCTGATCGCCTCGCTGTTCGTCGGCATGGTGCTGCTGCTCGCCCTCAACCTGCCGCTCGCGCCGGTCTGGGCGAAGCTGCTGCGGATCCCCCGGCCGTACCTGTACGCCGGCATCCTGTTCTTCGCCGCGGTCGGCGCGTACGCGATCGGCGGCGAGGCGTTCGACCTGGTCGTGCTGCTGATCATCGGCCTCATCGGGTTCGGCATGCGCCGCTACGGGCTGCCCGTGCTGCCCGCCGTCATCGGCGTCATCCTCGGCCCGGCCGCCGAACAGCAACTGCGCCGCGCCCTGCAGATCAGCGACGGCTCGCTCAGCGGCCTGGTGAACACCCCGTTCGCGGTCACCGTGTACGCGGTGATCCTGCTCCTGCTGGCCTGGCCCCTGGTCCGCAGGGCGGTGAACTCCCGCCGTACCGTGGCGGAATGACGGATCGTACGACGCACGACGCACCCCGGCCCGCGACGGCCGCCGACGTACCCGCCGTGAAGGCCGTGATCGACGCGGCCTTCCAGCCCTACATCGAACGGATCGGCCGCGTGCCGGCCCCGATGGAGGCGGACCACGCGGCGAACGTCGCCGCGGGCCGGGTGTTCGTCTGCGGCGAGCCCGTCACCGGGCTCGTGGTGGTGATCCCGGAGGCCGACCACCTGTACCTGGACATCGTCGCCGTCCACCCCGACGCGCGGGGCACCGGCCTCGGCCGGGCCCTGCTCGCCTGGGTGGAGCGGCACGCCCGCGACCTCGGCACCCCCGAGGTCCGGCTGCTCACCAACGCGCTGATGTGGGAGAACCAGAAGCTGTACGCCCGCTACGGCTACGAGGTCGTCGAGCACGGCGTGGAAGGACCGTACGACCGTATTCACTACCGGAAGGTCCTGGGCACGCCACCGATGGAGTGAGGGTCGGACGGAACCGGCGGCCGGTCGGGTATCCCTGGCGGGCAGCGGTGCCGCCCCGGCACCCGCCCCACCCTCGAAGGGAACCCCAGATGCGCGTACGTCACCTCCTCGGCACCGTCGCCGCGGCGCTGCTGCTCGCCGGCGCGGCGACCGCCCACGCCGCCCCGCTCGCGGCCGGCGACGGCGTGAGCGTCGACCCGGCCGGCGGACTGGCCGCCGACGGCACCGTGACGCTCACCGGCACCTACCGCTGCCTCGACGACAGCGCCGGCCCGGTCTTCGTCAGCAGCACCCTCGTCCAGGGCGAGCGTTCCCAGGGCATCGGCGGCACCCGCGCCGTCTGCGACGGGCAGGTGCACAGCTGGACCAACTCCTCCGTCGTGCACGACCCCGTCTACCGGCCGGGCGCGGCGCAGGTACAGGCCACCTTGATGCAGCTGACCACCGAGGCCATGGGACTCCCGCTGCCCGGCTTCCGTGCCGTCGAGAACTCGGACGTGACGCTGGGGTAGGGGGTGTCTGACAATTCCTCGCGACGGCGCTGCGGGGAATTGTCAGACATCCCCTATCCCAGCAGGGCGAGCAGGCCGTCCCGGCCCAGGGCCGCCAGCTCGTCCAGTGCGACGACGGCGCTCTCGGCCGCCTCCGGATCGGCGGCGGCCAGGCCGCTCGCCGCGAACTCGTCCTCGTCCAGCCGGAGCACCTCGCCGCCGTCCGCGGACACCCACAGGTCCAGGTCGAGGTCCTCGACCACCACCCGGCCCCCGTCGACCACGGCCGGCCGGGTCACGTCGCAGTACCAGCCCTTGAGCGTGCCGCCGCCGGACCGGACCTCCTTCACCGCGTACCACCGGTCCCGCCAGTAGTGCTCGGTGAACACGTCGCCCGGCTCGAAGCGCACGAAGCCGAAGTCGCGCACTCCCTCGGCCGCCCAGGGCGCGCGGACGGAGAGCCGCACGCCGTCGTCGGCGACGACCTCGGCCGGATACCGGATCTTGGTCCGGCCCGCCTTGACGAGCACGATCTCCACCTCAGTCGAGCGTGCGGACATACCTGACCTCCGTCGCGCAGATCTCGTAGCCGAACCACTTGTTGACGGCCAGCATCGGCCCGTTGCGGGTGTCGTTGCCGGTGTACGCCTCGGTGCAGCCGGCCGCGCGGGCCCGGTGCAGCGCGTCGTTCTTGGCGAGCTTCGCCAGGCCCCGGCCGCGGTACGCGGGCGCGGTGCCGGTCATGCCGGTGCCGTACCTTCCCGAACCGTCGGTCTGCGCGGCGGAGAACGCGGCGGGCATGCCGTCGACCAGGGCGACGGTGGTCAGCTCGGGGCTGAACAGCGGGTGGTTCCAGGTCGTCGCCAGCCAGTGCTCGTAGTCGTCGAGCTCCGCGCCCACATCGCCCGGCTCGTCGGCCGTGGTCAGCGCGTCCAGCTGGAACAGCGGCCGCGGGTCGGCCGCGAAGTCGGCGGCCGTACGCAGCTCGACGCCGACGGGCGGCTCCTGGAGCGGCGGCAGCGGCGCGGCGGCCAGGTCGAGGCGGAGGAAGTGGGCGGAGCGGCGAGAGGCGTAGCCGTGCCGCTCGGCGAAGGCCCGGTTGCCCGGCTCGTCCAGGACCCACGTGTACAGGTCCGTCACGCCCTGCGTCGCCAGATACTCCTCGGCGGTCCGCGCCAGCAGCGTTCCGGCGCCGCGCCCGCGCGTCTCCGGGTGGACGTACACGTTGGCGTAGCCGGTGTTCTCCTGCGGGCTGTCGTACGCGAGGCCGACCTGCGCGGTGCCGACGATCCGGCCGTCCGCCTCGGCGACGAGCGGCCGGTAGCGGGCGTCGGGATGAGCGTGGGCCCAGTCGAAGGCGACCTGTTCGGCGGTCGCGAGCATGAAGGGGAGAGCGGCGCGGCGCACGCGGGCGAAGCCCTCGGCGTCCTCGGGCCGGACGTCACGGACGATCACAGTCATGATTCCGCACGCTACGTGCGCGCCCGCCGGGGCCGCCTCCCATTTTCCGCCGCTTGCGGCGGGCGGCCTGCGACAATCCGTCCGTGACCCTGAAGATCTCCGTGGACACGGACTCGTCGACCGCCCCGTACGAACAACTGCGCTCCGGCATCTCGGAACAGGCGCGTTCCGGGGTACTGCCGGTCGGCTACAAGCTCCCGACGGTACGCGGCCTGGCCGAGCAGTTGGGCCTGGCCGCCAACACGGTGGCCAAGGCGTACAAGGCGCTGGAGGCGGACGGCGTGATCGAGACCCGCGGCCGGAACGGCACCTTCGTCGCGGCGGCCGGCGATGCGGCGGCCCGCCGCCTGGCGGCGGCCGCGGCGGCGTTCGCGCAGGAGGCGCACCGACTGGGCGCGACGCGCGACGAGGCGCGGGCGGCCTCCGAGGAGGCCCTGCGGGCGGCGTACGAGGCCTGACGCCCGTACCCGGTCTACAGGTACAGGCCCGCGTCCGGCGTCCGGGACTCCGGGACGGAGGCGGTCTGGGTGCCGCGGCGCAGCGCGTACAGCTCCGCGAGCGAGGCGCCGTCGCGGCCGATGCCCTCGTCGCGGCCCAGCCAGCGGACCGCCTCCTCGCGGGTCAGGGCGCCGACCTCGATCCGGGCCAGACAGCGGCCGGGGCGGACGACCGCGGGGTGCAGCCGCTCCAGGTCCTCGTTGGTGGTGACGCCGACCAGCACGTTGCGGCCCTGGCCGAGCAGCCCGTCCGTCAGGTTGAGGAGCCGGGACAGGGCCTGGCCCGCGGTGTGCTTGGCCTCGCCGCGGATCAGCTCGTCGCAGTCCTCCAGGAGCAGCAGCCGCCAGCGGCCCTTCGCGGTGCCCTCGTCCTCGCCGATGGCGATGTCCATGAGGTAGCCGACGTCGTTGAACAGCCGCTCCGGGTCGAGGACGCAGTCGACCTGGCACCAGTCCCGCCAGGACCGGGCCAGGGTGCGCAGCGCCGAGGTCTTGCCGGTGCCGGGCGGGCCGTGGAGCAGCAGCAGCCGGCCGGCGATGTCGTCGGGCGTGACCTTCATCAGCCGGCCCATCGCCTCGGCCACCGGGGCCGTGTAGTTGGGGCGGACCTCGTCCCAGGTGCCGGCGCTGATCTGCCGGGTGGTGCGGTGCGGGCCGCGCCGGGGCGAGACGTACCAGAAGCCCATGGTCACGTTCTCCGGCTGCGGTTCCGGTTCGTCCTTCGCGCCCTCCGTCGCCTCGGCGAGGATCCGCTCGGCGAGTTCCGGTCCGGTGGCCGTGACGGTGACGTCGGCGCCGCGGTTCCACCGGGACACCAGCAGCGTCCAGCCCTCGCCCTCGGCGAGCAGGGCGCTGCGGTCGTCGTCCTTGGCGGCGCGCAGCAGCCGGGCGCCGGGCGGCAGCAGCGTCGCCCCGGGCTTGACGCGGTCCAGCGTGGTGCTGTGCGCGTGCGGCTGCTCCCCGGTGGCGAAGCGGCCGAGGAAGAGCGCGTCGACGACGTCGGAGGGCGAGTCGCTGTCGTCGACGGTGAGCCGGATCGGCAGCACGCGGTGCGGTTCCGCTGGGGTGTCGGGCATGGCGCCCATGATCCGGCAACCGGACGGGCGGCGCACGGTGTTTTGACCGGGATGCTCCGTGTGGCCCGCGCCGGACGTCGCGTTCGGAGGAACCGCGACGCCCGGCGCGGTGGTCAGGGACGGCGCACCTCGCGCAGTGCCGCGCGGCCGCGGCGCAGCACGGCGTACCCCTTGGTGAGTGCCCGGTCGGCGGCGAACGTCCGCCCCAGCGCGCGGAGTTCGACGATGCGGGCGAACTCCTCGACACGGGTGGAGCGGCGCACCGTGAGCCGTTCCAGGGCGTACGGGCCCTGGCGGCGGCGGGCGGCCGTGTTGCCGACGGCGAGGGCCTGGGCGAAACCGGCGGCCCGGACCGTGGCCCGCACCCGCCGGCTGGAGTAGCCGTACGGGTACGCGAAGGAGACCGGCGGTGTGCCCAGTTCCTGGGCGACGATCTCCTTGCAGCGCACGGTCTCGGACCACAGCCGGTGGTCGTCGAGCTGGTCGAGCTGCGGGTGGGTGTGGGCGTGTCCGCCGATCTCGACCCCGGCGGCGGCAAGTTCGCGCACCTGGTCCCAGTCGAGCATGGTGCCGAGCGCGCCGCTCTCGTCGTACGGGCCGCGCAGCCAGCCGGTGGTGACGAAGACGGTGGCGGCGAACCCGTGCGCGGCGAGCACGGGAAGCGCGTACCGGTGGACTCCTTCGTATCCGTCGTCGAAGGTGATCAGCACGGGCCGCGGCGGCAGCGGCCGCCCGTCCCGCCAGGCCGCCCCGAGCTCCGCCGTGGTCAGCGCGGTGAACCCCCGGTCGGCGAGCACCGCCATCTGCTCGGCGAACGCCTCGGGCGAGACGGACAGCCGACGGGTCTCGGGGAAGGGGGCCTGGTCGATGTCGTGGTACATGAGGATCGGCACGGGCCCGTTCATACGGCGGCCTCCGGGAGGGCGTCGTGCGCCTGCGCCGGAGCGGCCGGCCGTTGGATCGGGCCCGACGAGAACGTGGTGCCGCCCCGGCGGGCGCGCAGGGAGCCCCGTACGTACCCGGCCGCCGCCGTGGCGACGCCGGCCACGATCGCGCCCGCCCGGCCCGCGCCGCCGGGCCGGGCGAGTACCGCGTCGCGCAGCCCGCGCAGCACGCCCGCGGGCAGGACCCGTGTGGTGTACCGGCGTTCGGCCTCCAGGCCTTTGGACGCGCCGACGCTGCGGGCGACCAGGGCCTTGGACAGGCCCTCCGCGTAGGTCCGGGTGCGGAAGTAGCCGAACCGCTCCCGGGCGGTGGGAACCTTGTGGTGGATGACGGCCCGGTCGTCGATGAGCAGGACGGCCTCCGGCAGCGCGCCGGAGAGCCGGATGCACAGTTCGGTCTCCTCGCAGCCGAGCGGCCGCCGGTCGCCGTCGCGGCCGATGCCGGTGGCGAAACCGCCCGCCGCGTCGAAGGCGGTGCGCCGGAAGGACGCGTTGCCGCCGAGCACGTTGCGGACGCGGACCCGTCCGGGCGGCAGGCCGCGGTAGGTGCAGCCGACGACCCAGTCGAACTCCTCCGGGAACCAGGCCGGCCGGCGGCCGGAGGCCCAGGCGGGCAGGGTCCGGCCGCCGACCGCCATGACCCGCGGGTCGTCGTAGGCGGCGGCGAACCAGTGCAGCCAGTCCGGTTCGGCCACCGCGTCGTCGTCGAGGAAGGCGACGAACGCGCCGCGCGCGGCGGCGATTCCGGTGTTGCGGCCGGCGGACAGGCCGCGGGGGCCCGCGTTGGCGAGCACCCGCACCTCCCCGTGTGCGACATCGTCCCGGTAGGTCTCGGCGAGCCGGGCCCGGAGCCGCTCGTTGTGGTCGACGACCAGGAGCGTCTCCAGGGCCGGCCGGGTCTGCGCCCGCACCGAGTCGACGGCGGCGAGGATGTCCTGCCACCGCTCCTCGGTGTAGACGCAGATCACGACCGAGAACACGCGCTCGTTCAAGAGACCTCTCCCCGGCGGGGGACGTTCACGGAGAACGAGGCGGCGCGCCGGCGGGCGCCGCGCCGGACGCCCTTCTCGCTGAGGATGACCCGCAGCACCCGCAGTCCGTCGCGGACGGCGTTGAGGTTGCTGACGCCGTGGATGCGCAGGTACTCGTGGCTGGGGACCTCCTGGACTCTCAGACCGGCCTTGACCACCCGGATGTTGATGAGGGTCTCGATCTCGAAGCCGGTGCAGTCCAGCGTGATCTGGTCGAGGCAGTGCCGCCAGAAGGCGTTGTAGCCGTAGCAGAGGTCGGTGTAGCGGGCCCCGAACTTGCGGTTGACCAGGGCGCACAGGGCCCAGTTGCCAAGCCGTCGGACGGGGGTCATGTCGTCGGTGCCGCCGCCGTTGGCGAAGCGGGAGCCCTTGGCGAAGTCGGCGCCGCCGACGAGCGCGGAGACATAGCTGACGATCTCCTGGCCGTCCGCCGAGCCGTCGGCGTCGACCATGACGATGATGTCGCCGGTGCAGGCGGCGAAGCCGCTGATCAGGGCGTCGCCCTTGCCCTTGCCGGCCTGCTTGACGACCTTGACGTCCGGCCACAGCTCCTCGGCGACCCGGACGGTGTCGTCGGTGGAGTTGCCGTCGACGAGGACGACTTCATGAATCCATTCCGGAAGTGACTTGAAAACGTAGGGCAGATTTTCCGCTTCGTTCATCGCCGGGATGACGACGCTCACGGGCGGAGTGATGGCGAGATGCGAGGTGATGGCGCGGTACTCGGCGGATATTTCCCGTCCGGTTGCCGGCGGTCGCAGGAAAGAGCTCATGGTGGTGTTTCCCTCTCGTCCGGTGGACCGCCCGCCCCCGGGCGGTCCGGTTGTCTGTCCGGTTACGAAAGGGGGGTTCTCACCCCTGGGACGCACGGAATCGCGCTCCGTACGGCATGGGTGAGCTGGAGTTGCTGCATGCGCGGCCCGACGCTCGGCAACCCTGTGGCCACCGAGGACGGCACCCCCCAACCGCGCCCCGCGTCCGCTCCTTCGTGATGGTGTGGCCCTCCCCTGAGCCGTGGTCCGAAGGGTCGGATGCGGGTGAGATGTACGACGGTATTGATGAATGCGACTGTATGGCAAGTCCTGGCTCGGGACAGGTCAATTCACTTACTTGGGTCGGATTTTTCCAATCCGTTTGAATGGTGGGACACGCGAGTTCACCGGGAACTCCTGTGAATTCCTGTGCGAATTGATTTCGAGTCTGTTCGGGCCGGGTCGGCCGTAGTCGGGGGTCGGAGCCGCGGAGTGTCGGACTGGCCGGATTCGCTCGCTCCAGCCCATGATGACGATGCGTCAGATCAACAGACTTGGCATGGACACTTCCAGAGGTCTACGCGCGCTGCTACCACGGAGTAGGCAGAGATCCTGCTCAAGGGAGGTTGCATGAAACTGACCCGTTTCGCGGCATTTTCCTCGTCGCTGCTCCTCGGCGCCGTCCTCGCCCTCACCGGGGCAGGGGCGGCGCAGGCGGCAGAGAGCGCCGCGCTCGACTACGTGGCCCTGGGCGACTCGTACTCCTCCGGCGTGGGCGCCGGGAGTTACGACAGTGCCAGCGGCTCCTGCAAGCGATCCACCAAGGCCTACCCCGTCCTCTGGAAGAACGCGAACGCCCCCTCGTCGTTCGCCTTCACCGCCTGCTCGGGCGCCGTGACGAGCGATGTCACGGCCGGTCAGCTCGGCCCCCTGTCCACCGCGACCGACCTGGTCTCGATCACCATCGGAGGCAATGACGCCGGTTTCGCCGACGTCATGACCACCTGTGTCCTCCAGTCCGAGGCCACCTGTATCAACCGAGTGAATCAAGCCAAGAGTTATGTCACCAACACCCTGCCCGGCCGGCTGGACTCGGTGTACAACGCGATCAGAGCCAAGGCCCCCAACGCCAGAGTCGTCGTCCTCGGCTACCCCCGCTTCTACAAGCTCTCCGGCAGCTGCGTCGCCGGCCTCAGCGAGAACGAGCGGGCCGCCATCAACGGCGGATCGGACCACCTCAACGCCGCCGTCGCGAAGCGCGCCGCCGACCACGGCTTCACCTTCGCGAGCGTCGTCCCGGCCTTCACCGGCCACGAGATCTGCTCCGGCTCGGCCTGGCTGCACAGCGTCAACTGGCTGAACATCGGCGAGTCGTACCACCCCACCGCCTCCGGCCAGTCCGGCGGCTACCTGCCCACCTTCACGAACGCGGCGTGACCGAGCCGGTGGGGTAGGGGGTCCCGCCCGTCGGGCTCTCCTCCTCGCAGGTCACCGAGAACGCCACCCAGTTCGAGCGCGCCCCGGCCGGGCTCCGGATCTCCACCCGGACCCGGTCGTGGTGCGTCGCGTCCTTCCGGTACGTCAGCTCCGTGTGCTCCACCTGCCGCTGCTTCGGCCCGTCCGCCGTGAACCGCAGCGTCTCCCAGTCCGCCGCCGACGTCTCGCCGCTCTCCGTCGCCCAGCGGTACTCGACGGTCGCCGGGACCCGCCCGACCGAGACCGTCGCCGCGAACGCCGGGGCCTCGCCCTCCGGCGCCGGGCACCGCCCGTGGTAACTCCCGCGCACCGCCTTCGCCCACACGCCCACCGTCTGCGGCGGCGTCGCCGTGGCGGGCCCGGAGGAGGACGGGGTGCTCGTCGGCCCGGTCGTCGTCGCGCTCGGCGGGGGCGTGCTCGGCGGCGCGGTCGTGGCGCCGCCCGTCGTGGCGCCGCTCACGCCCGTGGGAGCCCCGCCGCCGTCCGGCTCCTTCTCGCGCAGCAGCACATACGTCAGCGCGCCGACTGCCAGCAGCAGCACCGCGAGCCCCGCGACCAGCACCGCCCCGGCGCGCCGCGAACGCTCCGGTTCGCCGGCCACGGGCGCCGTCGGTCCCTCGGGCGGGGGCGGTTGGGGACTTCCCGAGGCCGGTCCGCCGTCCCCGCCGTCCGGGGGCGGCGGCGCGTACGCCCCCGCCGCCATCGGCTCCGTGCGCGGCTCCCCGCCCGCCGCGACGAGGCGCAGCCGGTCGGCCGCCTCCGGCGCGGAGAGGCGCTCGGCGGGCTCCTTGCGCAGCAGGCCCTCGATCACCGGGGCCAGCGGACCGGCCCGCCGGGCCGGCGGCAATTCCTCGTCCACGACCGCGCGCAGGGTGCTCAGCGGAGTGTCCTGGCGGAACGGGGTGGCGCCCTCGACCGCCGCGTACAGCAGCACGCCGAGCGACCAGAGATCGGACTCGGGTCCCGCCTCGCGCCCCAACGCCCGCTCGGGCGCGAGGAATTCGGGGGAGCCGACCAGCTCGCCGGTCATGGTGAGGTTCGAGCTGCCCGCCACTCGGGCGATGCCGAAGTCGGTGAGCACCACCCGGCCGTCGTTGGCGAGCAGCACGTTGCCCGGCTTCACGTCCCGGTGCAGGACCCCCGCCTCGTGCGCCGCCCGCAGCGCCGCGAGCACCTCCGCGCCGATCCGGGCGGCCCGCCGCGGCGGCATCGGGCCCTCCGCCTCCAGCACCTCGGCGAGCGAGAGGCCCCGGACCAGCTCCATCACGATCCACGGCCGGCCGTCCTCGGAGGCCACGTCGTAGACGGTGACCACATTGCGGTGCGGGATGCGGGCGGCCGCCCAGGCCTCGCGTTCCAGGCGGGCGTACATCCGGCGCACGTCCTCGGCGGAGAGCCCGGCCGGGGCGCGGACCTCCTTCACCGCGACCTCGCGGTCCAGGACCTCGTCGCGGGCCCGCCAGACGACGCCCATGCCGCCCTCGCCGAGGGCGTCGAGGAGCCGGTACCGGCCCGCGATCAGGCGGTCGGGCCGCCCGGCGGCCCCCGGCGTCGCTCCGCTCATGGACGGGTCCCCTCCGTCGGTGTCTGCTTGGGTGAGGCAACACGGCAGAAACCCTTCCAAGTTAGCTCAGGAACGGTCTTCTGCCCCCACCTCGGGACCACTTCGGACAGCGATGATCTTGGTGGTGGAGATCACACACCGTCAGATGTCCGCCGCTGACCTCCTTGTGTGCAGGATGGTTCGTGACGGTTCGGCAGGTGTTCGTTCGCTGTCCAACTCACCCTGGAATCAGTCGGATTCGGACGGTGACCGTCAATCCCCGTCAGAGTGCGGTGAATCCTGCGGCCGGGATACCCGGGTGTCAGTGTGGGGCGATAGGGTTAACCTGCCCGGGCCGGGTGCCCTTTGTACGGGTGGGGAGAGACATGGAACAGATAGCGATGCGCAGCAGGGCGCGAGTACCTGCCATCACCTGCGGGAGCAGCGCGACCAGTTCGCGCCTCGACCGCCATCTCGCGGTCCTCGGCGGACCCGCCATACCGCAGCGCGAGGCCGCGGAGGCGACGCTGCTCATGCGCGAACTGACGACGCGTGAAGCCGCCGCCCCCGTGCACGGCCACCGCAGCCGCAGCGCCCGGGTCTCGCTCTTCGCGCCCCTGCGCCGCCTGCGCCGCTCGCTCTTCGGCAGCCGGCACTAGGACCGCACCCGACCGGTCGGCCGGGCCCGCCTGCCCGGCGCACCCTCCCGCTCACTCTGCCGACCGCCGTCGCCACCGCCCGGACGTGTTCCCCACCCGTCCGGGCTTCGTGCTGCCTGAGGGCGTACGGCCCGAACCGGAGTCCCCCGCTCAGGTGATCACGCGCACGGACTCCGGCTCGGGCACTCACGCCCACGGTCTCCCGCTCAGGCGATCACGCCCGCCTTCCGCAGCTCGTCGCGCTCCGCCCCGCCGACGCCGAGCCCGGCCAGCACCGGCTCCGTGTGCTCGCCGAGCGCCGGGATCGCGCCCATCGCCGGCTCCGGACCGTCCGGGAAGACGACCGGCGGAAGCATCGCCCGCAGCGGGCCCACCGCCGAGTCCACCGTCCGCCACCGGTCCCGCGCCTCCAGCTGCGGGTGCTTCGCCAGATCGGCCACCGTGTTCAGCCGGGCGCAGGCGATCCCCGCGGCCTCCAGCCGGGCCAGCGCCTCCGGCGCCCGCAGCGGCGCCAGCGCCGCGGCCACCGCGGCGTCGGTGTCCGCCCGCCGCGCCACCCGGGCGGTGTTGGTGGCGAAGTCCGGATCGTCCGCCAACTCCGGTCGGCCCAGGACCTGTTCGGCGAGCCGCCGCCACTCCCGGTCGTTCTGCACCGACAACAGCACCAGACTGCCGTCCGCCGTCGGATAGGCGTCGTACGGCGCGATCACCGCGTGGGCCAGGCCCGTGCGCGCCGGGGTCGTGCCCCCGTGCATCCCGTGGTGCAGCGGATGCCCCATCCACTCGGCCAGCGAGTCGAGCAGCGAGACCTCCACCGGACCGCCCCGGCCGGTCGTCCCGCGCCGCACCAACGCGGCGAGCACGCCCGAGTACGCGTACATCCCGGCCGCGATGTCCGCCGCCGGGATGCCCGCCTTGACCGGCTGCTCCGTCGTCCCGGTCACCGACACCAGACCGGCCTCGCACTGCACGAGCATGTCGTAGGCCCGCTTGTGCGCGTACGGCCCCTCGGCCCCGTACCCCGAGACGTCCACCGCGACCAGCCGCGGATGCGCCGCGCACAGCGTGGCCGCGTCCAGGCCGAGGCGGGCCGCCGCGCCCTGCGCCAGGTTCTGCACGAACACGTCGGCGTCCGCGATCAGCCGCCGGGCCAGGGCGAGGCCGCGCGGGTCCTTCAGATCCACCGCGACGGACTCCTTGCCGCGGTTGCACCAGACGAAGTGCGAGGCGAGGCCGGCCGCGGCCGTGTCGTAACCGCGGGCGAAGTCGCCGCCGTCCGGGCGCTCGATCTTGACCACGCGGGCGCCGAGGTCGGCGAGCTGCCGGGTGGCGAAGGGCGCGGCGACGGCCTGTTCGACGGCGACGACGGTGATCCCGTCCAGCGGGAGCGGCTGTGGGCCGGCGGGGGAGGGGCGGGTACTCATCCCGCGTGCCTATCGCGCCCGCGCCCCGTTTGTCATCCGCGGGTGGGTCACACCTTCGCGTACCGGCGCACCGCGAGCGGCGCGAACACCGCGAGCAGGGCCAGCGACCACAGCAGCGCCCCGGCCACCGGGTGCGCCACCGGCCAGGCCGCGTCCGCCGGGACGGGCGCGTTGCCGAGCAGGTCCCGTACGGCCGTGGTCACGGCCGAGATCGGGTTCCACTCGGCGACCGTGCGCAGCCAGCCCGGCATGCCGTCGGTCGGGATGTACGCGTTCGACAGCAGCGGCAGCATGAAGGTGGCGCTGCCGAGCTGGCCCGCCGCCTCCTCGCTCTGCGAGGCGAGACCGAGCAGGATCCCGACCCAGGTCATGGCGGAGCGGAAGAGCAGCAGCAGCCCGAAGGCGGCCAGCGCCTCCAGGGCGCCGCCCTCGATCCGCCAGCCCATGGCGAGCCCTATCAGGATCATCGGGACCATGCCGGCCGCGCTGGTGACCAGATCGGCGAGGGACTGCCCGAGCGGCACGGCGGCCCGGCTCATCGGCAGGGTCCGGAAGCGGTCCATCACGCCCCGGTGGGAGTCCTGGGCCGCCTGGAACATCCCGGTCATCAGCCCGCCCGCGGCCGTCGCGACCAGCAGGCCTGGCACGAGGAAGGCGCGGTACTCGGCCCCCGGCATGGCGAGCGCGCTGCCGAAGACGTACCCGAAGAACAGCAGGAAGACGATCGGCATCGTCTGCGTCATGATCATCAGCGCCGGGGCGCGCCGGATGCGCTGGAGATGACGGCCGAGGACAGCCCACCCGTCTCCCACCACCGCCCTTGCAGAGAGCGCTTCGCGCGCACCTTTCTCTCCGTCGTGGACGAGGGCGGTCATGCCGCGACTCCCTTGCGGTCGGCGGGCGGTGTGCGGTCGGTGAGGCGCAGGAACACCTCGTCGAGGGTGGGCGGACGCAGCGAGGCGTCCACGAGGTGCACCCCGGCCGCGTCGACCTCGCGGACGATCCGCGGCAGGGTCAGCGTCCCGTCCAGGGTGACCGCGCCGACGGTGCGGCGCTCGGGGTCGAGGGCCGGCTGCGAGCCGGTGAGCCGGTCGAGTACGGCCGCGGCGGCCTGAAGGAGCGCCGCGTCGGCGACGACGACCTCCGCGTAGCTGCCGATCCGCGCCTTGAGTTCGGCGGGCGTGCCGCGGTGCGCGGCCCGGCCCTCGTCGATCAGCACGATCTCGTCCGCGAGCTGGTCCGCCTCCTCCAGGTACTGGGTGGTGAGCAGCACGGTCGTGCCCCGGGACGCCAACCCCCGTACGGCGTCCCAGATCTCGTTCCGGCTGTGCGGGTCGAGACCCGTGGTCGGCTCGTCGAGGAAGAGCACCTGCGGCGGCACGATCAGGCTGGCGGCGAGGTCGAGCCGGCGGCGCATGCCGCCGGAGTACGTGCGGGCCGGGCGGTCGGCCGCCTCGGTCAGCCCGAAGCGCTCCAGGAGTTCGCCGGCGCGGGAGCGCGGGGCGCGCAGCAGCCGGGCGAAGAGCCGGAGGTTCTCCGCGCCGCTCAGGTCGCCGTCGACGGAGGCGTACTGGCCGGTGACGGAGATCCTGCGGCGCACCTCGGCCGGCTCGCGCGTCACGTCGCGGCCGGCGACGCGGGCGCTGCCGGCGTCCGGGGAGGTGAGGGTGGTGAGCACCCGTACCGCCGTGGTCTTGCCCGCCCCGTTGGGGCCGAGGATCCCGCAGACCGTGCCCTCGGGGACCGCCAGATCGAGCCCGCGCAGGGCGTGGACGTCTCCATAGCGTTTCCGCAGACCCTCACTAAGTACAGCGTACGTAGTCGTCATGCCGTGACCATAGCGCACTACGTACGGTGTACGTAACTACGATGGTGGGCGAGGTGATGATCCATGGCGGGCCGAGCGGCCGAACCCGAAGTGATCTGGGCGCGCCCCGAGCGCACCGGCCGCGGCCCCAGGCCCGCGTACAGCCGGGCCGACATCGTGGCGGCCGCCGTACGCGTGGCCGACGCGGACGGCATGGACGCGGTCTCCATGCGGCGCGTGGCGGCCGAGATCGGCTGCGGCACGATGTCGCTGTACAACTACGTCCCCCGCAAGGAGGACCTGTACGAGCTGATGGTCGACGCCGTCAGCGGCGAGTACGAGCTGGCCGCCGGCCCCGGCGGCGACTGGCGCGCGGACATGCTGCACCTGGCCCGCCAGGCGCGGGCCATCATGCGGCGGCATCCCTGGGTGATCCGCCTCATGACCACCGGCTACGCCTTCGGCCCCAACGCCCTGCGCTTCCTGGAGCACGGCCTGGCCTGCCTCGACGGCCTCGACCTGCCCGGCGGCGTCAAGATGGAGCTGCTCGCCAACGTGAACGGCACGGTCATGACCATCGTCGCCAACGAGCTGGCGATCGCCGAGCGCGCCCGCGGGCTGCCCTGGTCGGAGGAGCAGGAACAGGCCGTGCGCGGCGCGTACTTGATGGGGCAGCTCGCCGGCGGCGGGTTTCCGCGACTGGCCGCGGTGATCGCCGAGTCGGGGGCCCGGCCGCTCGACCCCGAAGAGGTCTTCGAGCGCACGCTCCTGCGAGTCCTCGACTCGTTCGCACCCGCTTAGGGCCCGTCCGGCGGCCTGCTCACAGCAGCGCGAACTGGCCCTCCGGTCCCTCCTCCTGATGGTCGAGCACCGTCGCCGGCCGGCGGGCCCGGTCCGGTACGGGCAGGACGCCGGCCTCCCGCAGCGCGGCCCGGGTCAGCCGCGGGCCCTCGTCGAGCGCGGCCCGTTCCGGCTCGCTCTGGCCCAACAGGGCCAGGACCGTGATCAGTTCGAGCAGTTCCGAGGTCCACTCCTGCGGCCAGGCGGCCGGCCCGATCGCCTCCAGGCTGCCCGGCTCGGCCGGCGCGGTCCGGTGCGCGAACCACTGCTCCAGCATCCGCACGCCCCCGACGGTGTACTCCCACGCCTCCGTCGGCACCGGCGCGATCCGGCCCTCGTCCACGGCCAGCGTCTCCTCCGCCGCGTCGTACGCGAGCTCCGCCGGCCGCGCGGGGATCGGCGCGCGCACATAGGGCCGCCGCCCGCCCGGCAGCCGCGGCTTCTCACCGCCGCGGGCGCCGCGCAGCTGGACGCCGGTCAGCCGCCGTCCGAGCGCCACGCCCGCCGACCAGCGGTCCCGGTCCGCGGGCAGCGGGACCCGGCAGCCGGCGGGGGAGGGGCGGGCGGACGCCATGGCCCAGGCCAGCAGGTCCGGGGCGGTGACCTCGTGCCCGTACCGCACGCTCAGGAACGGGAGCAGACCGGGCGCGACATTGGGCTCCGCGCCGCCGGGGCGGCGGTACAGCGGGCGGATCCGGCCCGGCCGGCCCGCCGGCGAGCGGCCGTCCGGCAGGACCGCGGTGACCAGGAGCGCCGGGCCGGGCGCGCCGGGCACGTACCCCTGCTCGACCGCGAAGAGCTGGGCGTCGTCGGCGACCCGCCACAGCTCGGGGCGGCCGGTGTCGATCAGCCGGTGGTCCGGCAGCAGCCACTGCTCGTCGAACGGCCCGTGCGCGAGGCGCACCGGCTCGGGGCAGCGGCCGGTCTCCCGGGCGAACCGGACGGTGCCGGTGCGCTGCCCGGGCAGCGCGGCCACCGAGGTCGACGGGGTCCGCGCCCGGCTCGGCCGGAACAGCGCCGTCCGATCCTCGCCCGCCGCCCCGACCAGCCGGTCCCAGCGGGCCCGCAGGGTGCGCACGTCCGGCGCGACGATCCAGGACCGGCCGAGCCGCAGCGGGGCCGCCGACCAGGGCATGAGGTCGTCGAGCAGCGGCGCTTCCTCGGCGGCCGACTCGGCAGGGCTCGTGCGCGGGCTCTGGGTCACGCAGCAGATGCTAGCCAGCCGGTCCTTCCGGCCACAGAGGGGCTACGCTCCTTCTGTGGGGTTATGTACCGACCCGGGAGGCGGGCGATGAACCGGTACAGCCAGTACGACTACACGACTCCCTCGCAGGCCGAAGGCGAACGGCTCGAGGAGGACATGGACGCCCAGCAGAAGGAGCAGGTCCACCACCCGCAGACGGCGCGGACCACCCCCTCCCAGGCCGAGGGCGAGCGCGGCGCGGACTTCCCCGAGAAGTGATCCGCCCCCAGGGCGGCTCACTGCGCTTCGACGGTCACCGTGAAGGAGAAGCGGTCGCCCCGGTAGCGGATCCGGGCCACGTCCACGACGCGGCCGTCCTCGTCGTACGTCACACCCGTGTAGTGCAGGATCGGCGACAGCAGCGGCACCTCGAGGAGGGCCGCCGTCTCGGGGTCGGCGAGCCGTGCCTCGACCGTGTCCGTGATGCGGCTGATCCGCACCCCGACCACGTCCCGCAGCACCTTCGTCATCGGCCAGCGCTCCAGGTCGGCCGGGTCGAGCAGGGCCGCCACGTCCGGACGGACCGCGTTCTCCGCCCAGTTGGTCGGCTCGCCGGTCTCGCCGTCGCGGCGCAGCCTGCGGTATGCGACCACCTCCGCCACGTCCGGGAAATGCTCGGTGAGCTCGCCCGGCACGGGCGCGGGGCCGTGCCCGAGCACGGTCGTCCGCTCGCCGGACTGCTGCGCCACGATCGCGTCGATCGAGCCGAGCAGACGGCGCGGCGCACTGCGCCGCGCCCCCGGCTCGATGAAGGTCCCGCGCCGCCGGTGCCGGCTGATCAGGCCCTCCTCCTCCAGCTCCTTCAGAGCCTGCCGCATGGTCAGCACGCTCACGCCGTAGTGGCCGGCGAGCTGCTCCTCGGTCGGCAGCCGCAGCGACGCGTCGGGCGCGCGGCCGAGTATCGAGGCGCGGAGCGACTGCGAGACCTGATACCAGAGCGGCAGCTTGCGGTTCAGGATCAGCGAGTCGGGGGAGAAGGCGGTCACGGGGGACTCCGTACGACGACTACGGGACACTACGGCCGGAAGTGGCGCTCAAGACCCTGCCATACGTCGTCGTAGCGGCTCTGCAGGTGGTCCGCCCCGGCGGCCTGCGCGGTGGTGATCACCGGCCAGCGGGTCTCGAACATGAAGGCCAGACCGTCGTCGATCTTCTGCGGCTTCAGCTCGGCGGCGCTGGCCCTGTCGAAGGTCTCCCGGTCGGGGCCGTGCGCGGACATCATGTTGTGCAGCGAGCCGCCGCCCGGCACGAAGCCCCCCTTTCCGGCAGTCTTGGCGTCGTACGCGCCCTCGATCAGGCCCATGTACTCGCTCATCACGTTGCGGTGGAAGTACGGCGGGCGGAACGTGTCCTCGCCGACCAGCCAGCGCGGCGCGAACACCACGAAGTCCACGCCCGCGAGACCGGGGGTGTCGGACGGAGAGGTGAGCACCGTGAAGATCGACGGGTCCGGGTGGTCGTACGAGATCGTCCCGATGACGTTGAAGAGCCGCAGGTCGTAGACGTACGGGGTGTGGTTGCCGAACCAGGCGACGACGTCCAGCGGGGAGTGGTCGTAGGTGGCGGACCACAGGTTGCCGCAGTACTTGTTGACCACCTCGACCGGGCCCTCGGCGTCGTCGTACGCGGCGACCGGGGCGCGGAAGTGGCGGGCGTGCGCCAGTCCGTTCGCGCCGATCGGGCCGAGGTCGGGGAGCTGGAACGGCTGCCCGTAGTTCTCGCAGACGTAGCCGCGAGCGGTGTCTTCAAGCAGCTCGACGCGGAAGCGCACGCCGCGCGGGATCAGCACGACCTCGCCGGGGCCGGCGGAGAGCAGGCCCAGCTCGGTGTGGACCAGCAGACCGCCCTGCTCGGGGACGATCAGCAGCTCGCCGTCGGAGTTGCCGAAGACCCGCTGCATGGGCGCGTTGGCGTGGTAGAGGTGCACGGCCATGCCGGCGCGCTGCGCCGCGTCGCCGTTGCCGCCGAGCGTCCACAGGCCCGCCAGCCAGTCGGTCCCGGGGGCCGGGTCCGGCAGCGGGTTCCAGCGCAGCCGGTTGGGGTCGGGGACCGTCTCGGTGAAGGGCGCGGTGCGGACCGCGCCGTTGTCGGTCCGGGTGAAAGGCGGGTGCGCCGCAGAGGGGCGGATCCGGTAGAGCCAGGAGCGCCGGTTGTGCGCCCGGGGCTCGGTGAACGCGCTGCCGCTGAGCTGCTCCGCGTACAGGCCCAGCGGGGCCCGCTGCGGCGAGTTGCCGCGGGTCGGCAGCGCGCCCGGGACGGCCTCCGAGCTGTGCTCGTTGCCGAAACCGTGGGAGTACGCCAGCGCCTCCGCGGTCTTGCGTGCCTGCTCCGTGTGCGCCGTGCCGGCCGTGCCTGTCATGCCCGCTCCTGCTCTGGAAACCCTCGGGAAACCGCATTCCTGCATTCCTATGTATGACCGTAGGATTCCGCGCGCGCCGCGTCAACGGGGAGGGCTTGGACGAATCCCGTGCACGAGGGGTTCCAAAAGATGAACATTGCTCTACTCTCACGCCCATGTCGCGCTCCCCGTGGATACGCAGGCTCCTCTTCGCGCCCGCGGCCGCCCTGGCCGCCGCACTGTCCCTGGCCTTCGCCGCGCCCGTGGCCCAGGCCCACGAGGAGCGCCCGGTCACCTTCCCCGACGGCTCCGGCAGCGTGCCCGCGCTGCGCACCGGGGAGCCCGATCTGCTGGTCTGCAAGACCGACCGGCCCGCCTTCGAACGCCGCATCGCCGCCTTCCCCGCCCCGCTGAAGGCCCGCAACCTCGCGCTGTACGAGCGCTGCGCCCGCAGTGGCTACCGCCACCTCCAGCAGGCCGTGGACGCGGTGGACCGGCCCGGCATGACCATCGCCGTGCTGCCCGGCCTGTACGAGGAGGAGCCCTCGCTGCCCGCGCCCACCGGGGCCTGCGCCGCGCTCAAGGCCCCGAAGTCCGCGCTCGGCTACCAGATCCTCAGCTACGCCCAGCAGAAGCAGTGCCCGCACAACCAGAACCTGGTCGCGATCCTCGGCAAGAAGAACCTCCAGATCGAGGGCACCGGCGCGTCACGCCTCGACGTCGTGATCGACGCCAAGTACGCCAAGCTCAACGCGATCCGAGCGGACGGCTCGGACGGCGTCTACTTCCGCAACTTCACCGCCCAGCGCACCACCTTCAACTCGCTGTACGTGCTGGCCGCCGACGGCTTCGTCATCGACGACGTGCTCACCCGCTGGAACGACGAGTACGGCTTCCTGACCTTCGCCTCCGACCGCGGCCTGTACAAGAACTGCGAGTCGTACGGCAACGGCGACTCCGGCATCTACCCCGGCTCGGCCTCCGACATCAACGACGGCCGTGGCTACGACGTGCCCCGCTACTCCATCGAGATCACCGGCTGCCGCAGCCACCACAACATGGTCGGCTACTCCGGCACCGCCGGGGACTCCGTCTATGTCCACGACAACGAGTTCGACCACAACATGGGCGGGGCGTCGATGGACTCCGCCTTCCCCGGGCACCCCGGACTCCCGCAGAACCACGCCCGGTTCGAGCGCAACCTCATCCACGACAACAACCAGAACTACTACCGGTACGTCGCCGACGGCACCTGCGCCGAGCCGCCGGCCGAGCGCGGCTACGAACAGGGCGTGGTCTGCCCGCAGATCTCCATGCCGCCCGGCACCGGCATCATCACCGCGGGCGGCAACTGGAACCGGTACGAGGACAACTGGGTCTACGGGCACAGCAACGCGGCCTTCTTCCTCAGCGCGGTGCCCGCCTACCTCCGCGGCGAGTCCGCCTGGGGCAAGCAGACCGACACCTCCCACCACAACCGGTACGCCGGCAACCGGCTCGGCGTCGACAAGTCCGGCAACCCCCGGCCCAACCGGACCGACGTGTGGTGGGACGGGCAGGGCGGCGGCAACTGCTGGCAGGGCGACGCCGGGCCCACCGCCCCGCTCACCCTGCCCGAGTGCGGGACGCGGCTCGGCGCGGTGTCCGGCGGCTCCGACCGGCTCGTCGGCGAACCCGCCAAACTGGCCCACCTGCTGGTCTGCGCCGACTACAACGTCCAGGCCCGCAGACTCCCGGCCGGCTGCGACTGGTACGGCGCACGGGGCCTGGCGCGCGTCGAGACCCAGCTGTCCCTGGGCTGCGCCGCCGTCCTGGCGCTGGTCGGCGTCGCCCTGTGGCGGCGCAGGCTGCGCGGCGACCGGGCGGCCGCCCTCGCCACCGCCGCCGGCCTGGCCGGCCTGGCGCTGGACGTGGCCGGCTCGACCCGCGACCTCGCCGCCGGCCCCGTACCCGCCCTGGGCCTCCTCCTCGCCGGCCTCTGGTGGACCGTCCTCGGCCTCCGCCTGCACGCCGCCCGCCCCTGGTTCGGCCGGACGACGGTGGTGCTGGGCGCGCTGACCCTCCTGGACGCCTTCGACAAGGCGGTCCTGATGGTCCCCGGCATCCCGCTCAGCCCGGCCTGGCTCCGCGCCCTGCTGGCCGTCGTCTGGACCCTGTGGGCCCTGACCGCCGCCGCGAAGCCCGCGCCGCGGGCGGAGGCGGAGTCCGACGCCCCGGACCGGCCGGGGGACCCTGCCGAGCCCGCCGGCGCGACAGCCCGGTCCGCCCGCCCGGCGACGGACGAGGCCGCCTCATGAGCCGCCCCGCGCAGCAGGCCGCGCGCACCCCCGCCCGAGCCGCAGGCCCGGCCGCCCCGGTCCGCCGGGCCCCCTCCGGCGGGGGCCGGCGGGCGTGGCGGCGCGGAG
Source organism: Streptomyces sp. NPDC048604 (assembly GCF_043199435.1). NCBI lineage: Bacteria > Bacillati > Actinomycetota > Actinomycetes > Kitasatosporales > Streptomycetaceae > Streptomyces > Streptomyces sp. NPDC048604. The sequence goes on from NZ_JBICVX010000009.1 coordinate 111,204, forward strand.
CCGCTGTCGCCGTCACGCTCTCCGCCGTCCTCTTGGCCGCCGGCTGCGGTGGCCGGGCCACGACGCATCACAAGCCCGGCACCAGCCACCAGGAGGCCGCCGGGAGCACCGGCACCCTGCTGCCCGCCCGGGACGGCAGCGGGCACCGGCTGCGCGAGGTCCCGGCCGCCGGCGCGCCCGCCGTACGGGCCGAGGTGCTGCCCGACAGCGAGGGCGGCTGGAACCTCCGGCTCGACGTGAGCCGCTTCCGGTTCACCCCCGAGAGCGCCGGCGGCGCGGCCGTCCACGGCCGGGGTCACGCCCGTCTCCTCGTCGACGGCAAGGAGACCGCCCGGCTCTACGGCCCCTGGGCGTACGTCCCGCCCGGCGCGCGCACCCTCACCGTCCGCCTGCACGCCGACGACCACACCGTCTGGGCCGTCGCCGCCCGCCCCGTCGAGACCACCGTCGCCCTGACCCCGGGCGCGACGGCTTCCCCCTCCGCCAAGGCCCCCGGCATCCCGGCCCCGGGCCGCACCGTCGCCATCACCGTCTCCGGCACCTCCGTCCAACCACCTCCGTCCCGCATCGAGTTGAAGAAGGGCGAGCGCCTCACCCTCCGCGTCACCAGTGACCGCGCCGACACCCTCCACGTCCACGGCTACGACCGCGAACTCCCGCTCCGCGCGGGCGAGCCCGCCACCCTCGCCCTCACCGCCGACCGCACCGGTCTCTTCGAGGTCGAGACCCACGACTCGGGTCTCCTGCTGACCCAGCTGGTGGTGCGGTGACCGCTCTCGCGCACGGCGTCGGCACGCAGCACGACCTGCCGATCTCGCCCTTCTACGCCTATGCCGGCGCGTTCGCGGCCCTGCTCGTCTCCTTCCTGGCCCTGGGCCTGCTCTGGTCCGACTCCCGTTTCCGCGGCGACCGTTCCGGCCGCCCCCTGCCCGCCGCGCTCCAGCGTCTCGCCGACGCCCGCGCCACCCGCACCGCCCTGCGGGCGCTCGGCGCGGCTGGGCTGCTCGCCGTCGTACTCGCTCTGCTCCTCGGCCCCGCCGGCCCCGAGCACAATCCCGCCCCGGGCGCGGTCTACGTCCTCCTCTGGGTCGGCCTGGTCCCCGCCTCCCTCCTCCTCGGCCCCGTCGGCCGGCTCTGCAGCCCCCTGCGGGCCCTCTACTCCCTGCGCTCCCTCCTTCCCGCGCGCCGCCGGCCTCCCCGGCCGCCGCGCCCGCTCCCCGCCGGCCTCGGAATCCGCCCGGCCGCGGCCGGCCTGCTCGTCTTCACCTGGCTCGAACTCGTCGCCCCCGAACGGGCGTCCGCCACCGCCCTCCTCGTCTTCCTCGCCGCCCACACCGCCGTCCACCTCCTCGGCGCGGCCCGCCACGGCCCCGAATGGTTCGCCCGCGCCGACCCCTTCGAGGTCTACTCCGCACTGCTCGCCCGGCTCTCCCCACTCGGCCGCCGCGCCGACGGCCGACTCGTCCTGCGCAACCCCCTGCACGGCCTCGACTCCACCCCGCCCGTCCCGGGTCTCGTCGCCACCGTCTGCGTGCTCCTCGGCTCCACCGCCTACGACGGCTTCTCCGACTCCCCGCGCTGGATCGCCGCCGTCCAGACCTCCCCTCTCGGCCGCACCGCCGCCGCCACCCTCGGCCTGCTCGCCGCCGTCGCCCTCGTCGCCGTCCTGTACTGCCTCAGCGCCGGCGCCCTGCGCCTGCTCAACCGCCGGATCGACCACCCCCTCACCGCATTCGCCCACTCCCTCCTGCCGATCGCGCTCGGCTATCTCGTCGCGCACTACTTCTCGCTCTTCGTCACCGAAGGACCACGCACAGTCATGGTGGCACTCGGCACTGACAACGCCGCCGCGCCCGCCCCGCCCCTGACCCCCGGCGGCCTCGCCGCCCTCCAGGTGACCGCGATCGTCACCGGCCACGTCCTCGGCGTCGTCGCCGCGCACGACCGCGCCGTGCGGCTCTTCCCGCCCGCCCGGGCGGTGGCCGGCCAGCTCCCGCTGTTCGTGCTGATGATCGCGTACACCCTGGGCGGCATCGGGCTGCTCATCGCCTGACCCCGACGGGAGGGGCATGATGGACCCCGTGTCCCAGCCGAACACCCCCGCCCTCCGGCGCGCCCCCGTCCAGCAGCGCAGCGCCGAGCGGCTCGCCCGGATCCTCGACGCCTGCGCCGAACTCCTCGACGAGACCGGGTACGAGCAGTTGAGCACCCGCGCGGTCGCTGTCCGCGCCGGCGTCCCGATCGGCTCCGTGTACCGCTTCTTCAGCAACAAGCGGGCCATGGCCGACGCCCTCGCCCACCGCAATCTGGACAGCTACGGCGAGCGGATCACCGCCCGCCTCGCGGCCCGGCCGAGCACCTGCCCGACCGACTTGATCGACACCGTCCTCGACGAGTACATCGCGATGAAGCGTTCCGTCCCCGGCTTCGGGCTCGTCGACTTCGGCGTCCCGGCCCCGGCCGAGGCCGGCGACCCCCATGGCGCCGCCGACCCCAACCGGCTGGTCGCCGACCGGCTCTCCGACCTGCTCGCCGAGCACCTCGGCCGGACCGCCGACGCCACGCTGCGCCGCCAGGTCCTGGTCGGCGTCGAGGCCACCGACGCGCTGCTCCACCTCGCCTTCCGCACCGACCCGGCCGGCGACCAGGCGCTGATCTCCGAGACGCGGCTGCTGCTGCACGCGTACCTCGGCCCCGTGCTCGACCGCGGCTGACGCGCGCCGCGCCTCACCCCGCCTCGACCGACCCCGCGCCGCGCACCCCCTCCCCACCGTCCCTACCGGTCGGTATGCTCCGGCTGTCCGCCCCCAGGGAACCCCGGGAGAGCTCATGTCCACGTCCGCTCTGCGTGTCTGCCCCCTCTGCGAGGCCACCTGCGGCCTCGTCCTCACCCTGGACGGCGGCGAGGTCACCGGCGCCCGCGGCGACCGGGACGACGTGTTCAGCCAGGGATTCGTCTGCCCCAAGGGCGCGGCCTTCGGTGCGGTGGACTCCGACCCGGACCGGCTGCGCACACCGCTCGTCCGCAGGGACGGCGAACTCCGCGAGGCGACCTGGGACGAGGCCTTCGACACCATCGCCGCCCGCGTCCGGCCGCTGATCGAGCAGTACGGCCCGCAGGCCGTCGGCGTCGTGCTGGGCAACCCGAACGTCCACACCATGGCCGGCGCGCTCTACCCGCCGCTGCTCCTCGGCGCGCTGCGCACCCGCAACGTCTTCACGGCCTCCACGCTCGACCAGATGCCCAAGCACGTCTCCAGCGGCCTGATGTTCGGCGACGCCCTCGCCGTCCCCGTGCCGGACCTCGACCGCACCGACCATCTGCTGATGCTCGGCGCCAACCCGATGGATTCCAACGGCAGTCTGTGCACCGCCCCCGACTTCCCCGGCCGGCTCCGCGCGCTGCGCCGCCGCGGCGGCACGCTCACCGTCGTCGACCCGCGCCGCACCCGTACCGCCCGGCTCGCCGACCGGCACCTCGCCCTGCGCCCCGGCACCGACGCGCTGTTCCTCGCCGCCCTGGCGCACACCCTGTACGAGGAGGGGCTCACCGACCTCGGCCGGCTGGCGGAGCACGTCGAAGGGGTCGACGAAGTGCGTGAGGCGCTGCGGGACTTCAGCCCGGAAGCCGTCGCCGCCGCCTGCGAGGCGGACCCCGCCGCGATACGCGCCGTCGCCCGCGAACTGGCCGCCGCGCCCACCGCCGCCGTGTACGGCCGCATGGGCAGCTCCACCGTCGCCCACGGCACCCTCGCCAACTGGCTGGTCGACGTCCTCAACGTGCTCACCGGCAACCTCGACCGCCCCGGCGGCGCGATGTTCCCGCTCTCCGCCACCGCCCCCGCGCCCCGCCCGGAAGGCCCCGGCAAGGGCTTCGCCCTCGGCCGCTGGACCAGCCGGGTCTCCGGCCACCCGGAGGCCAAGGGCGAACTGCCCATGGCCGCGCTCGCGGAGGAGATCGAGACCCCGGGCGACGGGCAGATTCGCGCGCTGATCTCCATCGCCGCCAACCCGGTCCTGTCCGCCCCCGACGGCGACCGCCTCGCCCGGGCACTCGGCTCGCTCGACCTCATGGTCGCCGTCGACCCGTACCTCAACGAGACCTCCTGCCACGCCGACGTCGTCCTGCCCCCGCCGCCGCCCTCCCAGAGCGGCCACTTCGACTTCGCCTTCAACGGCTTCGCCGTGCGCAACCAGGCCCGCTACTCGCCGCCCGCCGTCCCCCTGGAGGACGGCCGCATGGACGAGTGCGAGATCCACGCCCGGCTGATCCTCGCGGTCTCCGATTGGGGTCTCCCCTGCTCGAGCGAAGCCGAGAGCTCGGGGAAGCACGGCGCGCCGCCGGAGGCCGTCGACGACCTCGCCATCGACACGACCCTCGCCCGCGCGGTGACGCAGGAGCACTCCCCGGTGTACGGCGCCGACCCGAAGGAGCTGGCCGGGCTGCTCACGGGCCGCACCGGCGCCGAACGGCGCCTCGACCTGATGCTGCGCCTCGGCCCGTACGACCTCACCCTGGAGGACCTCCGCCGGTCCCCGCACGGCTACGACCTCGGCCCGCTGCGGCCCCGGATCCCGCAGCTGCTCAAGACCCGCAGCGGCCGCGTCGAGCTGCTGCCCGCGCCGATCGCCGCCGATCTGCCCCGGCTGCGCCGCGCCCTCACCGAGCCGCCCGCGCCGCTGGTGCTGGTCGGCCGCCGCCATCTGCGCTCCAACAACAGCTGGCTGCACAACGTGCCCGTACTGATCGGCGGCACCAACCGCTGCACCCTCCAGGTGCATCCCGAGGACGCCGTCCGGCTCGGCCTCGACGACGGGAAGTCCGCCCGGATCGCCGGCGACGGCGGCGCGCTGGAGGTCCCGGTCGAGGTGACCGACGCGGTGCGGCCGGGCGTCGTGAGCCTGCCGCACGGCTGGGGCCACGACCGGACCGGCACCCGCCTCGGCGTCGCCCGCACCAGCCCCGGCGTCAACGTCAACCAGCTCCTCGACGGCAGCCGGCTCGACCCGCTGTCCGGCACCGCGGTGCTCAACGGCTTCCCGGTCGAGGTGACCCCGCTCGCCTAGCACCCCCCGTGTGACCTGGGGTTTTGCTCTTATTGCTCACGCGTCAACGTCTTGTTAACGCAAGAAGAGGGCACCTACGGTCATCCGGACCGCCGCTCCGGCGGTGTTCAAGGGTGAACGTGAGGTGTCCTCCATGCTGACCGTCCTCGGTTTCGGCATGATCGCGACCTTCCTGGTCCTGATCATGATGAAGAAGATGTCGCCGATCGCGGCGCTCGTCCTCGTCCCCGCGCTCTTCTGCGTCGTCGTCGGACAGGGTGCACAGCTCGGTGACTACGTCATCGACGGCGTCGGCAAGCTCGCGCCCACCGCGGCCATGCTGATGTTCGCGATCGTCTACTTCGGCGTGATGATCGACGTCGGTCTCTTCGACCCGGTCGTCCGCGGCATCCTGCGCTTCTGCAAGGCCGACCCGATGCGCGTCGTCGTCGGTACGGCGGCGCTCGCGGCGGTCGTCTCGCTGGACGGCGACGGCTCGACCACGTTCATGATCACCGTCTCGGCGATGTACCCGCTGTACAAGCGGCTCGGGATGAGCCTGGTCGTGATGACGGGCGTCGCCGCCACCGCCAACGGCGTGATGAACACGCTCCCGTGGGGCGGCCCGACCGCCCGCGCGGCCACGGCGCTCAAGCTGGACGCCGCCGACATCTTCGTACCGATGATCCCGGCCCTCGGCGTCGGCCTGCTGTTCGTCTTCGTCCTCGCGTACGTCCTGGGCCTGCGGGAGCGCAGGCGCATCGGCTACCTCACGCTGGACGAGGCGCTGGAGACCGAGTCGGAGACCGTCCTGGTCGCGGCCGGCGGTGGCGACAGCGGCGAGCGCAAGCCCGCCAAGGGCGGCGCCGGGCTCCCCGAAGCCCCCGGGCAGGGCCGCGGCGGCGAGGGCGACGACGGCTTCCAGGGCCTCGACCCCGACCGTCCGACCCTGCGCCCCAAGCTGTACTGGTTCAACGCCGGCCTCACCGTCGCCCTGCTGGCGGCGATGATCCTGGAACTCATGCCGATCCCGGTGCTGTTCCTGATCGGCGCGGCCCTCGCGCTCACCGTCAACTTCCCGAAGGTCGCCGACCAGAAGGCGCGGATCGCCGCCCACGCGGACAACGTCCTCAACGTCTCCGGCATGGTCTTCGCCGCCGCCGTCTTCACCGGCGTGCTCACCGGCACCGGCATGGTCAAGCACATGGCGGACTGGCTCGTCGGCGCCATCCCCGAAGGCATGGGCCCGCACATGGCTCTCGTCACCGGTGTGCTGAGCCTGCCGCTCACGTACTTCATGTCGAACGACGGCTTCTACTTCGGCGTGCTGCCGGTCCTGGCCGAGGCCGGCGCCGCGCACGGCGTCTCGCCGCTGGAGATCGCCCGGGCCTCGCTCGTCGGTCAGGCGCTGCACATGTCGAGCCCGCTGGTGCCCGCCGTGTACGTGCTCGTCGGCATGGCGAAGGTGGAGTTCGGCGACCACACCCGGTTCACCGTGAAGTGGGCGGCGCTGACCTCGCTGGTGGTGCTCGCGGCCGGTCTGGTGTTCGGCATCATCTGACCTCACAGAGGGGAACGCCTGTGCGGTCATCGGCCGAACGGGCGGACTACGGAGGCTGGCACGCGTTGCGGCCACCCTCCGTAACAATTTTGTGACGGATAGTCAGATCACCGGTTGATCCATCCGACGTCCCCACGGCTGGAGGAATTCCGCATGTCCGTCCGTCCCCCGCATCGTTTCGCCCGCCCCGTGAAGCCCCCGCGTCCCCTCTGGTCCCCGCGCCCCCTGCGGTCCCGCCGTGTGCTCACCACCGCGGCCTCCGCCGCCGCCCTCGCCCTGTGTGCGGCCGTCCCCGCCCCCGCCACCGGCGCCCCCGCGCCCGTCTCGGGCGAGGGCGGCGACGTACGGATCCACCGGGTGGGCACGCCGTACGACGATCCGCGCACCGAGGCGACGGTCTGCGCGTTCTACCTCACCGCCACGGACTTCGGCGCCCTCGACTCGGTGAACTGGACCATCGCCCCGCAGCCGCACGAGACCGACGGGCACACCGTCGCCGGCCGCATCGGCCTGGCCGGCGGCAGCGGCCAGTCCAGCCGCCTCGCCCTCCCCGACGGGACCTACCGGCTCGGCTGGGCCCGCGAGGGCGCCCGCGGCGTCGGCACCCACCAGGCGTTCACCGTCTCCTGCCCCCGGACCGGGGCCGCCGGCGGCGACGCCAAGAACGGCAACGTCGCCCCGCCGCACGCCCGGGCCGCCGCCGCGCCCGCGCCCGTCGAACTCGCGGGCTCCCTGGAGGACCGGGGTCCGGCCGCGGCCGCCGACGAACCGGCCGACGACAGCACGCTCTTCGGTCTCGGCTCCGGCATCGCCGCCCTGCTCGCCGGCATCGCCGGACTCGTCCTCGCCCACCGCACCCGGCGCCGCGACGATGAGCCCGCGTAACGCCCGGCTCGCGTCCGGCCGGCGCCGCCGGCTCCGGCTCGCCCGCACCGCGGCGCTCGGCGCCGTCCTCGCCGCCGCCGTGTGGTGGTCCGTGACGGAGGACCCGGCGGACGTGGCAGCCCCGGCCGCCGCCGTCCGCGCCGATCACAAGCCCGGCGCCCCGGAGTCCGGCGTACGGCCGCTCGGCCGCTCCCGTGCCACGGTCCTCGCCCTCCCCGGGATCACCGTCGAGGCCCGCGTCGTCGCCCTGTCCCGCTCGGCCGCCGGGCGGCCGCCCGGCGCGCCGGAGTTGCGGGACCCCGAGGTCGTCGGCTGGTACGCGCACGGCCCCAGCCCCGGCGAGCCGGGCACCGCCGTCGTGGTCGGCCGCGGCGGGGGCACCGGGACCGCCGTGCTGCACGGACTCGGCGCGCTGCAGCGCGGCAACACCGTCCGCGTCACCCGCGCCGACGGGCTCACCGCCGTCTTCACCGTCGACGAGGTGCGCGCCCACGCCCTGCAGCACCTCCCCGCGGGGGAGACCGGCCGGGGCGCCCCGCGAGTCCGGGTGATCGCCGTCGACGCCGGTTCCGCCGTCGACGTACGCGGGCGCCTGACGGAGGTCAGCCGCGAGCGATGAGCTGCCGGCCGCGCCCCGCGGCCGTCCGCAGGCGGTGCCGCGTCGCCGCGCGCAGGGCGTGCTTCGCCGCCCAGTGCCGACAGTGCCCCGTCGTGTGCCGGCCGGCGAGGGCGCGTACCGTCCGCGAGACGATCAGGGCCACGAGAACGGCCGCGACCGGGCCGGCCGCCTCGGTCCAGGGCCGGCGGATCGGCCGGTACACGGCGGCGCCCTCGCCGATCTCGATGTAGCCCACCGGTTTCGCGGCCGCGCCGCCGCCTCCGCCCCCGCCCTCGCCGTCCTTCTCCGGGCCGAGCTCGCGGCCCGTGCCGCCGCCGAAGCCGAAGGCGGACTCGGCGACCGGGATCACGGTGATCCCGTCGCGGGTCACCGGCTCGCCGAAGACGGTGGTGACCGAGGCCCTTCCGCCGAGCCGCTCGGCCAGCCGGTCCAGGATCGCCGCGGCCGTCTCGGCGGCCCGGTGCGGGACCTGGGCGGCCGCGTCCTCGGGAACCCCGGCCATCGCCTCGCCGGGAGCCTCGTGCGCCGCCTTGTCGGGCAGTCCGGCGCTGTTGTCGTGTCCGGTCATCAGGGCCTCCGGGGTCGACTGGGGGTACGCGGCGGGTACGCGGCGGCCGCCGGCCGGGCCGCCCGGCCTCGACCGGGAGGGCGGCCGGCCACCCCTCCAGCATGCCGCCCACCAACGCTCCCGCCGCAACCCCTCGGGCGGTCACAAGGCGTGGGGCACCCCCTCCGGAACCCGCGAGCTGACACAGTGTGTGACGTTCCGCCACCACACCGTCACATAAGGATCCGCCATGGCTCGCTCCCTCCCGTCCGTCCGCCCGCGCACCCGCCTCGCCCTCGCCGTCGCCGGCGGACTGCTGCTGCTCGGCGGCGCGCCCGCCGCGTACGCCACCCTCGGCGAGGAGCCGGCCGCCCCGGCAGGGGCCGGCGGCGCGGTCTCGGCCGCCACCGTCCGCGGCAAGACGTACCGGGAGACCCGGCTACTGTTCGGCACCGAGCGCCCCGACGGCGGCCCGGCCGTGACCGACGCCCAGTTCATGGCCTTCGTCGACCAGGAGGTCACGCCGCGCTTCCCGGACGGCCTGACCGTCCAGGACGGCCGTGGACAGTGGCGGGACCGGAACGGCACGATCGAGCGGGAACGCAGCTACGAGCTGATCCTGCTGTACCCGCAGTCGGAGACCGGGGTGCGCGATGCGCTCATCGAGCGAATCCGGGAGGCGTACGAGACGGCGTACGCGCAGGAGTCGGTGGGCAGGCTCGACGGGCCGGTCCGGGCCGACTTCTGAGACCCGGGGCACGTCCGGAGGCTCTGGCGCCGGAAAACTAACAGCGCTAGTTTGGGTGCTCGGCCCGCCGGACGGACGCGGCGGCCCACGACGGCGGGCGGACGGCACACGGCAGCGCACGCCGGCACGCGACGAAGGAGAGCAGCGGATGAAGGCCCACGACGCCCTGTACATCGACGGAGCCTGGCGCCCCGCCGCCTCGGCCGAGACCCTCGCCGTGCTGAACCCGGCCGACGAGCAGGTCGTCGGGCACGTCCCGGCCGGCGGCGCCGAGGACGTCGACGCCGCCGTGCGGGCCGCCCGCGCCGCGCTCCCCGGCTGGGCCGCCACCCCGCCCGCCGAGCGTGCCCGCCACATCGGCGCGATCCGCGACGGGCTGCGGGAGCGGGCCGAGGAGATCGCCGCCACGGTCACCGCCGAGCTCGGCGCCCCTGCGAAGCTTGCGGACCTGGTGCACACGCGGCTGCCGATCGCGGTGGCCGGCTCGTACGCCGAACTGGCGGCGGCGCACCCCTTCGAGGAGAAGGTCGGCAACTCGGTGGTGTACGCCGAGCCGGTCGGCGTGGTCGGCGCGATCACGCCCTGGAACTACCCGCTGCACCAGATCGTCGCCAAGGTGGCCCCCGCCCTCGCGGCCGGCTGCACGATCGTCGTCAAGCCGGCCGAGGACACCCCGCTGACCGCCCAGCTGTTCGCCGAGATCGTCGACGCCGCCGGGCTCCCGGCCGGCGTCTTCAACCTGGTCACCGGCCTCGGCCCGGTCGCCGGCCAGGCGCTGGCCGAGCATGCCGACGTCGACATGGTCTCGTTCACCGGCTCGACCGCCGTCGGCCGGCGGATCGGCGCGGTGGCGGGCGGCGCGGTCAAGCGGGTCGCCCTCGAACTCGGCGGCAAGTCCGCCAACGTGATCCTGCCGAGCGCCGACCTGGCGAAGGCGGTCTCCGTCGGCATCGCCAACGTCATGACCAACTCCGGCCAGACGTGCAGCGCCTGGACCCGGATGCTGGTCCCGGCCCAACGGTACGAGGAGGCCGTGGCCCTGGCCGCCGAGGCGGCCGCCAAGTACGTGCCCGGCGAACGCCTCGGGCCCCTCGTCAGTGCAAAGCAGCGGGAGCGGGTGCGCGGTTACATCACCCGGGGCGTCGAGGAGGGCGCGCGGCTCGTCGCCGGCGGCGCCGAGGCCCCGCTGGAGACCGGCTACTACGTGGCCCCGACCGTCTTCGCCGACGTCACCCCCGACATGACCATCGCCCAGGAGGAGATCTTCGGCCCGGTGGTCTCGATCCTGCGGTACGAGGACGAGGCAGACGCCCTGGCCCTCGCCAACGGCACGGTGTACGGCCTCGGCGGCGCGGTGTGGGGCGAGCAGGAGGAGGCCGTCGCCTTCGCCCGCCGCATGGACACCGGCCAGGTCGACATCAACGGCGGCCGCTTCAACCCGCTCGCGCCCTTCGGCGGTTACAAGCAGTCCGGCGTGGGCCGGGAGCTCGGCGCGCACGGGCTCGCCGAGTACCTGCAGACCAAGTCGCTCCAGTTCTGAGCCCAGAGCGAGTTCTGAGCAGGGCGAGTCATTCCGGTTCTGTCCGGTTCTCGCCAGCTCTGCCCGCCCCGACTCTCCGTCGCCTAGCTTGAGGAGTACGCCCGTGGTCCGCGCCGCCGTCCTGCCCGCCGTCGGTTCCCCGCTGGAGATCACCGGCGTCGAACTGCCCGAGCCCGGGCCCGGTCAGGTGCGGGTGCGCCTGGCCGCGGCCGGGGTCTGCCACTCCGACCTGTCCCTGACCAACGGCACGATGCGGGTGCCGGTCCCCGCGGTCCTCGGCCACGAGGGCGCCGGCACGGTCGTCTCGGTAGGCGAGGCCGTCACGCACGTCGCACCCGGCGACGCCGTGGTCCTCAACTGGGCGCCGTCCTGCGGGGTCTGCCACCACTGCTCGATCGGCGAGGTGTGGCTCTGCTCCGACGCGCTGACCGGCGCGGGCCGGGTGTACGCGGTCACCGAGGACGGCACCGAGCTGCACCCCGGCCTGAACGTCGCCGCCTTCGCCGAGGAGACCGTGGTCGCCGCGAACTGCGTGCTCCCGGCCCCGGACGGCGTGTCCCTGGAGGACGCCGCCCTGCTGGGCTGCGCGGTGCTCACCGGCTGGGGCGCGGTGCACCACTCCGCCCGGGTGCGGGAGGGCGAGTCGGTCGTGGTCTACGGCGTCGGCGGCGTCGGGCTCGCCACCCTGCAGGCCGCCCGGATCGCCGGTGCGGGCCCGATCGTCGCGGTCGACGTCTCGCCGGAGAAGGAGGCCCTGGCGCGGGCGGCCGGGGCGACCGAGTTCGTGCTCGCCTCCGACGCCACCGCCAAGGACGTGCGGCGGCTGACCGGCGGGCGGGGCGCGGACGTCGCCGTCGAGTGCGTCGGCCGCGCCGCCACCATCCGTACCGCATGGGACTCCACGCGGCGCGGCGGGCGCACCACGGTCGTCGGCATCGGCGGCAAGGACCAGCAGGTCACCTTCCACGCGCTGGAGCTGTTCCACTGGGGGCGCACCCTCTCCGGCTGCGTGTACGGCAACTCCGATCCGGCGCGCGACCTGCCGGTCCTCGCCGAGCACATCCGGGCCGGCCGCCTCGACCCGGGCGCGCTGGTCACCGAGCGGATCACCCTGGACGGCATCCCGGGCGCGTTCGACAACATGCTCGCCGGCAAGGGCGGCCGGGCCCTGGTCGTCTTCCCGCGCCAGGGGGCCTGAGCAGGGATCAGACCGCCGCCCGCAGCAGGAGGTCCTCGTACACGGTCGGATCGTCGCTCTTGATCACCGGCCAGCCGACCCCGTACGCCCCCTCCCAGCCCACGTCGATGCCCGGGTTGGCGTGGTCCGTGCCGTCCGGCAGGAACAGGTGCGGGCTACAGGTGATCGCGTCGGTGGCGGACAGCGCGGCGTGGGACGACAGTTCCGCGCGCGCCCGGCCGTCGTCCAGCGCCTCGGCGAGCGCCGTGACGTCGACCGCGCCGGTCGCGGCGGCCACGTCGAGGATCACCTTCCGGTTGCTGATGCACCGGGACTCGGCCCAGAACGCGCGGCGCAGGCCCAGATCGAGCTGCTCCGAGGCGTGCAGGCCCTGGTCCTTGGCGGCCAGCACGGCTTCCAGGGCGGGCAGCGTGGTGGACGGGTAGAGCCAGTCCTTGGCCTGCCACAGCTGCCAGCCCGCACCGGGCTCCAGGCTCGCCATCCGGGCCACCTCGCTGTCCGTTCCGGGGCGCGGGCTCGGGGCGTCGTTCAGCAGTTCCAGGGGGAAGGCGCGCAGATCGAAGCGGACCCGGTCCTCGAGGCCGAGCCGGGCGCGCGTGGCGTGCAGCCGGTGCACGGCGATGTGCGCGAACGAGCACCAGATGTCGGAGTGGACGACGACGACTCCGGCGGGCGGAGCCGAGACGGTCAGGGGCATGGAGTACTCCCGTGAAAGTGGACGCTGTGTCCACTTAGACTGCCATGCTCGAGCCAAGCGGACAAGGTGTCCACTTGATCCCGGCGGGCACGTAAGCTTCGGGCCATGAGCGAGGAAGAGCAGTCCGGCCGGAGCGGGGCGGCCGCCGCACCGCGCCGGCGCGCGGACGCGGTGCGCAACCGTGAGCAGATCCTGGCCGCCGCCGAACGCCTCTTCGCGGAACGCGATCCCGGCACGGTCACCATGGACGCCGTCGCGAAGGCGGCCGGCGTCGGACGGGCCACGCTGTACCGCAGCTTCCCCGACCCGCCGTCCATCGCGGTCGCCCTCCTCGACGAGCACGACCGCCGGATCCAGCAGCAACTCGTGTACGGGCCACCCCCGTTGGGGCCGGGCGCGCCGCCCGCCGAACGGCTCGCCGCCTTCTACCTCGCGATGCTCGACCTGCTGCGGCATCACCTGCCGCTGGCGCTGGGAGCGGAGACCGGGCAGGCCCGGTTCGAGACCGGTGCGTACGGATTCTGGCGGGTGCACGTCCGGACGCTGCTGGTCGACGCCGGTGCGCCCGACCCGGACGCGCTGATCGACGTCGTCCTCGCGCCGCTCGCCCCCGAGCTCTACCGCTTCCAGCGCTTCGAGCGCGGGCTCACGCACGAGCGGATCGCGGACTCCCTCACCCGGCTCGCCCGGAGCCTGACGGCGGGGTGACGCCGCGTCAGCGCAGTACCGCCGGGCCGATGCCCAGCGTCTCGTACAGCGCCCGCTCGCCGTCCGCGGTGACCTTCACCGCCCGCTCGGCGCCGATCCGCACGCACCAGCCCGCGTCCAGCGCGTGCGCGCAGAGCGCCGCGCCCGCGGACCCGGCGAGGTGCGGCCGGCGCTCGGTCCAGTCGAGACAGCCGCGGGCCATCGGCCGCCGCCCCCGCGCGGGCAGCACGATCCCGAGCTCGCCGAACCAGGCCACGCCCCGGTCCGTGAGCGCGAACCCGGTGTCCTGGCGCAGCAGTCCGCGTTCCGTCAGTGCGTCCGTGATCGCGATGCCGAGCCGGCCGGCGAGGTGGTCGTAGCAGGTCCGCCCCCGCGCCAGCGCCCGCCCAGTGTTTACGGCCCGCAGTGACCGCCGAGGCTCTCCGGCGGCGGGCGCCGCGGCCGCTGCCAGGTCCTCGACGAGCTGCGCGACCCCCGGCCCGGCCAGCCGTACGTACCGGTGCCGCCCCTGCCGTTCCTCCGCCAGCACCCCGCCGGCGACCAGCCGGTCCAGGTGCTCGCTGGCCGTCGACGCCGCGACCCCCGCGTGCCGCGCCAGCTCCCCGGCGGTCCAGGCCCGCCCGTCGAGCAGCGCGAGACAGAACGCGGCGCGCGTGTCGTCGGCGAACAGGGAGGCGAGGGCGGCGAACTCACGGGAGGCCATGGCCCCAGGATGCCGCAGTCACTCTTCGGTGGCGGCCGAACTGTTCCGGCGGTTCCAGTTCCACTGCCACAGCCGCGACCAGCGGTGATCGTGCTCGAGTCCCGCTTCGAGCGGTCCGACGCGCTCGATCGCCCCGGGAGTGCGCGGATCGTCGTGCCGGGACAGGCCGTACGCGGCGATCACCCGCACGAGCTGGTTCTCCTCGTCGAGCAGCGCGAACAGGGCGTCCGCCACGGCCGGATCGCGGTCGTCGCATTCGGACAGCACGTCCGCGGTGACCGCCCGCACGCCCGCGTCGGCGTCACGGGCCAGTGCGAGCAGCGCCTCCCGGACCTCGGGCGAGCCGTCGTGGTTCTCTCCGAGGGTGCGGCACGCACCGGCGCGCACCTCGACGTCGACGTCTCCGGCCAGGGCCAGGAGCGCGGCCCGGGCCCGTGGGTCGAGGGGCTTCGTGTACAGACACGAGGTGACCGCGCCGCGTACGCTCGGATGCGGGTGTTCCGTGTACGCCAGCCCGACGGTCACCATGTCCGGGTGGTCGTACTCGCCCGCCCACGCCTCGAGCACCTCGGCGAGGACCCGACCGTCGGTCTCCTCCGTGGCCCAGACCGCGAAGAGTTCGCTCGTCTCCTTCTCGTACGTGTGCATGCTGCTGCCCCGGAACAGCGTCAGGCTCCGCAGGACGTCCGCGGCGAACCGCCGGTGCGCGGGGTCGGGGTGGTGCCGCAGTGCCGCGACGGCGGACCAGGTCTGCTGACTGGGCCGCTGGATGAGCACGTAGAGCGCCGCCCACCAGTCCGTGTGCGACGGGTCCGGGTGCACCACGGCCCGTGCCGCCAGCTCGTCCACCGGAGTCAGGATGCGCAGCGCCCACTCCAGTTCGGTCAGGATCGCGCCGTGGCCTGCGCGTACGGTCCGTCCGTCCAGCGTGAGTTCGTCGACGTCCCGGTACTCCCCGTCCGAGATCCGGATCCGCTCGCCGGGCGCCGACCGGCTCCTCTCGTACCAGTTCCGCGCGGTCGCCAGGGCTCGTTCGCCCTGCGGCCCGCGGAGCCGCACGCCGGGATCACGGCCGAGGGCCGACCCGAACACCGCCGGCGACCCGGCCTCGATCGCCCGCAGCAGCGGCGTCGTCCCGTCGGGCAGCGGCCGGTCCGGGTTCGCGCCGCCCTCGACCAACGCCTCGGCGGCCTCCGCGTCGTAGGCCGCGATCGCCGCGCAGAGCAACGGGAGTCCGTCCTCCGCCGCCGTGTCCGGGTCCGCGCCCGCGTCCGTCAGCCGACGGATCGCCTCCGCGTCCCCGTCCCGTACCGCCGCTATGAGTTCCGCGCCGCCCATTGCCCCCGTACCCCCGTCTCGTACTGCAGCGCCAGCCCGTCGAGCAGCGCTCTCAGGCCCGTCTCGAACGCCCGCTCGTCGACCGCCTCCTGACGCTCCGCCAGGAGATGGGCCTGCCCCAGGTGAGGGTAGTCGGCCGGGTCGTACGCGGACGCGTCGTCGACGAAGCCGCGGGCGAACGAGCCGAGCGCCGAGCCGGTGATGAAGTACCGCATCAGCGCGCCGATGCTGGTGGCCTGGGCGGGGGGCCAGCCGGACCGGACCATCGCTCCGAAGACCGCGTCGGCGACGCGCAGGCCGGCGGGGCGGCGGCCCGGGCCCTGGGCGAGGAGGGGCGCCACATGCGGGTGGTCGGCGAGGGCGGACCGGTAGGACAGCGCCCAGTCGTGCAGGGCGGTGCGCCAGTCCCGGGCGTCCGTCTCGTCGAACATCGACAAGTCGATCTGTCCGCTGACCGCGTCGGCGACCGCGTCCAGGATCTCGTCCTTGGTGCGGAAGTGGTTGTAGAGGGACGGCCCGCTGACGCCCAGTTCCGCCGCGAGCCGCCGGGTGGAGAGGGCCGCGAGGCCCTCGGCGTCCACGAGCGCCGCCGCCTTCTCGACGATCAGGTCTCTGCTCAGGAGGGGCTTGCGCGGTCGGGCCATGGCGCACATAGTAGGCGGGACGCATAAAACTAGCAGTGGTAATTAAATCCCCGGGGTCGGCCCCCGGTGACCGAGTTGGGGTGGCGCATGAACCTGGAGCTCAGCGAGGAGCAGGAGGCCGTACGGCGGCTCGCCGCGGACTTCGTCGCGCGCGAGGTCGCCCCGTACGCGACGGCCTGGGACCGGGCCGAGGAGGTCGACCGGGGGATCGTGAAGAAGCTCGGCGACGTCGGCTTCCTCGGCCTGACGATCCCCGAGGAGTACGGCGGCTCCGGCGGCGACCACCTCGCGTACTGCCTGGTCACCGAGGAGCTGGGGCGCGGCGACTCGTCCGTCCGCGGCATCGTCTCCGTCTCGCTCGGCCTGGTCGCCAAGACCGTCGCCGCCTGGGGGGACGAGGAGCAGAAGCGGACCTGGCTGCCCCGGCTCGCCTCCGGCGAGGCCCTCGGCTGCTTCGGTCTGACCGAGCCCGGCACCGGCTCGGACGCCGGCAACCTCGCCACCCGCGCGGTCCGCGACGGCGACGCGTACGTGATCGACGGCGCGAAGATGTTCATCACCAACGGCACCTGGGCCGACGTCGTCCTGCTCTTCGCCCGCACGAACGACGCCCCGGGCCACAAGGGCGTCTCCGCCTTCCTCGTCCCGGCCGACACCCCCGGTCTCACCCGCCGTCCCGTCCACGGCAAGCTCGGCCTGCGCGGCCAGGCCACCGCCGAGCTGGTCCTCCAGGGCGTGCGGGTGCCCGCCTCCGCACTGCTCGGGCCCGAGGGGAAGGGCTTCGCCGTCGCCATGTCGGCCCTGGCCAAGGGCCGGATGTCGGTGGCCGCGGGCTGCGTCGGCATCGCGCAGGCCGCGCTCGACGCGGCGGTGCGGTACGCGGGGGAGCGGGAGCAGTTCGGCAAGCCCATCGCCTCGTACCAGCTGGTGCAGGAGCTCATCAGCGACATCGCCGTCGACGTGGACGCGGCCCGGCTGCTGACCTGGCGGGTCGCCGACCTGGTCGACCGCGGTCAGGACTTCGCCACCGCCGCGTCCAAGGCCAAGCTGTACGCCTCCGAGGCCGCCGTGCGCTGCGCGAGCAACGCGCTCCAGGTCTTCGGCGGCTACGGCTACATCGACGAGTACCCGGTCGGCAAGCTGCTGCGGGACGCGCGGGTGATGACGCTGTACGAGGGCACCAGCCAGATCCAGAAGCTGATCATCGGGCGGGCGCTCACGGGCGTCTCCGCGTTCTGAGCGGCGCGGCCTGCGGGCGGCGCGCGTTCCGAATGAGTACCCGCCTGAGTACGCGGGCGGATGTGGCGCGGGGCACATCCGCCCGATCCTGTGCGGCATGAGCGACACACCCATCAAGCAGCAGAACACCGCCGCCTACTACATGCAGGCCGTGATCTCCTTCGGGATCGCCCTGGGCGCCGTGGGTCTGGGCATCCTCAACCTGGACGCGGACGTCTGGGTGCGGGCCTTCCTCGGCATCGCGGTCCTGTACCTCACCACCTCGGCGTTCACCCTCGCCAAGGTGGTCCGAGACCGCCAGGAGGCCGGGCAGATCGTCAGCCGGGTCGACCAGGCGCGCCTGGAGAAGCTGCTCGCCGACCACGACCCCTTCACGAAGCTCTAAGCGCTTGCTCAGCTTCGTTGTACAGTGTTCGTCCTGACGGCGGGAGAAAGGGCGAACCATGACCGCGGCGGAGGAGACGGTCCTCGACGAGGACAAGCCGTGGGGTGAGGTCACCCCCGAGGCGGCGCGCAAGCTGCTGGTGGCGGCCGTCGAGGCGTTCGCCGAGCGCGGCTACCACGCCACCACCACACGCGACATCGCCGGCCGGGCCGGCATGAGCCCGGCGGCGCTCTACATCCACTACAAGACCAAGGAAGAGCTGCTCCACCGGATCAGCCGGATCGGTCACGACCGGGCCCTGGAGATCCTGGAGGAGGCGGCCGCCGGACCAGGGACGGCCGCCGAGCGGCTCGCCGACGCGGTCCGCTCCTTCGTCCGCTGGCACGCCGAGCGGCACACCACCGCGCACGTCGTCCAGTACGAGCTGGACGCGCTCGGCCCCGAGCACCGCACCGAGATCGTGGACCTGCGGCGCAGGAGCGACGCGGCGGTCCGGCGGATCATCGAGGAGGGCGTCGCGGCGGGCGAGTTCGACGTGCCCGACGTGGCCGGCACCACGGTCGCCGTGCTCTCGCTGTGCATCGACGTCTCGCGCTGGTTCAAGACGCAGGGCCGCCGCACGCCCGACGAGGTCGGCGCGCTCTACGCCGACCTCGTGCTGCGCATGGTGGGCGCGCGGCAGTAGCGCCCCCGCCCGGAGCGGCAGTGGCGCCCGGGCTCAGAAGTAGTACCGCGACACCGACTCGGCGACGCAGACCGGCTTGTCGCCGCCCTCGCGCTCGACCGTCACCGTCGCGGTGACCTGCACGCCGCCGCCGGCCTCCGTCACCTCGGTGAGCACGGCGGAGGCGCGCAGCCGCGAGCCGACCGGCACGGGGGAGGGGAACCTGACCTTGTTCGTGCCGTAGTTGAGGCCCATCTTCATGCCCTCGACCCGCATGATCTGCGGGACCAGCGTGGGCAGCAGCGACAGCGTGAGATAGCCGTGCGCGATGGTCCTGCCGAACGGTCCGGCCGCGGCGCGCTCCGGGTCCACGTGGATCCACTGGTGGTCCCCGGTGGCCTCGGCGAAGAGGTCGAACCGCTTCTGCTCGATCTCCAGCCATGCGCTGTACCCGAGCTGCTCGCCCACGGCGGCGGTCAGTTCCTCGGCGGAGGTGAAGATCCTCGGCTCGGCCATGTCCCTGCTCCCTCTGACGCTCTCACGCTTCCACGGCATATGTCTAAGCGACTGCTTAGCATGTTCGGTGCGCGGGCTTCTGTCAATGGGCGGACCAGTAGGCTTCGGGGAGTGCCGCAGATTCCAGAGAAGATCCACGAACTCACCGTCGGCCAGCTGTCCGCGCGCAGCGGGGCGGCGGTGTCCGCCCTCCACTTCTACGAGTCCAAAGGGCTCATCTCCAGCCGCCGGACCACAGGCAACCAGCGCCGCTACACCCGAGACGCGCTGCGCCGGGTCGCCTTCGTCCGCGCCGCGCAGCGCGTCGGCATCCCGCTCGCCACCATCCGCGCGGCGCTCGCCGAACTGCCCGAGGAACGCACCCCCACCCGCGAGGACTGGGCCCGGCTCTCCGAGGCCTGGCGCTCCGAGCTGGACGAGCGGATCAAGCAGCTCGGCCGGCTCCGCGACCACCTCACCGACTGCATCGGCTGCGGCTGCCTCTCCCTGGAGAACTGCGTGCTCTCCAACCCGGACGACGTCATCGGCGAGCGGATGACCGGTTCCCGCCTGATGGCCGAGGGCCGACCCGCCGCGCAGAGCGGCTGAAGGCCGCCGACGCAGGACAGGGGACCCGCCCCCCGCGCGGGTCCCCTGCCGGTCCTCGGGCCGGTCTACTCGTACTCGGTGCCGCCCTTGCGGGTCAGATACGCCGGGCTGACGGACTTGGCGATCGCCCGGCCGCCGACCACCGGGCTGTACCGGCCGGTCGCGGAGCGGATGACCACGCCCTCGCGCAGGTGCAGGTCCTTGCCGGAGACCGTCTCCCGGCCGCTGGTCAGCTCCAGCACCTTCGCGAGGTCGTACGGGCCGCTGTACAGCCGTGGGACGAGCGGCAGTTCGCCGTCCCGGAGCACCTCGGCCGGGTCCAGCCAGACGACCGCGCCGTCGAGCTCGGCGGACACGTCGAAGACCGCGAAGCCGAGTCCGTCCTCGGCGCGGGCGTTCGCGCCGTACGCGAGGTCCTGCACGCCCGCGCCGTACACCTCGCCGAAGATCCCCACCCGGCGCGCGCCGAGCCGCTCCGCCAGCGCGGCGGCGACCGCGGGGACGCCGTGGCCGTGGACGGCACGCCAGTACAGGTTGCGCGGGTCCTCCTTCAGGGCCAGGCCCTTCGCGCCGAAGCCCTTGGACGACACCCGCACCCGGCCGTCCGCCGCGGCGTACGTCACCAGGCAGGCCGTGCCGTGCAGCTTCTCGGTCACCGTCACCGGCTCCCCGGGCTCGAACACGTCCGGGTAGCGCTGGATGTTCTCGATGTCGGTCCAGGGCAGCAGCTCGGGCGCGGACTCCACCTCTCCGCCCATCGTCGGCGGGATCGGCGGCGCCCACTTGGTGATCCCGAGGCGCTCCGCGAAGTCCCCGCCGTCGGCCGCCGCCCGCGCCAGCTCGTCGTCGGCGAGCGCCCGCGGCCGGCAGACGATGCCCTGCGACAGCTCGCCGCGCAGCCGCACCGCCTTCACGCGGTCCTTCGCCTTCCCCGCGAGCCGCCCGGTCAGCCCCAGCTCCTCGATCAGCTCCGCCGGGAGCACGGCCTGCTCGGGGATGTACAGGGCGATGTCACCCGTCCGGTAGGCGCCCTTGGCCACGACGGCGCGGTAGAGGCCGACTTGGGCCAGCTCCAGCGCGTCGGCGTCGGGATGCGGATGGACGGTCAGTACTTCGGCGGTCACGCGCAGGGTGGACATCTTCAGGGCTCCGGTAGCTCGGGTCTCCGTGTCATCGACCGTCACTCTGCCGATCCGGAAAACCTCTGGGCCACGGGTTTTTCGCTCTGCTAGGGAGCGAGACGCCCTGGTGTCGCGCGCCGCCGTCCCGGGGGACCCGCGAAAACCCGGGCCCCCGGCCCCCGTCGAGACCGGCGTGCGGCGAAGTCAGCCCACCGTCAGCAGCCGTGCCCGGTCCGCCCGCGGCGCCAGGACCGCCGCCGGCAGCGTCACCCCGCACGTCCCGCAGACCGGCTCGGGACGGTGCTGGATCCGCGTCCCCGCGCAGACCGGGCAGTGCGCGCCCGGTGCGGCGCGCAGCGCGGCTATCAGCCGGCGCAGCACCTCCGCCAGCGGCTCCGACGGATGCACCGCCGGATCGTCGCACCGCGCCACCCCGTTGCCGCCCCAGGTGCGGCGGTGCCAGTCGTCGACCGAGGCCGGCCGGCGCAGCCCGTCGTGCTTCTCGCGCCGCCGCCGCTCGGCGAACTCCTGCTCGTACGCGAGCCAGACCGCCCGCGCCTCCTCCAGCTCGTCGAGCGCGGCCACCAGCCGCGCCGGATCGAGCTCCCGGTCCTCGGGCCCGAACCCGTGCCTGCGGCACAGATGGGCCCAGGTCGCCCGGTGCCCGTACGGCGCGAACCGCTCCAGGCACTTGCGCAGCGAGTACCTCCGCAGCGCGGGATCGCACCCCGGGTCACGTACCTGTCTGGCGAGACTCCGGAAACCGGCCATCGCTCCGCCACCTCCGTCGCTGGTGCTTCGGCGTCATGAGAGGGACGAACGAGGGGCCGTTCCTGTTCCATCGAAATTCCGATGGAGGCCATTATTGGCGCGGAAGAGACGGGTGGGAACGCGCCGGAACACACCCTTCCGCAGCAGCTCAGCGGCCGAAACGGCCCGCCGACGCCACCACCCGCGCCAGCTCCGGATGACAGATGTCACTGTGCGCGCCGGACGGAGGACCGCCCCGCCGGACCACCGACGCGGCGTCCACGTTCACACAGCCGGAGGCCGGGACCCCGGAGCGCAGCGCCTCGTCCAGGCTCAGCGAGCGGGTGCCCGGCACGGCCTGGACGCCGTCGTACCCGACCGCCCACCACCGCCGGTCCTGGCCGGTCGCCCGGGAGTCGTCGCGGGCCAGCCGCGAGGCCAGCGGGTAGATCACGCCCAGCGCCGTGTCGTGCCGCGAGTGGCAGGCCACCAGCGGGCCGTCGACCCGGCGCTGCATGTCCCGCAGCGCCCCGGAGGCGTCCCGGTCGTGCGGCAGGCTGGGAGCGAACGCATAGTGCGAGAACGCCCCCTGGAGCAGCGTCACCGACTTCACGTTCCGGGCCCCGGAGGGCAGCCCGCGCAGCGCGAACGCCACCAGCCGGGCGCCCATGCTGTGGCCCACCAGGTGGATCCGCAACGCGGGCGCGGAGCAGGCCAGTTCGCCCAGGAGCGGGCCGAGGCCCCGCTCGCCGACCGTCCCCGCCCGGCGCTTCATCGTGTAGTACGCGGCCTGGCGCAGCGCCTCCTCCGCGCCCTTCCAGAGCTTGCGGAGCCCGCCGCCGAAGAGTACCTGCCCGTCCGCGCCGCCGATGAGCTCCCCGCCCTGCTCCCATCCCTGCTCCCCGTCCAGCGAGTCCAGCACCGCCGTGAACAGCGCGCAGGTCTCCACCGGGTCTCCGGTCAGGAACTCCGGCACACCCTCGTCCGGCCCGCCGGCCGCTGCCGTCGCCGACGCCGAAGCCGCCGTCGCCCGGTCCACGTCCGTCAGCTCCCGCAGCAGCGAGCCGAACTCCGCGAACGCGGCCTCGCTCTCCGGCCGTTCCGCCAGCAGCCCCGCGAGTCGGCCCACCGTCCGCTCCTTGCCCGGCAGTTGCACCGCCAGGGACTCGAAGTCGGGGATGGGCTCGTCGGTGAACCACATGGACGGCCAGAACACGCCCCCGTAGCCGATCCGCGCGCCGTCGCGCACCAGCCCCGGGAAGGGGGCGAAGAAGGCCGAATACAACCGGGCGGCCACGGAACGGGAACTGTTCCAGCCGTGCGCGAACAGCACCAGATCCGTCACGCCCATGCGCAGCAGCGCATCGCGCTGCCCCGCGGCCCCGTCGCCCTCCTTGTCGAAGACGACCTCCCGGTACGGCTCCGCACTCATCCCGGCCATGGCCCGCCCCTCCGCGTCGAGGATCGCTGCCCCGTCAGCATCCTGCGGAACGGGAGGGACGGCCATACCCGCCGCAGCGGCACACCCGCAGCGGCTCACGAGCGCTCACCTGTACAGCAGGTACTCCTCGCGCACCGCGCGGAACGCGGCCAGGTCCGGCTGCCAGGCCGCGACCACCTCGTCCGCCCCCGCGCCCGCGTCGATCATGGTCCGTACGCGGGTCGAGCCGGTCAGCTTGTCGATCCAGTTGTCCGCCCGCCAGGCGAACCCGCTCCACGACCGCTTCGCCGTCACCAGCAGCGCCACGCCCGTGCGCACCGGGTCGAACGCGGCCCGGTCGTGCACCATCAGCTGCACCCCGCCGACCGTCTTCCCCTGGAACTTGGAGAAAGTCGGAGCGAAGTACGCCTCCCGGAACCGCACCCCGGGCAGCTCCAGCGCGTTCGCCGCCTCGGCCCAGCGCCGATCGACGCCCTCCGCGCCGAGCAGCTCGAACGGCCGCGTGGTGCCCCGGCCCTCGGAGAGGTTCGTCCCTTCGAAGAGGCAGGTGCCGCCGTACACGAGCGCCGTGTCCGGCGTCGGCATGTTCGGGCTCGGCGGCACCCACGGCAGCCCGGTCGCGTCGAAGAACTCCGAACGCCGCCAGCCCGTCATCCGGACCGTCTCCAGCGCCACCGGCCGGGCCAGGAACTCGGAGTTGAACAGCCGGGCCAGCTCCGCCACCGTCATGCCGTGCGCCTGCGCGATCGGCTCCCGGCCCACGAAGGTCGCGAACGCCCGGTCCAGGACCGGCCCGAGGGCCGCCCGGCCGGTCACCGGGTTCGGCCGGTCCAGCACCACGAACCGCTTGCCCGCCAGCTCCGCTGCGACCATGCAGTCGTACAGGGTCCAGATGTACGTGTAGAAGCGCGCGCCCGCGTCCTGGATGTCGAAGACCACGGTGTCGACGCCCGAGGCGGTGAACACGTCCGCCAGCGGCTGACCGCTCTTCAGATACGTGTCGTACACGGGCAGCCCGGTCGCCGGGTCGTCGTACCGGCCCTCCGAGCCGCCGGCCTGCGCCGTGCCCCGGAAGCCGTGCTCCGGCCCGAACACCGCGACCAGGTCCACCCGGTCGTCGGCGTGCATCACGTCCACGATGTGCCGGGCGTCGGCGGTGATCCCGGTCGGGTTGGTGACCACACCGACCTTCTGTCCCGACAGCGCCGCGAAACCGTCGGCGGCCAGCCGCTCGAAACCGGTGCGCACCCGGCCGTGCCGCTCCTCCTGCGCCCGCGCCGGCCCGCCGGCGACCGCGACCGCGCCCAGCGCGCCGCCGGCCAGCAGACCCCGTCTGGACAGGCTCATACGGAAACCTCCTTGATCGCCTTCCTGACATGGCCACGCACGCTAGCGCGGACCGGGGCCGGGCGGAACGAGGCGTGCACACACCGCCCGGCGGGTCCCCCGGCTGCCCTGCCGGCCCGTGCACGGGCCTTCCACGAGGGCATACCGACTGGTTAGTCTGCTCGTACAGTCACAGCGGAGAGGCGGGTCTCGATGAGTTCGGTGCAGGGACAGACCGTGGTCGTCACGGGTGCGGGCGGCGGGATCGGAGCCGCGCTCGCCCGCCGGTTCGCCGCCGAGGGCGCCCGGGTCGTCGTCAACGACCTCGACCCCGGCCGGACCAAGGACGTCGCGGAGGAGATCGGCGCCACGGCCGTCGCGGGCGACGCCTCCGCGATCGTCGAGGAGGCCCGCGAGGCCCTCGGCGGCCACATCGACGTCTGGTGCGCCAACGCCGGACTCGCCTCGCCCGGCGACGCCTTCGCCGACGAGGCCGTCTGGGCCGCCGCCTGGGACGTCAACGTGATGGCGCACGTCCGCGCGGCCCGCGCCCTGCTGCCCGCCTGGCTGGAGCGCGGCAGCGGCCGCTTCGTCTCCACCGTCTCCGCCGCCGGCCTGCTCACCATGGTCGGCGCGGCTCCGTACAGCGTCTCCAAGCACGGCGCGTACGCCTTCGCCGAATGGCTCTCGCTCACCTACCGGCACCGCGGCCTCAAGGTCCACGCGATCTGCCCCCAGGGAGTCCGCACCGACATGCTCACCGCCGCCGGCTCGGCCGGCGAGCTGGTGCTCGCCCCCACCGCCATCGAACCGGAGGACGTCGCCGACGCGCTCTTCGAGGGCATCGGGGCCGACCGCTTCCTGATCCTGCCGCACCCCGAGGTCGCCGCGTTCTACCGCGCCCGTGCGGACGACCCCGAGCGCTGGCTCGGCAACATGAACCACATCCAGCGGAAGTGGGAGGAGGGGACGGAGCGGTGACCTCGGTCTACGCGGCCAAACCCTGGCTGGCCCAGCTCAGCGACGCCCAGCGGGCGGCGATCGACCCGCCGCCGACCGTCGTGCACGCCGTCCGGGCCGCCGCGGCCGCCCACCCGGACCGCACCGCCCTCGCCTACTTCGACGGCCGGCTCAGCTACCGCGAGACCGAGGCGCTCTCCGACTCCGTCGCCGGTCGTCTCGCCGCCCGCGGCCTGCGACCCGGCGACCGCGTGGCGATCATGCTCCAGAACAGCCCGCACTTCGTGCTCGCCCTGCTCGGCGCGTGGAAGGCCGGTGCGACGGTCGTCCCGCTCAACCCCATGTACAAGTCCGCCGAGGTCACCCACGCGCTGAACGACTCCGGAGCCGCCGCCCTCGTCTGCTCCGACCGCGCCTGGCACGCCTATCTGCGGGACGTCGCCGCCCAAACCCCGGTCCGCACCGTGCTCACCGCCTGCGAGCGCGAGCTGCAGACCCGCGACGACCCGCGGGTGCTCGCCTTCGAGCCCCTGGCCGTGCCCGTCGCCGAGGCCGACGACCTGCTCACCGTCGCCCGCGCCGGACACCCGGCCCCCGAGGGCCGCACGCCCGGGACCGAGGACCTCGCCCTGATCAGCTACACCTCGGGCACCAGCGGCACCCCCAAGGGCGCGATGAACCGTCACAGCGGCATCGTCTACAACGCCGAACGCCAGCGCACCGGCCACCCCGTCCCCGCCGGGGCCACCTACTTCGCGCTCGCCCCGCTCTTCCACATCACCGGCATGGTCGCCGAGCTCGCCGCCTGCTTCGCCAACGCCGGCACGCTCGCCCTCGCCTACCGCTTCCACCCCGGGGTCGTCCTCGACGCCTTCGTGGAGCACCGCCCGGCCTTCACCGTCGGCCCCTCCACCGCCTTCATGGCGCTGGCCGCCCACCCCGGCGTCACCCGCGAGCACTTCGCGTCCTTCCTGGTCGTCGCCTCCGGCGGGGCGCCCGTGCCGCCTGCCCTGGTGGAGCGGTTCCGGGCGGGCTTCGGCCCGTACCTGCGCAACGGCTACGGGTTGACCGAGTGCACCGCCCCCTGCGCCGCCGTGCCGCCGGAGAAGCAGGCTCCGGTCGACCCGGCCTCCGGCACCCTGTCAGTCGGCGTGCCCGGGCCCGACACCGTCGTCCGGATCCTCGACGAGGAGGGCCGTGAGGTCCCGTTCGGCACGCACGGCGAGATAGCCGTCCGCGGCCCGCAGGTCGTCCCCGGATACTGGGGACTGCCCGAGGCCACCGCGCAGACGTTCCCGGACGGCGAACTGCGCACCGGCGACATCGGATTCATGGACCCCGACGGCTGGCTCTACGTCGTCGACCGCAAGAAGGACATGATCAACGCGTCCGGCTTCAAGGTCTGGCCGCGCGAGGTCGAGGACGTGCTCTACACCCATCCGGCGGTCCGCGAGGCCGCGGTCGTCGGCGTCCCGGACGCCTACCGGGGCGAGACCGTGAAGGCGTACGTCAGCCTGCGGCCGGGCACGACGGCCGAGCCCGCCGAGCTGACGGCGTTCTGCGCCGAGCGGCTGGCCGCGTACAAGTACCCTCGCGAGGTCGAGATCCTGACGGAGCTGCCCAAGACCACAAGTGGGAAGATCCTCAGGAGGGAACTCCGTTCCCCCAGGTAGAACCCGACCACACGGTGTGAACACGAGAGAAAGGCGGCGGCGCATGGCCAGGACGACGGACGGGAGCGGCACCCCCGTCCCGCAGAGGCTGCTGGCCGCCGCCACCCGGCTGTTCGCCGAGCAGGGGTACGACCGGACGTCCGTCCAGGAGATCGTCGAGGCGGCCGGCGTCACCAAGGGCGCGCTGTACCACTACTTCGGCTCCAAGGAGGACCTCCTCCAGGAGGTCTACGCGCGTGTGCTGCGCCTCCAGCAGGAGCGCCTGGACGCCTTCGCGGACGCCGACGCGCCGGTCGGCGAGCGGCTGCGGGACGCGGCGGCCGACGTGGTGGTCACCACCATCGAGAACCTCGACGACGCCTCGATCTTCTTCCGCTCCATGCACCACCTGAGCCCGGAGAAGTACAAGCAGGTGCGCGCCGAGCGCCGGCGCTACCACGAGCGGTTCCGGGCGCTGATCGAGGAGGGCCAGCAGAGCGGCGAGTTCTCCACGGCCACCCCCGCCGACCTGGTCGTCGACTACCACTTCGGCTCGGTGCACCACCTGTCCACCTGGTACCGCCCGGACGGCCCGCTCACCCCGCAGCAGGTCGCCGACCACCTGGCCGACCTGCTGCTGCGCGCGCTGCGTCCGTAGAACGCCGATGCGGCGGCCGCGCGCCCGCGGCCGCCGCATCAGAGCCGGCTCAGCGGTACTTCTTCAGCTCCTGACGGGCCAGCGAGCGCTGGTGCACCTCGTCGGGGCCGTCCGCCAGCTGCAGCGTCCGCGCGGCCGCCCACAGCTGGGCCAGCGGGAAGTCCTGGGAGACCCCGCCCGCGCCGTGCAGCTGGACCGCCTTGTCGATGATGCCGACCACCGCGCGCGGTGTGGCGATCTTGATGGCCTGGATCTCCGTGTGCGCGCCCCGGTTGCCGACGGTGTCCATCAGCCAGGCGGTCTTCAGGACCAGCAGCCGCAGCTGCTCGATCGTCACCCGCGCGTCCGCGATCCAGTTCTGCACCACGCCCTGCCGCGCCAGCGACTCGCCGAAGGCGGTACGCGAGGTCGCGCGGCGGCACATCAGCTCCACCGCCCGCTCGGCCATGCCGATCAGCCGCATGCAGTGGTGGATCCGGCCCGGGCCGAGCCGCGCCTGGGCGATGCCGAAGCCGCCGCCCTCGTCGCCGATCAGGTTCGCCGCCGGCACCCGGACGTCGTGGAAGACCACCTCG
Source organism: Streptomyces sp. NPDC048604 (assembly GCF_043199435.1). NCBI lineage: Bacteria > Bacillati > Actinomycetota > Actinomycetes > Kitasatosporales > Streptomycetaceae > Streptomyces > Streptomyces sp. NPDC048604. The sequence goes on from NZ_JBICVX010000009.1 coordinate 139,313, forward strand.
GCGTGGCCGCCGTGGGAGTGGTCCTCGTAGCCGTACACCTGCATCGCCCGCCGCACCTCGACGCCCGGGGTGTCCCGGGGCACGAGGATCATCGACTGCTGGCGGCGGATGTCCGGGCCGTCCGGGTCCGTCTTGCCCATCACGATGAAGATCCGGCACTCCGGGTTCATCGCACCGGAGATGTACCACTTGCGGCCGTTGATCACGTAGTCGTCGCCGTCGCGGACGATCCGGGTCTCGATGTTGGTGGCGTCCGAGGAGGCCACGTCCGGCTCGGTCATCGCGAAGGCGGACCGGATCTCCCCGGCGAGCAGCGGCTCCAGCCACTGCTTGCGCTGCGCCTCGTCGCCGAAGAGCGCGAGCACCTCCATGTTGCCGGTGTCCGGGGCCGCGCAGTTCAGCGCGGTCGGGGCCAGCTCGGGGCTGCGGCCGGTGATCTCGGCGAGCGGCGCGTACTGCAGGTTGGTGAGCCCCGCCCCGTACTCGCCGTCCGGCAGGAACAGGTTCCACAGGCCCTGCCGGCGGGCCTCGGCCTTCAGGTCCTCGACGATCCGCGGGGTGTCCCACGGCGAGGCGAGCGCGGCGCGCTGCTCGTGCGCGACCTGCTCGGCCGGGTAGACGTGCTCGTCCATGAAGGCGAGCAGCCTCGCCCGCAGCTCCTCGGTGCGGGCGTCGAATGCGAAGTCCATGCGGGTCAGCCTTCCTGGAGGGTGGTGAGGCCGTGCTCGATGAAGACCGGGACGAGTTCGCCGATGCGGTCGAAGCCGGCGCCGACCGTCTGGCCGAGGGTGTAGCGGTAGTGGATGCCCTCGAGGATCACGGCGAGCTTGAACCAGGCGAAGGCCGTGTACCAGGGCAGCGCGGAGACGTCGCGGCCCGACTTCTCCGCGTACCGCGCGATCAGTTCGGCGGGGTCGGGGTGGCCGGGGGCCGCGGCGGTGGTGCTGACGGGGGAGTCCGGCAGCTCCAGCTTCGCGCTGTACATCACCAGCAGGCCGAGGTCGGTCAGCGGGTCGCCGAGGGTGGACATCTCCCAGTCCAGGACCGCGGTGATCCGGTCGTCCGAATCGATCAGCACGTTGTCGAGGCGGTAGTCGCCGTGCACCACCGTCGGGGCCGGGGAGACGGGCAGCGCGCGGCCGAGCGCCGCGTGCAGCTCGTCGATGCCGGGCAGCTCGCGGTTGCGCGAGGCGTCCAGCTGCTTGCCCCAGCGGCGCAGCTGCCGGTCGAGGAAGCCCTCGGGGCGGCCGAAGTCGGCGAGGCCCGCCTCGGCCGGGTCGACGGCGTGCAGGTCGACCAGGGTGTCGACGAGGGCGAGGACCGCGGCGCGGGTGCGCTCGGGGCCCAGCTCGGCGAGCTGCTCGGCCGAGCGGTACGGGGTGCCCTGCGCGAACTCCATGACGTAGAACGGTGCGCCGAGCACCGACTCGTCCTCGCAGAACAGCAGCGGCCGCGGCACCGGCACGGCGGTCGGGTGCAGCGCGCTGATCACCCGGTGCTCGCGCTTCATGTCGTGCGCGGTGGCCAGCACGTGACCGAGCGGCGGCCGGCGGACCACCCACTGGCCGCTGCCGTCCGTGACGACGTACGTCAGGTTGGAGCGGCCGCCCTCGATCAGCCGGGCCCGCAGCGGTCCGGTCACGAGCCCTGGCCGCTCGCGGTCGAGGTGGCCGCGCAGCTGCGCCGGGTCGAGGCCGGGCGGGGGGCTGGAACTCATGGTGCGTACCTCCGGGGGGAATGGCGACCGTTCTCCCGCCATCATGACCGACCAGTCGGTATGTCGTCCAGAGAGTGACGCGGCAAGGCTCTGTCCAGCGGCTTCGGGCGCGACGGCCGACGGGGCCGTCACGCCCGGCGGAAGACCCGGTCCGTCACGCCCGCCGGGCGACCGGGGCCGTCACGCGTGGCAGGCGACCGGGACGCCGCCGTTCATCGCCGCCATGTCGCCGAAGACCGCCGCCGCGTCGAGCGGCGAGCCGCCCGGCAGCCCGTCCAGCTCCGCGTAGGCCCGGTGCAGGTTGGCGACGAGCCGTTCGCTCTCCCGCAAGGCCCCGAACGCGCCGAGCTCCGCCGACCTCGCCGTCTCCAGCGCAGTCGCCCCCTTGGCGTGCCCCTCCCGGGCCAGCTCGGCGACCCAGTGCAGATAGCGCTCCGTCGCGTCGTACGCGGACGGGTCCGTCACCGGCCCGTGCCCCGGGACCACCGTCTGCGCGTCCAGCGACCGCAGCAGCTCCAGGGCGCGCAGCGAACCGGAGAGGGACCCCATCGGCACGAACGGCGTCCCGCCGTGGAAGACCAGGTCGCCGGTGAAGACCACGCCCTGCTCGGGAAGGTGGACGATCGAGTCGCCGGTGGTGTGCGCGACGCCCGGGTGCAGCACCCGCACCTCGATCCCGCCGACGTACAGGGTCAGCCGCTCGCTGTACGTGAGTGTGGGCGGCGTGACCCGGATGTCGCCGAAGTCGGTCTGCGGCCACAGCAGATGGAGCTGGCGGCCGGCGGTCAGCTGCTCGGCGCGGCAGCTGTCGTGGCCCACGATCAGCGCGGCCGGGGCGAACACCCCGTTGCCGTAGGTGTGGTCGCCGTGGTGATGCGTGTTCACGACCGTGCGGGGCAGCGGCAGCCCCTCGGCGAGCACCGCGTCGCGCAGCATCAGCGTGCGCCGCTGGGTCGCCGCCGTGTCCACGAGCAGGCTCTCCCGCGCGTCGCCGAGGAAACCCGCGTTGTTGAGGCACCAGCCGCCGTCCGGCTGCACGAACGCGTGCACCCCCGGGGCGAGTTCGACGGTGTACGGATCGGTTGCGGCCATGAGGTCCCCCCGGGAACGCCTGACAGGTCGGCGAAAGCCTGCCAGCCGGGACGGGCCCGGGGGAAGCCGACCCGGCGGGCCGGCGGCCGGTGTCTCAGTGGTCGTCCCAGTGCCCGTCGTGCTCCGCGTGCCGGTGCCCGTCGTGCACGTAGTCGACGTGGTCGCCGTGCACCACGGAGGTGTGCCCGCAGGCCGGTCCGTGCACGTGGTCGGGGTGGGTGTGCGGCACGTGGTTCGGGGTCTCGCACTCGTCCCAGTGCCCCTGGTGCTCGCGGTGCAGATGCCCGTCGTGGGCGTAGTCCATGTGATCGCCGTGTTCGACCGCGAGATGTCCGCAGGTCGGTCCGTGACTGTGCGCGTGGGTGGCGTGCTCGTGGTGGAGGAGGGTCATGACGTCGCCTCCGGAGAGGGAGTGGTGACCCCCTCAGGCTAGTCCGAAACGCCCCGGTCTTCCGGGCGAGCCCCGTTTGCGGGGGTACGGGGCCGGACCGCTGGGCCCGGCGTCGTCGTCCAACCCGGCGTCACCGTCGCCGAGTTCGCCGTCCGCGACGAGGTGACGGGCTACGGCGTCGCCGCGCCGACGGCAAGGTCGTGGTCAGACCACCATCGCCACCGCGAAGGCCGCCAGCGCGACGGTCGCGCCCGCCGCAAGGAGGGCGGAGCGGTGCGACAGGGGGCTGGGCCGGGGCGCGTCCAGGGCCTGGATGCGGCGGTGCGCCACCGCCAGGAAGCCCAGCCACACCAGGACCGACAGCGCCGCGCCGAACAGGCCCGCCGGGGTCACCTCGTCGTGGATCGACTGCTTCGCGGCGAACACCGCCGCCACCGTCGCCGACAGCGTCGTCCGCCGCCACGCCAGCCGCGTCCGCTCCGGCTGCAGCCCCGGATCGCGGCCCTCGGGCATCAGCCGGCCCAGCCGAACAGCACGACCACCACCATCGCCAGCGCCACCACGGCCACCGCCAGGCTCAGCACCGTCGGGAACCGCGACACCGGCAGATCCTCGCCGCGCCGCATCGCCTGCTCGCAGCGCACCCAGTGGTTGACCGCGCGCAGCGCGCACAGCACGCCCGCGCCGATCAGCGCCAGCGAGAGCCCGACCCGTACCCCCCACCGCAGGTCCGGCAGGAACTGGTCGACCGCGAAGCCGCCGCCCACGAGCGCGAGCCCGGTCCGCACCCAGGCGAGGAACGTCCGCTCGTTCGCCAGCGAGAACCGGTAGTCCGGGGTGTCGCCCTCCTCACGGATCCGCTGCGGCGCGAACCACAGGCGCAGGCTCTGTACGAAGTCGCTCACGCGGGCACTTTATCCGCCCGGTTGTCCGCCTGCCCGGTGCGCCCGGAGCCGCTCGTACGCGGCCATGCCGTCCGGTACCCACTCCCACTCGCCGAGGCGGGCGGTCAGCTCCTCGTCGGTCAGGAAGGCGTGCCAGGCGACCTCCTCGGCCTGCGGCCGCACCGGCAGCTCGCAGCGGACCTCGTAGACGGCGGACCACCAGCGCCCGCCGTCGCCGTCGTACAGGAAGCGGAACAGCGGCCGGGGCCGGTCGAGCCCGGACACCCCGAGCTCCTCCTCGGCCTCCCGCAGGGCGGCGTCGTCGTACGACTCGCCCGCGCCGACCACTCCGCCGACGAACATGTCGTACCGGGACGGGAAGACCAGCTTGGTGGGCGTGCGGCGGTGGACGAAGACCCGTCCTTGCGCGTCCCGGACCTGGATGAAGGTGCAGCGATGGATCAGGCCCCGCGCGTACACCTCGCCGCGCGGGGCCTGCCCGGTCACCTCGTCGTTCTCGTCGACGACGTCGAGCAGCTCATCGGCAGGGTTCATGCCGCCATCCAAGCAGCCTCATCCGCCCATGACGTACTTCACCGTCGGACCGGTGGTCCAGCCGCCGTCCACCGCCAGCTCCGCGCCGGTCACGTAGGAGGCCGCGTCGGAGAGCAGGAAGACCACCGCGCCGGCGATCTCGTCCGCCTCGCCGACCCGGCCCATGGGCGTGTTCGGGTACTTGCCCTCGCCCCGCTCGATGCCCACCGAGGCGGTCATCGGGGTGTACGTCATGCCCGGGTGTACGGAGTTGACGCGGATCCGCGCCGTGCCCAGCTCCACCGCGCCGATCTTCGTGAGCCCGCGCACGCCCCACTTGGACGCGCCGTAACCGGCGGTGAGCGCCAGGCCCATCAGACCGGCGGCGGAGGAGATGTTGACGATCGAGCCGCCGCCGGCCTCCTTCATCGCCGGTATCGCGGTCTTCATGCCGATGAAGACGCCGGTCAGGTTGATGTCGAGGACACGGCGGAAGTGCTCGACGGACTCGCTCTCCAGGAGCGCGCCGGTCGCGATGCCCGCGTTGTTGACGAGCCCGTGCAGGGTGCCGAACTCGGCGACGGCGTACGCCACGGCCGCCGCCCAGTCCTCCTCGGAGGTCACGTCGTGGTGCAGGAACCGGGCCCGCTCGCCCAGCCCGGCCGCGGTCGCCTTCCCGTCCTCGTCGAGCACATCGGTGATCACGACGTTCGCGCCGGCCGCGACGGCCTGGCGGGCGGCCTCGGCGCCCAGGCCGCGGGCGCCGCCGGTGACGAGGACGGTCTTGTTGCTGAGGTCGTTCATGTGGGGTCCCTTCGGATGGCGGGCTGGGGCGCCCGGAGCAGTGCGGTGGTGGTGGCGACGAGGTCGGCGAGGAAGAGCGGTTCGCCGGTGAGCGGCTCGACCCCGTCGAGGTACTGCCGGGCCCGGTCGGCCATCGCCGCGCCGACGACGGTCAGCGCCAGGTCGAGCCGTTCGAGCCGCAGCGGCCCGGGCAGGGCGTCGGCGGCCAGTCGGGCCTCGATCCGTTCGAACAGGGCCCAGTAGGGGGTGCCTGCCAGCGTCGGATGGGGCGTCCGCGTGCGGACCCCGCTCTCGTGGCTGAGCTGGGTGGAGATCCGCAGACAGCGCCGGCCGCGATCGGTGCGCAGCTCGCTCGCCTCGGCGGTGACCAGGGTGGTGAGCAGCTCGGGCAGTGCGTCCGCGGCTGCCGCGAGCAGCGGCGCGAGGACCGCGTTCGTACGGTCCTGGCGGCCGGCCATGATCGCGTCCGCGAGTCCCTCGCGGGAGCCGAAGTGGTATTGCACGGCCGACGGATTGGCCTGTCCGGCCAGGGCGACGACGTCCCTGAGCTGGCCGCCGTGGACGCCCTGGGCGGCGAAGATCTCCTCCGCCGCGCGGATCAGCTTCTCCCGGGTCTCGGGCCCCGATGTCCTTGCCATGGACTCATTGTAATGCTCGACATTAGAAAGTGGGAGTGAGCGGGCTCGGCCCGAACGGTTGACTGGATACAGTCCTGTATCCAAGATGCGGTCCATGTCGTACGACGCTGATGTGATCGTCATCGGGGCGGGGCTCGCCGGGCTCGTCGCCACCGCGGAGCTGGTCGAGGCCGGCCGGAGCGTGATCCTGCTCGACCAGGAGCCCGAACAGTCCCTGGGCGGCCAGGCCCACTGGTCCTTCGGCGGACTGTTCCTCGTCGACTCGCCCGAGCAGCGGCGCATGCGGATCAAGGACAGTCACGCCCTCGCCCTGCAGGACTGGCTCGGCACCGCCGGCTTCGACCGGGACGCGGACCACTGGCCGCGCAAGTGGGCGGAGGCGTACGTCGACTTCGCGGCGGGGGAGAAGCGCAGCTGGCTGCACGCCCGCGGGGTCCGCTTCTTCCCGGTGGTCGGCTGGGCCGAGCGCGGCGGCTACGACGCGAACGGGCACGGCAACTCCGTGCCCCGCTTCCACATCACCTGGGGCACCGGCCCCGGCCTCGTCGCCCCCTTCGAGGCGAAGGTCCGCGAAGGCGCCGCCCGCGGCCTGGTGACCTTCCGCTTCCGGCACCGGGTGACCGGCCTCGGCCGTACCGCGGGCGCCGTGGACACCGTGACCGGCGAGATCCTGGCGCCGTCCGACGCCGAGCGCGGCACCGCGAGCAGCCGCGAGGTCACCGGCGCCTTCGAACTCCGCGCCCAGGCGGTGATCGTCACCTCCGGCGGCATCGGCGGCAACCACGACCTGGTGCGCAAGCAGTGGCCCGAACGGCTCGGCACCCCGCCCGCCCGGATGCTCTCCGGCGTGCCCGCGCATGTCGACGGGCTGATGCTCGGCATCGCCGAGGACGCCGGCGCCCACCACATCAACCGCGACCGGATGTGGCACTACACCGAGGGCATCGAGAACTGGAATCCGATCTGGGCCCGGCACGGCATCCGCATCCTGCCCGGCCCCTCGTCGCTCTGGTTCGACGCCCGCGGCCGGCGCCTGCCGGTGCCGCTGTTCCCCGGCTTCGACACGCTCGGCACCCTCGAACACATCATGCGGACCGGGTACGACCACACCTGGTTCGTCCTCGACAAGCGCATCATCGGCAAGGAGTTCGCGCTCTCCGGCTCCGAGCAGAACCCCGACCTCACCGGCAAGTCGGTCCGGGACGTGATCGGCCGGGCCCGCGCCGACGTCCCCGGCCCCGTGCAGGCGTTCATGGACCACGGCGTCGACTTCGTCGTCGAGGACGACCTGTCCGCGCTGGTCCGAGGCATGAACGCGCTCACCGACGAGCCGCTCATCGACGAGGCGGAACTGCGCCGCGAGATCACCGCCCGGGACCGCGAGATCGCCAACCCGTTCACCAAGGACCTCCAGGTCATGGCGGTCCGAGGGGCCCGCAAGTACCTCGGCGACAAGCTGATCCGCACCGCGGCCCCGCACCGCATCCTCGACCCGAAGGCCGGGCCGCTCATCGCCGTACGGCTGAACATCCTCACCCGCAAGTCCCTCGGCGGCCTGGAGACGGACCTCGACTCGCGGGTCCTGCGGGAGGGCGGCGAGGTCCTGGAGGGTGTGTACGCGGCGGGCGAGGCGGCCGGCTTCGGCGGCGGCGGCGTCCACGGCTACCGCTCCCTGGAGGGCACCTTCCTCGGCGGCTGCATCTTCTCCGGCCGGGCGGCGGGGCGGGCCGCGGCGCGGGCCGTCGGGTAGCGGCGTACAGGAATGCGCAGGGGCCGGCCGCCTCGTCCGAGGCGGCCGGCCCTGATGCGCTCCCCGTTCCTACAACGAACCGGCGTTCCTACAACACCAGCGACAGCAGCAGCACGAACACGATGCCGACCACCGAGATGATCGTCTCCATCACCGACCAGGTCTTGATGGTCTGGCCGACGTTCATGCCGAAGTACTCCTTCACCAGCCAGAACCCGGCGTCGTTGACGTGGCTGAAGAAGAGTGAACCCGCGCCGATGGCGAGTACGAGCAGCGCCGTCTCGGTCGTCGACATGCCCTCGGCCAGCGGGGCCACCAGACCGGCGGCGGAGATCGTCGCCACGGTCGCGGAGCCGGTCGCGAGCCGGATCGCCACCGCGATCAGCCAGGCGAGCAGCAGGGCCGGGATCGACCAGTTCTTCGAGAGGTCCAGGATCATCTGGCCCACGCCGACGTCGATCAGGGTCTGCTTGAAGCCGCCGCCCGCGCCGACGATCAGCAGCACGCCCGCGATCGGGGCGAGGGACTTCTCGACGGTCGAGGCGATCCGGTCCTTGCCGAAGCCGGCCGCGCGGCCCAGCGTGAACATGCCCACGAGCACCGCGGCGAGCAGCGCGATCAGCGGCGAGCCGATGACGTCGGTGACCTTCTGGACCGGGTTCTCCGGGTCGTCCACGACGATGTCGACCAGCGCCTTGACCAGCATCAGGACGACCGGCAGCAGCACGGTGGCCACGGTCACGCCGAAGCCGGGGCGCTTGTCCAGGTCCTCCGAGGGGCGCTGCGGGATCAGGTTCTCCGGGGCGTGGACGTCGACCCAGCGGGCGGCGTACCGGGAGAACAGCGGACCCGCGATGATCACGGTCGGTATGGCGACCAGGAGGCCGAGGGCCAGGGTGATGCCGAGGTTCGCCTTGAGGGCGTCGATCGCCACCAGCGGGCCGGGGTGCGGCGGGATCAGGCCGTGCATGACGGAGAGGCCGGCCAGCGCCGGGACGCCGATCCGCATCAGCGAGTAGTTGCCGCGCTTGGCGACCAGCAGCACCACCGGGATCAGCAGCACGATGCCGACCTCGAAGAACAGCGGCAGGCCGATCACCGAGGCGATCAGCACCATCGCCCACGGCATGGACCGCCCCTTGGCCTTGGCCAGGATCGTGTCGACGATCTGGTCCGCGCCGCCGGAGTCGGCGAGCAGCTTGCCGAGGATCGCGCCGAGCGCGATCAGCACGCCGACGCTCGCCACCGTCTTGCCCAGACCCGTGGTGAACGAGTCGAGGGTCGCCCCGAGCGGCGCGCCGGCGAACGCGCCGAGCGCCAGGGAACCGATGGTCAGCGCCAGGAAGGCGTGCAACTTGAACTTGGTGATGAGCAGGACGATGACGGCGATTCCGGCGAGCACCGCGATGCCGAGCTGGGCGTTGCCCGCCGAGGTGATCGGCTCGGTCGCGTCCGCTGCCAGCATCTCGACGCTGAGTCTGGTCACGGGGGTTCCTTGGAGAACGGGGGAGGGGCGGGGACGAGGGGGCGGGGAGCGTCAGGCGGCCGGACCGCGCAGCGCGGCGACGGCCCGCTCGGTGATCTCCTCGGGGGAGCCGGAAACGTCGACGGCGACACCCGCCTCGTCGTCCTGCAGCGGCTGCAGGGCGGCGAACTGCGAGTCCAGCAGCGCGGTCGGCATGAAGTGGCCCTGGCGGGCCGTCATCCGCCGCTCGATCAGCTCCCGGTCGCCGGTCAGATGCAGGAAGACCACGTCCGGCGCGGCGGCCCGCAGCCGGTCGCGGTAGATCCGCTTGAGCGCGGAGCTGCTCACCACTCCGCCGAGGCCGGCCCGGCCGTGCGCCCAGCGCCCGATGGCGTCGAGCCAGGGGGCGCGGTCGTCGTCGTCCAGCGGGATGCCGGCCGACATCTTCGCCACGTTCGCCGCGGGGTGGAAGTCGTCGCCCTCGGCGTACGGGACGCCGAGCGCTTCGGCCACCAGCGGACCGATCGTGGTCTTGCCGGTGCCGGCGACTCCCATCACGACGACGACCCGGGGGGCCGTGCGAGAGGTGGTGCTCATGGGGTGCCTCGCGTTCTTCGCTGTCTTCGTCGACAGATTTCCGTCGCGCTCATGAAACCCATTGGGTACGACGTATTCAAGGCTCTGTGACATTAAAGTCATACTTTTTGTTCCCGGCTCTCGCCCGCCCGTAGGCTGAGCCCCATGACGACACCGGCCCCGGGCCTCCACCCGCAGGTTCTGGCCACGCTGGGCCTCGCGATCACGGCCGGTGAGTACCCGCCCGGTACCGTGCTCCGCAGCGACGAGCTCGCCGAGCGCTTCGACGTCTCCCGCACCGTCGTCCGCGAGGTCGTCCGCGTCCTCGAGTCCATGCACCTCGTCGAGTCCCGCCGCCGGGTCGGCGTGATCGTGCTCCCGACCGAGGCGTGGAACGTGTACGACCCCCAGGTCATCCGCTGGCGGCTGGCCGGCGCCGACCGGCCCCGGCAGCTCCGCTCGCTCACCGTGCTGCGCTCCGCCGTCGAGCCCGTCGCCGCCGGGCTCGCCGCCCGCCACGCCACCCCCGAGCAGTGCCGCGCGCTCACCGAGGAGGCCCTCGGCATGGTCGCCACGTCGCGCGGCCGGCAGCTGGAGGCGTACCTCGTGCACGACATCGCGTTCCACCGGGTCGTGCTGAACGCCTCCGGCAACGAGATGTTCGCCCGGCTCGGCGACGTCGTCGCCGAGGTCCTCACCGGCCGCACCCACCACCAGGTGATGTTCGAGGACCCCGACCCGGCCGCGGTGACGCTCCACGTCCAGGTGGCCGAGGCGGTGCGCGAACGGGACGCCGAGCGGGCCGAGCGGCTCACCCGCGAGATCGCCGTGGGCGCGCTGAAGGAACTGGACGTCCTCGCCCCGTAGCCCCACGGATTCCTTGGTAATACCTCTGCGCAACCTCAGAAGTAGCTCAAAAATGGGCCTTCAGTGACCTTGCTCACTGTCAGTGAGGGGTTCTTGGCTGACGATGTGCGCTGGCCGCGCGACGGGACGACCACCCCGAGCCCGGCCGGGTACCGCACAGACCCTCCCCCCTCACGAAGGCGAACAACTCCATGAGTGACCGCATCTCCACTGCGGCCGACCCGCTGTCCGCCGGTCCGGCGGCGTCCACGGCGTCGAACACCGCCGCCCACGTGGACGCCGGCGACGCCGGATACCGCAAGGACCTCAAGTCCCGGCACATCAACATGATCGCCATCGGCGGCGCGATCGGCACGGGCCTCTTCCTCGGCGCCGGCGGCCGCATGGCGAACGCCGGCCCCTCCCTCTTCATCGCCTACGCGGTCTGCGGCCTCTTCGCCTTCTTCGTGGTGCGGGCCCTCGGCGAGCTGGTGCTCTACCGCCCGTCCTCCGGCGCCTTCGTCTCCTACGCCCGTGAGTTCATGGGCGAGAAGGGCGCGTACACGGCCGGCTGGCTGTACTTCCTGAACTGGTCGACCACCGCCGTCGCCGACATCACCGCGGCCGCGACCTACGCCCACTTCTGGTCGATGTTCAGCGACGTCCCGCAGTGGATCCTCGCGCTGATCGCCCTCGCGATCGTGCTCGCCGCCAACCTCATCTCCGTGAAGTACTTCGGCGAGATGGAGTTCTGGTTCGCCATCGTCAAGGTCGCCGCTCTGGTGATCTTCATGGTCGTCGGCATCTTCCTCGTCGTGACCTCGCACGACGTCGGCGGCCACACCCCGGGCCTGGCCAACATCACCGAGAACGGCGGCATCTTCCCCAACGGCGTCATGCCGATGCTGCTGCTGATCCAGGGCGTCGTGTTCGCCTACGCCTCCGTCGAGCTGTGCGGCGTCGCCGCCGGCGAGACCGAGAACCCCGAGAAGATCATGCCGAAGGCGATCAACTCGATCATGTGGCGCGTCGGCCTGTTCTACGTCGGCTCGGTCGTCCTGCTCGCGCTGATCCTCCCGTACACCGCCTACACCGGCGACCAGAGCCCGTTCGTCACCGTCTTCGACAAGCTCGGCATCCCCGGCGCCGCCGGCGTGATGAACCTCGTCGTCCTGACGGCCGCGCTCTCCAGCCTGAACTCCGGCCTGTACTCCACCGGCCGCATCCTGCGCTCCATGTCGCTGTCCGGTTCCGCACCGAAGTTCACCGGCGTCATGAACAAGGGCGGCGTCCCCTACGGCGGCATCCTGCTCACCGCGGGCTTCGGCGTCGCCGGCGTCTTCCTGAACTTCGTGATGCCCGGCGAGGCCTTCGAACTGGTCCTCAACTTCGCCTCCATCGGCATCATCGGCACCTGGGCGATGATCATGCTCTGTTCGCTGCTGTTCGTCCGCCGCGCCAAGCAGGGCAAGCTGGTCCGCCCGGCCTACCAGCTGCCCTGGGCCCCGTACACCCAGATCGTGACGCTGCTCTTCCTCGGCTCCGTCGTGGTCCTGATGTGGATGGACGGCGGCGTCGGCCGCACCACCGTCAACTGCCTGCCGCTCATCGCGGCGGCCCTGGTCGGCGGCTGGTTCCTGGTCCGCGGCCGGGTCCGTGCCGCGGCCCGCTCCGCGCAGGACTGACGTTCCGCCCGGATTCCCCCCCGGGAGCCGCGAGACCCCCGCAGGCGTGGCCTGCGGGGGTCTCGCGCTACGTCAGGACAAAGTGGTACCCAAGAGCCTTACAAGATCCCGTCCGACGAAGGGAAGTCCACGATGCCGCAGCAGGTGCAGGGGGTCGTCGCCCCCGGAAAGAACGAGCCCGTACGCGTCGAGACGATCGTCATCCCCGACCCAGGACCGGGCGAGGCCGTGGTGAAGATCCAGGCCTGCGGCGTCTGCCACACGGACCTGCACTACAAACAGGGCGGGATCAACGACGAGTTCCCCTTCCTCCTCGGCCACGAGGCCGCGGGCGTCGTCGAGTCCGTCGGCGAGGGCGTCACCGACGTCGCCCCCGGTGACTTCGTGGTCCTCAACTGGCGCGCCGTCTGCGGCGCCTGCCGGGCCTGTCTGCGCGGCCGCCCCTGGTACTGCTTCGACACCCACAACGCGCGGCAGAAGATGACGCTCCTCGACGGCACGGAGCTCTCCCCGGCCCTCGGGATCGGCGCGTTCGCCGAGAAGACCCTGGTCGCCGCGGGCCAGTGCACCAAGGTCGACCCCGCCGTCGCCCCGTCCGTCGCCGGCCTCCTTGGCTGCGGCGTGATGGCCGGCATCGGCGCCGCGATCAACACCGGCGGCGTCGGCCGCGGCGACTCCGTCGCCGTCATCGGCTGCGGAGGCGTCGGCGACGCCGCGATCGTCGGCGCCCGGCTCGCCGGAGCGGCCCGGATCATCGCCGTCGACATCGACGACCGCAAGCTGGAGACCGCCCGCGGCATGGGCGCGACCCACACCGTCAACTCCCGTAACACCGACGCGGTCGAGGCGATCCGCGAACTCACCGGCGGCTTCGGCGCGGACGTCGTCATCGAGGCCGTCGGCCGCCCGGAGACGTACCAACAGGCGTTCTACGCCCGCGATCTCGCCGGCACCGTCGTCCTCGTCGGCGTCCCCACCCCCGAGATGAAGCTCGAACTGCCGCTGCTCGACGTCTTCGGCCGCGGCGGCGCGCTCAAGTCCTCCTGGTACGGCGACTGTCTGCCGTCCCGCGACTTCCCGATGCTCATCGACCTGCACCAGCAGGGCCGCATCGACCTCGCCGCCTTCGTCACCGAGACCATCGGACTCGGCGACGTCGAGAAGGCCTTCGCCCGCATGCACGAGGGCGACGTGCTGCGCTCGGTGGTGGTCCTCTGATGGCCGCCCGTATCGACCGCCTGGTCACCTCCGGCACCTTCTCGCTCGACGGCGGCACCTGGGAGGTGGACAACAACGTCTGGATCGTCGGCGACGACTCCGAGGCCCTCGTCATCGACGCCGCCCACGACGCCGAGGCGATCCTCGCCGCCCTCGACGGCCGCACCCTGCGCGCCATCGTCTGCACCCACGCGCACGACGACCACATCGACGCCGCCCCGGCCCTCGCCGCCGCCACCGGCGCGCGGATCCTGCTGCACCCCGACGACCACGCCCTGTGGAAGCTCACCCACCCCGACCACACCCCGGACGGCGACCTCGCCGACGGCCAGGTCCTCACCATCGCAGGCGTCGACCTCACCGTCCTGCACACCCCCGGCCACGCCCCCGGCGCGGTCTGCCTGCACGCCCCCGCCCTCGGCACGGTCTTCTCCGGCGACACGCTCTTCCGGGGCGGTCCCGGCGCGACGGGCCGGTCCTTCTCGGACTTCCCGACGATCATCGGCTCGATCCGGGAGAAGCTCCTGACCCTGCCGCCGGAGACGGTGGTCCGCACCGGCCACGGCGACCCGACCACGATCGGCGAGGAGGCCCCGCACCTGGAGGAGTGGCTCAGCCGAGGCCACTGAGAGGCCGCCGGCTCAGGAACCTCCTGGGCTCGCCGGTGAACGGGTCGGTGAAGACCAGCGACCGCGCGAGCAGCTGCAGCGGCCGCCCGAAGTCCTCCGGCCCGTCCTCCCGCACCACCGGGTACAGCGGATCGTTCAGGATCGGCAGCCCGAGCGCGTTCATGTGCACCCGCAGCTGATGGGTCCGCCCGGTCACCGGCACCAGCCGGTACCGGGCGAGGCCGCCCGCGTGGACCAGGAGCTCGACCCGGCTCTCGGCGTTCGGCTCGCCCGGCACCTCCCGGGCCGCCAGCACGCCCCGCTCCTTCTCGATCCGGCTCCGCACGGTCACCGGCAGTGCCAGCTCCGGGTCGTACGGCGCCACCGCCTCGTACGCCTTGTGGACGGCCCGGTCCCGGAACAGCGTCTGGTACGCCCCCCGGTCCTCCGGCCGCACCACGAACAGCACCAGCCCCGCCGTGAGCCGGTCGAGCCGGTGCGCGGGCTGCAGCTCCGGCAGCCCCAGGTCGCGCCGCAGCCGGGCCAGCGCCGTCTCGGTGACGTGCCGCCCGCGCGGCATGGTGGCCAGAAAGTGCGGCTTGTCGACGACGACGATCCGCTCGTCCCGGTGGACGATCCCGATCTCGAACGGCACCCGCTCCTCGTCGGGAAAGTCCCGGTGGAACCAGAGATACCGGCCTGCGGCGTACGACTCGCTCCCGTCCACGGCGACCCCGTCGGCCCCGACGAACCGGCCCTCGCGGAGCATGGCCGCCACGCGCTCGGCCCCGACGGCCCCCGCGTACCGGTCGAGCAGGTGCCCGCCCACGGTCGCCCAGGCCCCCGCCGGGTCCTCCGGAAGCCTGACCCGCACCGGATCTATCCCGTCCCGCTGGGGCAACGGCGCGGCCGGGGGTCTCGTTCTCCGTCTCACCGGTCCCACCGCCCTCACATGCAAGAAGGACCCCACGCCGTGGGGTCCTTCGCTGGTGTCCGAGGGGGGACTTGAACCCCCACGCCCGATAAAGGGCACTAGCACCTCAAGCTAGCGCGTCTGCCATTCCGCCACCCGGACCAGGTGGTGTCTTTCGGCCTGGGCCGTTCCGACGAGGAAAACCATAGCAAACATTCGAGGGGGTCGATCACCACCCTGGGGGCGCGGGAGGATGAGGGGGACCACCGGCAGCGAATGGGGCAGTGAAGTGGGAGGAAGCAGCGTGAGCGAGTCGAACACGACCCGGGGCGTGACCGGTGAGGACGAGGTCGTGGACCTCTGTCGCGACCTCATCCGCATCGACACCAGCAACTACGGCGACCACTCCGGCCCCGGCGAGCGGGCGGCGGCCGAGTACGTGGCCGAGAAGCTCGCCGAGGTCGGCCTCGAACCGAAGATCATCGAGTCGCACAAGGGGCGCGCCTCCACCGTCGCCCGGATCGAGGGCGAGGACCCGTCCCGTCCGGCCCTGCTCATCCACGGCCACACCGACGTCGTCCCGGCCAACGCCGAGGACTGGACCCACCACCCCTTCTCCGGCGAGATCGCCGACGGCTGCGTCTGGGGCCGGGGCGCGGTGGACATGAAGGACATGGACGCGATGACCCTGGCGGTCGTCCGCGACCGGATGCGCAGCGGGCGCAAGCCCCCGCGGGACGTCGTGCTGGCCTTCCTCGCCGACGAGGAGGCCGGCGGCACGTACGGCGCCCGGCACCTGGTCGACAAGCACCGGGGCCTCTTCGACGGCGTCACGGAGGCGATCGGCGAGGTCGGCGGCTTCTCGTTCACGGTCAACGAGAACCTGCGGCTCTACCTGGTGGAGACGGCGCAGAAGGGCATGCACTGGATGCGCCTGACCGTCGAGGGCACCGCCGGGCACGGCTCGATGACCAACGACGACAACGCGATCACCGAGCTCTGCGAGGCCGTGGGCCGGCTCGGCCGGCACACCTGGCCGGTGCGGGTCACCAAGACCGTGCGGTCCTTCCTGGACGAGCTCTCGGACGCGCTGGGCACCCCGCTCGACCCCGAGGACATGGACGCCACGCTCGCCAAGCTCGGCGGCATCGCCAAGATGGTCGGCGCCACCCTGCGCAACTCCGCCGCCCCGACGATGCTCGGCGCCGGCTACAAGGTGAACGTGATCCCGGGCCAGGCCACCGCGCACGTCGACGGCCGCTTCCTGCCCGGCTACGAGCAGGAGTTCCTGGCCGATCTGGACCGGATCCTCGGGCCGCGTGTGAAGCGCGAGGACGTGCACGCCGACAAGGCGCTGGAGACCAGCTTCGACGGCAGCCTCGTGGACGCCATGCAGTCGGCGCTGCAGGCCGAGGACCCGATCGCGAGGGCCGTCCCGTACATGCTCTCGGGCGGCACCGACGCCAAGTCCTTCGACGATCTCGGCATCCGCTGCTTCGGGTTCGCGCCGCTGCAGCTGCCGCCGGAGCTGGACTTCGCCGGGATGTTCCACGGCGTCGACGAGCGAGTCCCGGTCGACGGGCTGAAGTTCGGCGTGCGGGTGCTCGACCGGTTCCTCGACGCCTCGTGACGGAAAGGGCCGACGCGTCGTGACAGGACGGGCGAATTCGAGCATCGGATTCGCCCGTCTGTTTGTCCGTGACCGGAAAGAGTGAATGCACTCATAGGCTCGTAGCCTCATTACTTCCCCCTCGTTACAGGTGTTGCGGTCTTCAGCGATGGGACCGCTTGCCAACAAGGAGGAATAATGATCAAGAAGGTCGTCGCTGCTGCGGCTGCCACCGGCGGTCTCGTTCTCGCGGGCGCGGGCATGGCCGTTGCCGATGCGGGCGCCCAGGGTGCCGCTGTGCACTCCCCCGGCGTGCTCTCGGGCAACGTCGTCCAGGTGCCGGTTCACGTCCCGGTGAACGTGTGTGGCAACACGATCTCCGTGATCGGGCTGCTGAACCCCACCTTCGGCAACACCTGCGTCAACGCCTGACGTTGAGCCTCGACCCCCTGGGGGTCTGAGCCAGGCCGGCCCCGGAGTGCGTGCCATGCACTCCGGGGCCGGTGGGCATTCCGCCTCCCCGCCAAGGCGCCGGGAGGATTCCGAGAAGCCGAGACGGCTTCAGCCGAGAAGGCAGGACAAGCTATGCGACAGGTCACGCGCAAGGGCCTGATCACCGTTGCGGCCGCGGGCGGGGTATTCGCCGCGCTGGGCGGCGGTTACGCGCACGCCGACGCGAACGCGGGCGGCACCGCGCAGAATTCCCCGGGCGTCGCGTCCGGCAATTCCGTCCAGGTGCCGGTGCACGTGCCGGTGAACGCCTGCGGGAACACCGTCAACGTGGTCGGAGTGCTGAACCCGGCGTTCGGCAACAAGTGCGCCAACGTCTCGAAGCCGGGCTCCCAGCACGGCGGCGGGAACAACGGTTCCTCCGCGGACGGGCACACCGGCAACTCCCCGGGCGTCGGCTCCGGCAACAACGTCCAGGTGCCGGTCGACGTGCCGGTGAACGCCTGCGGCAACAGCGTCGACGTGATCGGCGTCGGCAACAGCGCGTACGGCAACGACTGCGGCAACGGCGTCGAGCCGTCGCCGCCCGGTCAGCCGGAGGAGCCGGGCAACCCCGGCGAGCCCGGCAACCCCGGCGAGCCGAACAACCCGGGCAATCCGGGTGAGCCGAACAATCCTGGCAACCCCGGCAACCCGGGTCAGCCCGGCAACCCCGGCACGTCCGGCGGGAACAACACCCCCGGCACGCACACGGTCACCCCGCCGAAGGGCTCCTCGGAGCTCGCCGAGACCGGAGCCGGCCTTCCGCTCGGCCTGGTCCTCCCGGCCGGCGCGGGCGCGCTGATCGGCGGCGCGATCCTGTACCGCCGCGCTCGCGTGTCCGCCTGACGCACGGCGGCGCGACGCACAGGGGCCCCGCACGGCGGGGCCCCTTCTCCGTCACCAGGTGGCGCGGACCTGGCGGATGATCCTCCGGCGCAGCCGCACCCTGCGACTGCCGTCCCGGTGCAGGCTCAAGCGGTCCAACTCCCAGTGTCCGTACTCGGCATGATCGGTCAGGAGCCGGGTGGCCTCCCTGCGGGAGACGCCTCGCGGCACGTACACGTCGACAAATTCGTATTCCGGCATCGCATCTATTGTGCGGGCACCGGCCCCGTACGGATAGCGTCTGTCCTATGTCTGATGCTGCGCAGCCCACCGCTGCCGAGGTACGTGCCGCCGCCGAGGCGGTCAAAGCCGCACTGGACCGTCACCTGCAGGCGGTCGAAGCCCGCGACGGTGACGACGACCCTGCTGTCTACGAGGCCTTCAACGCCCTGGCCGCCGCGGCCGAGGCCTACGACGAGCGGCTCTACGACCGGTACGACGAGGTCACGCCCTTCGAGATCCCCGGTGCCGAGGACTCGCTGCCGCCGTACGCGGGGCCGGAGGAGCCACATGCGCTGAGTGTGATGATCCGGCGCGACTACGCCGTGGTGGAACCGCAGCGCCTGCTCGCCCAGGCGCAGCGGATCGCGGACCTGGAGGCCGACGAGGACGGGCCGGAGGCCGCGGCGGTGGTCGGCGGCAGTGCCCATGCGGCGATCGGCGTGCTGTTCGGGGAGTACGAACCGGACGAAATCGCCTCTCGGCACAAGGAGTTCGGCCTGGAGGAGGGCGACTCCACGCTCTGGGTCTCGGCCGCCGAGGAGCTGTCGGATCCGGGGGAGTGGCTGGAGGCGCCCTTCGAACAGGCCGACCCGGAGCGGATCGTGTGCCGCTTCGACGTCAGCGCGGTCTTCGACGACGAGGCGGCCGACGAGGACGCAGGCCGCGACTGAGGCACCCGGCGCGGCGCGTACACGAGGAGGGGCGGGACATCCGGTGTCCCGCCCCTCCTCGCGTATCTCCGGCCCTGGGCGCCCCGGCCTTGGGCGCTCGGGGTCGGGTCACTCCTCGTCGGGGACCGCCAGCAGCGACTCCAGGAGGGGGCGCAGGCGGGTCGTGCGGGGCGGGGTGAGGCCTTCCGCGACCGCGCGGGGCAGCGCCTGGTCCACGCCGTGCACCACCGACAGGTGCCGCTCGGCCCGGCCGAAGGCCGTGTACACCCAGGCCCGGCTCAGGCCCTGCGCCGCGTCGCCGGGCAGCACCGCCACCACGGCCGGCCAGCGCATCCCGGCCGCCTGGTGCGCGGTCAGCGCCCAGCCGTGCCGGACCTCGGCGTCCACGCGGTCCTTCTGTACCAGGACCTTCTCGCCCTCGCAGTCCAGGTGCAGGCCCTCGGAATCGGCCGAGACCACCGTGCCGGTCCTGCTACGCCCGGGCGCGGGGGAGTGGGCCACGCGGTCCCCCGGGTCGAAGCCGCCGAAGCGGCCCGGGCCGGGGTTGAGCCGCTGCTTCAGCGCCGTGTTCAGCGCGCGGGTGCCGGCCGAGCCGCCGTGGCCGACCGTGATCGCCTGCGTCTGCTCGGCGGGGACGCCGATGGCCCGCGGCACCGAGTCCGCGACCAGCTGGACCGTGCGGTGCACGGCCTCGCCCGCGTCCCGCACGGGGACGATCACCAGCTCCTTGCCGGGGGCGTCGACCTGGGCCAGCTCGCCGGCGCCGATGCCGGAGACCAGTTCGCCGAGCGGGCCCGGGTCGGGCGTGCGGGAGGCGACCTGCGGACACACCTTGGCGGCCAGGACGTCGCCGAAGACCCGGCCCGCGCCGGCCGGGCCCAGCACCCCGGGGTCGCCGCTCAGCAGCAGCCGGCAGCCGTCGGGCAGCGCCTCCACCAGCATCGCCGCGGTCTCCACGTCCAGCTGGGGGGCGTCCAGTACGGCGAGCAGGTCGAGCGCGAGCGCGCCGTCCTCGTCGCGGTCCAGGCCCGCAGCGCCGGACAGCAGGCCGGCGACGGTGACCGCGGCCGCGTCCGGGCCGAGCCGCCCCAGGCCGTTCTCGCCGTGCACCGCGACGGCGGCGCGCAGGCCCCGCTCCCGGGCGGCGCGGACCAGCGCCACGGGCTCGGCGCGGGCGGCCTCGCCGCCGGTGTGCGCGACGAGACCGTGCGTCCCGCAGGCGCGGGCGAGCTCGGGGCCGTCCCACTCGGCCGGGGCGACCGTACGGGCCAGCCGGGCCAGGCCGTCGGCCAGGCTCTCCTCGGCGAGGGCGTACCGGTCAAGGCCCAGCAGCACCGGCGCCGCCGGACCGGCGTCCCCTGCGGGCTCCGGGGCATCCTCGCCCTCGGCGGCCTCTTCCTCCGGGGTCTCCTCCTGGAAGACCAGCACCACGCCCTCGGCGACGGCGTGCTGCACCGCCTCCTCCGGCTCGGGCACCGCCCGCTCGGCGAGCGCGGCGCGCACCGCCGGAAGCTCCATGGCCGTGTGGCCCTGCAGCGCGGCCCGCTCCAGGAACCAGGCCACCAGGGCGTCCGTACGGCGCGTGTCGCCCGGCCCCGCCTCCGCACCGAGCAGCGCCCGGGCG
Source organism: Streptomyces sp. NPDC048604 (assembly GCF_043199435.1). Taxonomy (NCBI): domain Bacteria; kingdom Bacillati; phylum Actinomycetota; class Actinomycetes; order Kitasatosporales; family Streptomycetaceae; genus Streptomyces; species Streptomyces sp. NPDC048604. The sequence goes on from NZ_JBICVX010000009.1 coordinate 159,937, forward strand.
AAGCCGTCGGCGTGGTCCGGCTGCACGCCGCTCACCGCGAGCAGCTGCCAGGGGTCCTCCCGCAGCGCCTCGGCCGCACCCTCGCCGAGCAGCGCGGCCACCTTGGGCGCGAGCCCCTCGGGCGCGCCGCCCGCCGTGAGCACCTCGCGCACCGCTTCGACGGTCTCCGGCGCGGCGGCCCGCGGTGCGGCCACGCTCTCGGGCTGCTGCTGCGGGCGCACCGGCGCGGCCGGCTGCGGCGCGGGCCGGCGGGGCGCGGGCCGGTCGTAGAACGCCGTGCCCGACTTCTCCCCGGACTCCACGGCCCGTACCGCCGCGAGCAGATCGGCCGCCGTCCCGCTGAGCTTCGCCCCGCTGTCGAGCGGCCCGGCCTTCTCCGCCTTCCGCCGCTCGATCCGCGCCCGCTCCTCCCGCTGCGCCAGCAGCTCGGCCTGCGCCTCGGACACCTGCGCGGCATCCTCCGTGCCCTCGGCGCCCTTGGAGTCCTCGGAGCCGCTCTCGCCACTCTCGCCGTTCTCGACAGCCTCAGCAGCCTCGTCGACAGCCTCGGCCGCCTCGACAGCCTCAGGCCCGCCCTCGCCCGTGTCCGGCTCCGGGGCGTCGGGGGTGGCGGGAACCCGCGAGGGGTCGGGGACGGTCACAAGGTGCTCCAGTCGTGGTCCGGGTAGCGGTGCACGGGCGCCGAGACGTCGTCGAGGGCCCGGCAGATCTCGTCAGGAAGACTAAGGGTCTCCACCGACAACGCCTCGGTGAGCTGCCGCGCGTCGCGCGCGCCGACGATCGGCGCCGTCACACCAGGCCGGTCCCGCACCCACGCCAGCGCCACCTGCAGCGGCGTCGCCGCAAGCCCGTCCGCGGCCGTCGCCACCGCCTCCACGACGCGGCTCGCCGTCTCGTCCAGATACGGCTCCACGAACGGGGCCATGGTCTCCGAGCCGCCCCGCGAGTCCGCGGGGGTGCCGTGCCGGTACTTGCCGGTGAGCACCCCGCGGCCCAGCGGCGACGAGGGCAGCAGGCCTATGCCGAGGTCCCGCGCGGCCGGCAGCACCTCCCGCTCGACGCCCCGCTGCAGCAGCGAGTACTCCATCTGCGTCCCGGCCAGCCGGGTCCGCGTCCCCGCCCCGCCGAACTGCCAGGTCGCCGCCTTCGCGAGCTGCCAGCCGCAGAAGTTCGCCACCCCCGCGTACCGCGCCCGCCCGCTGCTCACCGCCAGGTCGAGCGCCTGCAGCGACTCCTCCAGCGGGGTGTGCGGGTCGTAGGCGTGCAGCTGCCACACGTCCACGTAGTCGGTGCCGAGCCGCGCCAGCGAGGCGTCCAGCGCGGCCAGCAGATGCCCCCGCGAGCCGTCGCACCGCCGGTCCGGGTCGGGCACGCTGCCCGCCTTCGTGGAGATCACCAGGTCCCGCCGCGGCACCAGGCCGCCCACGAGCTGTCCGAGCAGATACTCCGCCTCCCCGCCGGCGTACACGTCCGCCGTGTCGACCAGCGTGCCGCCCGCCTCCCAGAACGCCTTCAGCTGGTCCGCGGCGTCGTGTTCGCCCGTGTCCCGGCCCCAGGTCAGGGTGCCGAGCCCGATCCGGGACACGCGAAGGCCGGTACGGCCGAGATGCCTCTGCTCCATGAGCGCGAGATTACTGGCCAAGACACCACGCGGAGAGAGCCTGTGGACAACCGGCTCCTGACGGATCCCGCGCACCGCGCTAGAGTCCGGCCCACAGGGACGTTACTGATCGGTAAAGAGGGTGTTGGGCATGCGACTGGGCATCAACCTCGGTTATTGGGGCGCCGGGATGGACGGCGACAACCTCGCCGTCGCGCAGGAGGCCGACCGGCTCGGCTACGACGTGTGCTGGGCCGCGGAGGCGTACGGTTCGGACGCCCCGACCGTGCTCTCCTGGGTCGCCGCCCAGACCGAGCGCATCGACGTCGGCTCCGCGATCATGCAGATCCCGGCCCGCCAGCCCGCCATGACCGCGATGACCGCGGCCACCCTCGACTCGCTCTCCGGCGGCCGTTTCCGCCTCGGCCTCGGCGTCTCCGGCCCTCAGGTCTCCGAGGGCTGGTACGGCGTCAAGTTCGACAAGCCGCTCGCCCGCACCCGCGAGTACGTGGAGATCGTCCGCAAGGCCATGACGCGCGAGCGTCTGAGCTACTCGGGCGAGCACTGGACGCTGCCGCTGCCCGACGGCCCGGGCAAGCCCCTCAAGCTCACCGTGCACCCGGAGCGCGAGCACATCCCGCTCTACATCGCCGCGATCGGCCCGAAGAACCTGGAGCAGACAGGCGAGATCGCCGACGGCGCGCTGCTGATCTTCCCCTCCGCGGAGCACCTGGAGGAGACGGCGATCCGCCACATCCGGGCGGGCCGTGAGAAGGCCGGCCTGACCATGGAGGGCTTCGACGTCCACCCCACGCTGCCGATCGCGCTGGGCGCGGACGTCGACGCGCTGGCGGACATGTTCCGCCCGTACACCGCCCTGTACGTCGGCGGCATGGGCAGCCGCAAGCAGAACTTCTACAACCAGCTCGCGCAGCGCATGGGCTACGAGAAGGAGGCCGCCGAGATCCAGGAGAAGTACCTGGCCGGCGACAAGGCCGGGGCGGCCGCGGCCGTGCCGCAGCGGCTGATCGAGCAGACCGCGCTGCTGGGCGACGTGGCCGCCATCGCGGACCGGATGGCCGCCTACGCCGCGGCCGGCGTCAACACGCTGACGCTGTCCCCGGCCGGATTCACCCTCGACGAGCGGCTGGCCGCCCTCCGTACCGGCGTCGAGGCCCTGGAGCGGGCGGGCCTCGCGTAGCGGGCGCACCGAAGGAAGTCTGCGGCCGTGGTGGGGGCTCGGGGGGTCTTCCCCGCCACGGCCGTCACGCAGCACAACGCGCCACCGCGCCGCCGGTTACGGCCCGGGACGATTCCGCCGTTCGGCGGAGTCGTCCCGTCCTCGTGTTGCCGCTTCCGGCCGAGCGCATTTGACTTTTTCTCTGCGGGCGTGCGGCGTGCGGACGTCCGCGTGGAGGTGGCAGCAATGCTCTCGGCCCGAAGCCTGTTCCAGGAAATCATCGACGACGACGAATCGTTCCGGCTCTTCTGCTCCATCGCCGCCAGCGGCGAGGCGCAGGGCGGCTGGGAGAACGGCCGGATCGCCGCCCTCGTCCCCGCGGGCATGCGGGACCTGGCGCCGAAGATCACCCGGCACGGCGCCGACGAGGACAAGCACGGCAGGATCTTCCAGGCGCTGCTCAAGAGGCGCGACCTGCCGTCCGTCGAGGTCCCGCCCGAGACCGACTACACGATGCTCCTGGAGAAGCAGGGGATCGGCCTGCCCCACGAGAAGCTCAAGCGCGACGAGCCGCTGACCGAACGCGACATCATCGTCTACCTCTCGCACAGCCGGGTCACCGAGCAGCGGGCCGCCGACCAGATGGACATGCTGGTCAAGTACTTCGGCGACCACCCGGAACTCGGCAAGGCGATCCGGATGATCTGCAACGACGAGGACAACCACCTCGCGTACTGCCACGAGGAGCTGCTGCGCCTGGCGTACGCCGGACACGGCCGGCTCATCCAGCGCACCCTGCGCGAGTCCGCCCTCACCGAGATCCGGATCTACCGCGACGTCAGCCTCGCCGTGATGACCCACATGGGCCGGCTGCTGCGCTGGCCGAAGGCCAAGTCGCTCGCCCTGAAGGCCGGCATCCACGCCATGTACGCGTACGAGCGGGCCGGCGGCTGGCGGCGCATGGTCGACCTCGAGATGCCCGAGCGCCGCGACGCCCTCGGCGGCCCGGCCACGCCCGCGCCCGCGTTCTGAGCGCCCACGGGGTTCCGCGGCCCGTGCGTTACAGCCAGCCGCGCCGCTTGAACGTCCGGTGCAGGCCCAGCACCGCGACGGTCATCAGGAGGATCACCCCGGGATACGCCCACCACCACCGCAGTTCGGGCATGTGCTCGAAGTTCATGCCGTAGATCCCCGCCACCATGGTGGGGACTGCGGCCATGGCCGCCCACGCGGAGATCTTGCGCACGTCGTCGTTCTGCCGCACGCCCATCTGCGCCAGATGCGCCGACAACACGTCCGACAGCAGCCGGTCCAGGCCCTCCACCTGCTCGTTGGCCCGCGCCAGATGGTCGCTCACGTCCCGGAAGAACGGCTGCGCCTCCGCGTGCACGAACGGCACCGTCCCGGCCGCGAGCCGCGAGACCGGCGCGGTGAGCGGGGTGCTCGCCCGGCGGAACTCCAGCACCTGCCGCTTCGCCGTGTAGATCCGGGCCGCGGTGCTCTTGGCGTCGCCGAGCTGCGGCGTGCCGTCCGGCGCGAACACCGCCGTCTCCAGCTCCTCCAGGTCCACCTGGAGCTCCGCCGCCACGTCGATGTAGTGGTCCACCACCGCGTCGCTGATCGCGTACATCACCGCCGTCGGCCCGTGCCGCAGCACCTCGGGCTCCGCCTCCAGACGGCGGCGGACCTGCGCCAGCGGCGAACTCACGCCGTGCCGGACGGTCACCACGAACGAGTCGCCGACGAAGACCATCAGCTCGTCCGTGGAGACCCGGTCGCTCTCCGGCTCGTACACCACCGGCTTGAGGACCAGGAACAGCGAGTCGTCGTAGACCTCCAGCTTCGGCCGCTGATGGGCTTTCAGCGCGTCCTCGACAGCCAGCGGATGCAGCGTGAACTCCTCGGTGACGAGGTCGAACTCCTCCTCGGTGGGCTCGTACAGACCCACCCACAGGAAGGCGTCCCCCGTCGCCCTGGCCTCGTCCAGCGCGTCCGAGAGGTCCGCAGGACCCTTCGTACGGCGCCCGCCCCGATAGATGGCACTGTCCACGATCACGCCGCGTATTCTTCCCCGACCGTCCGCCCCGTGCACCTGCTGGGCACTTACCCTTCCCCCATGGCCACGCTGATCCTCGTCCGCCACGGACGCTCCACCGCCAACACCGCCGCGGTCCTCGCCGGGCGGACCCCCGGCGTCGCACTCGACGAGCGGGGCGCCGCGCAGGCCGCCGCGCTGCCCGGCCGGCTGTCCGGAGTGCCGCTGGCCGCCGTGGTCAGCAGCCCGCTCCAGCGCTGCCGGGAGACCCTCGGCCCGCTCCTGGACGCCCGCCCGGACCTTCCGCTGCACCTCGAGGAGCGGATCAACGAGTGCGACTACGGCGACTGGTCCGGCCGCAAACTCGCCGAACTCCACGACGAGCCCCTGATGCAGCTCGTCCAGACGCACGCCTCCGCCGCCGCGTTCCCCGGCGGCGAGTCGATGCGCGGCATGCAGCAGCGGGCCGTCGAGGCGGTACGGGACTGGAACGCCCGGATCGAGGCCGAGCACGGCGAGGACGCCGTCTACGCGATGTGCTCTCACGGCGACATCATCAAGTCCGTCGTCGCCGACGCCCTCGGCATGCACCTGGACCTTTTCCAGCGCATCCACGTCGACCCCTGCTCCGTCACCGCGATCCGCTACACCCGGCTGCGGCCCTTCCTCCTCCGCCTCGGCGACACCGGCGACCTCACCGGACTCGTCCCCCGCCACCCCGGCGACTCCGCCCGACGCGACTCGGGGGCCGCCGAGGTCGGCGGCGGCGCGGGCGCACCGTGATCGCTCCGCGCAGTAGGGTGGACGGGCCGGAGGGCTGCCGCCGGGACAACCCCGTGGCCCCGTAGCCCGATTGCCGGCGCTGTTCACCGCCGACCCGCACGCCGATCCGCACCGCGAGATCCGCCGCCGAGACCCAAGGGAGACAGGGACGTGGCCCGTCAGGTGTTCCTCTACGACCCACCGGAGCGTTTCGTGGCCGGCACGGTCGGACTGCCTGGCCGCCGCACGTTCTTCCTGCAGGCCTCCGCCGCGGGCCGGGTCACCAGCGTGGCCCTGGAGAAGACGCAGGTCGCGGCCCTCGCCGAGCGCATGGACGAACTCCTCGACGAGGTCGTGCGACGCACCGGCGGCAACGCCCCGGTGCCCGCCGTCGCCCCGCCGGACGTCTCCGACGCCGCTCCGCTCGACACGCCCGTCGAGGAGGAGTTCCGCGTCGGCACCATGGCTCTCGCCTGGGACGGCGAGGAACAGCGGATGATCGTCGAGGCGCAGGCCCTGGTCGAACTCGACGTCGAGTCCGAGGAGGACCTTGCCGAGGCCGAGGAGCGGCTGCTCCAGGACGAGGAGAACGGCCCGCCGATGCTGCGGGTCCGGCTCACCGGCGTGCAGGCCCGCGCCTTCGCCAAGCGAGCCCTCGACGTCGTCAACGCCGGCCGCCCGCCGTGCCCGCTGTGCAGCCTCCCGCTCGACCCGGAAGGACACGTATGCCCGCGCCAGAACGGATACCGCCGGGGGGCGTGACGGTGCTCGACCTGCTTGCCAAGGGCGAGCTCACCGTCAAGGGCCAGGTCCGCGAGGCGTCCAACGCCGTCCTGCTCTGCACCGCCGCGTACGAGGGCGAGTCCGCCGACTGCGTGTACAAACCGGTCGCCGGCGAGCGGCCCCTGTGGGACTTCCCCGACGGCAACCTGGCCCGGCGCGAGGTCGCCGCGTACGAGATCTCCGAGGCCACCGGCTGGGGCCTGGTGCCGCCCACCGTGCTGCGCGACGGCCCGTACGGCGAGGGCATGGTCCAGCTGTGGATCGACGCCGACGACGGCGCCGAGCTGCTCGGCCTCGTCGAGCGGGACGAGCCCGGCGAGGGCTGGAAGGCCGTCGGGCTCGCCCAGGTCGCCGAGGACCGCACCGCCCTGCTCGTGCACGCCGACGACCCCGCACTGCGCCGGCTCGCCGTCCTCGACGCGGTGATCAACAACGGCGACCGCAAGGGCGGCCACCTGCTGCCCGCGCCCGACGGCCGGCTGTACGGCATCGACCACGGCGTCACCTTCCACGTCGAGGACAAGCTGCGCACCCTGCTGTGGGGCTGGGCCGGCGAACCGCTGCCCGGCGAGGCCGCCGGGCCGCTCGCCGCGCTCGACGCCGGGCTCACCGCCGGCGCCCCGCTCGCCACCCGCCTGGCGGAGCTGCTCACTCCGGCCGAGATCGATGCCGTACGGGACCGGGTCGCCCGGCTGCGCACCACCGGACGCCACCCCGAACCGTCCGGCCAGTGGCCCGCCCTCCCCTGGCCCCCCGTCTGACCTGGACCGACGGGGCCCGGTGCCGGTCCGTGCCGCAGGCACAACTCCCGCGCATCCGCAAGAACGCCTGATCGGACAAGATCGCGTATCCGGTTCGTATCCGGAACACCCGTCCGGTTACGCTCGGGGCATGCATGCCTGGCCCGCTTCTGAGGTCCCCGCCCTGCCCGGCAAGGGCCGCGACCTCCGGATCCACGACACCGCGACCGGCGGACGAGTGACCCTCGCCCCCGGCCCCGTCGCCCGTATCTACGTCTGCGGCATCACGCCGTACGACGCGACCCACCTGGGTCACGCGGCGACCTACAACGCGTTCGACCTCGTTCAGCGCGTGTGGCTCGACACCAAGCGGCAGGTCCACTACGTCCAGAACGTCACCGACGTCGACGATCCGCTCCTGGAGCGGGCGCTCCGCGACGACATCGACTGGGTCACCCTCGCCGAGCGCGAGACCGCGCTGTTCCGCGAGGACATGACCGCCCTGCGGATGCTTCCCCCGCAGCACTACATCGGCGCCGTCGAGGCGATACCGGGCATCGTGCCGCTGGTGGAGCGGCTGCGCGACGCCGGCGCGGCCTACGAGCTGGACGGCGACGTCTACTTCTCCGTCGAGGCCGACCCGCAGTTCGGCAAGGTCTCGAACTACGACACCGAGCTGATGCGGCACCTGTCCGCCGAGCGGGGCGGCGACCCGGACCGTCCGGGCAAGAAGAACCCGCTCGACCCGATGCTGTGGATGGCCGCCCGCGAGGGCGAGCCGAGCTGGGACGGGGGCAGCCTCGGCCCCGGCCGCCCCGGCTGGCACATCGAGTGCGTCGCCATCGCCCTGGACCACCTCGGCATGGGCTTCGACGTGCAGGGCGGCGGCTCCGACCTGATCTTCCCGCACCACGAGATGGGCGCCTCGCACGCCCAGACCCTCACCGGCGAGTACCCCATGGCCAAGGCGTACGTGCACGCCGGCATGGTCGCCCTGCACGGCGAGAAGATGTCCAAGTCCAAGGGCAATCTGGTCTTCGTCTCCGCGCTGCGTCGCGCCGGCGTCGACCCGGCGGCGATCCGCCTCGCCCTGCTCGCCCACCACTACCGCGCCGACTGGGAGTGGACCGACGACGTCCTCGACCAGGCCGTCGCCCGGCTCGGGCGCTGGCGTGCCGCCGTCTCCCGGCCGGACGGCCCGTCGGCCGACGCGCTGGTCGAGGAGCTCCGCGAGGCCCTCGCGGACGACCTCGACGCCCCGGCCGCGCTTGCCGCGGTCGACCGCTGGGCCGCGCTCCAGGAGACCGAGGGCGGCACGGACGAGTCCGCGCCCGGCCTGGTCTCCCGCGCGGTCGACGCCCTCCTCGGCGTCGCGCTCTGACCGGCGGCCACGGCGACCGGGCCCCGGCTCGGTCGCCGTGGAGCCGACAACCACGCGGATAGGGACGAGATTCGGCCAAGTGCCGGAGTGCGACGGGGCGTTGTGATGGGCTGAGCCCATCAATCGACCAGTTGTACGAAAGGGCGCTCAGTGCCTCGTTCCCTCGCACGCAGAGGTTTCCTCGGTGCCGCCGCCGCCCTCGGCGCGGCGGCACTCACCGCCCCGCTCACCGCGGGAGCCGCCCACGCGGCCGCTCCCGGCGGGCGGTGGCCCACCCGCTTCGCCCTGCCCCGCGGCTTCCAGCCGGAGGGCGTCGCCATCGGGCACAGCCCGTACGCCTACTTCGGCTCGCTGGCCGACGGGGCCGTCTACCGGGCCTCGCTGGCCAGCGGCGAGGGCCGGATCATCCACCAGGGGCTCGGCACGGACCGCAGCACCGTCGGCCTCAAGATCGACCGGGCCGAGCGGCGGCTCTTTCTCGCCGGCGGCTGGAGCCGGGAGATCCGGGTCGTCGATCCCCGAAGCGGTGCGCTGCTGCGGAACTTCACCGGACTCGGCGCGGACACCACCATGGTCAACGACGTCGTCCTCACCCCGGGCGCGGCCTGGTTCACCGACTCCTTCCAGCCGCAGCTGTACCGGCTCGCCCTCGACGTCACCGGCGAGCCCGGCCACGCGATCGAGACCGTGCCGCTCGGCGGCGACTGGGTCCAGGGCGCGGACTTCACCGCCAACGGCATCGAGCGGACGCCCGACGGGCGCGCCCTGCTCGTGGTCAACTGCGCCAAGGACGGCGGCTCGCTGATGCGGGTCGACCCGCGCAGCGGCCAGGCCCGCACCGTCGACCTCGGGGACCTGCGGATCCCGGCCGGCGACGGACTGCTGCTGCTCGGCCGCGAGCTGTACATCGTGCAGCAGCAGAAGAACCAGATCGACGTCGTCCGGCTCGACGCGGCCGGGACCCGCGGCACGGCGATCGCGCGGATCACGGACCCGGAGCGGTTCTGTGTGCCGACCACCGCGGCGGTCTGGGGCGACCGGATCTACCTGCCCAACGCCCGCTTCGGCCTCGACGAGGACCCGGCGGCCGTGGACTACGACGTGGTGTCGGTGCCACGCGTGTAGGGCCCGAAACGGGGACGGGAGGGGCGGCCGCGCCGCCCCTCCCGTACCGCTCAGTCCTCGGAGTCCCTGCCGTCCCCGCTGTCCTTGCCGTCCCCGCCGTCGCCGCCGTCCCCGCCGTCCTCGGCGTCGGACTGCTCGGGCCGATCCGGCTGCTCGGGACCCTCGGCCTCGGTGCCCGGCACCGCCTCCGGCCCCGGCTGCTGCGGCTTCGGAGGCCGGGTGCGGTCGCTGCCCGGGTCCCGCAGATACGAGCCGTCGCCGCCCTCCGTCGCCAGGCCCGGACCCGTGCCGGGCTCGCGGCGGCGCAGATAGCGCTCGAACTCGCGGGCGATGGCCTCGCCGGACGCCTCCGGCAGCTCCGCGGTGTCCCGGGCCTCCTCCAGCGTCTGCACGTACTCGGCCACCTCGCTGTCCTCGGAGGCGAGTTGGTCCACGCCCAGCTGCCAGGCCCGCGCGTCCTCGGGCAGCTCGCCCAGCGGGATGCGCAGCCCGATCAGGTCCTCGAGACGGTTCAGCAGCGCCAGCGTCGCCTTCGGGTTCGGCGGCTGGGACACGTAGTGCGGCACCGCCGCCCACAGGCTCACCGCCGGGACGCCGGCGTGCGTGCACGCCTCCTGGAGGATGCCGACGATGCCGGTGGGACCCTCGTACCGGGTCTCCTCCAGGTCCATGGTGCGGGCCAGGTCGGGGTCGGAGGTGACGCCGCTGACCGGGACCGGTCGGGTGTGCGGGGTGTCGCCGAGCAGCGCGCCCAGGATCACCACCATCTCCACGCCCAGCTCGTGGGCGAAGCCCAGCAGCTCGTTGCAGTACGAACGCCAGCGCATGGACGGCTCGATACCGCGGACCAGCACCAGGTCGCGCGGCTTCTCGCCGCCGATCCGGACCACCGAGAGCCGGGTGGTGGGCCAGGTGATCTTCCGGACTCCGCCGTCCATCCACACCGTGGGCCGGTTGACCTGGAAGTCGTAGTAGTCCTCGGCGTCGAGCGCCGCGAAGACCTCGCCCTTCCATTCCCGGTCGAGATGCGCGACCGCGGTGGAGGCGGCGTCGCCGGCGTCGTTCCAGCCCTCGAACGCGGCCACCATGACCGGGTCGATCAGCTCGGGAACCCCCTCGAGCTCGATCACCCAGTGCCTCCTTTTCGAAGTTCCTGTCGTACGGACCAACCTTACGGCTTTCCGAAGACCGATTCGGTCTTGATCAACTACCCAGGAATGGTCCCCCGCACACGAACGCGTCAGGGACGGTCCCCCGTGAGACCGCCCCTGACCGCCTTGTGTCCGCCCCCTACTTGCCGAGCATGTCCTCGACCTTGGCGCGGATCTCGTCCGTCGCCAGACCGCGGATCGTCAGCGTGGTGCGGCGGCGCAGCACGTCGTCCGCCGTCTGGGCCCACTCGTGGTCCCGGGCGTAGGCCACCTGCGCCCAGATCTCCGGGGCGTCGGGGTGGATGCGCTCGCCGAGCGCCGGGTTCTCGTTCGCCATCCGGGCGATGTCGAAGGAGAGCGAACCGTAGTGCGTCGCCAGGTGCTTGGCGGTGTCGGCGGACATCCGCGGGCCGGGCGCGGGACCGTCCACGAGCAGCCGGTGCGCGACCGCGTTCGGGTTGGCTATGCCCGGCAGCGGCAGCCGCTTGGGGAGCGTGGAGACGGACTCGTAGTCCTCGCCGAGCGGACGGCCCGGCAGCGACTCCAGCTTCTTCATGATGGTGCGGCCGATGTGCCGGAACGTCGTCCACTTGCCGCCGGCCACCGACAGCATGCCGCCGCGGCCCTCGGTGACGACCGTCTCGCGCTTGGCCTTGGAGGTGTCGCCGGGCCCGCCCGGAAGCACCCGCAGCCCCGCGAAGGAGTAGGTGATCAGGTCGGGGGAGAGCTGCTGGTCGCGGATCGAGAAGGCGGCCTCGTCCAGGATCTGGGCGGTGTCCTTGTCGTTGACCGCGACGTCGGCCGGGTCGCCCTCGTACTCCTCGTCGGTGGTGCCGAGGAGCAGCATGTCCTCCCAGGGGAGGGCGAAGGTGATCCGGTACTTGTCGATCGGGGTGGCCAGCGCCGCCTTCCACGGGGAGGTGCGCTTGAGGACGAGGTGCGCGCCCTTGGAGAGACGGATGGACGGGGCCGCGTTCGGGTCCTCCATGCGGCGCAGGTGGTCCACCCAGGGGCCGGTGGCGTTGAGCACCAGCCGGGCGGAGACGCCGAACTCGTCGCCGGAGAGCCGGTCCCTCAGCTCCGCGCCGGTGACCCGGCCGCGGGTGAAGCGGAGCCCGGTGACCTCGGCGTGGTTGAGGACGGTCGCGCCGGAGTCGACGGCGGCCCGGACGGTCATCAGGGCCATGCGGGAGTCGTTCATCTGGTCGTCGCCGTACACGGCCACGGCCTTGAGGTCCCGCGTCCGCAGCTCCGGCACGTCCTGCGCGGCCTTCGCGGGGGAGAGCAGGTGGCCGACGCCGTCGCCGAACGCGGAGAGCGCGCTGTACGCGAAGACGCCCGCGCCCAGCTTGGCGGCGCCGTGGGGGCCGCCCTTGTAGACCGGCAGGTAGAAGGTCAGGGGGTTCGAGAGGTGCGGCGCCACCTGACGGGACACCGCACGCCGCTCGAAGTGGTTCTCCGCGACCAGCTTCACCGCGCCGGTCTGCAGGTAGCGCAGACCGCCGTGGAGCAGCTTGGAGGAGGCGGAGGAGGTGGCGCCGGCGAAGTCGCCGGCGTCCACCAGGGCCACCCGCAGACCGGACTGCGCGGCGTGCCAGGCGGTGGAGATGCCCAGGATGCCGCCGCCGATCACCAGAAGGTCGTACGTCGCCTTCGCAAGCTGCTCTCTGGTCTCGGCGCGGGTCGGAAGCGATCCGGCAGCCGGGTGCGTCCCGAGGGAGGGGACGCTCTGCAGGGTGGTCATCTTCGAATTACTCCTCGTCCTCGATCCAGCCCATGGTCCGCTCGACGGCCTTGAGCCAGCTCTTGTACTCGCTCTCACGCTTGTCGGCGTCCATGCGAGGGGTCCATTCCGCGGCCCGGCGCCAGTTGGCGCGCAGGGCGTCGGTGTCCGGCCAGAAGCCGACCGCCAGGCCGGCGGCGTAGGCCGCGCCGAGGCAGGTGGTCTCGGCGACCATGGGGCGCACGACCGGCGCGTCCAGGACGTCGGAGAGGGTCTGCATCAGCAGGTTGTTGGAGGTCATGCCGCCGTCGACCTTCAGCGCGGTCAGCTCGACGCCGGAGTCCTTCGTCATGGCGTCGGTGATCTCGCGGGTCTGCCAGGCGGTGGCCTCTAGGACGGCGCGGGCGATGTGCGCCTTGGTGACGTACCGGGTGAGGCCGGCGATCACGCCGCGGGCGTCGGAGCGCCAGTACGGGGCGAACAGGCCGGAGAAGGCCGGCACGAAGTACGCGCCGCCGTTGTCCTCGACCGAGGACGCCAGGGTCTCGATCTCGGCGGCGGAGTTGATCAGGCCCATCTGGTCGCGCATCCACTGCACCAGCGAGCCGGTGACGGCGATGGAGCCCTCCAGGGCGTAGACCGGCTTCTGGTCGCCGATCCGGTAGCCGACGGTGGTCAGCAGGCCGCTGTAGGAGTTGATGATCTTCTCGCCGGTGTTCATCAGCATGAACGTGCCGGTGCCGTACGTGGACTTGGCCTCGCCCTCGGCGAAGCAGGTCTGGCCGAACAGGGCGGCCTGCTGGTCGCCGAGCGCGGAGGCGACCGGGACGCCGTCCAGGACGCCGCCCTTGACGGTGCCGTACACCTCGGCGGAGGAGCGGATCTCGGGCAGGACCGCGGCCGGGACCTCCATGGAGGTGAGGATCTTGTCGTCCCACTCCATGCTGTGCAGGTTCATCAGCATGGTGCGCGAGGCGTTGGTGACGTCGGTGACGTGCCTGCCGCCGTCGGTGCCGCCGGTCAGGTTCCAGATGACCCAGGAGTCCATGGTGCCGAAGAGGATGTCGCCGCGCTCGGCGCGCTCGCGCAGGCCCTCGACGTTGTCGAGCAGCCAGCGGACCTTGGGGCCGGAGAAGTAGCTGGCCAGCGGCAGGCCGGTCTCGCGGCGGAAACGGTCCTGACCGACGTTGCGGCCGAGCTCCTTGCAGAGCGCGTCGGTGCGGGTGTCCTGCCAGACGAGGGCGTTGTGCACCGGCTCGCCGGTGTTCTTGTCCCACAGCACGGTCGTCTCGCGCTGGTTGGTGATGCCGATGGCCTTGACGTCGGCGGCGGTGATGCCGGCCTTGTCGAGGGCGCCCGCCACGACCTCCTGGACGTTGGTCCAGATCTCGTTGGCGTCGTGCTCCACCCAGCCCGGCTTCGGGAAGATCTGCTCGTGCTCCTTCTGGTCGACGGAGACGATGCGCCCGTCGCGGTCGAAGACGATGCAGCGGGACGAGGTGGTGCCCTGGTCGATCGCCGCGATGAACGGGCCGGCGGTGTGTGCGTCGGTCACGGTGTACTCCAAGGGAGGTCGGGAGGAAGGACGGCTCAGGCGAACGCGATGTTGTAGATACCCGCGGCGATGGCACCGCCCACCAGGGGGCCGACCACCGGGATCCAGGCGTAGCTCCAGTCGGAGCCGCCCTTGTTCGGCAGCGGCAGCAGGGCGTGCACGATGCGCGGACCGAGGTCACGGGCGGGGTTGATGGCGTAGCCGGTCGGGCCGCCGAGCGAGAGGCCGATGCCGACCACGACGAACGCGGTGATCAGGGCGCCGATGACGCCGAGGCCCTTGCCGCTGTCGTTCAGGCCCTGGGTGAGCACCGCGAGGACCAGTACGACCGTGCCGATGATCTCGGTGGCCAGGTTCTGCCAGACGACCCGGACCTCCGGGCCGGTGGAGAAGACGCCGAGGACGGGGCCGGCGCCGCCGTTGTCGTGCGGGCCCTCGATGGCCTTCTTCTCCGGGTCGCCGATGATCTCGGGGTCGGTCAGATGGGCCTGGAACTGCCCGTAGTACGTGATCCAGACCAGGAAGGCGCCGAGCATGGCGCCGAGCATCTGGCCGGCGAAGTAGACCGGAGCGTTGCTCCAGTCGCCGTCCTTGATCGCGATGCCGACGGTGACCGCCGGGTTGAGGTGCGCGCCCGAGAGGGTGCCGGTCATGTAGACCGCGGTCATGACCGCGAAGCCCCACCCGAAGGTGATCGCGAGCCAGCCGGCGTTCTGCGCCTTGGAGCGCTTGAGCACGACGGCGGCGACGACGCCACCGCCGAGCAGGATGAGTACGGCGGTCCCGATGACCTCGCCGATGAAGATGTCGGAGCTGGACACCCGCGACTCCTTTGTCCTTCGTCCAGGGGAAGGCGAACCCCGGGTCCCTCCGGTGGTCCGCGCCCTCAGGTGAGGGCGTCGTCGGTCCTTGGCACGGACACACTCTAGCGGTCATTCCCGTTAGGTGTTCGACAATGCCGACCGACGAACGGAAGTTTTGCCCTCCGGTTAACAGCACGTCAAGGGTTCGGGTGACGAAAAACCCGCCGATAACGCGATCGTTACCAGCGGGTTCGTGAGGTTCCGCTCAGCGGCTCGCCCTGTCCGTCCCGGGGCTCAGAAGCGGCCCGCTCCCAGGTCCCTGGAGACCGCCCGCGCGCAGTCGCGCACCGCCGCCACCAGTTCCGAGCGCAGCTCCCCGTCGCTGCAGACCCGCTCCACCGCGCCCGTGATGGCCACCGCGCCCACCGGCATCCGCCGCCGGTCGTGGATCGGCGCCGCCACCGAGGCCACGCCCTCCCAGGTCTCCTCCACGTCGGCGGCCCAGCCGCGCGCCCTGGTCATGTCGAGCAGCGACTCGAAGTCCTGGAGCCCGGTCACCGTACGGTCCGTGAAGGACTTCAGCTCGACCTCCAGGACCTCGCTGTGCGCCACCGGGTCGTACGCCGACAGCACCTTGCCCAGGGCCGTGGAGTGCAGCGGCTGCATGGCGCCCACCTCGAGCACCTGCCGGCTGTCGTCGGGACGGAAGACGTGGTGCACGATCAGCACGCCCTGCTGGTGCAGCACGCCCAGGTGGACGCTCTCGCCGCTGGACCGGGCCAGGTCGTCCGTCCACACCAGGGCCCGAGCCCGCAGCTCGTGCACGTCCAGATAGCTGTTGCCCAGGCGCAGCAGCTCCGCGCCCAGCTGGTACCGGGAGGCCGCGTCCTGCTCGACGAAGCCCTCCGCCTGGAGGGTGCGCAGGATGCCGTGCGCGGTGCCCTTGGCCAGGCCCAGGGAAGAGGCGATGTCGGACAGGCCGAGCCGGCGCTCGCCACCCGCGAGCAGTCGCAGCATCGCCGCCGCCCGTTCAAGCGACTGGATGTTCTTCGCCATCGCCCGGCCCTTTCTCCCGCCTGGATCGCGTGGATCGCTGTTGATCAACGCTGTTCGACAATGCTGAACACTATCGGTCGATGCCGACCTCGCGTGACACTTGCAAGTGTCCGCCACGAAGCGGCCGACCGGGAGTCTCCCGACAAAGGATGCCGTCCGGTCAGTGGGACGCCGTGTCCACCCCGGCGCTCCGCGGTTACGCTGGCCCCGTGCGCCCTCCGCCGAGGGCGCAAAGCCGACAGCCGTCGCATCCCAGGGAGCACATCCATGGCCTCGTTGCCGACCCCTTCCGCCGACAGCCGGACCCGCGCCGCCGCGCTCCGCGAGGCACTCGCCACCCGTGTGGTGGTCGCCGACGGAGCGATGGGCACCATGCTCCAGGCACAGGACCCGACGCTCGAGGACTTCCAGGACCTCGAGGGCTGCAACGAGATCCTCAACGTCACCAGGCCGGACATCGTGCGTTCGGTCCACCAGGAGTACTTCGCCGCCGGCGTCGACTGCGTCGAGACCAACACCTTCGGCGCCAACTTCGCCGCCCTCGGCGAGTACGACATCCCCGAGCGGGTCCACGAGCTCTCCGAGGCCGGCGCCCGCATCGCCCGCGAGGCCGCCGACGAGGCCACCGCCGCCACCGGCCGCCAGCGCTGGGTGCTCGGCTCCATCGGCCCCGGCACCAAGCTGCCCACCCTCGGCCACGCGCCCTACACCGCCCTGCGCGACGCGTACCAGCAGAACGCCGAGGGCCTGCTCGCCGGCGGCTCCGACGCCCTCCTGGTGGAGACCACCCAGGACCTGCTGCAGACCAAGGCCTCCGTCATCGGCGCCCGGCGCGCCCTCGACGCCCTCGGCGCCGACGTGCCGCTCATCGTCTCCGTCACCGTCGAGACCACCGGCACCATGCTGCTCGGCTCCGAGATCGGCGCGGCGCTCACCGCCCTGGAGCCACTGGGCATCGACATGATCGGCCTGAACTGCGCCACCGGCCCCGCCGAGATGAGCGAGCACCTGCGCTACCTCGCCCGGCACTCCCGCATCCCGCTGTCCTGCATGCCCAACGCCGGCCTGCCGGTCCTGGGCAAGAACGGCGCGCACTACCCGCTCGGCCCCGCCGAGCTGGCCGACGCCCAGGAGACCTTCGTCCGCGAGTACGGGCTCTCCCTCATCGGCGGCTGCTGCGGCACCACGCCCGAGCACCTGCGCCAGGTCGTCGAGCGGGTCCAGGGCCTCACCCCCACCGTCCGCGAGCCGCAGCCCGAGCCCGGCGCCGCCTCCCTGTACCAGACGGTCCCGTTCCGCCAGGACACCTCGTACCTGGCCATCGGCGAGCGCACCAACGCCAACGGCTCCAAGAAGTTCCGCGAGGCCATGCTGGAGGGCCGCTGGGACGACTGCGTCGAGATGGCCCGCGACCAGATCCGCGAGGGCGCGCACATGCTCGACCTCTGCGTCGACTACGTGGGCCGCGACGGCGTCGCCGACATGGAGGAGCTGGCCGGCCGCTTCGCCACCGCCTCCACCCTGCCGATCGTGCTCGACTCCACCGAGGTCCCGGTCATCCGGGCCGGCCTGGAGAAGCTCGGCGGCCGGGCCGTCATCAACTCCGTCAACTACGAGGACGGCGACGGCCCCGAGTCCCGCTTCGCCAAGGTCACCCGGCTCGCCCAGGAGCACGGCGCGGCCCTGATCGCGCTCACCATCGACGAGACGGGCCAGGCCCGTACGGTCGAGGACAAGGTCGCCATCGCCGAGCGGATCATCGACGACCTCACCGGCAACTGGGGCATCCACGAGTCGGACATCCTGATCGACACCCTGACCTTCACCATCTGCACCGGTCAGGAGGAGTCCCGCAAGGACGGCGTCCACACGATCGAGGCGATCCGCGAGCTCAAGCGCCGCCACCCGGACGTGCAGACCACCCTTGGCCTGTCCAACATCTCCTTCGGCCTCAACCCGGCCGCCCGCATCCTGCTGAACTCGGTCTTCCTCGACGAGTGCGTCAAGGCCGGCCTCGACTCGGCGATCGTGCACGCCTCCAAGATCCTGCCGATCGCCCGTTTCGAGGACGAGCAGGTGCAGACGGCGCTGGACCTGATCTACGACCGCCGCAGCGAGGGTTACGACCCGCTGCAGAAGCTGATGGCGCTGTTCGAGGGCGCCACCGCGAAGTCCCTCAAGGCCGGCAAGACGGAGGAACTCCTCGCCCTGCCCCTGGAGGAGCGGCTCAAGCGCCGGATCATCGACGGCGAGAAGAACGGCCTGGAGGCCGACCTCGACGAGGCCCTTCAGGACACCCCGGCTCTGGACATCGTCAACAACACCCTGCTCGACGGCATGAAGGTCGTCGGCGAGCTGTTCGGCTCCGGCCAGATGCAGCTGCCGTTCGTCCTCCAGTCCGCCGAGGTCATGAAGAGCGCGGTGGCCTACCTGGAGCCGCACATGGAGAAGTCGGACGCGGACGGCAAGGGCACCATCGTGCTCGCCACGGTCCGCGGCGACGTCCACGACATCGGCAAGAACCTCGTCGACATCATCCTGTCCAACAACGGCTACAACGTCGTCAACCTGGGCATCAAGCAGCCGGTCTCCGCGATCCTCGAAGCGGCCGAGGAGCACCGCGCGGACGTCATCGGCATGTCCGGTCTCCTGGTCAAGTCCACCGTGATCATGAAGGAGAACCTGGAGGAGCTGAACCAGCGCGAGCTGGCCGCCAGGTACCCGGTGATCCTCGGCGGCGCGGCCCTCACCCGCGCGTACGTCGAGCAGGACCTCCACGAGATCTACCAGGGCGAGGTCCGCTACGCCCGCGACGCCTTCGAGGGCCTGCGCCTGATGGACGCCCTGATCGCGGTCAAGCGCGGCGTCCCCGGTGCCGTGCTGCCCGAGCTCAAGCAGCGCCGCGTCGCCAAGCGGGACGCGGCCCTGGAGGTCGGCGAGCCCGAGCCCGGCGGCCGCTCCGACGTCGCCGTCGACAACCCCGTCCCGGCCCCGCCGTTCTGGGGCACCCGCGTGGTCAAGGGCATCCCGCTCAAGGACTACGCGAGCTGGCTCGACGAGGGCGCCCTGTTCAAGGGCCAGTGGGGCCTCAAGCAGAACCGCGCCGGCGACGGGCCGACGTACGAGGAGCTGGTGGAGGCCGAGGGCCGGCCGCGGCTGCGCGGCTGGCTGGACCGGCTGCACACCGACAACCTCCTGGAGGCGGCCGTCGTCCACGGCTACTTCCCCTGCGTCTCCAAGGGTGACGACCTGATCATCCTGGACGAGCAGGGCAACGAGCGGACCCGCTTCACCTTCCCGCGCCAGCGCCGCGGCCGTCGGCTCTGCCTCGCCGACTTCTTCCGCCCGGAGGAGTCCGGCGAGACCGACGTGGTCGGCCTCCAGGTCGTCACCGTCGGCTCGAGGATCGGCGAGGCCACGGCCGAGCTGTTCGCCGCCGACTCCTACCGCGACTACCTGGAGCTGCACGGCCTGTCCGTGCAGCTGGCCGAGGCCCTCGCCGAGTACTGGCACGCCCGGGTGCGCGCCGAGCTCGGCTTCGCGGGGGAGGACCCGGCGAACGTCGAGGACATGTTCGACCTGAAGTACCGCGGCGCGCGCTTCTCGCTCGGCTACGGCGCCTGCCCCGACCTGGAGGACCGGGCGAAGATCGCCGAGCTGTTGAAGCCGGAGCGGATCGGCGTCCACCTCTCCGAGGAGTTCCAGCTGCACCCGGAGCAGTCCACGGACGCGATCGTGATCCACCACCCGGAGGCGAAGTACTTCAACGCCCGGTGACCGTGTGACGACCGCCCTGAGGCCGGCGCAGGCCCGGCACAGGGCGGTACACGGGTCGTTCCGTGCGTCCCGTGTGATTCCGACGTACACTGGTCGGTCCAGTGCAGGCCGGTCTCCCTCCCCGTACCGGGGTGGGTGACCGGCCTCTTCGTCCCTCCGTGGAGGTGTGCCGGATGACCAGTACGGTCCCCGCGTCCTTGTTCCGTGCCAACGGCAGCTCCGCCCTGCAGGCGGTCTTCCTGGACATGGACGGCACCCTCGTGGACACCGAGGGCTTCTGGTGGGACGCGGAGGTCGAGGCGTTCGCCGCGCTCGGCCACGAGCTCGACGCGTCCTGGCGCGACATCGTCGTCGGCGGCCCCATGAGCCGCAGCGCCGGGTATCTCATCGAGGCCACGGGCGCGGACATCACCCTGGCCGAGCTGACCGTGCTGCTCAACGAGAAGTTCGAGCAGCGCATCGACCGCGGTGTGCCGCTGATGCCCGGCGCCGAGCGGCTGCTCACCGAGCTGGCCCGGCACAGCATCCCCACCGCCCTGGTCTCCGCCTCGCACCGGCGGATCATCGACCGGGTGCTGGCCTCGGTGGGCCGGGACCGGTTCGCGTACTCCATCGCCGGCGACGAGGTGACGCGCACCAAGCCGCACCCGGAGCCGTACCTCACGGCCGCCGAGCGGGCCGGGGCCGACCCGGCGCTGTGCGCGGTCATCGAGGACACCGCGACCGGCGTGGCCTCCGCGGAGGCGGCCGGCTGCCGGGTCGTCGCGGTGCCGTCCGTCGCGCCCATCGCGCCTGCGGGCGGCCGGGTCGTGGTCCGCTCGCTCGAAGAGGTCGACGTGCCGTTCCTGCGGACCCTGATCTCCGGCGCCTGAGCGGGTTCGGGTTCGCGCGAACGCGGACGGAAACGCAGGGCTCCGTACCGGGCGTTCTCCGTGATCGCGACCCTGTGCACCTCGGCCACCTGTCCTGAAGTCGCCCGAGTGACCTTGGTCACTGAGCGTACTGAAGGGTAGGTGGCCTTTCTGCGCCCCATGCCCGGATCATGCGTTTCCGGTGTCGCCATGTGTCCGGATTCATGGATCCTTGGGCGGGTCGTTCCCCCGCATGATTATCGATCATCTCGTATCGGCGATCACTCACCGGTGACCGGCCGGCCGCCACCCCGTCAGGCCCCCGCCCCACCGCGCACTAATCTTTCGGTCGTACTTCGCCGCACCCACCGTGTGCGCCGGCGCAAACCCAAGTCGCCGCGCCCAGAGGAACGATCGCTGTATCCGGCCCGATCGCTCCGCCCCGACCGGGCGGCAGCGGCGGAGTGTTCCGTACCGCTGCATCCCGTGCCGGATGAGGAGAACGTTTTCCGTGAACCGCAAGACCCTCGTGCTGCCGGCCGTCGCCGGAGTACTCGCCCCCCTACTCGCCGGCTGCGGCAGCACCGTCGGCGCCGGAGGCGGCGACCAGCACATCGTCGTCGGCACCACGGACCAGTTCGCCGCCACCGAGGACGCCCCCGCGCCCCTCGACCCCGCGTACGCGTACGACACCGGCACCTGGAACGTCCTCCGCCAGACCCTGCAGACCCTGATGCACGTCCCGCGCGGCGGCGGCCGCCCGGTCGGCGACGCGGCCTCCGGCTGCGGCTTCACCGACAAGGCCAGCCAGAGCTACCGCTGCACCCTGCGCGAGGGGCTCTCCTTCGCCGACGGCACGCCGGTCACCTCCGAGGACGTCAAGTTCTCCATCGAGCGCGTCCTCGCCGTCAAGTCCGACAACGGCACCGCCGCCCTGCTCGCCAACATCGACAAGGTCGAGCCGCAGGGCGAGAAGGCGGTCGTCTTCCATCTGAAGACCCCCGACGCCACCTTCCCGTACAAGCTCTCCACCCCTGTCGCCGGCATCGTCAGCAAGGACAAGTACGACGGCAAGAAGCTCCGCGAGGGCTTCGACGTCGACGGCTCCGGCCCGTACACCCTCCAGGCCGAGCGCCAGGACGACCGGATGGTCAAGGCCGTCTTCATCAAGAACCCGCGCTACAAGGGCGACGTCAAGCTCCGCAACGACAAGGTCGAACTGCGCTCCTTCGAGACCGCCGAGGCCATGGGCGAGGCCCTGGAGGCCGACCGGATCGACCTGGCCACCCGCGCCCTCGACCCGCAGCAGATCAAGGAACTCGGCGAGGAGCCCAAGCCGGGCATCGAACTCATCGAGGTCCCCGGGCTCGAGATCCGCTACCTCGCCTTCAACACCACCGACCCGGCCGTCAGGAACAAGGCTGTCCGCCAGGCCATCGCCGCCGTCGTCGACCGCGGCCGCATCGCCGGCGAGGTGTACGGCTCCACCGCGCAGCCGCTCTACTCGCTGATCCCGTCGAGCATCCCCGCGCACACCAACTCGTTCTTCGACAAGTACGGCGAGCCCAGCAAGGCCAAGGCCGCCGGCCTGCTGCGCGACGCCGGCATCACCACCCCGGTGAAGCTGACCCTGCACTACACCACCGACCGCTACGGCGACAGCACCGCCAAGGAGTTCGCCGCCCTGCGGTCCCAGCTCAACGCCACCGGCCTCTTCGACGTCACCGTCCAGGGCACCAAGTGGTCCGAGTTCCGCCCCGCACAGAAGCGCGGCGACTACCCCGTCTACGGCCTGGGCTGGTTCCCCGACTTCCCGGACCCGGACAACTACGTCGCCCCGTTCCTCGACGCGGACAACTTCCTCAACACCCCCTACGTCAGCAAGGTCGTCCGCGACCAGCTGATCCCGCAGTCGCGCCGCGAGGCCGACCGCAACGCCGCGGCCCCCGCGTTCGAGCAGATGCAGGAGATCGTCGCCGGTGACGTGCCCGTCCTTCCGCTGTGGCAGGGCAAGCAGTACGTCGCCGCCCGCGACGACGTGACCGGCGTCGAATGGGCGCTGAACGCCTCCTCCGACCTGCAGCTCTGGGAGCTCGGTCGCGGCACCGCCTGACCCCCTGCGTTACCCGGCCGCGCGACCAGCGCGCGGCCGGCCGGCAAGAGATCACGAGGCAAGGTTCTGTGAAGGCACACAACAAGTGGCTGACCGCCCCGCTGGCGGCCGGCCTCGCCACCGCTCTGCTCAGCGGCTGTGGCACGGAGACGGGCGGCGGCGCGGGCGGCTCCGGCGACGCCGTACGCGTCGGCATGTCGGACGAGGTCATGGCCACCGACCCCGCCGCCGGCTACGACCCCGGCTCCTGGCTGCTGTTCAACAACGTCTTCCAGTCCCTGCTCGCCTTCCCCAAGGGCGGCACGGAGCCCGAGCCCGAGGCCGCCGAGCAGTGCGGCTTCGAAGGCGGCAGCAAGGTCTACCGCTGCACCCTGCGCGACGGTCTGAAGTTCAGCAACGGCAACCCGCTGACCTCGAAGGACGTCAAGTTCTCCTTCGAGCGCGCGCTGAAGATCGACGACCCGTCCGGCCCCGGCCCGCTGCTCGCCACCATCGACACCATCGAGACCCCCGACGAGAAGACCGTCGTCTTCCGCCTCAAGGTCCCGGACGCCACCTTCCCCAGCAAGATCGCCTCCGGCGCCGGCTCGATCGTCGACCACCGCGAGTACGCCGCCGACGCGCTGCGCACCGACGGCAAGGCCGTCGGCTCCGGCCCGTACAAGCTCGACAAGTTCAGCGAGAGCGAGGCCGTCTTCTCCGTCAACGGCGACTACAAGGGCACCGCCAAGACCCAGAACAAGGGCGTCACCCTCAAGCTGTACGGCGGCGACCGCAAGGCCCTGTCGGAGGCGCTCACCAAGGGCGACATCGACGTCGCCTACCGAGGGCTCGCCGCCGGCGACGTCGCCGCCCTCGAGACCGCCGCGACCAGCGCCAACCAGGGCGTCGAGGTCGTCGAGGGCAGCAGCGCCGAGGTCCAGCACCTGGTGTTCAACGTCAAGGACCCGGTCGTCGGCAAGCTCGGCGTCCGCAAGGCCATCGCCCACCTGGTCGACCGCGAGGCGCTCGTCGAGAACGTCTACAAGTCGACCGCCACGCCGCTGTACTCGATCGTCCCGGCGGGCATCGCCGGCCACAACACCGCCTTCTTCGACGCCTACGGCGGCCGCCCCGACCCGGCCAAGGCCAAGGCCGCGCTGCGCTCCGCCGGCATCAAGGACAAGGTCGAGCTCACCCTCTGGTCCACGCCCAGCCGCTACGGCCCGGCCACCGACCAGGAGCTCGAGGCCATCGCCAAGCAGCTCAACGACAGCGGGCTGTTCGAGGCCGACGTCCAGTCGGTCGAGTTCGAGCAGTACGAGAAGGACATCGAGGCCGGCAAGTACGGCGTCTACGTGAAGGGCTGGGTGCCGGACTACCCGGACCCCGACAACTTCACCGGCCCGTTCTTCGGCGAGGGCAACGTCCTCGGCAACGGCTACGCGAACAAGCGGATCACCGGCTCGCTCATCCCGAAGACCTCCTCCTCCGCCGACCGCTCCACCACCACCGCCGACTTCGGCGAGCTCCAGGACCTGGTCGCCGAGGAACTGCCGATCCTGCCGCTGTGGCAGGGCAAGCAGTACGCCGTGGCCACCCCGAACGTCACCGGCCTGGAGTGGACCCTCGACGCCTCCACCGTCTTCCGCTTCTGGGAGCTCAAGAAGTCCTGACCAGGACGCCCCACACGGTCGAGACACACGGACGGGCCCGGCGCGCAGTCGATGCGCGCCGGGCCCGTCCCCGTATGCCGTAGGCGCCTACTGCGCGCCCGGCCGGACCAGACCGCTCTCGTACGCGTACACCGCCGCCTGGACCCGGTCGCGGAGGCCCAGCTTCGTCAGCACATGGCCCACATGCGTCTTGACCGTCGTCTCGCTGACGAACAGATCCGCCGCGATCTCCGCGTTCGACAGACCCCGCGCCACCAGCTTCAGCACCTCGACCTCACGCTCGGTCAGCGTGTTCAGGGTGTCCGGAACCTGCTCGTCGCCCGACGGCAGATGCCCCGCGTACTTGTCGAGCAGCCGCCGCGTGATGCTCGGCGCGAGCATCGCCTCGCCGGCCGCCACCACCCGGATCGCCTGCACCAACTCGTTCGCCGGCGCGTCCTTCAGCAGGAACCCGCTCGCCCCGGCGCGCAGCGCCTCCACCACGTACTCGTCCAGGTCGAAGGTGGTCAGCACCAGCACCTTCGCCGGGCCGTCGCGGCCCGGGCCGGTGATCTGCCGGGTCGCCTCCACGCCGTCCATCCGCGGCATCCGGATGTCCATCAGCACCACGTCCGGCTGCAGCGCCCGGACCTGCTCCAGCGCCTGCAGACCGTCCCCGGCCTCGCCGACGACCGCGAGATCCGCCTCCGCCTCCAGAATCATCCGGAAACCGGTGCGCAGCAGCGGCTGGTCGTCGACCAGAAGGACGCGGATGGCCACGGGAACTCCTTTACGGGGCGGGCTGAACCGGCTCCATTCTGCCCTGCTCGTCCGTCCCGGCCTCCGGCGGGCGCGCGGAGACGATCTCCAGCGGATACACCGGGGGAGTGCCCCCGAACTCCGGGCAGTGCGCCCGGTGGTCGCACCACCCGCACAGCTTCGTCTGCCGCGGCCGCCAGTCACCCGTCCGGGTGGCCAGCACGATCGCCTCCCACAGCGCGTGCAGCTTCCGCTCCACCCGCAGCAGATCCGCCTCCACCGGGTCGTACGTCAGTACCTCGCCGCTGCCCAGGTACACCAGCTGCAGCCGCCGCGGCACCACCTGCTTCAGCCGCCACACCACCAGCGCGTAGAACTTCATCTGGAACAGCGCGGCCTCGCTGTACTCCGGCCGTGGCGCCTTGCCCGTCTTGTAGTCGACGATCCGCACCTCGCCCGTCGGCGCCACGTCCACCCGGTCGATCACCCCGCGCAGCCGCAGCCCGGACTCCAGCTCCGTCTCCACGAACAGCTCGCGCTCCACCGGCTCCAGGCGCGTCGGGTCCTCCAGCGTGAACCACCGCTCGACCAGCTGCTCCGCCTCGCCCAGCCAGCGCGCCAGCCGCTCCCCGTCCGCGTCCCCCTCGAACAGCTCGGCCAGCTCCGGCCGCGAGGTCAGCAGCCGGTCCCACTGCCCCGGGACCAGCGACTTCGCCCGCGGCGCCGTCCGCTCCACCGCCGGTGCGTCGAAGAGCCGCTCAAGCACAGCGTGCACCAGCGTGCCCCGCGTCGCCGCCTCGCTCGGCTTCTCCGGCAGCCGGTCGATCACCCGGAACCGGTAGAGCAGGGGGCACTGCATGAAATCGCTCGCCCGGGACGGCGACAACGACGACGGCGTCGACGGCGTACGGGGCTGCGCCGCCGGCTGCTCGCTGCTACTCATGCCCCAGACCCTACGGCCCGCCACTGACACCGGCGGAATACCATCGACTACACACCCCGTCACGCTGCATGATCGAAGCGTGCCGCGACGACGTGGGACGGCGCACAGGCAGCGAAGGGAACCCGTGAACCAGGACGACGCCAGCGGCAAGAACGACCGGCCGCAGTCCGGCCCGACGGGACCGGAACACGGCGACGGCAAGCCGCAGCGCACCGACGAACCCGGAGGCGGCATCCTCATGGGCCGCCCCTTCGGCGTGCCCGTGTACGTCGCCCCCAGCTGGTTCCTCGTCGCCGCCCTGATCACCTGGGTCTTCGGCAACCAGATCGACCGCGTGCTGCCCGAGCTCGGCGCCGCCCGCTACCTGGTCTCGCTGTTCTTCGCCGTCGCCTTCTACGCCTCCGTCCTCGTCCACGAACTCGCCCACACGGTCGCCGCCCTCCGCTTCGGGCTCCCGGTCCGCCGCATCCAGCTCCAGTTCTTCGGCGGCGTCTCCGAGATCGAGAAGGAGGCCGAGACCCCCGGCCGCGAATTCGTCCTCGCCTTCGTCGGCCCGCTGCTCTCGCTGGTCCTCGCCGGAGTCTTCTACGTCGCCATGGACGCCGTCCGTCCCGGCACCGTCCCCGGCGTCCTGCTCGCCGGCCTGATGATCTCCAACCTCATCGTGGCCGTGTTCAACCTGTTGCCCGGCCTGCCCCTGGACGGCGGCCGGATGCTCCGCGCCGTCATCTGGAAGCTCACCGGCAAGCCCATGAGCGGCACCGTCGCCGCCGCCTGGGTCGGCCGCGCGCTCGCCGTCACCGTCCTCGTCGGCCTCCCGCTGCTCACCCGCACCGGCCTCCTCGGCAACGACCCCGACGAGATCAGCGGCGTCGACACCGTCACCGACGCCCTGCTCGCCGCCATCCTCGCCGCCATCATCTGGACCGGCGCCGGCAACAGCCTGCGCATGGCCCGGCTCCGCGAGCACCTCCCCGAGCTGCGCGCCCGCACGCTCACCCGCCGCGCCATCCCCGTCCCGCCCGCCACCCCCCTGTCCGAGGCGCTGCGCCGCGCCAACGAGGCCGGCGCCCGCGCCCTGGTCGTCGTCGACGGCGGCGGCAACCCGACGGGCCTGGTCCGCGAGGCCGCCATCGCCGGCGTCCCCCAGCACCGCCGCCCCTGGGTCGCCGTCAGCGGTCTCGCGCAGGAACTCACCGACGGCATGCGCGTCCCCGCCGAGCTCGCCGGACAGGGCCTCCTCGACCACCTGCGGGCCAGCCCCGCCACCGAGTACCTCGTCGTCGAGGACAGCGGCGAGATCTACGGAGTGCTCTCCACCGCCGACGTCGAGCGGGCCTTCGTCCGGGCCATGGCAAGACCGTCCTCCTGACCCCGGTACTCTGGTCACATGTCCGAACCGACCGGTGCCGCCCGCCGTCGCGGGCCCTTCAAGGTCGGGGACCAGGTCCAGCTCACCGACCCCAAGGGACGCCACTACACGTTCACTCTCGAGGCCGGGAAGAATTTCCACACCCACAAGGGTTCCTTCCCCCACGACGAGCTGATCGGCGCTCCTGAGGGCAGTGTCGTCCGTACCACGGGAAACGTCGCCTACCTGGCGCTGCGCCCCCTGCTCCCCGACTACGTCCTGTCCATGCCCCGCGGCGCCGCCGTGGTCTACCCGAAGGACGCGGGACAGATCCTCGCCTTCGCCGACATCTTCCCCGGCGCACGCGTCGTCGAAGCCGGCGTGGGCTCGGGCTCGCTCAGCAGCTTCCTGCTCCGCGCCATCGGCGACAGCGGCATGCTGCACTCCTACGAGCGCCGTGAGGACTTCGCGGAGATCGCCAAGGGGAACGTGGAGCGCTACTTCGGTGGCCCCCACCCCGCCTGGCAGCTCACCGTCGGCGACCTCCAGGACAACCTGACGGACACCGACGTCGACCGCGTCATCCTCGACATGCTCGCCCCCTGGGAGTGCCTGGAGGCCGTCTCCAAGGCGCTCGTCCCCGGCGGCATCCTGTGCTGCTACGTGGCCACCACCACGCAGCTTGCGCGCACCGTGGAGTCCATCCGCGAGTTCGGCTGCTACGCCGAGCCGCAGCCCTGGGAGTCCATGATCCGCAACTGGCACGTCGAAGGCCTGGCCGTCCGCCCGGACCACCGGATGATCGGCCACACCGGCTTCCTGGTCACCGCCCGTCGCCTCGCCGACGGCGTCGAGCCCCCGATGCGCCGCCGCCGTCCCGCCAAGGGCGCCTACGGCGAGGACTACGAGGGCCCGAACAAGGGCTGACCCCCCGGCCGGTCTCCTCCGGCAGGTACCTTCCACCACGACAACGTGACGGCGCCGCTGGCGGGGTACCCCCCCCGTGGCGAGGACACGAACACGGCGGCCCCCCCGTGGCGGGCGTCCCCGGGGGCTGGCGCGCCCCGCGCCCCCCCCCCCCCCCCCCCCCCCCCCCCCCGGCGCGCGGCCCCCCCCCCCCCCCGGCCCCCGCCCCCCCCCCCCCCCCCCCCCCCCCCGCCGCCGCGTTCGCGCTCTTCCCGGGGTCCTGCCGAGCCCGGCGCACCCCGCCTGTTCCGCCCTCCTGTGACGTATGGCACGATGCTGGCCACTCCCACCGCACCACCCCTCACAGGAGACGCCCCGCGTGCAGCCTGCCGCCCTCCCGGACCTCGCGCACACCCACCCCCGCCCGGTGCACTGGCTCGCCACCGCGGCCGCCATGGCCGCCGTCGTCGCCGGCGCCGGACTCCTCCAGCCCGACGCGGCCACCGCCACCACGGCGGCCGGCGCCAAGGTCGCCGGGTCGCCCCGGACGGCTCCGAGACCGGCCCCCAAAGCGGCGGGCGCCGCGTACCCCCTGGAGTGCGGGGGAGCGTCGAGCGTCGTCGCCCGGCAGGCGACCGGCGACCTCGACGGGGACGGCGGCCCGGAGACCGTGGCCGTGGCGCACTGCGACGCCGGATCGGGCACCCCGCCGAGCGGGGTCTACGTACTGACCCGGGGCAAGGACGGTGCCGCACGGGTCGTCGCCACCCTGGTCGAGCCCACGAGCAAGCAGAACGTGGAGCAGCTCGCGGTCCGCGACGGCGTGGTCACGGCCACCCTGCTCGGCTACTCGTCGCCGGACGTGCCCCGCTGCTGCCCCGATGTGCGTGAGAGCGCCGAATGGCGCTGGCACGGCGGTGCGTTCGTGCGCAGCAAGGCCGGCTCGGCGGCGCAGAGCGCCTGACTTGTCACACGCAGTGGCGCGCGCGGCGGCTCAGTCGGCGTCGGGGCCGTACACCTCGACGCCGTCCGCCACCCGCCGGACGTGGATGCAGTCGCCCGGGCACTCCTTGGCGGAGTCCACCACGTCCTGCAGCAGCGGCAGCGGCACCGGGGTCGTCGCGCCCGCGTCCTGGAGCAGTTCGTCGTCCGCGCTCTTCACATACGCGAGCCCGTCGATGTCCAGCTCGAAGACCTCGGGCGCGTATTGTGCGCAGATCCCGTCGCCCGTGCACAGGTCCTGATCGATCCAGACTTCCAGCGCCTCTTCGGCGCCCGTGGACGAGACCTCGTGCTGCACGGTCATTTCCCCTGCCGTTTCCTGCGTCTGCTGATCGATTCCGAAGTAAGTCGGGCCGCCCCTGACGGGTGTTGACCACCGCCGACGATACAACCGCGCGCTTTCCGATGTTTGGCTAGGGGTATTCCCCTGGCGTGAGGGGAAGCGCAAGGGTGAAGATCGGACACACCCCGAGAGTGTTTGTGATCTAGGGGTTTCAATCCCCACCCACGCAGGTAGGGTCAGGAAGCGTCCAGCTCCCCTTGGAGGAGGTGAGGACCGTGGCAGCCCACGACGACGACATCAACCGCGGCATCCGGCCGGGGCGGGGGTCTGAGGACCCCGCCGGCCAGGTTGCCTATCTCGAGCAGGAAATCGCCGTCCTGCGCCGCAAGCTCGCCGACTCTCCGCGACACACGAGGATTCTCGAGGAGCGGATCGTCGAGCTGCAGACCAACCTGGCCGGCGTGTCCGCTCAGAACGAGCGGCTCGCCAATACGCTCCGTGAGGCCCGCGACCAGATCGTGGCCCTCAAGGAGGAGGTCGACCGGCTCGCCCAGCCGCCGGCCGGCTTCGGTGTCTTCCTGCAGGCCAACGAGGACGACACCTGCGACATCTTCACCGGGGGCCGCAAGCTCCGGGTGAACGTCAGCCCCAGCGTCGCGCTCGAAGAGCTCCGGCGCGGCCAGGAAGTCATGCTCAACGAGGCGCTCAACGTGGTCGACGCCATGGAATTCGAGCGCACCGGCGACATCGTCACCCTCAAGGAAGTCCTCGAGGACGGCGAGCGCGCCCTGGTGCTCGGGCACACCGACGAGGAGCGGGTGGTCAGGCTCGCCGAGCCGCTGCTGGACGTCACCATCCGCCCCGGCGACGCCCTGCTCCTGGAGCCCCGCTCCGGATACGTCTACGAGGTCGTGCCCAAGAGCGAGGTCGAGGAACTCGTCCTCGAAGAGGTCCCGGACGTCGATTACGGCAAGATCGGCGGCCTCGGCGACCAGATCGAGCTGATCCGGGACGCCGTCGAGCTCCCGTACCTCTACCCCGACCTCTTCAAGGAGCACGAGCTCCGGCCGCCCAAGGGCATCCTGCTCTACGGGCCCCCCGGCTGCGGCAAGACGCTGATCGCGAAGGCCGTCGCCAACTCCCTTGCCAAGAAGGTCGCCGAGGTCACCGGCCAGCCGGCCGGCAAGTCCTACTTCCTGAACATCAAGGGCCCCGAGCTGCTCAACAAGTACGTCGGCGAGACCGAGCGGCACATCCGCCTG
This sequence comes from Streptomyces sp. NPDC048604, assembly GCF_043199435.1. Lineage (NCBI taxonomy): Bacteria > Bacillati > Actinomycetota > Actinomycetes > Kitasatosporales > Streptomycetaceae > Streptomyces > Streptomyces sp. NPDC048604. The sequence goes on from NZ_JBICVX010000009.1 coordinate 190,712, forward strand.
GTCTTCCAGCGGGCCCGCGAGAAGGCGAGCGAGGGCACTCCGGTCATCGTCTTCTTCGACGAGATGGAATCGCTGTTCCGCACCCGCGGCTCCGGCGTCAGCTCGGACGTGGAGAACACCATCGTCCCGCAGCTGCTCGCCGAGATCGACGGCGTCGAGGGGCTCGAGAACGTCATCGTCATCGGCGCCTCCAACCGCGAGGACATGATCGACCCCGCGATCCTGCGGCCCGGCCGGCTCGACGTCAAGATCAAGATCGAGCGTCCGGACGCCGAGGCGGCCCGGGACATCTTCGCCAAGTACCTCACCGCCTCCCTGCCGCTGCACTCCGACGACGTCGCCGAGCACGGCGGCTCGAAGGACGCCGCCGCGATCGGAATGATCCAGTCGGTCGTCGAGAAGATGTACGCCGAGAGCGAGGAGAACCGCTTCCTCGAGGTGACGTACGCCAACGGCGACAAGGAAGTCCTCTACTTCAAGGACTTCAACTCCGGAGCGATGATCCAGAACATCGTCGACCGGGCCAAGAAGATGGCCATCAAGGCCTTCCTCGACCACAACCAGAAGGGCCTCCGGGTCTCCCATCTCCTCCAGGCGTGCGTGGACGAGTTCAAGGAGAACGAGGACCTGCCGAACACCACCAACCCCGACGACTGGGCCCGGATCTCCGGAAAGAAGGGCGAGCGGATCGTCTTCATCCGCACCCTTGTCACCGGAAAGCAGGGCGCGGACACCGGACGCTCCATCGACACGGTGGCCAATACCGGTCAGTACCTCTAGAACGCCGGCCGGCTGCGGATGTCCGGAAACCCGGACATCCGCAGCCGTCGCATTCCACCCCAGCAAATCCTCGAAACGATCTCCCCACCGGCGCGGAGTCGCTCTAGGCTCGTCGGTACTTGTTGCGCCGCTCCCGGAGGGGAGCGCCGCCGGGCAAGGAGGGCCGCATGACCGTACGGCGAGTAATGGGCATCGAGACGGAGTACGGGATCTCCGTCCCGGGCCATCCGAACGCCAATGCCATGCTCACCTCGTCCCAGATCGTCAACGCCTACGCGGCGGCGATGCACCGGGCGCGCCGCGCCCGCTGGGACTTCGAGGAGGAGAACCCGCTGCGGGACGCCCGCGGCTTCGACCTCGCCCGCGAGGCCGCCGACTCCAGCCAGCTCACCGACGAGGACATCGGCCTGGCGAACGTGATCCTCACCAACGGCGCCCGGCTCTACGTGGACCACGCCCACCCCGAGTACAGCGCCCCCGAGGTCACCAACCCGCGCGACGCCGTCCTCTGGGACAAGGCCGGCGAGCGGATCATGGCGGAGGCCGCCGAGCGGGCCGCTCAGCTGCCCGGCGCGCAGCCGATCCACCTGTACAAGAACAACACCGACAACAAGGGCGCCTCGTACGGCACGCACGAGAACTACCTGATGAAGCGGGAGACCGCGTTCTCGGACATCGTGCGCCACCTGACGCCGTTCTTCGTCTCCCGCCAGGTCGTCACCGGCGCCGGCCGCGTCGGCATCGGCCAGGACGGCCGGGAGCACGGCTTCCAGATCAGCCAGCGCGCGGACTACTTCGAGGTCGAGGTCGGTCTGGAGACCACCCTCAAGCGCCCCATCATCAACACCAGGGACGAACCTCACGCCGACGCCGAGAAGTACCGCCGCCTGCACGTGATCATCGGCGACGCGAACCTCTCGGAGATCTCCACCTACCTCAAGCTCGGCACCACCGCGCTGGTCCTCTCCATGATCGAGGACTCCTTCATCAACGTCGACCTGGCCGTGGACCAGCCGGTCCGCACCCTCCACCAGGTCTCCCACGACCCCGGCCTCCAGCACCTGATCACGCTGCGCAGCGGCCGCACACTCACCGCGGTCCAGCTCCAGATGGAGTACTTCGAGCTGGCCAGGAAGTACGTCGAGGAGCGCTACGGGGCCGACGCCGACGAACAGACCAAGGACGTCCTGGTCCGCTGGGAGGACACGCTCAACCGGCTCGAGCACGACCCGATGAGCCTGGCCGGCGAGCTGGACTGGATCGCCAAGCGCGAGCTCATGGAGGGCTACCGGCGCCGTGACGGCCTCGACTGGGACGCCGCCCGGCTGCACCTCGTCGACCTCCAGTACGCGGACGTGCGCCCCGAGAAGGGCCTGTACAACCGTCTGGTGGCCCGCGGGCGTATGAAGCGGCTGCTGACCGAGGACGCGGTCGAACGGGCCGAGACGAACCCTCCCGAGGACACCAGGGCGTACTTCCGGGGCCGCTGCCTGGAGCAGTACGCGGACGACGTGGCCGCGGCGTCCTGGGACTCGGTGATCTTCGACCTGCCCGGGCGGGACTCGCTCCAGCGGGTCCCGACCCTGGAACCCCTCCGGGGTACCCGGAACCACGTCAAGGAACTGCTCGACCGCTGCCGTACCGCGGAAGAACTGGTCCGCGTGTTGTCGGGCGGCTGAGACACGCCTGAAAGCCCTCCGGGGCGGGAATCATGAAAGCAGCCCCCGCGGACGTCCAAGCGACCGCGGGGCCGATGTCAGCGCAGGCTTGTAGGGTCTGAACTCGACAGACTCAACCGAGCGGGCCGATTCGAGCGGGGTGAGGGACATGGCGACCAAGGACACCGGCGGCGGACAGCAGAAGGCGCAGCGGACCACCGAGGAGGTCGAGGAGACCACCGCGGAGGCGAGCTCCGACCTCAAGGAACGCCAGGAGAAGCTGAGCGACGACGTCGACTCGGTTCTGGACGAGATCGACGACGTACTCGAGGAGAACGCCGAGGACTTCGTGCGGTCCTTCGTGCAGAAGGGCGGCGAGTGATTTCACCTGACAACCGCAGGTGAGATCGCTCGGGGGGCTTGTTGCACGGCCTGCAGCGTCCCTGCAGGCCGTGCGCAGCTGCACCCGCCGCGCATGTGGATCTTCGTCACGGGACGGGTAGGGTCCGTGGCGTACTGTGCTTCAACTGCAAATCGGCCGTCGGCGCGTTGGGAGTCGATCCCGACACGCTTCGTCGGGCCGCCGCATACCTGGAGGGACACGCGTGGAAGCCAACACTCGTAGCACCGGGCGTCTACCCGCTGCCTTCCTGACGCCGGGCTCGTCCTCGTTCATGGACTTCCTGTCCGCGCACTCGCCGGATCTGCTGCCGGGCAACCGGAAGCTGCCCGACGGGATCGTCGAGGCGCCGCACGGCACGACCATCGTCGCGACCACCTTCCCCGGCGGCGTGGTGCTCGCCGGTGACCGGCGGGCCACGATGGGCAACATGATCGCGCAGCGCGACATCGAGAAGGTCTTCCCGGCGGACGAGTACTCGGCCGTCGGCATCGCCGGCACCGCCGGCCTCGCCGTGGAGATGGTCAAGCTCTTCCAGCTGGAGCTGGAGCACTTCGAGAAGGTCGAAGGCGCGCAGCTCTCCCTGGAGGGCAAGGCCAACCGGCTCTCCACGATGATCCGCGGCAACCTCGGCATGGCCATGCAGGGCCTCGCCGTGGTGCCGCTGTTCGCGGGCTTCGACCTGGACCGCGAGCGCGGCCGGATCTTCTCGTACGACGTCACCGGCGGCCGCTCCGAGGAGCACGGCTACGCGGCCACCGGTTCCGGCTCCCTGTTCGCCCGGGGCGCCATGAAGAAGCTGTACCGCGACGACCTGACGGAGCAGCAGGCGACCACGCTGGTCGTGCAGGCGCTGTACGACGCGGCGGACGACGACTCGGCGACCGGCGGCCCGGACGTGGCCCGCAGGATCTACCCGATCGTCACCGTCATCACCGAGGACGGCTTCCGCCGGCTCACCGACGCCGAGTCCTCGGACATCGCCCGTTCGATCCTGGAGCGCCGCCTCGAGCAGCCCGACGGCCCGCGCGCCGCGCTGCTCTGACTCTCTCGCCACCGACAGAAAGGGACGGGTAGCCGGTGTCCACGCCGTTCTATGTCTCTCCCCAGCAGGCCATGGCCGACCGGGCGGAGTACGCCCGCAAGGGCATCGCCCGCGGCCGCAGCCTGGTCGTCCTCCAGTACGCCGACGGCATCGTCTTCGTCGGCGAGAATCCGTCCCGCGCGCTGCACAAGTTCAGCGAGATCTACGACCGGATCGGCTTCGCCGCCGCCGGCAAGTACAACGAGTACGAGAACCTGCGCATCGGCGGCGTCCGTTACGCCGATCTGCGCGGATACACCTACGACCGCGACGACGTGACGGCCCGTGGTCTGGCCAACGTCTACGCGCAGACGCTGGGCACCATCTTCTCCAGCGCCGGCGAGAAGCCGTACGAGGTGGAGCTGGTCGTCGCCGAGGTGGGCGAGGTCCCCGAGGGCGACCAGATCTACCGGCTGCCGCACGACGGCTCGATCGTGGACGAGCACGGCTCGGTCGCGGTCGGCGGCAACGCGGAGCAGATCAGCAGCTTCCTGGACCAGCGGCACCGTGACGGGATGTCGCTCGCCGAGGCGCTGAAGCTGGCGGTGCAGGCCCTGTCCCGGGACACCAACGGCAGCGAGCGGGAGATTCCCGCGGAGCGGCTGGAGGTGGCGGTGCTGGACCGCACGCGCCCGCAGCAGCGCAAGTTCAAGCGGATCGTGGGGCGTCAGCTGTCGCGTCTGCTCGAGGCGGACGACGCGGCGACGGCGAAGACGGACGATCCGTCGGACGAGCTGCCGGAGGGCGGCTCCGAGGAGTAGCCCGCTCACGGCTCTCGGGCCCCGTTCTTCCGCTTCGGCGGTGGAACGGGGCCCGTTCGCATGTCTCAGGCGGCCGGCGGCGGGCCCGAGGAGGCCCGTGTGACGAGCGTGACCGGAAGGTCGCCGGGTTCCGGTTCCTCGCCGGCCAGGACGGCGAGGAGCGCCGCCATGCCCTGTTCGCCGATCCGCTCGGCGGGCAGCCGGACGGTGGTGAGCTCGGGTTCCACCGCCGTGGCGAGCGCCAGGTCGTCGAAGCCGGTGACGGAGACGTCCTCCGGGACCCGCAGGCCCAGGCGTCGTACCGCCTTGCAGGCACCGGCGGCGAGGATGTCGTCGTCGCAGATGACGGCGGTGGCTCGGGGGCCGGGGCCGCTGAGGGCCTGTTCGGCGGCGGCGCGGGCGCCCGCGACGTCGAGCGGGGCGTGCACCGTACGCACCTCCGTGCCCCGCAGCGCCTCGGCGAGCGCGGCGGCGCGTACGTCGAAGGTCCAGGACGGCACCGCGGACGCGAGGTGCACGAACCTCCGGTGGCCCAGGCCGAGCAGATGGTCCGTCACCTGCCGCATGCCGTCGACGATGTCGAGGTTGACCTGGGCGGCGGCGCCGGTGTCGGCGGGGTCGCTGTCCAGCATGACCAGGGGCAGGTCGGTGCCGCGGAAGGCGGTGAGCGCGTCCGCGGCCATGGAGGAGGCGATGACGCCGTCCAGGGCGGCGCGGGCGGAGGCGAAGGGGTCCTTGGCGGGTCCGACGCCCTCGGGGGAGGGGTACAGCACGACGCCGAAGCCGTGGCGGGCGGCGACGGTCGCCGCGCCGGTGTAGACGCGGGCGAAGAACTCGTTGGTGAGCGCGGGGACGACGAGCAGCGCGGTCCTGGTGTGGCCGAGGCGCAGGTTGCGGGCGGCGAGGTTGGGCCGGTAGCCGAGCTCGCGGGCGGCCTCGCGGACGAGTCCGGCGGTGCGCTCGGAGACCCGGCCGCGCCATTTGTCGCCGAGGACGAGGGAAACGGTGGCCTGGGAGACCCCTGCGGCGCGTGCGACGTCGCGGCTGGTGGGCCGCGCTCCGCCGGGTTCCGTGGTCTGCACTCACTGCCTCCGCTGGGCGCCGGTCCGGGGCCGCGGGGTGGACCCGCGTACGGGGGACATGGTACGTATGACCCACGACGTTATACGTACAACCTCGGGGGGAACGCCCGGGATCAGGAGGCAGGAATGGCCAGCGAGGCCGGCCCGAGCGGCGGCTATCTCGACATCCTCCGGGCGCCCCACGCCGCCCGGCTGCTCGCGGGCACCCTCGTCGGACGGCTGCCCAACGGCACCGGACCCGTCGCGATCGTGCTCTTCGCCCGCTCCGAGGGCGGCTCGTACAGCCTCGCCGGAGGGCTCGCCGCCGCGTACGGCCTGGCCAACGCCGTCGGCCAGCCCCTGCTCGGCCGGCTGGTCGACCTCAAGGGCCAGCCCCGCGTCCAGCTCCCGGCCGCCGTCGTCTCGGCCCTCGGCATGGTGCTCCTCGCCGTCGCCGGCATCGACCCGCTCGCCCTCGCCTACGCCGCCGTGGTCGTCGCCGGACTGTTCACCCCGCCCCTGGAGGGCGGGCTGCGCGCCCTGTGGCCCGGCGTCCTCGGCAGCGAGGACCGGGTGCACCGGGCCTACGCCCTGGACGCGGTCGCCCAGGAGGTCATGTTCACCGTCGGCCCGCTCCTGGTGACCCTCCTGGTGGCACTGCACTCGCCGGCCGCCGCCCTGCTGGTCATCAACGCCCTCGGCGTCCTCGGCGCGCTCTCCGTGGTCCTCTCCGAGCCGTCCCGCGCCTGGCGCTCCGCACCCCGCGAGGCCCACTGGCTGGGCGCGCTGCGCTCGCCCGGCCTGCTGGCGCTGCTCGGCTCGTTCCTGTTCGTCGGCATCGCCCTGGGCTCCATCACGGTCGCCGCCGTCTCGTACGCCGACGACCACGGCGACGAGTCGGTGTACGGCTGGCTCATCGCGGCCCTCGGGCTCGGCGCGCTCGTCGGCGGCGTGCTGTACGGGGCCCGGCGGTGGGCCGGCGCGCCCGAGCGGCGGCTGCGCGTGATCGTCGGCCTGCTCGCGCTCGGCTACGCGCCGCTGCTCCTGACCCCCGGCGTGGTCGCGATGACGGCCCTGTCGGCCCTCGCGGGCGTCTTCCTGGCCCCCGCCCTCGCCTGCGGCTTCATCGTCGTGGACCGGCACGCCCCGCGCGGCACCGTCACCGAGGCGTTCTCCTGGCTGGTCACCACCTTCGGCGTCGGCGCCGCCCTGGGCACCGCGGCCGCAGGCCCCGCCGTCGAGCTGAACGGCACCGGCGCCGGCTACGGCGTGGCCGTCGCGGCGGGCTTCGCCGCCCTCCTCGTGCTCGTCGCCACCGGCCGGGTGCTCACGGCGCCCGGACGCTCCGTACGACACGCCGGGCACGACGGACACGCCGTGAAAACGGCCGACTTCCCGCCGTCAGCGGAAAACGATCGGAACGCGGCCGTCGAACCCGGTTTCAGCTCAGGCCATCAGGCGTAATGTTCACTCATGGACCGCCGCATTTTCGGGCTGGAGAACGAGTACGGCGTCACGTGCACGTTCAGGGGACAGCGCCGACTGTCTCCTGACGAAGTGGCGCGCTACCTCTTCCGCCGTGTCGTGTCATGGGGCCGCAGCAGCAATGTCTTCCTGCGGAACGGCGCCCGCCTGTACCTGGACGTGGGTTCGCATCCGGAATACGCAACGCCCGAATGCGACAACGTGACCGAACTGGTCACCCACGACAAGGCCGGCGAGCGCATTCTCGAAGGTCTGCTCGTCGACGCGGAACGCCGCCTGCACGAGGAGGGAATCGCGGGCGACGTCTATCTCTTCAAGAACAACACCGATTCGGCGGGAAACTCCTACGGCTGCCACGAGAACTATCTCGTCGCCCGGCACGGGGAGTTCTCCCGGCTCGCGGACATCCTCATTCCGTTCCTGGTGACCCGTCAGCTGATCTGCGGCGCCGGCAAGGTGCTGCAGACCCCGCGCGGGGCCGTGTACTGCGTCTCCCAGCGCGCCGAGCACATCTGGGAGGGCGTCAGCTCCGCGACCACCCGGTCGCGGCCCATCATCAACACCCGTGACGAGCCGCACGCGGACGCCGAGCGCTACCGCCGGCTGCACGTCATCGTCGGCGACTCGAACATGTCCGAGACGACGATGCTGCTCAAGGTCGGCGCGACCGATCTCGTGCTGCGCATGATCGAGGCCGGCACGGTGATGCGCGACCTGACCCTGGAGAACCCGATCCGGGCGATCCGCGAGGTCAGCCACGACATCACCGGCCAGCGCAAGGTCCGGCTCGCCAGCGGACGCGAGGCCTCCGCCCTGGAGGTCCAGCGCGAGTACTACGAGAAGGCCGCCGACTTCGTCGACCGCCGGGGCATCCGCACCGGCACCGTCGCCCAGGTCCTGGAGCTGTGGGGCCGCACCCTCGACGCCATCGAGGCGGAGGACCTCGACCGCATCGGCACCGAGATCGACTGGGTGATGAAGTACAAGCTCATCGAGCGGTACCGCGCCAAGAACAACATGACCATGTCGCACCCGCGGGTCGCCCAGATAGACCTCGCGTACCACGACATCCACCGCCGCCGCGGCCTGTACTACCTCCTGGAGCGCAAGGGGCAGGCGGCCCGGATCTGCAACGACGTGAAGATCTTCGAGGGCAAGACGGTGCCCCCGCAGACCACCCGCGCCCGCCTCCGCGGCGACTTCATCCGCCGCGCCCAGGAGCAGCGGCGCGACTTCACGGTGGACTGGGTGCACCTCAAGCTCAACGACCAGGCGCAGCGCACGGTCCTGTGCAAGGACCCGTTCCGCTCCGTCGACGATCGGGTGGAAAAGCTGATCGCCGGAATGTAGGAGCGCGCTTGGGCAGGCGGTCCGGGCCCCGTACGGTTGCGTGCGGGGCCCTCGGCACGCCCCCGGCGGCACAGGGACACCCCCTAGAGTGTCGGGCAACTACTGTGCCGTCTGAGATCTGAGGAAAACGTGCGCCGACTTGCCGGTCTGCTCGTCGTCCCGCTGCTGCTGCTTTCGACCGCGGCCTGCGGCAGCGAGGACAAGGGCTCCGATAACGCCTCGATGACCAACGGGCTGCCCGCGATCACCGCGGGCGCCAAGTTCGGTGAGAAGCCGACCCTCGCCAAGGGGGAGGGTGACCCGCCGAAGGACCTCAAGGTCAATGTGATCAGTGAGGGCAAGGGCCCGGTCACCAAGAAGGGCGACGCGATCCAGGTCAATTACCTGGGCCAGTCCTGGGACTCGGACAAGCCCTTCGACAACAGCTTCGACCGCGGCCAGCCGTTCGATCTGACGCTCGGCGCCGGCCAGGTCATCAAGGGCTGGGACCAGGGCCTGGAGGGCCAGAAGGTCGGCAGCCGCGTCGAGATCGGCATCCCGCCGAACCTCGGCTACGGCGCGCAGGGCCAGGGCGACATCAAGCCGAACGCCACGCTGGTCTTCGTCGTCGACATCCTGAAGGCGACCACCGTCCCGAAGTCCGCCTCCGGCACCGAGGTCGCGCAGGACAACAAGGACCTGCCCAAGGTCGGCGTCAACACCGACGGCAAGGAGCCCTCGGTCACCGTCCCCAAGGTGGACCCGCCCACCAAGCTGGTCTCGAACTACGTGATCGAGGGCAAGGGCGAGGCCGTCAAGGACTCCGACACCGTCGTGGTGAACTACGTCGCCCTCCTGTGGAAGGACGGCAAGAAGTTCGACTCCACGTACGACATGGGCAAGACGGCGAACTTCCCGCTGCCGCAGCTGACCCTCAAGGGCCTCAAGGACGGCATGGTCGGCAAGAAGATCGGCAGCCGCGTCCTGATCGTCGCGCCGCCGAACATGGCCTTCGGCGCGGAGGAGAAGCAGGGCATCCCGAAGAACTCGACCCTGGTCTTCGCCGTGGACATCCTCGCGAAGGTGTAAGACTGTCCCGGTTGCGCAGTTCATCAGTTTGAGGAGCACACTGCAGTGAGCATCGAGAAGCCCGAGGTCGACTTCCCGGGCGGCGAGCCGCCGAAGGACCTGGAGATCAAGGACATCTGGGTCGGCGACGGCGCGGAGGCCAAGGCGGGCGACCGCGTCAAGGTCCACTACGTGGGCGTGGCCTTCTCCACCGGTGAGGAGTTCGACGCGTCCTGGAACCGTGGCACTCCGCTGCAGTTCCAGCTGGGTGTCGGCCAGGTCATCGCGGGCTGGGACCAGGGCGTGCAGGGCATGAGGGTCGGCGGCCGCCGCCAGCTGATCATCCCCGCGCACCTCGCCTACGGCGACCGCGGCGCCGGCGACAAGATCGCCCCGGGCGAGACGCTGATCTTCGTCTGCGATCTCGTCGCGGTCTGATCACACCTGATCACCTCGAGGGCCCCCGCCTCCACGGCGGGGGCCCTCGGCTTTTGTCCGGACACCCCGGGGCGGTACGGTCGGACGCGAGAAGTCAATCCGGCAGAAGAGGTGCAAGGCGTCGATGGCCATTGCCAAGGCCGAGCGGCTGATGAATCTGGCGCTGTGTCTGCTGGGCACCCGCCGCCCGCTGAGCAAGCGGGAGCTGCGTGGCTCCATCGAGGCCTACATGGAAGCCGGCTCGGACGATTCCTTCAACCGGATGTTCGAGCGCGACAAGGACGATCTGCGCGAGCTCGGCCTGGTCATCGAGACCGTCGAGAACCTCGACGGCGAGACCGGCTACCTGGCCCGCCGCGACTCCAACCGCCTCCCTCCGATCACACTCGACGCCGAGGAGGCCGCCGCCCTCGGTCTCGCCGCCAAGGTGTGGCAGCAGGCCCGGCTGGCCGGCGCCGCCAGCGGCGCGCTCCAGAAGCTCCGCGCGGCCGGCATGCCCGAGGCGGAGGACGCGTACGACAGTCAGCACAGTGCTCTCGAACCGCGCATCCCCGTGCACGAGGCCGCGTTCGAGCCGCTCATGCTGGCCTGCCGCGACCGCCGACCGGTCACCTTCGAGTACCGCAAGGCCACCGCGGCCCGTCCCGAGCCCCGCCAGGTCGAGCCCTGGACCCTGGAGTGCTGGCGCGGCCACTGGTACCTCGCGGGCTGGGACCGCGACCGCCAGGCCGAGCGCGTGTTCCGGCTCTCCCGGATCACCGGGAAGGTCCGTTCCCGCGCCGGTGCGTTCACCGCGCCCGTGCCCGACGTCGTCACCGTCCGCGAGACCGTCGAGAGCTGGGCCGGCGAGACCGCTACCCGCTCCGCCCGCATCCGGCTGCGCTCCGGCAGCGGTTACCCGCTGCGCGCCCGCGCCACCGAGGTGCGCGAGGCCGGCGAGGGCTGGGACGAGCTGGAGATCCCGTACGGGCACGGCCTGGACGCCTGGCTCGTCGAGTTCGGGCCCGACGTCGTCGTCCTGGAGCCCGAGGACCTGCGGGCCGACGTGGTGGACCGGCTGCGCGCCGTGGCCAAGGGCTGAGGGGGAGAGGAACGACCATGGCTGCCAACGCCATCGACCAGACGAGGCGGATGCTCTCCCTCGTCACCTACCTCCGTGAGCGCCCCGGCGCCCATGTCGCGGACGTCGCCCGCGCCTTCGGGATCACCGAGGACGAGCTGATCTCCGACCTGGACGTGCTGCCCATGTGCGGCACCAGCTTCCGCGGCGGCGACCTGCTGGACATCGACACCGACGGCGACCGGATCTGGTGGCACAACCCGGACGACGTCGCGGCGCCGCTGCGGCTGGCCGCCGACGAGGCGACCGCGCTGCTCGTTGCCGCCCGCGCCGTCGCCACCCTGCCGGGGCTGCGCGAGGGCGACCGGGAGGCGCTGCTGCGCGCCACCGCGAAGCTGGAGGCCGCGGCCGGCGAGGCCGCCGGGGCCAGCTCCCGGCTCTCGGTGACCTTCGAGTCCGAGGGCGGTGTGTTCGCCGAGGTGGACCGGGCCGTCTCCGAGCGGCGGCGGCTCTGGGTGCGGTACTACTCGCCCGCCCGTGACGAGCTCACCGAGCGAGAGGTCGACCCGATCCGGCTGTTCGCCGTCGGGCACACGTACATGGAGGCGTGGTGCCACCTCTCCGAGGCGCGCCGCACCTTCCGCCTGGACCGGGTCGCCGAGATCCGGATCCTGGACGAGGCCTCCGCGCCGCCGGAGATCGAGCTGCGGGACCTGTCCGAGGGGCTCGTCCAGCCCTCCGCCGAGGACCCCGAGGTCGTGGTCGAGGTCGGGCCCGGCGGCCGCTGGGTCGCCGAGTACTACCCGCACGACCGGGCCGAGGACCTGCCCGACGGGGGCCTGCGGATCACGCTGCGCACCCCCGCGCCCGCCTCACTGCGCCGGCTCGCCCTGCGGCTCGGCAGCGACGGGCGGATCGTCGCCCCGCAGGACCTGGCGGACAGCGCCCGGCGCGCCGCCGCCGAGGCCCTGGCGGCGTACGAAACGGTCTGACGCAGTGGTGCGGGTGACGTCCGGGGCGCCGCGGACGCTGTACATGACGTACCGGTTGCGGCTCATGACAAAGCCGTGGCACCCGACGGCGTCCGGACCGGTGGGGCGCACGCGTTCAGCGAATTGGGAGAGGTGAGGGAAATGTCCGTGATGAACGGAATTCCGATGGCGGTGGCCCCGGTGCTCTTCAAGGCCGCCTGCCCCGACTGCCGTTCCCGCTTCGAGCTCGCCGCCGGCGCGCTGCGCCTCGCCATCGGCGGCAGCCGTCGCACCACCTTCTACTCGTTCACCTGCCCCGAATGCGGCAGCTCCGTCCGCAAGCCGGCCGGTGAGCGCATCGTCGAGCTGCTGACGGGCGGCGGAGTCAGCACGCTGCGGCTGCACTCCACCGTCTAGGCTCGCCCCATGTTCTGGCCCATGCTCGCCATCGCCCTCGGCTTCCTCGGTATCGCCGTCCTCGGCGTCCTCGGCATCAAGGTCTTCCTGGAGGCCCAGCGGCTCGGCCGTCAGGTGGCACACACCACAGAGCGGATCAATCGGGCGGCCGAGGACCTCGAGAAGGCCGCGACGGACCTCAGCCGGACGGGCGGAGCACTGCGCTGAGGGGGGCTCCTCCCGTCGACGCGCGCGGGGTACTCTGCTGAGGCGGTGCCGGTCAAGAGGCTCCGGGGCCGCAGCCGCCTGTATGCACAGGGATTGCCCTGCGTTTACTCGTGCGCGTTACCATCGCCGGACGGTCGGGGCTCGGACAGCTGTCCGAGCGGCGGCCGAAGCCAGCCCCGCCCCAAGCCGCCTCGGTGAGAAGGTAGACCCCTATGTTCCGTCAGATCGGTCCGCTCGAGATCAGCCTCATCCTCCTCGTCGTCGTGCTGCTCTTCGGTGCCAAGAAGCTCCCCGAGATGGCGCGTTCGCTGGGCAAGTCCGCCCGCATCCTCAAGAGCGAGGCCAAGGCGATGAAGTCGGAGGGCCAGCAGACCGCCCCCGCCGACCCGCCGGCCGACCCCAACGCCACCGCGCCGCGCACCATCAAGGCCGCCCCCGGCGACACCACCACCGCGCGCCCGGTCACCGAGACCACGGACAGCACCCAGCGCTGACGCGGTCGCCGCTCAAAGCCGCTCGACCCCCAAGGCCGCCTCGCACCGGCCTGCCGCACGAGATGAGGACGTGGGTTGCTCAAGTCTGCCCGCAGCAAGACGGAGAAGGATCCCGAGGGGCGGATGCCGCTCGCGGACCACCTGCGCGAGCTGCGCAACCGGCTCGGCAAGGCGATGCTGGCGATCGTCGTCTGCTCGATCGTGGCCGCCTTCTTCAGCAAGCACCTGATGGAGTTCCTCGCCTCGCCCGTGGACAGGTGCCCGGCCGGCACGTCGATCTCCGACAACACCGGCGGAAACTGCGTCATCATCGCGTACCAGACCGTGCTGTCGCCCTTCACCTCCACGGTGAAGGTGATCATGCTCGCGGGCTTCGTCGCCGCCACCCCGGTCTGGGTGTACCAACTGTGGGCGTTCGTCGCGCCCGGTCTTCACCGGAGCGAGAAGAAGTACACCTACTACTTCGCCGCCGTCGCCGTCCCCCTCTTCGCCGCGGGCGTCTACACCGCGTACCTGATCATGCCGGTCAGCATGCGGGTACTCCTCAGCGTCACGCCCGAGGTCGCGTCGAACTTCCTGTCTCTGGACGAACTCCTGGACTTCACCACCAGGATGGTGCTGGTCTTCGGTCTCGCCTTCGAGCTGCCGGTGCTGCTGATCATGCTCAACTTCGCGGGCATCGTGACCGGCAAGCGCATGGCCGGCTGGTGGCGCGGCATGATCATGGGCACCTTCGTCTTCGGCGCCGTCGCCACCCCGTCGACCGACCCGCTCGGCATGATCGCCCTCTCCGGCCCGATCGTCGCGCTGTACTTCCTGGCCGTCGGCGTCGCCCTCCTCAACGACCGGCGCAAGCGCCGCGAGGACCCCGACGCCCACCTCGACGACGACGAGGCCTCCGAGCTCGACCTCACGCCCCAGGGCATCGGCGAGATCGAGTCCGTCAGCGCCGCCCGCGCCCTGCCCGAGCAGGCGAGCGGCGAGGCGGATCACGGCAGGTCGCAGCGGCTGAACGGCTACGACGACATCACCTGATCCGCCCTCCCGGACCGTGTGGAGCCCGCCCCGATAAAGATCGCGTCGCTGTCAGTGGGGGCGGGTAGTCTCGAAGACAAGATGACAGACGACCTCACACCAGCCGAGCGGTACGCGGCCGCCAAGGTCCGCAACCGTGAGCAGGCCACGGCGCTCGCGCCGTTCCGCGAGATGTACGAGTTCGGTCTGGATCCCTTCCAGATCGAGGCGTGCGAGGCACTCGAAGCGGGCAAGGGCGTGCTCGTCGCCGCGCCCACCGGTTCGGGCAAGACCATCGTCGGCGAGTTCGCCGTCCACCTCGCGCTGCGCCAGGGGCGCAAGTGCTTCTACACCACGCCGATCAAGGCGCTCTCCAACCAGAAGTACGCGGACCTGGTGAAGCGGTACGGCCCCGACAAGGTCGGCCTCCTCACCGGCGACAACAGCGTCAACGGGGACGCGCCGATCATCGTCATGACCACCGAGGTCCTCCGCAACATGCTGTACGCGGGGTCCCAGGCGCTCAGCGGCCTCGGCTATGTCGTCATGGACGAGGTCCACTACCTCTCGGACCGCTTCCGCGGCGCCGTCTGGGAGGAAGTGATCATCCACCTCCCCGAGTCCGTGACCCTGGTGTCACTGTCCGCGACGGTCTCCAACGCCGAGGAGTTCGGCGACTGGCTCGACACCGTCCGCGGCGACACCGAGGTCATCGTCTCCGAGAGCCGCCCCGTGCCGCTGTGGCAGCACGTCCTGGCCGGCCGCCGGATGTACGACCTCTTCGAGGAGGAGACCGACCACGGCGGCCGCGGCTCCGCGCGCCGCGAGGTCAACCCCGATCTGCTGCGGCTCGCCCGCACGGAGAACTCGCGCACGTACAACCCCCGCGAGCGCCGTCGCGGCAAGATGGTCCGCGAGGCCGACCGCGAGCGCGAGCGCCGCCAGCGCTCCCGCATCTGGACCCCGGGCCGCCCCGAGGTCATCGAGCGCCTCGACGCCGAGGGCCTGCTGCCTGCGATCACCTTCATCTTCAGCCGGGCCGGCTGCGAGTCCGCCGTCCAGCAGTGCCTGTACGCGGGGCTGCGGCTCAACGACGACGAGGCGCGGCTCAAGGTCCGCGAGCTCGTCGAGGAGCGCACCGCCTCCATCCCGAGCGAGGATCTGCACGTCCTCGGGTACTACGAGTGGCTGGAGGGCCTGGAGCGGGGCATCGCCGCGCACCACGCCGGTATGCTCCCGACCTTCAAGGAGGTCGTCGAGGAGCTGTTCGTCCGCGGCCTGGTCAAGGCGGTGTTCGCCACCGAGACCCTGGCGCTCGGCATCAACATGCCGGCCCGCTCCGTGGTCCTGGAGAAGCTCGTCAAGTGGAACGGCGAGCAGCACGCCGACATCACCCCCGGCGAGTACACCCAGCTCACCGGTCGCGCCGGCCGCCGTGGCATCGACGTCGAGGGCCACGCCGTCGTGCTCTGGCAGCGCGGCATGGACCCCGGCCATCTGGCCGGCCTCGCCGGCACGCGCACCTATCCGCTGCGGTCCAGTTTCCGGCCCTCGTACAACATGGCGGTCAACCTGGTCGACCAGTTCGGCCGGCACCGCTCCCGGGAGCTCCTGGAGACCTCGTTCGCGCAGTTCCAGGCGGACCGCTCGGTCGTGGGCATCTCCCGCCAGGTCCAGAAGAACGAGGAAGGACTCGAGGGCTACCGCGAGGGCATGACCTGCCACCTCGGAGACTTCGAGGAGTATGCGCGGCTCCGCCGCGACCTGAAGGACCGCGAGACCGAACTGGCCAAGCAGGGCGCCGCGCAGCGGCGCTCCCAGGCCGCGGCCTCCCTGGAGCGGCTCAAGCCCGGCGACGTGATCCACGTCCCGACCGGCAAGTTCGCCGGCCTCGCCCTCGTCCTCGACCCGGGCATCCCGGCCGGCCGCACCAACGGTCACCGCGGCTTCGAGTACCACGACGGGCCGCGCCCGCTGGTGCTCACCGCCGAGCGGCAGGTCAAGCGGCTCGCGTCCATCGACTTCCCGGTCCCGGTGGAGCCGCTGGAGCGGATGCGGATCCCGCGCAGCTTCAACCCGCGCTCCCCGCAGTCCCGTCGGGACCTCGCCTCGGCGCTGCGGACCAAGGCCGGGCACATCGTGCCCGATCGGCACCGCAAGCAGCGCGCGGCGGCCGCCGACGACCGCGAGATCTCGCGGCTGCGCACCGAACTGCGGGCCCACCCCTGCCACGGCTGCGACGAGCGCGAGGACCACGCCCGCTGGGCCGAGCGCTACCACCGGCTGCAGCGCGACACGCGGCAGCTGGAGCGGCGCATCGAGGGCCGGACGAACACCATCGCCCGCACCTTCGACCGCATCGTCGCCCTGCTCACCGAGCTGGACTACCTGCGGGGCAACGAGGTCACCGAGCACGGGAAGCGGCTCGCCCGTCTCTACGGCGAACTCGACCTGCTGGCCAGCGAATGTCTGCGCGACGGCGTGTGGGAGGACCTGAGCCCGGCCGAACTCGCCGCCTGCGTCTCGGCGTTGGTCTTCGAGGCCCGTCAGTCGGATGACGCGGTCGCACCGAAGCTCCCCACGGGCAACGCCAAGGCGGCGCTCGGCGAGATGGTCCGGATCTGGGGTCGCCTCGACGCCCTGGAGGAAGAGTTCAAGATCAACCAGGCGGAGGGCGTCGGCCAGCGCGAGCCCGACCTCGGCTTCGCCTGGGCCGCGTACCAGTGGGCCTCCGACAAGAGCCTCGACGAGGTGCTGCGCGAGGCGGAGATGCCGGCCGGCGACTTCGTCCGCTGGTGCAAGCAGGTCATCGACGTGCTCGGCCAGATCGCCGCGGCGGCGCCGAGGGAGAACAGCACCGTCGCGAAGAACGCTCGCAAGGCGGTGGACTCCCTGCTCAGGGGTGTTGTGGCGTACAGCTCGGTGGGCTGAGTCGCTGTAGGGCCCGCGGCTTCGGCCGCGGGCCTTTCGCTTGCTCACTCAGAGTTATCCACAGGGGTTGGCGTGGGCCTTCCGATCCGCAAGCATGTTCTTGCACAGCAGGCAACAGTGCGGGGAGGGAACGCAGTTGACCACGCAAGCACGTCCGGCCGCGCCCGGAGAAAAGATCACGCCGGGTCCACGGGGCGTGCCGCTGCTCGGCAACCTGCCGGAGTTCGGCAAGGACCCCCTGGCCTTCTTCGAGAAGCTGCGCGCCCGGGGGGACGTGGTCAGCTGGCAGTTCGGCGCCAAGAAGTCGCTGTTCATCGCCCGCCCCGAGCAGGTCGGCGAACTGCTCACCGAGATCGAGCGGACCTTCGACCAGCCCGACCTCGGCATCGCGTTCCGCACGCTCCTGGGCAACGGCGTGGTCGTCGCGAAGGGCCCCGACTGGCGGCGCAAGCGGTCCCTCGTCCAGCCGTCGGTGCGGCCCAAGCAGGTCCGCTCGTACGCGGCCACCATGTCCGAGTGCGCGGTCGACCTGGCCGAGCGGTGGGCGCCGGGGCAGCGGATCGACATCAAGCAGGAGATGGCGGCCCTCACTCAGCTCATCGCCGTGCGCACCATCTTCGGCGTCGACACCGCGGCTGACGCCGAGGCGATCGGCCGCGCGATGGACGTCGCGCAGCAGGAGATCGGCGCGGAGTTCAGCGGCATCGGGGCGGTGCTGCCGGACTGGGTGCCCACGCCCGGGCGGGCACGCATCAAGCGGGCCACGGAGGTCATCGACGCCGAGGTCTCCCGCGTCGTCGCCCGCCACCGCGACGGCGACACGGACCGTCCCGACCTCCTCAGCCGCCTCCTGACGGCCCAGGACGAGACGGGGGCGCACCTCTCCGACGAGGAGATCCGCGACGAGACCGTCACGCTCTACATCGGCGGCCACGAGACGACGAGCAGCACGCTGATCTGGGCGTGGTACCTCCTGTCCCGCAACCCCGAGGCCCAGGCCGCGCTCTGGGCCGAACTGGACGAGGTCCTCGGCGACCGGGACCCGGGCTTCGACGACTTCGCGCAACTCTCCTACACCCAGGCGGTGGTGAAGGAGA
The DNA here is from genome assembly GCF_043199435.1 of Streptomyces sp. NPDC048604. Taxonomy (NCBI): domain Bacteria; kingdom Bacillati; phylum Actinomycetota; class Actinomycetes; order Kitasatosporales; family Streptomycetaceae; genus Streptomyces; species Streptomyces sp. NPDC048604. Next base: position 208,967 of record NZ_JBICVX010000009.1, read on the forward strand.
CCCTGCGGCTCTACCCCACCATCTGGCTGCTGACCGGCATCGCAAAGGAGGGCGCGGTCCTCGCCGGCAGGCCGGTGCCGGTCGGCACACGGGTCTGGAGCAGCCAGTGGGCCACCCACCGCGACGCCCGCTGGTTCCCGGAGCCGGACGCCTTCCGCCCCGAACGCTGGCGGGACGAGGAGGAGATACCCGAGTACGCCTGGTTCCCCTTCGGCGGCGGGCCGAGGGTCTGCCTCGGGACGCGGTTCGCCATGGTCGAAGCGGTTCTGATCCTGGCCGTTCTGGCGCGCCGCTACCGCCTGGCGGTTGATCCCGGCGAGATACGCCCCGTTCCGAGTCTGACCCTCCAGCCGGACCGGGGGGTGCTGGCTACGGTCGAGGCGCGGTAGGGGGGTGGTGTGGTGGGGGTGTGTGGGGCGGTGTGTTGGGGCGGGGTCGGGGTTCGTTGTACTGGTCCGCGTGGGACGTTCCGGGGGCCGTGTCCGGGACTGCATGATTTACGGCGCGTGCGGGTCGCGCGTGGGGTGAGCGTTTCTTGTGCGCCACAAATCACGCTCTACGTCCCGAACACGACCCCCTCCACGTCCCCCGCTCCCGCGTCGTCACGCCGGCCTCACGACGCCAACGCCTGGGCGAGCTGCTGGAGTTCGCCGGCTCGCAATACCCGCCTGCCGAACCCCGGGAGGGGTACGTGCAGGGGCTCCGTCCAACGGGTGGGGATGGCGTCGGGCCCGTAGACCGCGCCGGCCAGCGTGCCCGTCACCGCCGCCACGGTGTCGGTGTCGCCGCCGAGGTCGACGGCGGTGGCCAGCGCGGACTCGAAGGTGGATGTCGTGCGCAGCGCCCACACCGCCGAGCCCAGGCAGGGCCAGACCGCGCCGTTGAACTCGGTCGCGTCGTCCGGGTGCCAGCCGGGTGCCAGGACGGTGGCCCAGCGCGGGCGTTGGCGCTCGGTGACGTGGGCCAGGGTGGCCGGGAGGGCGTCGAGGGGGTCCTCGCCTCGCAGAGCCACGCGTACGAGCTCGTGAAGGATCGCGGTGCCCTCCCAGGCCGCCGCGTCCCCGTGAGTGAGCGCGGCGAGGCGACGGGCCGCGTCCATCGTGGTCTGCCGGCCGTCGGCCGCGAAGTACACGGCCGAGGTCGCGGCCCGCATCAGCGAACCGTTGCCCGCGCCGCGGCCGTTGGTCTGGAAGTGCAGCGCGGCGGCGGTGTCCCAGGGATCGCCGCTGCCGAGCACGGCCTCGGTCTGGAGGCCGATGTCCTTCGGCTCGTCCGCCGCCCAGCGGCGGAACCGGTCGAAGACCTCGGGGAGGTCGAGGCCGCCCCGGTCGAGTAGCGACTCCCCGACCAGTACGGCCATCTGCGTGTCGTCGGTCGCCTCGCCGGGGTCCCAGCCGCCGCCCCCGCACATCTCGCCCACGCCGTCGGGGAACCGTTCCCGGTACACCCCCGGCAGCCCGAACTCGAAGGGAGCGCCGAGCGCGTCGCCCACGGCGGAGCCGAGGACGGTTCCCACGGCGCGTTCCATCCGATCCATCACGCCACCCTAGTCGCGGCCCTCCGTTGTGCCGTGGCGCGGATGGCCAGGAAGAGGGGGAGGCCGACGGGGGACAGGAGAATGGTCAGGATGAGTAGCGGTGCCATGACCCATGTTGGTACGCCGGACTTCCTTGCCTGCAGGAACATCCACTGGCCGATCAGCAGGTCCCAGGCGATCACCTGGGCCCAGACCGCGCCCGCGCCGTTGGACGTGGCCGCGAGGTCGCGGAAGACGTCGAGGTCGGGGCTGGTGACCGCGGCCCAGAGTTCGGGGGCGACGGGCATGGCGAGGGCCAGCCAGACGCCCAGGATCGGCAGCACGGTCAGCGGGGAGGAGGCGATACGGGTCGTCACGTCCCAGGACGGGGCGAAGATCATCAGCAGCCACACGGGTGCGGCCAGCCAGAAGGAGAGGTCGAAGAGGAACGCGGTCATGCGGCGTACTCCCGTACGGGCTCGGGGGCAGTCGGGGGAGGGGGTGCTGGGGTGCTCCGGAACGCGGCCCAGGTGGCGAGGGCGCCGAGTGCGATCACCGTCGCCGCCGTGAGCAGGGTCGGGGCGTCGGGGCGGAGCAGGGGCTGCCCGCGCAGGGCCTGCCAGGCGAGGAGGAGGAAGAACGCGGCGTACATGCTGCTCGCCACGACGACCAGGCGCAGGCGCAGCAGGGGATCGCGCAGTTGGGCGAACCGGGGTGCGAGGGCGAGCAGCGCGACCAGTACGAGCGGCAGGAACTGGAGCGCGTGCATGCCGAAGAAGTGCGCGATGCGCAGGTCGCCGCCGGTGGTGGACCAGCCGATGACGGGCAGCCCGGGTCCGCCGTCCGGGACGCCGACGCTGTGCGCGCCGGCGGTCGGGGAGTTCTCGGCTGCGATCTGCTCGGGCGTGGGGCGGGCCATCAGGAAGCCGACGGCGGCGCCGGCGAGGGCGATCAGCGAGCCGAGCCGTACCGCCCAGGCCTGGGCACCGTCGAGTATTCGGGCGCGCAGCAGCAGGACGGCGATGACCAGGGCGCCGGCCCAGAGGACGACGACGGTTGCGCCCATGGCGTCCCACAGCATCGAGTCCAAGGGGGTCACGCGGTTGAAGTGACTGTGGTGTCCGCGCGCGGCCTGGACGGTGATGATCGCCATCTCGACGGCGCAGGCGGCGGCGACGACGGTCCCGGCCCACCAGGCGGCCCGGCGGGCGCGGGGGAGGAGGGAGATCATCCACGCGAGCGTGGGGCAGTAGGCGACGAACGAGATCGCGAACTTGAAGGGCTTGGCCCAGAGCGACGCGCCGTCGAGCAGGCGCTCGTCGGTGAGGATCCCGATGCCGGTGAGGACGGTGGCCAGGGCCATGGCGGCGGTGAAGACGAGCAGTGGCCGGTGCAGGCTGCGGGCTTGTTGTAAGGAGACGGCGGACATGGGAGAGCACCTCCAGGGTAGAATGGATAGTAGCGCTTACCGCTATCTGATAGTGAGACTATCTATGATGGGTGTGGGAATGGCAAGGCCGGAGAGGTGAACGCGACGTGCGCATCGGTGAGTTGAGCCGCAGGACCGGAGTGTCCGTACCGACGATCAAGTACTACGTGCGGGAGGGCCTGCTGCCCGCGGGCCGCCTGACCAGCCCGAACCAGGCGTCGTACGACGAGGGCCACGAGCGGCGGCTGCGGCTGATCCGCGCCCTGCTCGACGTCGGAGGGCTGTCGGTGGCCGGGATCCGGGAGGTGCTGGCGGCGATCGACGACCCCGAGAAGCCGGTGCACAAGGTTCTGGGGACGGCTGCGGACCGTGTCGTTCCGCAGCACGAGGAGGAGCGCGGGGAGGTGCCGGCGGCTCGCGAGCAGGTGAGCGAGCTGATCCGGCGCCGCGGCTGGCGCGTCGACGACCGCAGCCCGGCCGCGGAGGCGCTCGCCGTGGCCCTCGCGGCCCTCGACGAGGTCGGCCACGCCGACTTCGCGGAGCACCAGCTGGACGCGTACGCGCAGGCGGCAGAGGAGGTCGCGACCGTCGACCTGCAGTACGTGAACCTGCGCGTCGGCCGGGAGCGGCTCGTGGAGGCCGTGGTCGTCGGCACCGTCCTCGGCGACGCCGTCTTCGGCGCCCTCCGCCGCCTGGCCCACGTCGACGCCTCGGCCCGTCTATTCGGAGAGCCCTCCGCGGAGAGTGAGGGGGAATAGGTCGGGTAGGCCTAGCACCCCGACCGCTGCGCGTGAAACGGCGCGGGGCCCCGGGGGCGTACCCCCGGGGCCCCGTGGCCGGGCCGTTCACGTTCCTTGCGTCAGTTTTCCTGTTCGCGTTCGACCTGGTCGTTCCATTCGCGCTTGATCGCGCGCCAGGCCTCGTCCGTCTTGCCGAGGCGCCAGTAGCCGGAGATGGAGAGGCGGTCGCGGGGGATCTCGCGGTCCATGCGGAGGTGGCGGCGGAGTTCCTTCACCGCGCCGGCCTCGCCGTGCACGAAGGCATGGACGTCGCCCGCCGGGAAGTCCAGCGCGCGGACCGCGTCGACGAGCAGTGCGCCGACCGGGCGGTCGCCGCGGTGCAGCCAGGTCACGTCGATGCCGGACGCCGTCGCGAGCTTCTGCTCCTCCGTCGTGTCGGAGACCTCCACGAAGGCGTGCACCCGCGCCCCGGCCGGCAGCCGCTCGAGGGAGGCCGCGATCGCGGGCAGCGCGCTCTCGTCGCCGACCAGCAGGTGCCAGTCCGCGGCCGGGTCCGGCGCGTACCCGCCGCCCGGGCCGAGGAACCGCACCGTGTCGCCGGCCTGCGCCCGCGCCGCCCACGGCCCGGCCAGACCCTCGTCGCCGTGCACCACGAAGTCGACCGTCAGCTCGCGGTGCACCGGGTCCCACGCCCGCACCGTGTACGTCCGCGTCGTCGGCCACTGCTCGCGCGGGAACTCCGCGCGGATGCGGTCCATGTCGAACGGCTCCGGGTACGTCACGCCCTCCGCGGCGAACAGCAGCTTGACGTAGTGGTCGGTGAACTCGTCGACCTCGAACGCCGCGAGCCCGTCGCCGCCCAGCACCAGGCGCACCATGTGCGGAGTGATCCGCTCCGTGCGCACCACGCGGGCCTCATGGGCCTTCGGCGCCTTCCGTGCCGGCTGCTCTGCCACGACGGCCTCCCCTGATCGGCATACTTAGGTTTACCTAAGCTAGCACCCTCAGTGCCGGAGCGTCGTCAGCAGCCGGCCCACCGCGCCCCCGATGCCCCAGCGCGCCACCAGGGCCTCGAGGAGCTCCGGGTCCGCCGGTACGCCCGTCAGTGCCGGGTCGAAGTCCGGCAGCGGCGCGTCGTCCGCGACCCGGACCACCTTCGGCGCGACGTCCAGATACGCCGAAGCCTCCACGATCCCGCGCCGCTTCGCCGGCGTCAGCCTCGACTTCGGGTCGGCCGCCGCCGCGCGGACCCCGGCCAGGTCCCCGTACTCGGTGATCAGCTGCGCCGCCGTCTTCTCACCGATGCCCTTGACCCCCGGCAGCCCGTCGCTGGCGTCCCCGCGCAGCGCGGCGAAGTCGGCGTACCGGTCCGCCCGCACCCCGTACTTCTCCCGGATCAGCTCCTCGTCCACCAGGTCCGGGTCGCCCACGCCCTTGCGCGGGAACAGCACCCGGATCCCGCGTGCGTCGTCGACCAGCTGGAACAGGTCCCGGTCGCCGGTCACGATGTCGACCGGGCCCTTCGCCCGCGCGGCCAGGGTGCCGATCACGTCGTCCGCCTCGTACCCCGGCGCGCCCACCCGCGCGATCCCGAGCGCGGCGAGCACCGCCTCGATGATCGGCACCTGCGGGGCCAGCGTGTCCGGGATCTCCTCCTCGTCCGGACCGGTGGGCGTCTCCTCCGCGACGCGGTGCGCCTTGTACGTGGGGATCAGGTCCACCCGCCACTGCGGCCGCCAGTCGTCGTCCCAGCAGGCGACCAGCTCGTCCGGCCGGTGGTCCTGCACCAGCCGGCCGATGAAGTCCAGCAGTCCGCGCACGGCGTTGACCGGCGTGCCGTCCGGGGCCCGCACCGAGTCGGGCACGCCGAAGTACGCGCGGAAGTAGAGGGAGGCGGTGTCGAGGAGCATCAGGCGTCGCGTCACACCCCGATGATGCCGCACCCCGCCGACAACGCCCGGCGGTTCCACGCCCACGCCGTGACCCCGGTCACCTTCGCGTTTGCCCGTCGGCGGCCGGGGCAGGCGCGGGCCCGGAGCGGACCCGGTACGGGATTCAACGGTACGAACCGAAATGAGTCACCGACCGGGCAGCCGCGGGCCGATCCCGCCCCGCTCCACGGCCCGGCGACCGCGGGGGGTGCCCGGCCGTTTCTCGTTCCCACACGTGAGGTGTATGTGTCCAGGCTCCAGGCCGACCACTTGTACAAGGTGTTCGGCAGACGACCCGGCGAGGCCGTCGAGAAACTCGCCCACGGGGCGGATCGCGACGAGCTCCGCTCCGACGGCACGACGGCTGCCGTGATCGACGCGTCGTTCGTCGTCGAACCCGGCCAGATCTTCGTCGTCATGGGTCTGTCCGGATCCGGGAAGTCGACTCTGCTGCGCATGCTCAACGGGCTCCTGGAGCCCACCGCGGGCCGTGTGCTGTTCGACGGCGAGGACCTTACCGCGCTCAGCCCCCGCGAACTGCGCGGCGTCCGCTCCACCAAGATCAGCATGGTGTTCCAGCACTTCGCGCTGTTCCCGCACCGCAGCGTCCTGGAGAACGCCGCCTACGGCCTGGAGGTCCAGGGCGTGCCGCGCGCCGAGCGCGAGAAGCGCGCCGCCGAGGCCCTGGAGCTGTGCGGCCTGGCCGGCTGGGAGAAGTCCTGGCCCGACGAGCTCTCCGGCGGCATGCAGCAGCGCGTGGGCCTGGCCCGCGCGCTCGCCACCGACGCCGACCTGCTGCTCATGGACGAGTCGTTCAGCGCGCTCGACCCGCTGATCCGCCGCGACATGCAGGACCAGCTCCTCGAACTCCAGAAGCGCCTGGGCAAGACCATCGTGTTCATCACCCACGACCTCAACGAGGCCATGCGCCTCGGCGACCGCATCGCGGTGATGCGCGACGGCCGGATCGTCCAGCTCGGCACCGCCGAGGACATCCTGCTGCGCCCCTCCGACGACTACGTCGCCTCCTTCATCCAGGACGTCGACCGCTCCCGCGTGCTCACCGCCGCCGCGGTCATGACCGACCCGGAGACCGAGCGCGCCGACGCCTGCGGCTGCGAGACCGTCGGGCCCGACACCGCGGTCGCCGAGCTGTGCGCCGTCGCCGCCCGCGTCCCGCACCCGGTGGCCGTCAAGGACGCGCAGGGCGCCGTGCTCGGCGTCGTACCGCAGTCCCGGCTCATCGGATTCATCGGTGACGAACAGCGCCCGCCCATGGCCTGCGATGCCGCACCGGGCAAGCCCGAGGAGGTGACCGCCGGTGCCTAGGCTCCGTCTCGGCGACTGGATCGACAGCTCCGTCGACTGGCTCCGTGCCCAGCTCTCCTGGCTCTTCGACGCCATCAGCAGCGTCGTCACCGGCCTGTACGACGGCATCGAGGCCGTCCTGTCCGCCCCGGCGCCGCTGCTGTTCGCCGGCATCCTCGCCGTCGCCGCCTGGTGGCTCCGCGGCCTGACCGCCGGAGTCCTGGCCTTCGCCGGCTTCGCGCTGATCGACTCGATCGAGCTGTGGGACGAGGCGATGTCGACGCTGTCGCTCGTCCTGGTCGCGACCCTCGTCACCCTGGCGATCGCGGTCCCGCTCGGCATCTGGGCCGCCCGTTCCAAGACCGTCAGCGCCGTGCTGCGCCCGGTCCTGGACTTCATGCAGACCATGCCGGCGATGGTGTACCTGATCCCGGGCATCATCTTCTTCGGCGTCGGCGTGGTGCCCGGCATCATCGCCACCATCGTCTTCGCCCTGCCGCCCGGCGTCCGGATGACCGAGCTCGGCATCCGCCAGGTCGACGGCGAACTGGTCGAGGCGGCCGAGGCGTTCGGCACCACCTCGCGGGGCACGCTGCTCCGCGTCCAGCTGCCGCTCGCGCTGCCGACCATCATGGCCGGCATCAACCAGGTGATCATGCTCGGCCTGTCCATGGTCGTCATCGCCGGCATGGTCGGCGGCGGCGGTCTCGGCGGCGCGGTCTACCGGGCCATCGGCAACGTCGACATCGGCCTCGGCTTCGAGGCCGGCCTCTCTATCGTGATCCTCGCGATGTACCTCGACCGGATGACCGGCGCCCTCGGCCGCCAGGTCTCCCCGCTGGGCCGCCGCGCCCTCGCCAAGGCCCGCACGGTCACGTCCCGCAGCGCCCGCGTCCTGAACCACCGCGCGCAGCCCGTCACCGCCCTCGTCGGCGTCGTGATCCTGGCGCTGGTCGCCGGCGGCATGGGCTTCCTCGGCGGCGGCGCGTCCGGCGGCACCGCCGCCGGCGCCGACATCGGCAAGGGCAAGAAGCTCTCCGTCGGCTACATCCCGTGGGACGAGGGCATCGCCTCCACGTTCCTGTGGAAGGAGCTCCTGGAGCGCCGCGGCTTCGAGGTCGACGCCAAGCAGCTGGAGGCCGGTTCGCTCTACACCGGCATGGCCGGCGGCCAGATCGACTTCGAGACCGACTCCTGGCTGCCCGTCACCCACGCCCAGTACTGGGCGAAGTACAAGAACAAGCTGGAGGACATGGGCTCCTGGTACGGCCCCACCTCCCTGGAGCTGTCCGTGCCGTCCTACGTCAAGGGCGTCGACTCCCTCGACGACCTCAAGGGCAAGTCGGGGCAGTTCAAGGGCCGGATCATCGGCATCGAGCCGAGCGCCGGAATGATGGGCATCCTCAAGGACAAGGTCCTCAAGGACTACGGCCTGGAGGGCGAGTACAAGGTCGTCGACGGCTCCACGCCCGGCATGCTCGCCGAGCTGAAGCGCGCGTACGACAAGAAGGAGCCCGTCGTCGTCACCCTCTGGTCGCCGCACTGGGCCTACTCCACGTACGACCTGAAGAAGCTCAAGGACCCCCAGGCCTCGTGGGGCACCGGCGACGGCGTCCACACCCTGGCCCGCAAGGGCTTCTCGGCCGACAACCCGCAGGTCGGGAAGTGGCTGAAGAACTTCAAGATGACGGAGCAGCAGCTCACCGGTCTGGAGGCCAAGATCCAGGAGACCGGCAAGGGCAAGGAGCAGGAGGCCGTCCGCGCCTGGCTGAAGGAGAACCCCGGCCTGGCCGACAAGTGGACGCCCGTCTCCAAGACGGAGAAGGCCGCCGCCGAGTGACATCCTGACCACCTCCGTGTGATCCTCCGCCGCGCCGTGTGCGAGCGGCCGAGCCCTCCCGGGCCCGCCGCTCGCACACGGCGTTCGCGTGTGCACGGACCGCGCCCGATACCGGACGAATCCCGCAGCAGGCGAAACCGCGGCCCAAAGCTGCGTAAGGTGCAGGTAACCGATGAGTACGCATGACGCGTACACGTGACGAGTACGGACCTGCACCACCGCCGACGGGCACGACGGGATCGGGAGGGAGCCGCAGTCATGGACGAGAAGGTCTTGGACGACAAGGAATCGCTTCGGGTGGGCGCCGCCGTCAGAAAGCGCCGCCGGGCGCTGGAGCTGACGCTGGCCGTCGTCTCCGCGCGCAGCGGCCTGTCGGTGCCGTTCCTCAGCCAGGTGGAGAACGAGCGCGCCCGCCCCAGCATGCGCTCCCTGCAACGGGTCGCCGACGCCCTGGAGACCACCGCCACCGCGCTCCTCGCCGCCGCCGACTCCGCCCGCACCGTCGATGTCGTACGGTCCGGCGAACACCTCGAGCAGATGCCCGAGGGGGTACGCCCCCTGGTCCGCGGTCACCACCAGCTGCACGCGGTCGAGTTCACCGGCGAGCAGGAGGCCGGACGCGAGTACCAGCACCGCAACGACGAGCTCCTGTACGTCGCCGACGGCGCGGTCGAGGTGGAGGCGGAGGGCCGCGCGTACCGCCTGGAGCGCGGCGACACCCTGCATCTGACCGGCGGGGTGCGCCACCGCTGGCGCGCGGCCGGGCCCGACACGCGCCTCCTCGTCGTCGCCGTCGCCGACCACATCGAGGCGACGGAGACCGTTTGATGCGGGTCGTCTCCCTGGTGCCCTCCCTCACGGAGGCGATCGCAGTCACCGGCGGCCCGGACACACTCGTCGGCGTCACCGACTGGTGCACCCATCCCGCCGACCTCGGCGGCGCGGTCCGGATCGGCGGCACCAAGAACCCCGACGTGGCCGCGATCGCCGCGCTCCGCCCGGACCTCGTCGTCGCCAACGAGGAGGAGAACCGCGCGCCCGACCTGGCCGCCCTGCGCGCCGCCGGGCTCGACGTCCTGGTCACCGAGGTCCGCACCCTGCCGCAGGCGCTCACCGAACTGGAGCGCGTGCTGCGGGCCTGCGGGCTGCCGCCCCGGCCGCGCTGGCTCGACGAGGCGGAGGCGGCCTGGGCGGGCGGCCCGGCGGACGCCTCGTCCACCGCCGTCGTGCCGATCTGGCGGCGGCCCTGGATGGTCCTCGGCCGCGACACCTTCGCAGGCGACCTGCTGGCCCGGCTCGGGGTGCGCCAGCGGTACGCGGATCACGCCGAGCGATACCCGCGGATCCCGCTCGACGAGCTGAACCGCGCCGGCGCCGACCTGGTAGTACTGCCCGACGAGCCGTACCGCTTCACCGCGGACGACGGGCCGGAGGCCTTTCCGGGCCTGCCCGCCGCCCTCGTCAGCGGCCGTCACCTCACCTGGTACGGGCCGTCGCTCGCCGAGGCGCACGGGGAGCTGAGCCGGGCCCTGGCAGCAGCTCGCCGCTGAGCAGCCCGCGCACGGTGAGCGCCGCGGCCGTCGCCCAGGCGGCGACCAGCAGCACGTACAGGCCCGCCGCCAGCCACCGGAACACGCCGAGCCCGGTGTGCGCGGCGAGCCCCTCCGCGGCGGTCACGCACGTGCCGACCGGGAAGGTGAACGCCCACCAGGTCATCGCGAAGCCCATCCCGCGCCGGCGCGCCCGCAGCACCAGCACCCCGGCGAGGGCCAGCCACAGCAGCGCGAAGCCCACCACGGGCACCCCGTACAGCACGGCGAAGGCGGTGAACCCCTCCGCGTACGGAGCGGGCAGCACGCCCGGCGCCACGTCGGCGAACTTGCCCGCCGCGGTGGCCGACTGGCCCAGCGGGCCGAGGACCAGGAAGAGCGTCGGGGTGAGCGCGAGCGGCAGCGGGCCGCCGGTGACCAGCCGTCCGAAGACCAGGGGCAGGATCAGCACCGTGGCGAGCAGGCTCAGCCCGAACTGGGCGTAGCAGGCGAGCAGCAGCGTCTCCCGCCAGGGCCCGCCGGCCGGCAGATGCGGGACGAGCAGCGGGCCGAGCGCGGCCGAGACCATGGGCGGCACGACCGGCAGCAGCCAGGCCGGAGTGGCGTGTTCGAGGCGGTGGTGCACGATCATCAGGTACGGGACGCCCACCGCGACCGCCAGGCCGGTCACCGTGCCGGCCGTGAACAGCACCGCGTCGACCGCGACCGCCGGGCCGGTCCCGATCCAGTCCCGGCCGACGACCAGCGTCGCCCCGCCGGTCGCGAGCAGCGCCATCGGCACGCAGCCGAGGAAGGGCGCGACCGCCGGGTCCATGAGATGCTCCCGCGCCCGGTCGCGGTGGTGGATCCAGTGCCGGGCCCGGGCCACGAGGAGCACGGCGAGCAGCACGAGCGAGAGGGCCCACACCACGGCCGCGGCGGTGCGCAGGCCGGGGACGGGCAGGGGGAGCGTCGCGCCGGCCGTGGCGACGATCGCGGTGCCCATCACCGAGGCGTACCAGTTGGGTGCGAGGTCACGGACCCGCCCCGCCTTCGCCCGGTGGGGCTCGGCGGGGAGGACGGCACGGTGCGCGCTGCGGGAGCGGGCACGGTGCGCGGTACGGGAGACGGCGCGGGGCGTGGTGCGGGGTCGAACAGGGGTTGCCATGGTCCCCACCGTCCCGCCGGACCGCCGACCCGACCAGGGATCATGGCCCTATGACGTCATAAGCTGGCTTTATGAGCAGTGACGGATCGCCTCCCGGGACGTACGCCCCGCTCGCCCACCGGGTGCCCGACCTGGGCGCGCTGGAGCTGCTGCTCGCGGTCGCCCGGCACGGCAGCCTGGGGCGGGCGGCCCGCGAGGTCGGCATCACGCAGCCGGCCGCGAGCAGCCGGATCCGCTCCATGGAGCGGCAGCTCGGGGTGGCCCTGGTCGACCGTTCGCCGCGCGGCTCCCGGCTCACCGACGCGGGCGCGCTGGTCACCGACTGGGCGCGGCGGATCGTGGAGGCGGCGGAGGCGTTCGACGCGGGGGCGCAGGCCCTGCGGGCCCGCCGCGACTCGCGGCTGCGGGTGGCGGCGTCGATGACCATCGCCGAGTACCTGATGCCGGGCTGGCTGATCGCGCTGCGCGCCGAGCGGACGGACACGGCGGTCTCGCTGCACGCGGGCAACTCGGCCTCGGTCGCCGAGCGGCTGCTTGCCGACGAGGCGGACCTCGGTTTCGTCGAGGGCCTGGCGGTGCCGGACGGTCTGGAGGGCGCGGTCGTCGCCCACGACCGGCTCGTCGTGGTCGCCGCACCCGGTCACCGCTGGGCCCGCCGCCGCGGCCCGCTGACCGCCGCGGAGCTCTCCGCGACCCCGCTGATCCTGCGCGAGCGCGGCTCGGGCACCCGCCAGGTCCTGGACGCCGCCCTCGCGGACGAGGGCGGCCTGGCCCCGCCGCTGCTCGAACTCGCCTCCACCACCGCGGTGAAGGCCGCCGCGGTCAGCGGCGCGGGCCCGGCCGTCCTCAGCGAACTCGCGGTCACCGAGGAGCTCGCCTCCCGCCGGCTCGTCGAGATCCCGCTCGACGGCGTGCCGCTGGCCCGCGCCCTGCGCGCCGTCTGGCCCACCGGCCACCGGCCCACGGGCCCGGCCCGGGACCTTCTGTCACTGACCCGGGGCTGAACCCCCCGACGGGTCAGACCCGGCGCTGAACCCCGAAGGGTCAGACCCGGCGAGCCCGCGCCGCCGCCACCAGCCCGCGCATCACCCGCAGGTCCTCGCCCATCTCCGGATGCCACTGGACGCCCAGGGTCCAGCCGGGGGAGGGGAGTTCGACGGCCTCGACGGTGCCGTCCTCGGCGTACGCGGAGGGCGCGAGGCCCTTGCCGAGCCGTTCGACGGCCTGATGGTGGTACGTCGGCACCGACGCCGCGTCCGGGACCAGGGTGGCGTACAGCGTCCCGGGCACCGGCTTGACCGTGTGGCGGCCGATCACGCCGACCGACTCCACGTGCCCGTCCAGGTGCTGCACCAGCGTGCCGCCGAGCGCCACATTGAGCAGCTGCATGCCCCGGCAGATGCCGAGCAGCGGGGTGCCGGAGCCGATGGCCGCCTCGATGAGCGCCAGTTCCCAGGCGTCGCGCTCGGGGGCCGGCGGGCCGGTACGGGGATCGGGGGCGGCCCCGTACCGCACCGGCTCGACGTCCGCGCCGCCCGCGACGACCAGCGCGTCCAGCCGGGCCACCACCGCCGCCGCGGCGGACGGGGCGTCCGGCGGCAGCATCACGGCGTGCCCGCCGCCCGCCTGCACCAGCCGCGGATAGGCGGCCGGCAGCAGGGCGGCGGGCAGGTCCCACACGCCCCACCGGGCCTGGTCGAGATAGGTCGTCACGCCGATGAGCGGCTTGGACACGGGTCTCCTCCGGTTGATCAGTCGCGTTCCAGCTCGGCCTCGGCCGCCGCCAGTGCCGCGAACTCCTCCTCGGGAGCCTTGGCCACCAGGCGGTGCCGACTGTAGAACGCGAAGTAGGCGAGGGCGATCACGTACACACCGAGCGCCATGAACGCCGCGTCCTTGTCGACCAGGAAGGTCGCCACCAGCGCCGACAGGGCGAGGACGAAGGCCACGGACGAGGTGACGACGCCGCCGGGCGTACGGTACGGGCGGTGCAGCCCCGGCTCGCGGCGGCGCAGCACGATGTGCGAAAGCGCCATCAGCGCGTACGAGATCGTCGCGCCGAACACCGCGATGTTCAGCATCCGCGCCCCGTTGCCCGTCCCGGCCGCGAGCGCGAAGCCGATCGCGCCGGGGATCACGAGACCCAGGTACGGGGACTTGCGGCGGCTGGTCAGGGAGAGGAAGCGGGGCAGGTAGCCGGCCCGGGAGAGCGCGAACAGCTGCCGGGAGCCGGCGTAGATGAGCGAGAAGAACGAGGCGATCAGGCCCGCGAGCCCCGCGTAGTTGACGAACCGGCTGAGCGTGGTCGGCTCCCCCTTGCCCTGCAGCGCCACGACCAGCGGGTTGCCGGCGTCCTGGACGGCCGCCGAGCCGCGCGCCCCGGTGGTCGCGATGAAGGTCACCACGGCGAGCAGCACCAGGATGCCCATGGACCAGGCGAGCGCCTTCGGCATGGAGCGGACCGGGTCCTTCGCCTCCTCGGCGGCCAGCGGCACGCCCTCGACGCCGAGGAAGAACCACATGCCGAACGGGAAGGCGGCCCAGATGCCAAGCAGCCCGTACGGCAGCCAGGAGTTGGAGCCGAACGCCTCCGGCTTGGCCGGGATGTCGTTCAGCCCGTCGACGTGGAAGTCGCTGAGCGCGCCCAGCGCGAAGACGATCAGCGCGGCCACCGCGATCGCGGTCACGATCAGGCTGAAGCGCAGTGCCTCGCCGACGCCCCACAGATGGATCCCGATGAAGATCACGAAGCAGGCGAGATAGACCGGCCAGCCCGACTCCAGGCCGAACAGGCCCAGCGATTGGACGTAGTCGCCGATGAAGATGGATATCGCGGCGGGGGCCAGCACGTACTCGATCAGAATCGCGGTGCCGGTGAGGAAGCCGCCCCAGGTGCCGAGCGCCCGGCGGGCGAAACCGTAGCCGCCGCCCGCCGTGGGCAGGATCGCGGAGAGCTCGGCGAGCGCGAAGACCAGGCAGGCGTACATCACGCCCATCAGGACCGTCGCGATGGCGAGTCCGCCGAAGCCGCCCTTGGACAGGCCGATGTTCCAGCCCGAGAAGTCGCCGGAGACGACATACGCGACGCCGAGGCCGGTCAGCAGCAGCCAGCCGGCGCTGCCGCGGCGCAGGGCGCGGCGTTCCAGGTAGTCGTCGGGTGGTGAGGTGGTGCTCCCGGAGGTGTCTTCCAGCGTCATGGCACAGAGCTCCCGCGTCGGGCCCAATGGAATGGATCCATACCTTTGCGTCGGCCGGGCGGGAGCGCAAGCCCCGTGCGTTACTTTCGGGTTACGCGACGAACGGGCACGCCGCCGCCCTCGGGCGAGGAAGCCCCGCAGCAGCAGCGCGTCAGGTGAGGAAGCCCCGCAGCAGCGCCGCCGTGCCCTCGCAGTGCTCGCGCGCCGTCTCGTACGCCCGCGCCGTGTCGCCGGCCAGCACCGCCTCCACCAGCGCCGTGTGCTGTCGCTGCGAATGCTCCAGGTTCCGCACCAGGAGCGGGATGCAGTCCAGAAGGTCGTTCACCGTGGCCCGGACCGCCGCGTACTGCGTGGTCAGCGCCCGCGAGCCGGACAGCTCGGCCAGCGTCAGGTGGAACAGCGTGTCCTGGCGCCGGTAGTCCGCCAGCGGCGCGTCGTGCGTGGCCGCCAGCGCCGCCCGCAGCCGCTCCGCCCCCTCGTCGGCCAGCCCGTGCGCGGCGCACAGCCCGGCCGCGCCGACCTCCAACGCCTCCCGGAAGCGGAGCGTGTCCTCGATGTCGACGGACGCGATCCGGCGGCGCAGCTCGTCCTCGTCGCCGCTCGCGGCCCGCTCCATGACGAACGTGCCGCCGTACCGCCCCCGCCGGCTCTCCACCAGGCCCTGCTCCTGCAGCACCTTCAGGACCTCGCGCAGGGTCACCCGGCTGATCCCTATCCGCTCGGCCAGCTCCCGCTCCGGCGGCAGCCGGTCCCCTCCCGGCACCAGGCCGAGCCGCACCACGCGCAGGATCTGCTCCAGCGCCTCCTCGAAGCCGTTGCCCGCACGCACGGGCCGCAGCACGGACGTCAGGCGGTCGTTGAGGTCCTCGATCCCTGCCACGTCGCGGTTTCCCTTCCCAAGCAATGGTCTTCGGTAATACCTTATGGCTCCCGGCTGGCCGAAGGAGGAGTAAATCCCGTGGCAGACCGCAAACCCCCGCTCACCGTCGAGGAGCTGTACGCCCTCGTCGCGAGCGGCGAGATCGACACCGTCGTCCTGGCCTTCCCCGACATGCAGGGACGGCTCCAGGGCAAGCGGTTCGCCGCACCGTTCTTCCTGGACGAGGTCCTGAAGCACGGCACGGAAGGCTGCAACTATCTCCTGGCCGTCGACGCCGACATGAACACGGTCGACGGCTACGAGATGTCCTCCTGGGACCGCGGCTACGGCGACTTCGCCATGCACCCCGATCTCACCACTCTGCGCCGCGTCCCCTGGAACGAGGGCACCGCGATGCTCGTCGCCGACCTCGCCTGGGGCGACGGCTCGCCCGTCGTCGCCGCGCCCCGGCAGATCCTCCGGCGCCAGCTGGAGCGGCTCGCCGAGCACGGCTACACCGCGCACGTGGGCACCGAGCTCGAGTTCATCGTCTTCAAGGACACCTACGAACAGGCCTGGGACGCGAACTACCGGGGCCTGACCCCCGCCAACCAGTACAACATCGACTACTCGGTCCTCGGCACCGGCCGCATCGAGCCCCTGCTGCGCCGCATCCGCAACGAGATGGCCGGCGCGGGGCTCACCGTCGAGTCCGCCAAGGGCGAGTGCAACCCCGGCCAGCACGAGATCGCCTTCAAGTACGACGAGGCCCTCGTCACCTGCGACCAGCACGCCGTCTACAAGACCGGCGCGAAGGAGATCGCCGCCCAGGAGGGCGTCTCGCTCACCTTCATGGCGAAGTACAACGAGCGCGAGGGCAACTCCTGCCACATCCACCTGTCCCTGCAGGACGCGGACGGGCGCAACGTCATGGCCGGCGAAGGCTCCCACGGCATGTCGGACGTGATGCGGCACTTCCTCGCCGGACAGCTCGCCGCCCTGCGCGACTTCTCCCTGCTGTACGCGCCCAACATCAACTCCTACAAGCGCTTCCAGCCGGGCTCCTTCGCCCCCACCGCCGTCGCCTGGGGCCACGACAACCGCACCTGTTCCCTCCGCGTCGTCGGCCACGGCCGCTCGATGCGCTTCGAGAACCGGCTTCCCGGCGGCGACGTCAATCCGCACCTCGCCGTCGCCGGACTCGTCGCGGCCGGCCTGTACGGCATCGAGCAGCGGCTCGAACTGCCCCCGGCCTGCGACGGCAACGCCTACACCGGCGGGTACGAGCACGTGCCCACCACGCTGCGCGAGGCCGCCGAACTCTGGGAGAACAGCGAGATCGCCAAGGCAGCCTTCGGCGCCGAGGTCGTCGCGCACTACCGCAACATGGCCCGCGTCGAACTCGACGCCTTCGACGCCGCGGTGACCGACTGGGAGCTGCGCCGCTCCTTCGAACGCATGTGAGGACCTACGTGCCGCACCACCTGCTCGTCCTGAACCCGGCGACCGAAGACGTCGTCGCCACCGTCCCCGCCGCCACCGCCCAGGACGTCGACGCCGCCGTCGCCCGAGCCGCCGCGGCCCAGCGCGGCTGGGCGGCCGCCGCGCCCGCCGACCGGGCCCGGCTGCTGCGACGCTTCGCCGTCGTCGTCGACGACCACATCGAGGAACTCGCCCAGCTGGAGGTCCGCGAGGCCGGCCACACCGTCGGCAACGCCCGCTGGGAGGCCGGCAACGTCCGCGATCTGCTCGACTTCGCCGCCGGGGGAGTGGAGCGGCTCAGCGGCCGGCAGATCCCCGTGCCCGGCGGCCTCGACGTCACCCTCCTCGAACCCCTCGGTGTCGTCGGCGTGATCGCGCCCTGGAACTTCCCGATGCCGATCGCCGCCTGGGCCACCGCCCCCGCGCTCGCCGCGGGCAACGCCGTGATCCTCAAGCCCGCCGAGACCACCCCGCTCACCGCCCTGCGGCTCGCCGAACTCGCCCTGGAGGCCGGGCTGCCCGGGGGCCTGTTCCAGGTCCTGCCCGGCGAGGGCGCCGTCGCCGGCGACGCGCTCGTGGTCCACCCCGGCGTCGCGAAGATCGTCTTCACCGGCTCCACCAAGGTCGGCAAGGCGATCATGGCCAAGTGCGCCGACCAGGTGAAGCGCGTCACCCTCGAACTCGGCGGCAAGAGCCCCAACATCGTCTTCGCCGACGCCGACATCGAGGCGGCCGCCGCGGCCGCGCCCATGTCCTTCCTCGACAACAGCGGCCAGGACTGCTGCGCCCGCAGCCGCATCCTCGTCCAGCGCAGCGTGTACGACCGCTTCCTGGAGCTGCTCACCCCGGCGATCGAGGAGATCGTGGTCGGCGACCCGGCCGACGAGCGCACCCGGATGGGGCCGCTGATCTCCCGAGCCCAGCTGGAGCGGGTCCGCTCGTACGTGCCCGACTCCCTGCCCGGCATCCGCGGCAAGGCCCCCGAAGGCCCCGGCTTCTGGTTCCCGCCGACCGTCCTCACCGACGTCGCCGAGGACGCGCCCTGCGCCGTCGAGGAGATCTTCGGACCGGTCGCCGTCGTGCTGCCCTTCGAGGACGAGGACGACGCGATCCGGCTCGCCAACGCCACACCGTACGGCCTGTCCGGATCGATCTGGACCCGGGACGTGAGCCGCGCGCTGCGCGCCTCGCGGGCCGTGCGGGCCGGCAACCTGTCCGTCAACTCCCACTCCAGCGTGCGCTACTGGACCCCCTTCGGCGGCTACAAGCAGTCCGGCCTCGGCCGCGAACTCGGCCCCGACGCCCTCACCGCTTTCACCGAGACCAAGAACGTCTTCATCAGCACGGAGGCCTGAGCACCCATGACCGACCGCACCGAAGAGATCGTCTGCCGCCGCCTGGTCGGCCGCACCGCCGTCATCACCGGGGCCGGCAGCGGCATCGGCCTCGCCACCGCCCGCCGGCTCGCCTCCGAAGGCGCGAACGTCGTCTGCGGCGACATCGACGCGACCGCCGGGAAGGCCGCCGCGGAGGAGGTCGGCGGCACGTTCGTCCAGGTCGACGTCACCGACCCCGAGCAGGTCGAGGCGCTGTTCCGGACGGCGTTCGACACGTACGGCTCCGTCGACATCGCCTTCAACAACGCGGGCATCTCGCCGCCCGACGACGACTCCATCCTGGAGACCGGCCTGGAGGCCTGGAAGCGGGTCCAGGAGGTCAACCTCACCTCCGTGTACCTGTGCTGCAAGGCGGCCCTGCCGTACATGCGGCAGCAGGGCCGGGGTTCGATCATCAACACCGCCTCGTTCGTGGCCGTCATGGGCGCGGCGACCTCGCAGATCTCGTACACCGCCTCCAAGGGCGGCGTGCTCGCCATGTCCCGCGAGCTCGGCGTGCAGTTCGCCCGCGAGGGCATCCGGGTCAACGCGCTCTGCCCGGGGCCGGTGAACACCCCGCTGCTGCAGGAGCTGTTCGCCAAGGACCCGGAGCGGGCCGCGCGACGCCTGGTGCACATCCCGGTGGGCCGGTTCGCCGAGGCCGAGG
Source organism: Streptomyces sp. NPDC048604 (assembly GCF_043199435.1). NCBI lineage: Bacteria > Bacillati > Actinomycetota > Actinomycetes > Kitasatosporales > Streptomycetaceae > Streptomyces > Streptomyces sp. NPDC048604. The sequence continues at coordinate 228,009 of NZ_JBICVX010000009.1, forward strand.
AGATCGCGGCGGCGGTCGCCTTCCTCGCCAGCGACGACTCCTCGTTCGTCAACGCCACGGACTTCCTGGTGGACGGCGGGATCTCCGGCGCGTACGTGACGCCGCTGTAGGACGCCGCTGTAGTACGGGCCTCGGTGTCCGGGCGTCGAACACGCCCTCTAGGCTGGCCGGATGAGCATGCACACGCCTGCGGGCTGGTACCCGGACCCGGGCACGCCCGGGACCGAGCGGTGGTTTGACGGCAGCGCGTGGACCGGCCACACGCGCCCTGCCGGCGGCGGCCAGGCGTACCCCGGCCACCCCGGCCCCACCGCGGTCGTCGTGCCGCCGGCGGCCGGGGGACCGAAGCGCGGGGTCGTCATCGGCGGGGCCGTGGCGGTCGTGGCCGTCGCCGTCGCGGTGATCGTCGCCGTCGTCGTCAACGGCAAGGACGACGAGCGGACGGACCCGCCCGTCGCGGGGCCGACGTCGAGCGCCACGACCGCCGCGCCGGAGCCGACCGGCAGCCCTACGCAGTCGGCCGACACCGGCGGCGGCGACCCGGCCGTGGTCGAGGACCAGCTCAACGGGATCTCCCTGCCGATCCCGCAGGGCTGGGAGAAGCCGGAGCAGACCACCGACGACGTCCCCACCGTCAGCACGGCCGGCGACTACCAGTGCCCCGGCGACGTCGGCGAGAGCTGCAAGTACGGCATCGTCACCACCCGGACGCCCGCCAAGACCGACGCCACCACCCCGGAGGCGATCGCCAAGGCCGACATCTCGCGGGCCGTGGAGCAGGCGTACACCCAGGACATCCTCGGCAACGACCCCTACGGCGGGGTCAAGTCCCACACCGTCCTCGCGTCCAAGGCGACCGTCGTGGCCGGCCGCGACGCCTACCTGGTCCGCTGGAAGGTCGTCACCGGCGCCGGCCCCGGCGGGATCGTGCAGTCCCTGGTCTTCCCGTCGCCGTCGGGCAGTCAGGCGCCGGTCGTGGTCCGGTTCGTGTTCGACGCCGGGCCGAAGGGCCCGGCGGTGAAACTGATGGACGAGATCGCGGCGGGCATCAAGGCGCTGTAGCGCTCGGCGCCGGGGTCAGAGGAACGTCCGGCCCTCGCCCCGGTACGTGGGCACGGTCGCCGTGATCCGGTCGCCCTCGACGAGGTGCAGCCGGTCGAAGCGCTCGCACAGCTCACCGGCCTTCGCGTGCCGGAACCACACCTTGTCGCCGATCAGCAGATCGTCGGCGGCGGAGCCCATCAGCGGCGTCTGCACCTCGCCCGGCCCCTCCCGCGGGTCGTAGCGCAGCCCCTCCGGCAGGTACGGGACCGGCAGCCGGTCCCGGCCCGCCGCACCCGACGCCGGGTAGCCGCCGCCGAGCACCGTCACCACGCCCACGCCCGGGCGGCGGACCACCGGCTGGGCGAACAGGGCGGCCGGACGGCCGTCGAACGACGAGTAGTGGTCGAACAGCCGCGGCACGTACAGGCCCGAGCCCGCGGCGATCTCGGTCACCGCGTCCTCGGCGGCCGTGTGCTGGACGCTGCCGGTGCCGCCGCCGTTGACGAACTCCAGGTCCGGAGCGACGGCCCGTACGGCGCGGACCGCGGCCGCGCGCCGCGCCGCCAGCTCCCGGCGGGCCGCGGCCTGCATGAGGCGGACCGCCCGCGAACGCAGCGGTCGGCCGCCGACCGCGTCGCCGACGCCGGCGACATGACCCTCGTACGCCATCAGCCCGACCAGCCGGAAACCGGGCCGGCGGGCCACCGAGCGGGCCAGCTCGGCGAGCTGCGCGGGCTCGTGCAGGGGGGAGCGCCGGGCCCCGATCCGCACCCGGCCGCCGAGCAGCAGGAGCGAGGTGTCGAGCTCCAGACAGACCCGGATCTCCTCGGTGCCGCCGTCGCGCGCCAGGTCGATCAGCTCCAGCTGGGCGGGGTCGTCGACCATCACGGTCACGGCGGCGGCCAGCTTCTCGTCGCCGGCGAGCGCGGCGAAGCCGGCGCGGTCGGCGGACGGGTAGGCGAGGAGCACGTCCTCGAAACCGGCGCGGGCCAGCCAGAGGGACTCGTCGAGCGTGAACGACATGATCCCCGCGAAGCCCTCGCGGGCCAGCACCCGCTCCAGCAGGGCCCGGCACCGCACCGACTTGCTCGCCACCCGTATCGGCTTCCCCGCGGCCCGCCGCACCAGGTCGTCCGCGTTGGCGTCGAACGCCTCCAGGTCGACGATCGCCACGGGCGCGTCGAGTTGGGCGGTGGCCCGGTCGTACCGGGCGCGGTCGGCGGCACGGGGAGTCATGGCCCGAGTTTTCCAGACCGCCCCATCCGAGGGTAGGGGGATCATCCGGTCAGATCCCCCGGGGTTCCCGCCCGCGCCGGAACAGCCCGTAGAGTGGCGCACATTGCCAGGCGGTACGAGCACCCGTACGACTACGAGTGGGTACGAGTACGGGAACGAGAGCGAGCGGGGGGACGCGATGCCGACGAACGCGCACCCGACCCCGCCTCCGCTCCCGCCGCACATGCCGCCGCCGGTCCCGGCCCAGCCGCAGCCGACCGCGCAGGCCCAGCCTCTACCGACCGCCCCGGCCCCGCAGCCGGCCGGAGCGGCCCCGCAGGCACAGCTGACGGGTCCGCCGACACCGCCCGCCCCGGCCCCGCAGACCCCGCACGCGCCGGCGCCGGCCCCGGCCCAGCAGCTGCCGACCGCCCCGGCCCAGTTTCAGCCGACCGCGCAGGCCCAGCCGCTGCCGACCGCCCCGGCGCCGCAGCCTGCCGCCCCCGCCCCGCAGACCCCGCTGACGGGTCCGCCGACGCCGCCCGCGCCGGCCGCCCCGATGCCCCCGCCGATACCGACCGCGGCCCGGCAGCCTGCCCCGCAGCCGGTACCGCCGAACCCGGCCGCGCAGGCCATGCCCGCGCCCGCCGTGCCTCAGCCCGCCGCCGCGGCCCCGCCCCGGCCCGCGCCGGCGGCCCCCTGGGTGGTGCCCGCCGCCCCCGTGTACCCCGGCTCCGAGACCACCACGCGGCTGCGCCCCACGCCGCCCGCGTACACGTACTTCGGCGCGCCGCCCGAGACGCCCAGTGAGACCACCGCGCAGCTGCGGCCCATCCGGGAGCGGCGGTTCGGTTGGGTCGTCGCCGCCGGGACGTGCCTCGTCCTGGGGCTCGGCCTGGTCGGCGGAGCCATCGCCGGAGTGGTGCTGACCCAGCAGGGACACGGGGCCGCGCAGGAGCCCGCCGGGTACGCCGAAGCCCGCCGGGCCTGGCACAGCACGCCCGTCGACACCCTCTTCCCGCCCACCCTCAAGGGCGCCCGCTCCGGCCCCGGCGGAGCCGACCGCACGTGGACGCGCCTCGCCGTCGCGCCCGACGCGCCCTGCACCGCCGCCGTCCTCTCGCCCGCCCTCGTCACGAGCCTGCGGCCCACCGGCTGCGTCCGCGTCGTCCGCGCCACCTACACCGACGCCACCTCCACCGACGTCGTCACCGTCGGCCTCGTCTTCACCGACGCCGACGCCACCGCCATGCAGACCCTCACCCGGCAGTTCACCTCCGGCGGCCTCGCCAAGCGCGTCGACCACATGCCGCGCGCCCTGCCCGCCCCCGGCACCCCCGCCGCCCGCTTCGGCGACGCGCAGCGCGCCAGCTGGCAGCTCGCCGCCGTGCCCGAACTGCCCGTGCTCGTCTACGCCGTCTCCGGCTTCGCCGACGGCCGCCCCGTGCCCCGCCCCCAGCCCGCCGCCGAGGCCATGGACCCCCGCCAGACCACCGCCCCCGCCCAGGCCGGCCTCGGCCACGAGGCCAAGGGCGTCGCCGACCGCGTCGAACGCGGGCTGCGCCGCGCCGTCGCCGCGGCCACCCAGGAGGACCGGTGACGCGCCCCCGCCCCGGCCGCCTCCGCGCCCTCCTCGCGCTCCCGCTCGCCGCCTCGTTCGTCGTGCTGCCCGCCGCCGCGCCCGCGCACGCCGACACCATCCGCGCCCGCCAGTGGGGGCTCGAAGCGCTCCACACCTCCGAGGCCTGGCGCACCACGAAGGGCCGCGGCATCACCGTCGCCGTCCTCGACACCGGCGTCGACGCGAGCCACCCGGACCTCGACGGCAACGTCCTCGCCGGCAAGGACCTCGTCGGCTTCGGCGCCGCCCGCGGCGACCGCGCCTGGGCCCGCCACGGCACCGCCATGGCCGGCATCATCGCCGGACACGGCCACGGCCCCGGCCGCCAGGACGGCGTCCTCGGCATCGCCCCGCAGGCGCGGATCCTGCCCGTCCGGGTCATCCTCGAAGGCGCCGACAAGGCCCGAGCCCGCGCCCGCGAAACCCGCGGCGGCGCGCTCGCCCAGGGCATCCGCTGGGCCGCCGACCAGGGCGCGGACGTCATCAACCTCTCCCTCGGCGACGACAGCGAGTCCGCCCACCCCGACGCCGACGAGGACGCCGCCGTCCAGTACGCCCTCGCCAAGGGCGTCGTCGTCGTCGCCTCCGCCGGCAACGGCGGCGACAAGGGCGACCACGTCTCGTACCCCGCCGCCTACCCCGGCGTCATCGCCGTCGCCGCGGTCGACCGGTACGGCACCCACGCCTCGTTCTCCACCAGCCGCTGGTACGCCACGGTCAGCGCCCCCGGCGTCGACGTGGTGATCGCCGACCCGGACCGCCGCTACTACGAGGGCTGGGGCACCAGCGCCGCCGCTGCGTTCGTCTCCGGGGCCGCCGCCCTCGTCCGCGCCGCCCACCCCGGTCTGACGCCGGCCCAGGTGAAGCAGCTCTTCGTCGACACCGCCCGCAGCCGCCCCAAGGGCGGCCGCAGCGACGACAAGGGGTACGGCACCGTCGACCCGGCCGCCGCCATCGAGGCCGGCGGCAAGCTCGCCGCCACGAAGGGGAGCACCGCCGGCCGGGCCGCCGCGGCCGGGCACCAGGGCCGGTACTTCGGCTCCGGCCCCGCCCCGGAGGCGGGCGACGACCGGCCCCTCGGGGTGCTCGCGCCGGCCGCGGGCGGGCTCGGCGTGTTCCTGCTCGCCGCCGCGGTCGTCCTGTGGCGCGGCAGCCGCACCCCGGACCCGCGCCGCCACCGCTGACCCGCCGGACCTGGTGAGCCGGTCCGCCGGATAGGCTCGGGACGTGGCGCTCAAGAACATCCCGGACCCCGGTTTCTCCGACGACGACGGCACCGCGGACCCGCGGCTCGCCGCGGCCCTCGCCGCGTGGGCTGAGGACCGCACCGCCCACGGCCCGGTCCTGGAAGCGCTCAGGGACGCCCGGCTCCTCGTCCCCGTGGTCGCCGTCCTCGGCGAGGTCGAGGAGGACCCCGAAACGGGCCTGCGCCGCGAGAAGACCAGCGACATGGCCGTGCCGACCCTCACCGCGGGGGACCGCCGGGCGCTGCCCGCCTTCACCTCGATCGCCTCGCTGGCCCTGTGGGACCCGGCCGCCCGGCCCGTGGCCGTACCGCTGCACCAGGCCCTGGCGGCCCTCGTGCACGAGAAGGCCGACACGCTCGTGCTGGACCTCGCGGGTCCGGTGCCGTACCAGGTGGCCGGCCCCGCGCTGCTGGCCCTCGCCGAGGGCCGGACCAGCGCGGACCCGCTCCAGGACCCGGCCGTACGGGACGCGGTGCGCGCCGCGGTCGCCGGCGAGCCCGCCGTCGTACGGGCCTACCTCGGCCCCGGGGCGAGCGACGGCATCCTCGCCCTCGTCCTCGACGACGACGTCGCCGCCGCGGAGGCCGCCCAGCGCGTGGCCCGCGCCCTGGCCGCCGACGAAACACTGAGGGCCCGCCTGGTGCGGGGCCTCGACCTGGCACTCCTGCCGGCCACGACCCCGCCTCCGGGCGAGCCCTTCTACGTACGGGACTGAACCTCGGCTTACCCGAACACCGGCCCCGTGACTGCGGCTCCCCGGGGGCAACCCCCGTACCCCCGGCAGAGTCGTGGGCCCGGACCGTTCACCCGCTCAGCCGAACACCGGCCCCGTGTACTTCTCGCCCGGTCCCTGGCCCGGCTCGTCCGGGACGATGGACGCCTCGCGGAAGGCCAGCTGGAGGGACTTCAGGCCGTCCCGCAGCGGGGCCGCGTGGAACGAGCTGATCTCCGTCGTGCTGGCGTCGAGCAGGCCGGCCAGCGCGTGGACCAGCTTGCGGGCCTCGTCGAGGTCCTTGTGGTCCTCGCCCCCCTCGGCCAGCCCGAGCTTCACCGCGGCGGCGCTCATCAGGTTGACGGCGACCGTCACGATCACCTGGACCGCGGGGGCCTCGGCGATCTCACGGGTCATGGCGTCGAAGTCGGTGGAGTCATTGGTGGGCGTGTCACTCATGGGGCCCACGATATGCCCCGCCGGGCGGAACCCTTCGGTTAGCCCTTGCCCCGACGACCTGCTAACCTTGTGTAACGACCGGCCGGACACGTGCGTGCCCGGCCCACAAGTGGAGGCTCCGACTTCCCACCTTGCCGCCCGTCAGGGGCGGCGGGTCACCGGTCAGGCGGCCGCCATCGTTCCGTACGGACGATGGAGTTCGCCCGATGTTGCGCCCCGCGGTACACCGCGGCGGTGCTCCGGTATTGCCATGGAGCCCCGCCTGTGTCCCGTCCGGGGCATTTTTCGTGTCCCGGGATGGTTGGTCTCAACGTTAAACACGTGACGTGTCCGTCCGCCAAGGCGGTCGCGTGGTGCTACCGAGGAGGATCCATCAGCGCCGAGCCCCGCATCAACGAGCGGATTCGCGTTCCCGAGGTGCGTCTTGTCGGCCCCAGTGGCGAGCAGGTGGGCATTGTTCCGCTTGCCAAGGCCCTGGAGCTCGCGCAGGAGTACGACCTCGACCTGGTTGAGGTTGCGGCGAACGCCCGTCCGCCCGTGTGCAAGCTCATGGACTACGGGAAGTTCAAGTACGAGTCGGCCATGAAGGCCCGTGAGGCGCGCAAGAACCAGGCGCACACGGTCATCAAGGAGATGAAGCTCCGGCCGAAGATCGACCCGCACGACTATGACACCAAGAAGGGTCACGTCGTCCGGTTCCTCAAGCAGGGCGACAAGGTCAAGATCACGATCATGTTCCGTGGTCGTGAGCAGTCCCGGCCGGAGCTCGGTTACCGACTGCTCCAGCGCCTCGCGGAGGACGTTCAGGAGCTCGGCTTCATCGAGTCCAACCCGAAGCAGGACGGCCGGAACATGATCATGGTTCTGGGCCCGCACAAGAAGAAGACCGAGGCCATGGCCGAGGCGCGTGAGGCCCAGGCCGCGCGCAAGGCCGAGCGTCAGGGCGGTTCGTCCGAGGCGCCGGTCGAGGAGTCTTCGGCCGACGAGTCGGCCGAGAACGCCGAGGCGTGATCCGACGGGGGCTGCCCGCCCGGCAGTCCCCCGGTCCGCCCGGCACCACCACACGAAGAATTGACGCTCCCGGTCGCCCGGTGCCCGCACCGGAGGGGAGCGCCACTGACGAGGAGATAACGGCGCCATGCCGAAGAACAAGACGCACTCCGGTGCCAAGAAGCGCTTCAAGGTCACCGGCTCCGGCAAGATCCTGCGGGAGCGCGCCGGCAAGCGCCACCTGCTCGAGCACAAGTCGTCCAAGCTGACGCGTCGCCTCACCGGCAACGCCGAGATGGCCCCGGGTGACACCAAGACCATCAAGAAGATGCTGGGCATCTGACCGATCGTCTCGTGCTCTCGGCGACGAGAGCATCCGGCCTAGACCGGGACCCATCCGTTTTCCGGGTCGTGTGAGGACCACCACGACCCCGCTACAAGGAGTTAAGAAGTGGCACGCGTCAAGCGGGCAGTCAACGCCCACAAGAAGCGCCGGGCGATCCTCGAGCAGGCCTCCGGCTACCGCGGTCAGCGTTCGCGCCTGTACCGCAAGGCCAAGGAGCAGGTCACCCACTCGCTGGTCTACAACTACAACGACCGCAAGAAGCGCAAGGGCGACTTCCGTCAGCTGTGGATCCAGCGCATCAACGCCGCTGCCCGCCTGAACGGCATGACCTACAACCGCCTGATCCAGGGCCTGAAGGCTGCCAACATCGAGGTGGACCGCAAGATCCTCGCTGAGCTGGCCGTCAACGACGCCAACGCGTTCGCCGCGCTGGTCGAGGTCGCGCAGAAGGCTCTGCCGGCCGACGTCAACGCTCCGAAGGCCGCCGCCTGATCTTCCAGGCCGCAGTACTTCTGCCCGGACCCGCAGGCGCCCGCGCCTGCGGGTCCGGGTGCGTCAGCCCCCGGACCACGTGACCCCGGACCTCTCGTCCGGGGACGACGAAAGAGAACCGCCGCAGCCCATGGTCACCCCCGAGCCGATCTCCCCGCGTTCCCCGCGCGTCGTCGCCGCCCGGCGGCTCGCCAAGCGCAACTTCCGGGGCAAGGAACGCCGGTTCATCGCCGAGGGCCCCCAGGCCGTACGGGAGGCCGTGGCGCACCGCGGCGGCGACGGCCAGCCCACGCTGGTGGAGCTCTTCACGACCGTCGAGGCCGCCGAGCGGTACGCCGACATCGTCGAGGCCGCCCGGGCCACCGGCGCCCGCGTCCACCACGCCTCCGACGCCGTGCTCGCCGAGGTCTCCCAGACCGTCACCCCGCAGGGCCTGCTCGGCGTCTGCCGCTTCCTCGACTCGCCGTTCGAGGACATCGTCGCCGCCAAGCCCCGGCTGGTCGCCGTCCTCGCCCATGTGCGCGACCCCGGGAACGCCGGCACGGTGCTGCGCTGCGCCGACGCGGCCGGCGCCGACGCCGTCGTCCTCACCGACGCCTCCGTCGACCTGTACAACCCCAAGTCCGTGCGCGCGTCCGTCGGTTCGCTGTTCCACCTGCCGGTGGCCGTCGGGGTCCCCGTCGAGCAGGCCGTCGCCGAGCTGAAGGGCGCCGGCGTGCGGATCCTGGCCGCCGACGGGGCCGGCGAGGACGACCTGGACGACGAGCTGGACGCGGGCACCATGGGCGGCCCCACCGCCTGGATCTTCGGCAACGAGGCCTGGGGGCTCCCGGAGGAGACCCGGGCCCTGGCGGACGCGGTCGTGCGCGTCCCGATCCACGGCAAGGCCGAGAGCCTGAACCTCGCGACGGCCGCCGCCGTATGCCTCTACGCGTCCGCGCGGGCCCAGCGCCCCGGCCGTACCCACTGAGGGGGTCCAAACCGTCACCTTCAGCTAGTAGGGTGACGGGCTCGGGGGCCCACTGCGTCACACGGAGGGGTGGGATACGGGGATGACGGCCGATACGGACACGGACAGGCCCACGGGCGAGCGGAGGACGCCGCCGTACGCCTCCGACCCGGAACCGGCCCCCGGAGACGCACCCGCCCAGGCCGCACCCGCACAGGCCGCGCCGTCGTCCGCCGCGATCGACCCCGACGAGCTGCCCGACGGGCTCGTCGTCGCCGACGCCGCCGGCCGCGTGATCTGCTTCAACGCCGCCGCCGGCCGGATCACCTCCGTGCCCCCGGCCCGCGCCCTCGGCCGTCCCCTGGAGCAGGCGCTGCCCCTGGAGGACCTCAAGGGCCGCCGCTGGTGGCCGCTGACCGACCCGTACGGCGGGCTCGCCACCCGTACCGGCCAGCCCGAGCGCAACCTGCTGCTGCCCGGCGGCCGCGAGGTCCTGGTCTCCGCCCGCTACGTCCGCGACACGCCCACCGGCGCCGTCCGCCGGGTCGTCGTCAGCCTGCGCGGCACCGAGGCCCGCCGCCGCACCGAGCGCAGCCACGCCGAGCTGATCGCCACCGTCGCCCACGAACTGCGCTCGCCGCTCACCTCCGTCAAGGGCTTCACCGCGACCCTGCTCGCCAAGTGGGAGCGGTTCACCGACGACCAGAAGCGGCTGATGCTGGAGACCGTCGACGCCGACGCCAACCGCGTCACCCGGCTCATCGCCGAACTGCTCGACATCTCCCGGATCGACTCCGGCCGGCTCGAGGTCCGCCGCCAGCCCGTCGACATCGCCGCCGCCGTCGGCCGGCACATCCAGGCCCACACCGCCGGCGGCCAGTCCCCGGACCGCTTCTTCGTCCGCGTCCGGTCCGGCCTGCCCGATCTGTGGGCGGACCCGGACAAGATCGACCAGGTGCTCGGCAACCTGCTCGAAAATGCCGTGCGCCACGGCGAGGGAACCGTCACCATCGAGGTGGCTCCCGCATCCGCGCAGGACGACGAGAAAGGCACGGCCGTCACCGTGAGCGACGAAGGCCCCGGCATCCCCGAGGAGTCGATGGGCCGTGTCTTCACCCGCTTCTGGCGGGGAAGCAAGCGTGGCGGCACCGGCCTCGGCCTGTACATCGTCAAGGGCATCGTCGAGGCCCACGGCGGGACCATCACCGTCGGCCGCGGCCCCCGGGGCGGCGCCGAGTTCCGATTTATCCTGCCCGTCGGCGCCCCGGCCTATCTCGCCTGACGAGATCCGAGCCGCGCGGGCCGCCCACGGGCTCATTCGCGTCCCTGCACCCCGTTAGACTCGACCTTTGGCACGTTTGCGCCCTTGTCGTCGAGCGGGGTCGCCCCAGCCAGCCAAACGGAAGCACGGGAAGAGATGTCGGCACCCAATAAGTCGTACGACCCGGTCGAGGTCGAAGCCTTGAAACCGGAAGAGATCGAGCGCATGCGGGACGAGGCGCTCGCCGCCTTCGCGGCCGCCGGCGACCTCGACGCGCTCGCGCACGCCAAGACGGCGCACACCGGCGGCACCTCGCCGCTGGCCCTCGCCAACCGTGAGATCGGCGCGCTGCCCCCGCACGCCAAGGCGGCGGCCGGCAAGCTCGTCGGCCAGGCCCGCGGCGCCGTCTCCAAGGCGCTGGCTGCCCGCCAGACCGAGCTGGAGGCCGAGCGCGACGCCCGTGTCCTGGTCGAGGAGGCGGTGGACGTCACGCTGCCGTACGACCGCGTCCCGGCCGGCGCCCGCCACCCGCTCACCACGCTGATGGAGCGCGTCTCCGACGTCTTCGTCTCCATGGGGTACGAGGTCGCCGAAGGCCCCGAGGTCGAGGCGGAGTGGTTCAACTTCGACGCCCTCAACTTCGTGCCGGACCACCCGGCCCGCCAGATGCAGGACACCTTCTTCGTCCAGGGCCCCGAGGGCACCACGGGCGACGAGTCCGGCATCGTGCTGCGCACCCACACCTCCCCGGTGCAGGCCCGCACGCTGATCGACCGGGAGCCCCCGGTCTACGTCGTGTGCCCCGGCCGCGTCTACCGCACCGACGAGCTCGACGCCACGCACACCCCGGTCTTCCACCAGATCGAGCTGCTCGCCGTCGACGAGGGCCTGACCATGGCGGACCTCAAGGGCACCCTGGACCACATGGTCCAGGCGCTCTTCGGCCCGGACATGAAGACCCGGCTGCGCCCGAACTTCTTCCCGTTCACCGAGCCGTCCGCCGAGATGGACATGCTCTGCTACGTCTGCCGCGGCGAGTCCGTCGGCAACCCCGACCGCCCCTGCCGCACCTGCGGCAGCGAGGGCTGGATCGAGCTGGGCGGCTGCGGCATGGTCAACCCGAAGGTGCTCGTCGCCTGCGGCGTGGACCCCGAGAAGTACAGCGGATTCGCCTTCGGCTTCGGCATCGAGCGGATGCTGATGTTCCGCCACAACGTCGATGACATGCGAGACATGGTCGAGGGTGACGTCCGGTTCACCCGGCCGTTCGGGATGGAGATCTGATGCGGGTCCCGCTTTCTTGGCTGCGGGAGTACGTCGACCTGCCGGCGACGGAGACCGGGCGTGACGTCCAGGCCAAGCTCATTTCCGCCGGCCTCGAGGTCGAGACCGTCGAGCAGCTCGGCGCCGGCCTGACCGGCCCGCTGGTGGTCGGCAAGGTCCTCACCATCGAGGAGCTGACGGAGTTCAAGAAGCCCATCCGCTTCTGCACCGTCGACGTCGGCCAGGCCAACGGCACCGGCGAGCCCCAGGAGATCATCTGCGGCGCCCGCAACTTCGCCGAGGGCGACAAGGTCGTCGTGGCCCTGCCCGGCGCCGTCCTGCCCGGTGACTTCCGCATCGCCGAGCGCAAGACGTACGGCCGGGTCTCGCGCGGCATGATCTGCTCGGGCGACGAGCTCGGCATGGGCGACGACGGCTCGCACGGCATCATCGTGCTCCCGCCGGAGCACGAGGTCGGCATCGACGCCCTCGCGCTCCTGGAGCTGTACGACGAGGTCCTCGACATCGCCGTCACCCCGGACCGCGGCTACTGCCTGTCGCTGCGCGGCGTCGCCCGCGAGCTCGCCATCGCGTACGGCCTGCCGCTGCGCGATCCGGCGCTGCTCGACGTGCCCGCGCCGAACTCGTACGGCTACCCGGTCCAGATCGCCGACCCGGCCGGCTGCGACCGCTTCGTGGCCCGCACGGTCACCGGCCTGGACCCCGAGGCCCGCTCGCCGATCTGGCTGCAGCGCCGTCTGCAGAAGGCCGGCATGCGCCCGATCTCGCTGGCCGTGGACATCACCAACTACGTGATGCTGGAGCTCGGCCAGCCGCTGCACGCCTACGACCGCAGCCGTGTGCAGGGCACCATCGGGGTCCGCCGCGCCGAGGAGGGCGAGCACTTCGTCACCCTCGACGGGGCCCACCGCGCCCTGCACCACGAGGACCTGGTCATCACCGACGACCGCGGGCCGATCGGCCTCGCCGGCGTCATGGGCGGCGCGAACACCGAGATCGCGGACGCCGTGACCGACCCGGAGACCGGCGCCGTCACCGGCACCACCGAGGTCGTCATCGAGGCCGCGCACTTCGACCCGATCGCGATCGCCCGCACCGCCCGCCGCCAGAAGCTGTCCTCCGAGGCGTCCAAGCGCTTCGAGCGCGGCGTCGACCCGCAGGCCGCCGCCGCTGCCGCGCAGCGCACCGTCGACCTGCTGGTGCTGCTCGCCGGCGGCACGGCCGAGGCCGGCGTCACCGAGGTCGTCGCGCCGGCCGCGCCGCGCACGATCACCATGCCGGCCGACCACCCCGACAAGGTCGCGGGCGTCGCATACGGCCGCGAGACCGTCGTCCGCCGCCTCCAGGAGGTCGGCTGTGACGTGTACGGCCAGGACGAGCTGATCGTCACCGTGCCGTCGTGGCGGCCCGATCTCAATGCGCCGAACGACCTCGCCGAAGAGGTCATCCGGCTGGAGGGCTACGAGAACCTGCCCTCCACGCTGCCCAAGCCGCCCGCCGGCCGTGGTCTGACCGAGACCCAGCGCACCCGCCGTCGCGTCGGCCGCGCCCTGGCCGGGGCCGGCTACGTCGAGGCCCTGAACTACCCGTTCATCGGCGAGCAGGTGCTCGACCAGCTCGGCTTCGAGACGGACGACGCCCGCCGCAACGTGGTGACGCTCGTCAACCCGCTCTCCGACGAGGAGCCCGCGCTCCGTACGACGCTGCTGCCGGGCCTGCTCGGCGCGCTGCGCCGCAACGACGGCCGCGGCAGCCACGACCTGGCGCTCTTCGAGACCGGTCTGGTCTTCCGGCCGGGCGAGAAGCCGGGCGAGGCAGAGCGGCTGCGGGTCGACGGGCGACCCGCCGACGAGGAGATCGCCCAGCTCGACGCCGCCCTCCCGGCGCAGCCGTACCGCGTCGCCGTCGTCCTCGCGGGCGGCCGCGAGCAGGCCGGCTGGTGGGGCAAGGGCCACCCGTCGGACTGGGCGGACGCGATCCAGGCCGGCCGGATCGTCGCCGCCGAGGCCGGCGTCGAGCTGATCATCAGTGCCGACCAGCACGCCCCGTTCCACCCGGGCCGCTGCGCCGCGTTCCACGTGGTCGTGGACGGCGAGAAGGTCCTCGCCGGCCACGCCGGCGAGCTGCACCCGCGGGTCGTCAAGGCGCTGGGCCTGCCGGCCCGGTCCTGCGCGATGGAGCTGGACCTCGACATCCTGGAGCAGGCCAACGAGGGGCCGCTGAAGGCCCCGCGGATCTCCTCCTTCCCGGTCGCCACCCAGGACGTGGCGCTGGTCGTCGGCACCGAAGTGCCGTCCGCCGAGGTCGAGACGGTGCTGCGCGAGGGCGCGGGCGAGCTGCTGGAGTCCATTCGGCTGTTCGACGTGTACACCGGCGACCAGATCGACGCGGGCAAGAAGTCCCTGGCGTACGCGCTGAAGTTCCGCGCCACGGACCGCACGCTCACCGTCGACGAGGCGTCCGCCGCCCGTGACGCCGCCGTCGCCCTGGCGACGGAGCGCTTCGGCGCGACGCTGCGCGGCGCGTAAGGCCGCCAGGCGCGTAAGGCCGCGAGGCGCAGCCACGGCCGGAGGGCCGTCGCCGGGGAGACCCGGCGGCGGCCCTCCGCCGTTCCGGCCCGCGCCCGCCTGACCTGACAAGACCGCGGCCGTGCGGTGCAATGGTGGTGGGAGCCGTCATGGACGTGGCCGCGGAACTGGTACGAGCCCGGGACGCCTTTGCTCGTCAGGCGTGGTCGGACGCCTACACCGCGCTCGCGCAGGCCGACGGGGAGCACCCGCTCGGCCCCGACGACCTCGTGCGCCTCGCCACCGCCGCCTACCTGGTGGGCAGTGACGCCGAGTGCGGAGCGGCCACCGAGCGGGCCCACCACGCGTATCTGGACCTCGGCGAGACGGCGCGCGCCGTGCGGTGCGCCTTCTGGATGGCCCTGCCGCTGCTGCTGAGCGGCGAGACGGCTCGGGGCGGCGGCTGGCTCGCTCGCGCCCGGCGGCTCCTCGAGGACGGCGGGCTCGACTGCGTGGAGCAGGGCTATGTGCTCTTCCCCCAGGGCCTGCGGCTCATCCACAAGGACCCCCGGGCCGCGTACGGCCTGTTCGGCGAGGCCGCGGCGATCGGCGAGCGGTTCGGGGACCAGGACCTGGTGACACTGGCCCGGCACGGCCAGGGCCGGGCGCTGGTCTACGCGGGCGAGACCGCCGCCGGGACCGCCCTGCTCGACGAGGCCATGGTCGCGGTCGCCTCGCGCCAGCTGTCGCCGCTCGTGACCGGGCTGGTGTACTGCAGCGTCATCGAGGCCTGCGAGGAGATCTTCGACCTGCGCCGGGCCCAGGAGTGGACCGAGGCGCTGGCCGACTGGTGCGCCGCGCAGCCGGATCTCGTGCCCTACCGCGGCCAGTGCCTGATCCACCGCGCCCACGTCCTGCAGACGCACGGCGACTGGTCCGACGCCCTGGACGAGACACGCCGGGCCTGCGAGCGGCTCGAAGGGCTGCCGGGCCGCGGGGTCCTCGGCATGGCGCTCTACCAGGAGGCCGAGCTGCACCGGGTCCGCGGCGCCTTCGCCCGCTCCGAGGAGACCTACCGGCAGGCCGGCGCCTGCGGGCACCGGGCGCAGCCGGGGCTCGCGCTGCTGTGGCTGGCCCAGGGCCGGACCGACGCGGCGGCCGCAGCGATCCGCAGCGCCCTGGACGAGACGCCGGACCGGCTGCGCCGGGCGAGGCTGCTCGCCCCGTACGCGGAGATCATGCTGGCCGCCGGCGAGGTCCCGGCCGCCCGGAAGGCCGTCGACGAGCTGACGCGCACCGCCGACGACCTCGAAGCGCCGCTGCTCCGGGCCGTCGCCGCCCATGCCCGGGGCGCCGTGCTGCTGGCCGAGGGCGACGCCGCCGCGGCGCTCGGCGCCCTGCTGGAGGCGGGCAGGACCTGGAGCGAGCTCGGGGCCCCGTACGAGCGGGCGCGCTCCCTCATGCTGCTGGGAGTCGCCCGGCAGCGGCTCGGCGACGCGGGCACCGCCCGCCTCGAACTGAACGCGGCGCGTGAGGCGTTCCGGGAGCTCGGCGCGGCCCCCGACCTGGCCCGCCTCGACGCGCTCACCCGTCGCGGGGCCCGTCACGACGGCGGGCTCAGCCCCCGGGAGATCGAGGTCCTGCGGCTGGTCGCCACCGGCCGGACCAACCACGCGATCGCCGACGAGCTGGTGCTCAGCGAGAAGACCGTGGCCCGTCACGTCAGCAACATCTTCGGCAAACTCGGCCTGTCCTCCAGGGCGGCGGCCACGGCGTACGCCTACGAGCACGATCTGGTCGGGCGGCGATGGGCAGAATGACCCATTCCCGCCGCGCCGGGTGATTGGGGTGTTCTCCCGAAGCTGCCGCACCCGCCGCGTCCCTAATGTCGGACTCAGGAACGGACGAGGAGGCCCGCGATGAACGCCACCGGCAGGACGGAACACATCGAGACGGTCGTCATCGGCGCAGGCCAGGCGGGGCTGTCCACCGGATACCACCTCGCCCGCCGCGGCCGGCCGTTCGTGGTCCTCGACAGCAACGCGCGCGTCGGCGACAACTGGCGCTGCCACTGGGACTCGTTGCGGCTGTTCAGCCCGGCAAAGGTCGCCTCGCTGCCCGGGATGCGCTTCCCGGCGCCGCCGATGTCCTTTCCCACCAAGGACGAGATGGCCGACTTCCTGGAGTCCTACGCCGAGACCTTCGCCCTGCCCGTCCGCGGCGGCGAGCGGGTCGCCCGGCTGCGCCGCGAGGACGGCCGGTACGTCGTCGAGACGGACACCACCGCCTACGTGTGCGAGCACGTCGTCGTCGCATCCGGTTCGTTCGGCCGGACCCCGTACGTGCCCGGCTTCGCCGCCGGACTCGACCCGCGCATCACGCAGCTGCACTCCAGCGCCTACAAGAACCCGGACCAGCTGCGGCCCGGCGGCGTGCTGGTGGTCGGCGCCTCGCACTCCGGCGGGGACATCGCGTACGAGGCCGGGAACGCCGGCCATCCGACCGTGCTCAGCGGGCAGATCCACGGCGAGATCCCGATGGACATCGAGGGCCGGCCCGCGCACGCGATCTTCCCGGTGCTGTGGTTCCTGGCGCAGCACGTGCTGAACCTGCGCACGCCGCTGGGCCGCAAGCTGCGTCCCGAGGTCCGGGCCCACGGCGGTCCGCTGATCCGGATCAAGCGGGACGACCTCACCGGCGCCGGCGTCGAACTGGCCGCGGAGCGGACGGTCGGTGTGCGAGAGGGCATGCCGGTGCTCGACGGCGGCCGCGTCCTCGACGTCGCCAACGTCGTCTGGTGCACCGGCTTCCGGCAGGACTTCTCCTGGATCGACCTCCCGGTCACCGGCGAGGACGGCTGGCCGCTGGAGCACCGGGGCGTCGTCCCGACCGCGCCCGGCCTGTACTTCGTCGGCCTGGCCTTCCAGTACGCCTTCGCGTCGATGCTCATCGGCGGCGCGGGCCGGGACGCCGAGTACGTCGTGAACCACCTGGTGAAGCACCGCGCCCGCACCCCCGCACGGCCCCGGACCGGCGCAGGCGCAACCGCCTGACGGCTGCGCACTCGTGCGGGCTTCCCGCGTCTGTGCGGGTGGCGCGGTGGTGGCGGGGGGAGGCGCGGGCCTGGCGCTCACTCCTTCGGGTGAGAAGTCTGGCGGATGTTCCCCCGTGCCCGGCCGTGTCGACAGAATCGACGCGGCCGCAGGGGCCGGCCTGCGTGCTGGAAGGCCTCAGGGAGGGCCGTGCATGATCCGTACAAGGTCGTCGCACTCCGCGGAATCCCGGCTTCGCCGGCTGGGTCCGCTCGTCCTTCCCGGCGTCTGGGGCGCCGTGGCCGTCACCTGGAAGCTCGCCTGTCCGCTCGCCCAGCAGCCCGGGCTCCCGATGCGGATCGCGACCAGCGCGGTGTTCTTCAGCGTCGGCACCGGGCTCGTCCTCGGCATCCGCCGCGGCCTCGCCCGCGAGCTGGAGGGGATGCGGGCCATCGCGCACGCCGCGCAGCGGGTCGTGCTGCGGCCGCTGCCGCCCCGCCTCGACGGGCTCGCGCTCGCCGCCGCCCAGCTGTCGGCCTCCAGAGGCGCGGAGGTCGGCGGCGATCTGTACGAGGCCGCCGCCACCCCGTACGGCGTGCGCCTGCTCATCGGGGACGCCCGCGGGCACGGCCTCGCCGCGCTCGGGGCCGTCGCCGCCGTCCTGGGCAGCTTCCGCGAGGCCGCCCACGACGAGCCCGAACTCGGCGGCGTGCTGCGGCGGTTGGACCGCGCGCTGGCCCGCCACCTGCGCGACCGGGCCCTCGACGAGCATCCGGCGGGCGGCTCCGCGGAGCCCGCGCATCCGGCCGCGGAGGAGTTCGTCACCCTCCTGCTCCTGGAGATCCGGCCCGACGGGTCGGTGCACGCGCTCAACTGCGGTCATCCCGGCCCGTACCGGCTCGGCTGCCGGGCCGAGACGCTGCCGGCCGGCGATCCGCTGCCGCCGCTCGGCGCGTTCCCGCTGCCCGCCGAACTCACCCCGTACGCCTGCGTCCTGCTGAGGCCCGGCGAGGTACTGCTGCTGCACACCGACGGCGCGGAGGACGCCCGGGACTCCGCGGGCCGGTTCTTCCCGCTGGACGCCGTCCTCGCCGACGCCGTCCGCGAGGCGCCGATCTCGCCCGCGGCCCTGGTCGAGCGGGTGCACACCGCCCTGTTGCGGCACACCGGCGGCCGGCTCGCCGACGACGTGGCGCTGCTCGTCGTGCGCAACGACCGGGTGCGGGTTCCGGCGCAGCCCGCCGAACCCGGGCTGCGCCGTACCCGACCGGCGCCGTACCCGGGATAGGGGGCAGGCGTCCTCCGGTCGGCGCCGCCCGTCCTGCCACGGAGTGTCGGGCAGACGGCAGGACGGACGGCGCGTGGCGGGCCGTCGCGCTGTACGAGGGGGAGCAGACGGCCCGGCCGCCTCTGGGGAGGCGGGTCCTCCCTCCGCGAGGGGCAGGTCCCTCAGCGGAGAGGACGCTCAGTCAACCGGCAGCGGAGGCACGGCGGCAGAGCGCACAGGGTGCTTATGCGGGCATTCCCTTCACACCCCGTGCGAATCGGCCCTAGTCTGCGAATCGACCCTGGTCCGTGAACCGACCCCGTCTGGCCGGACCGAGCCCCGGGAGATCCCCATGCAGCCCAACACCCTGCTCGACGCCCTGCTCGACGAGGCGGGGGTCTCGCACGCGGGACTGGCCGCCCATGTGAACCAGGCCGGCCGGGCCAGGGGCCTCGCGCTGCGGTACGAACACACCGCCGTGGCACGCTGGTTGAAGGGTCAGCGGCCGCGCGGGCAGGTGCCCGACCTGATCTGCGAGGTGCTGGCCGCCCGGCTGCGCCGCACCGTCACCCTCGACGACATCGGCCTCGGCGTCCCCGGAAGTCCCTCCGCGTCGACGCACGGCTCGCCGCTCTCCGGCTTCGTGGAGCGGGCCACCGCCCTGTGGCGCTCCGACGAGCAGCAGCGGCCGCACGTCATCGCCGCGCCGGCCGTCACCGGCACCCCTGCCGTGATGCCGGTCTGGGAGTGGGAGAACCCGCCGGAGGACGCCGACGTCTCCCGCGACGGCCAGACCCGGGTCGCGCCGTCCGACGTCGCCCTGCTGCGCGCTGCCCGCGCCCACTACGAGCTGATGTACCGCAAGGCAGGCGGCCTCGCGACCCGCGCCCGGATCGTCGGCTTCCTCAACGCCGAGACCGCGCCGCTGCTGCGCGGCTCGTACCCGGACGCGCTGGGCCGGCAGCTGCACCGGGCGACCGGCGGCCTCGTCGCGATCGCCGGGATCTGCGCGTACGACTCCGACGCGCACGGCCTGGCGCAGCGGTACTTCCACCAGGCGCTGCGGCTGGCGAAGGCGAGCGGGGACCGGGGCCTCGGCGCGTACGTGATCGCGCTGCTGGTCAACCAGTCGCTGTTCATGGGGGAGTACCGGCAGGCGGTGGCCTTCGCGGAGGCGGCGCTGCGCTCGGCGGGGCAGCGGATCACCCCGGCCCTCGCCGGCGACCTGTCGGCGATGCAGGCGAAGGCGTACGCGCATCTCGGCGACGGGGACGCGGCGCTGGCGTGCATCCGGCGGGCGGAGGCGGAGGCGGAGCGGATCTGTCCGGGGACCGAGCCGGCGGAGACCGGCTACGTGCAGCCGGGGCACGTCAACGTGCAGATCGCCGAGGCTCTCCTCAAGCTGGGTGATCTTCCCTCGGCGCACGCGCACGCGGCCGAGGCGGTGTCGACGCCGGCGCACGACCGGGGGCGGGTGCACCGGCTGGCCATGCTCTGCCAGATCGAGCTGCGCGAGGGGGAGGCCGACCGGGCGGCGCACACGGCCGTGGAGATGACCGAGCGGGTCCGGGGGATGGAGTCGCAGCGGCTGCGCGACCGGCTGCGGCTGGTGCGGGAGCATCTGCTGGCGAGCGGCGGCGGGGAGGCCCGGGAGGCGGCCGAGCTGATCGACGGGGCCCTGCGCGTTCCGTTGTGACCCGAGGACTGCTGCCATATTGCCACCGACCAATCGGAAGGCGGCAGAAAGGCGGCAGAAACGTGCAGTGGACGAAACTGAGCGAACAACCGGTCTATGAGAACCGCTGGTTCCGGGTGAACCTGGCGGACGTCGCGCTCCCCGACGGCCGCCGCCTCGACCACTATCTGATCCGGCTCCGGCCGGTCGCCGTGGCGACCGTCGTCAACGAGGCCGACGAAGTGCTCCTGCTCTGGCGCCACCGCTTCATCACCGACAGCTGGGGCTGGGAACTGGCCGCCGGGGTCGTCGAGGACGGCGAGGACATCGAGGCCGCAGCCGCCCGCGAGATGGAGGAGGAGACCGGCTGGCGGCCCGGCCCGCTGCGCCATCTGCTCACCGTCGAGCCCGCCAACGGCCTCATCGACGCCCGGCACCACCTCTACTGGACCGAGGAGGCCACGTACACCGGCCCGCCCGAGGACGACTTCGAGTCCTCGAAACGCGCCTGGATACCCCTCAAGCAGATCCCCGACATGATCGCCCGCGGCGAGATCCCGGCCGCCAACATGGCCGCCGGACTGCTGATGCTCCATCACCTGCGGCTCGGCTGACGGGAGAAGAAAGCGCCGGACGGCCCGTACCTGTGCGGTGTACGGGCCGTCCGGCCTGCGCGCCCGACGGCAGCGGTGCCCGGGCGCGGGTCTGGGGGGCTCAGGGGTAGACGTAGAACCCGGAGCCGGTCTTGCGGCCGAGCCGGCCCGCGTCCACCATGCGCTGCAGCAGCGGGGGAGCGGCGTACAGCGGCTCCTTGAACTCCGCGTACATCGAGTCGGCGATCGAGGCGATGGTGTCCAGGCCGATCAGGTCCGACAGCTTCAGCGGGCCCATGGGGTGGGCACAGCCGAACTCCATGCCGTTGTCGATGTCCTCGCGGCTGGCGATGCCCGACTCGAACATCCGGATCGCGGAGAGCAGGTACGGCACGAGGAGCGCGTTCACCACGAAGCCGGAGCGGTCCTGGGCGCGGATCGCGTGCTTGCCCAGCACCTTCTCGGCGAAGGCCTGCGCCCGGCTGATCGTGCCCTCGGAGGTGGTGAGGGCCGGGATCAGCTCGACGAGCTTCTGCACCGGGGCCGGGTTGAAGAAGTGGATGCCGACGACGTGGTCGGGGCGGGAGGTCGCCACGGCCAGCTTCACCAGCGGGATGGAGGAGGTGTTCGAGGCCAGGATGGCGTCCGGGCGGGTCAGCACCTGGTCGAGCACCTGGAAGATCTCGGTCTTGATCTGCTCGTTCTCGACGACGGCCTCGATGACGAGGTCCCGGTCGGCGAACTCGCCCAGGTCGGTGGTGAAGCTGAGCCGCGCCAGCGCCGCGTCCCGCTCCTCCTCGCTGAGCTTGCCGCGTTCGGCGGCCTTCGACAGCGAGTTGGTGAGCCGGGTGCGACCGATCTCCAGCGCCTCGCCGGTGGTCTCGGCGACCTTCACGTCGAGGCCGCTGCGGGCGCACACCTCCGCGATGCCTGCACCCATCTGGCCGCAGCCGACCACTCCGACGCGCTCGATGTCGCCCATGGAGTCCGTCACCTCGTGTCTTTCGTTCTGCTTGGCGGCGGGCCCGTGTGATTCCGGATTCCGCCTCGACTCCATGACGTTACTCCGCCAGCCTCGTTTGATCGATCGTTCGGGAGGGGCATGCTGGCCGGACAGGTGTGACGTACCCGACATCCGAGGGGCATCGATGCGGCGAATGGGACGAAGGGGCTTTGTGGCGGGGGCGGCCGGAACGGCCGCGGCACTGGGATTCGGCGGGGGAACGGCCGCACACGCCGGCTCGGGCGCGGCCGGGCGGGGCGAGCCGGACGGGGGCGGACGGATGAGAAGAAGGCCACAACGCACCACCGAGTTCCGGGGCATGTGGCTGGCCACCGTGAGCAACCGCGACTGGCCCTCGCGCACCGGACTCACCGCCGAACAGCAGCGCGCGGAACTCGTCGCCCATCTCGACTCGGCCGTCGCCCGCCGTCTCAACGCGGTGGTCCTCCAGGTCCGGCCGACGGCCGACGCGCTGTGGCCCTCGTCGTACGAGCCGTGGGCGCAGTGCCTCACCGGAGTGCAGGGCCGCGACCCGGGCTGGGACCCGCTGGGCACGGCCGTCGAGGAGGCGCACGCCCGCGGCCTGGAGCTGCACGCCTGGTTCAACCCGTACCGGGTCGCCCACCACACCGACCCGGGCCGGCTGACCGCCTCGCACCCGGCGCGGCAGCATCCCGACTGGGTCGTGCCGTACGGCGGGAAGCTGTACTACAACCCCGGGCTGCCGGAGGTCCGGGCGTTCGTCCAGGAGGCGATGCTGGACGCCGTCCGGCGCTACGCCCTCGACGGCTTCCACTGGGACGACTACTTCTACCCGTACCCGGTGGCCGGGCAGAGCTTCGCCGACGACGACGCGTACGCCTGGTACGGCGGCGACTTCCCGGACAAGGCGTCCTGGCGGCGCGCCAACATCGATCTGCTGGTGGGCGAGACCGTGCAGCGGCTGCGGGCCCTCGCGCCCGAGGCGGCCTTCGGGATCAGCCCGTTCGGGGTGTGGCGCAACGCGGCCACCGACCCGCTGGGCTCGGACACCCGGGCGGGCGTCCAGACCTACGACGACCTGTACGCGGACACCCGCAAGTGGGTCCGGGAGGGGTGGATCGACTACGTCGTCCCGCAGCTCTACTGGCACCTCGGCAACGCGTCCGCCGACTACGAGAAGCTGGTGGCCTGGTGGGACGCGGTCGCCCGGGACAGCGGCTGCGCGCTCTACATCGGCGAGGCCCTCTACAAGGCCGGCGACCCGGCCCAGCCTGCCGCCTGGCAGGACCCGCGGGAACTGTCCTGGCACCTGGACGTCGCAAGCCGGTACCCGTCGGTGGGCGGGCACTGCTTCTTCGCGGCCACGGAGGTCACGACGGACCGGATCGGGGCGATGGCCACCGTGGTGGCCGACCACTACCCGACCAAGGTCCGCACGCCCTTGTGATCACATCTGCTGCTCGTGATGGCGTACGACGGTGTCGGGGCCCGGTGACATCAGGGCCTCGTGACCGTCGTCGTCGAACTTGACCTTGTACGGCGGGTTGCCGTTCTCGCCCAGTACCTGGAGGACCTCGGCCGTACGGTCGTGCTGACCCACGGTGCGGCCGTGCACCACCAGCTTGTCGCCCTTGCTCGCATGCATCGGGACTGACCTCCTCGCGACCGGCCTGCCTACTTCGGAGTCTACGTCTGTCATTGTGACCTGCGTCACCCCGGGTGTCCTGCCGGGCCCGGGGGCCCGCCCGTCAGGTGTTCGCGCGCTGGGTGGCCGCGATGCAGACCAGGACCCCGACGGCGGCCAGCGGGGCGGCCAGGGGCAGCCGCTCGCCGAGCAGGAAGACCGACCAGAACAGGGTCAGCAGCGGCTGGGCGAGCTGGAGCTGGCTGGCCCGCGCGATGCCGATCTCGGCCATGCCGCGGTACCAGACGTACAGCCCGAAGAAGGTCGAGCCGGCCGCCACCCAGACCAGGCCGATCACGCCGTGCGCGGTCAGCCGCACCGGCTCGTGCGCGAGGGCCGCCGCGGAACCGGCGAGCGCGAGCGGCAGGCAGAGGATCAGGGCCCAGCCGATGACCTGCCAGCCGGGCATGACGGCCGCCAGCCGGCCGCCCTCGGTGTACCCGGCGGCGCACACCAGCAGCGCCCCGAACAGGTACAGGTCACCGGCCGACAGCACCCCGCCGCTCTGCTGGAGGGTGAACGCCAGGACCACGACCGCCCCGCCGATCGCCGCCGCCCAGAACGCGCGCGAGGGGCGGCGGCCGGTGCGGACGGCGGCGAACACCGCCGTCGTCAGCGGCAGCAGGCCGACGACCACGGCCGCGTGCGAGGTGGTGGAGGTCTGCAGGGCCAGCGTCGTCAGCAGCGGGAAGCCCACCACCACGCCCAGGGCGACGACGGCGAGACCGGCCCAGTGCCGGCGCTCGGGCAGCGGCACCTTGAGCGCCAGCAGGAACGCGCCCGCGATCAGGGCGGCGAGGGTGGAACGCACGGCGACCAGGGACCACGGGCCGAAGCTCTCCAGGCCCCAGACGGTCGACGGGAAGGTGAGCGAGAACGCGACCACGCCGAGGACGGCGAGCAGGGTGCCGCGGGTCCGCGTGCCGTCGACCGCTATCGAGCCGGGGAGAGTAGCGCTATTCTGTGCTGTCATGCACGAGCGTAGCAGTGTCGCGGAACTGGCGAACTCCCTGAGGTCCCAGCTCAACCGCTATCCATATGGAGGAAAGCTGCCGTCGAGCCGGGCGCTCGTCGAGCAGTACCGGGTCTCCCCGGTCACCGTCACCCGCGCCCTCGCCCGGCTCGCCGCCGAGGGCCTGGTCGTCACCCGGCCCGGGGCGGGGGCCTTCCGCGCCGAACCGCGCACCGCCGCGCCCGCCGCCGGCGACACCTCCTGGCAGGAGCTCGCCCTGAGCGCCGACACCGCAGCGGAGGTCGTGCCGCGCGCCGTCGACGCCTCCGGCGTCCTCGTCACCCTGGCCGCCCCGCCGCCGGGCGTCGTCGAGTTCAACGGCGGCTATCTGCACCCCTCCCTCCAGCCCGAGCGCGCCCTCGCCGCCGCCCTGGCCCGGGCCGGCCGCCGCCCCGGCGCCTGGGGCAGGCCGCCCGCCGACGGACTGCCCGAGCTGCGCGAGTGGTTCGCCCGCGAGATCGGCGGCACCGTCACCGCCGCCGAGGTCCTCATCACCGCCGGCGGCCAGTCCGCGCTCACCACCGCGCTGCGCGCCCTCGGCACGCCCGGCACGCCCGTACTCGTCGAGTCGCCCACCTACCCCGGGATGCTCGCCGTCGCCCGCGCGGCCGGGCTGCGCCCGGTGCCCGTGCCCGCCGACGCCGACGGCGTCCGCCCCGACCTCCTCGAAGCGGCCTTCCGGGCCACCGGAGCCCGGGTGTTCGTCTGCCAGCCTCTGTTCCAGAACCCCACCGGCGCCGTGCTCGAGGGGGCCCGCCGCCGCGAGGTGCTGCGGATCGCCCGCGCGGCGGGCGCGTTCGTCGTCGAGGACGACTTCGCGCGGCGGCTGGCCCACGAGGACGCCGGACCGCTGCCCGCGCCGCTCGCCGCCGACGACCCGGACGGCGTCGTCGTCCACGTCTGCTCGCTCACCAAGGTCACCTCGGCCAGCCTGCGCGTCGGCGCGCTCGCCGCACGAGGGCCGGTACTGGAACGGCTCCGGGCCATCCAGGTCGTCGACAGCTTCTTCGTCCCCCGCCCGCTCCAGGAGGCCGCCCTCGAACTCGTCGGCGCGCCCGCCTGGGGCCGGCATCTGCGGCAGGTGGCGGCCGGGCTGAGAAGCCGCCGGGACGCCCTTGCCACGGCGCTCGCCGGGAGCCTGCCGGAGCTGGCGCTGCCGTCCCGCATCCCCTCCGGCGGCTACCACTTCTGGCTCCGCCTCCCCGACACCCTCGACGAGGCGGCCCTGCTGTCCGCCGCGCTGCGCGCCGGCGTCGCGGTCGCGCCCGGCCGGCCGTACTTCTGCGCCGAACCGCCCGGCGGCCACGTCCGGCTGAGCTTCGCCGGGGTGGCGGGGACGGCGGAGCTCGCGGAGGGGGTGCGCAGGCTGCGCACGGCGGTGGACGAGCTCGAGAATTGAGCTGACAGCCGTCCGGCAGCCCTGCGAGCCTGCGGCCATGAGCGAAGCGAACAACGGCATCGGAACGGACACGGGCGAGGGCATGGACAACGGCACGGACCCCGGAGCGGTCGCCGGCGCCCTCGCCGTGCACGGCGCGTACGAGATCTCCACCGACCCCGCCCGCCTTGACCGGGCTCGTATCCACCACTGGCTCTCCACCGACGCCTACTGGGCGCTCGGCCGCTCCCGGGCCGACCAGGACCGCGCCGTCGACGGCTCCCTCAACTTCGGCGCGTACCACCGCGAGACCGGCGAGCTCGCCGCGTACGCCCGGGTCATCACCGACCGGGCCACCTTCGCCTGGCTCTGCGACGTCTACGTCGACCGCCCGGCCCGCGGCACCGGACTCGGCACCGCGCTGGTGACGGCCGTCCGCGACCACCTGGTCCCGTACGGCGTGCGCCGCGTCCTGCTCGCCACCGAGGACGCCCACGGTGTGTACGAGAAGGTCGGCTTCGCACCGCTTGAGAACCCGGACCTGTGGATGGCCGCCGTCCTGCGCTGACGACCTCCATCCGCCTCCACTCGCGTCGAACTCTTGACCTACGGGGGCCGCGGCCTCACGATCGCGCCCATGGGACTCCGGGTCACGCTGGTCGCAGCGGCGCGCAGCTCCTCCCTGCTCGCCGAACGCTTCGACGACGACCGCCCGCTGGACGCCGCGGGCTGGTACGAGGTGCAGTGCGCCGCCGAGGCGCTGGTCCCGCTGGGCGCGGCCGACCTGCGCTACTGCTCGCCGACGCCCCGCAGCCGCGCCACGGGCGAGGCGCTCGGATACGCGCCGCTCGCCCAGCCCGCGCTGCGCGAATGCGACATGGGCCGCTGGCGCGGGCTGACCCTCGCGGAGGTGGCCGCGCTGGAGCCGGCCGCCGTCGACGCCTGGCTCGCCGACCCCCGCAGCGCCCCGCACGGCGGCGAGCCGCTGCTCGCCTTCATCACCCGGATCGGCGGCTGGCTCGACACCCGGCCCGCCGACGACGGCGCGATCGTGGCGGTCGCGGAGCCGTCCGTGATCCGCGCGGCCTTCGTCTACGCGCTCAAGGCCCCGCCCGCGACGTACTGGAACGTGGACGTCCGGCCGCTGTCGACGGTCGCCCTGACCGGCCGGCCGGGACGGTGGCACCTCCAGCTGGAGGCGGCGGGCCGTCCGGCGCCGCTGGCGCGCCCGTACACACCGGGCCCGTGAGGCCCGTGCCGACCGGCTAGCCTGGGAGGCACGATGAACCGTTTGACCACGTCATGGGGCGAGTTCGAGCTCACCCGCTTCCCCGAGGACCCGCGCGACACCCTGCGCGCCTGGGACGCGTCCGACGAGTACCTGCTGCGGCACCTGCACGAGAGCGGCCAGGACCTGTCCGGCACGGTGGCCGTCGTCGGCGACCGCTGGGGCGCGCTGACCACCGTCCTCGCCGGGGCCGCCGGGGAGCTCGTCCAGATCACCGACTCGCACCTGGGCCGGCAGGCGACGCACGCGAACCTGGCC
Organism: Streptomyces sp. NPDC048604; assembly: GCF_043199435.1. Taxonomy (NCBI): domain Bacteria; kingdom Bacillati; phylum Actinomycetota; class Actinomycetes; order Kitasatosporales; family Streptomycetaceae; genus Streptomyces; species Streptomyces sp. NPDC048604. Next base: position 255,308 of record NZ_JBICVX010000009.1, read on the forward strand.
CGTGCGGCAGCCGGCCGGGGAGCGGTCCGCCTCCTGACGACGCAGGACCCCCCGCCCGACCGCGTCGACGTCCTCCTCGTCCGGGTGCCGAAGAGCCTGGCCCTCCTGGAGGACCAGCTGCACCGGCTGGCGCCGGCCGTCCACGAGGGCACGGTGGTCGTGGGCACGGGGATGGTGAAGGAGATCCACACCTCCACCCTCACGCTCTTCGAGCGGATTCTCGGCCCCACCCGCACCTCGCTCGCGGTCAGGAAGGCCCGGCTGATCCACACCACGCCCGACCCGGGCCTCCGGCCGGGCGCGAACCCCTGGCCGTACCGGTACGAGCTGCCCGCCGACGCGGCCGGCGGGGTGGCCGGCCGCACCGTCACCAACCACGCCGGCGTCTTCTGCGCCGACCGCCTCGACATCGGCACCCGCTTCTTCCTGAAGCACCTGCCCGAGGACCTCGGCCGCTCGCGGGTCGTCGACCTCGGCTGCGGCAACGGTGTCGTCGGCCTGGCGGTCGCGCTGCGCGAGCCGGAGGCCGAGCTGGTCTTCACCGACGAGTCGTACCAGGCGGTCGCCTCCGCGGAGGCGACCTTCGAGGCCAACGCCGCGCCCGGCCGGAAGGCCGAGTTCCTGGTCGGCGACGGCGTGGCGGAGCTGCCGGCCGGCTCCGTGGACCTGGTCCTGAACAACCCGCCCTTCCACAGCCACCAGGCCACCACCGACCGCACCGCCCGCCGGATGTTCTCCGGCGCGCGGCGGATCCTGCGCCCCGGCGGCGAGCTGTGGGTGGTCGGCAACCGCCACCTCGGCTACCACGCGACGCTGCGCCGCATCTTCGGCAACTGCGAGCTCGTCGCGAGCGACCCGAAGTTCGTGGTCCTGCGAGCGGTGAAGCGCGCCTAGCCCCAGGTACGGGAGCAGAGCACCAGCCGGTACCCGTCGGGGTCGGCGACGGTCACGCCGTACTCGTCCCAGTACGGGTTGTGCGCCGCCACGCGCTCCCCGCCCGCCGCGACCAGCCGCGCCACCTGCTCGTCCGTGACGGGCGCGCCGAGGTAGACCACGAACAGGTCGTCGACCGTCGGCGTCGGGTCGATCGGCCGGTCGGGGTCGTGCGTGAGCTCGAAGTGCCAGCCGCCGTCGGCCGGTCCGACCATGAGCAGATCGTGCTCGCCGGGGGCGTCCTTGGCGGACCTCCACTGCACGACGAGCCCGAGCCCGTCGACGTAGAAGCGCTCGGCGGCGGCGAGGTCGCGCGAGGGGCGGGCGACGCGTATGTGCGTGTTCTTGTCGATCATGAAGCGCAGGGTAACCGGGGCTCCGGGCGTCGCGCGGCCTTCCTCGGCCCCACCCTCCTGAGTCCCACGCCCTGAGCGGGGCCGCGAGCAAAGTTCTTTGCATAGATCTGCTGCGCTGCGTATAGTCATGCCATCCAGGAGGAGGGTTCGATGACGGTACGAGCAGCAGTGGCGGGTGCGAGCGGATACGCGGGTGGGGAACTCCTGCGCCTGCTCATCTCACACCCGCACATCGAGATCGGCGCCCTGACCGGCCACTCCAACGCCGGTCAGTCGCTCGGCGGGCTCCAGCCCCATCTGGCGCCGCTCGCCGACCGGATTCTGGAGCCGACGACCGCCGACGTGCTCGCGGGGCACGAGGTCGTGTTCCTCGCCCTGCCCCATGGGCAGTCCGCCGCCGTCGCCGAGCAGCTCGGCCCGGACGTCCTCGTCGTCGACATGGGCGCCGACTTCCGGCTGCAGAACGCCGCCGACTGGGACCGCTACTACGGATCCGAGCACGCCGGCACCTGGCCCTACGGGCTCCCCGAACTGCCGGGCGCCCGCGCCGCGCTGGAGGGGTCCAAGCGCATCGCGGTGCCCGGTTGCTACCCCACCGCCGTCTCGCTCGCGCTCTTCCCGGCGTACGCGGACGGCCTCGCCGAGCCCGACGCCGTGATCGTCGCCGCCAGCGGCACCTCCGGCGCCGGCAAGGCCCTCAAGCCGCACCTGCTCGGCGCCGAGGTCATGGGCAACATGACCCCGTACGGCGTCGGCGGCGGCCACCGCCACACCCCCGAGATGATCCAGAACCTGAGCGCCGTCGCCGGCGCCCGGGTGGGCGTCTCCTTCACCCCGACCCTCGCCCCGATGCCCCGCGGCATCCTCGCCACCTGCTCCGCGTACGCGAAGCCCGGCGTCACCGCGGAGTCGGTCCGCGCCGCGTACGAGAAGGCGTACGCCGACGAGCCGTTCGTCCGCCTGCTCCCCGAGGGCCAGTGGCCGGCCACCGCGGCCGTGTACGGCTCCAACGCGGTCCAGATCCAGGTCGCGTACGACGAAGAGGCGAACAGGATCATCGCGATCAGCGCCATCGACAACCTGACCAAGGGCACCGCCGGCGGCGCGGTGCAGAGCATGAACATCGCCCTCGGCCTCCCCGAGGACACCGGACTTTCCACGATCGGAGTGGCACCGTGAGCGTCACCGCAGCGAAGGGATTCACGGCGGCGGGCATCGCCGCCGGAATCAAGCAGAACGGCAACCCGGACCTGGCCCTCGTGGTCAACACCGGGCCGCGCCGCGCCGCCGCGGGAGTGTTCACCTCCAACCGCGTCAAGGCGGCCCCCGTCCTGTGGTCCCAGCAGGTCCTGGCCGACGGCGAGCTGACCGCCGTCGTCCTCAACTCCGGCGGCGCCAACGCCTGCACCGGCCCGAAGGGCTTCCAGGACACCCACGCCACCGCCGAGAAGGTCGCCGACGTCCTCGGCATCGGCGCCGGCGAGGTCGCCGTCGCGTCCACCGGCCTCATCGGCATCCTGCTCCCCATGGACAAGCTGATCCCCGGCGTCGAGAAGGCCGCGGCCGAACTCTCCGAGCACGGCGGCGAGAAGGCCGCCATCGCCATCAAGACCACCGACACCGTCCACAAGACGGCCGTCGTGACCTCCCCCCGGACGGAGTCCGGGGGAGGCTGGACCGTCGGCGGCATGGCCAAGGGCGCGGGCATGCTCGCCCCCGGACTCGCCACCATGCTCGTCGTCCTCACCACCGACGCCGACCTCGACGCCAAGGCCCTGGACTCCGCCCTGCGCGACGCCACCCGGGTCACCTTCGACCGGGTCGACTCCGACGGCTGCATGTCCACCAACGACACCGTCCTGCTGCTCGCCTCCGGCGCCTCCGGCGTCACCCCGGCGCAGGACGCGTTCGCCGAGGCCGTCCGGCAGGTCTGCGACGACCTCGGCCGCCAGCTCATCGGCGACGCCGAGGGCGCCAGCAAGGACATCCGGATCGAGGTGATCAACGCGGCCACGGAGGGCGACGCCGTCGAGGTCGGCCGCTCCATCGCCCGGAACAACCTCCTCAAGTGCGCCATCCACGGCGAGGACCCCAACTGGGGCCGGGTGCTCTCCGCCATCGGCACCACGGGCGCCGCCTTCGAGCCGGACCGGCTGAACGTCGCCATCAACGGCGTCTGGGTCTGCAGGAACGGCTCCGTCGGCGAGGACCGCGAGCTGGTCGACATGCGCTACCGGGAGGTCACCGTCACCGCCGACCTCGCCGCCGGCACCGAGTCCGCGGTGATCTGGACCAACGACCTCACCGCCGACTACGTCCACGAGAACAGCGCGTACTCGTCATGAGCAACAGCACCCGCAAGCACAAGGCCCTGCCCAAGGCGCAGATCCTCATCGAGGCGCTGCCCTGGCTGACCCGCCACCACGGCAAGACGATCGTCATCAAGTTCGGCGGCAACGCCATGATCGACGAGGACCTCAAGGCCGCCTTCGCGCAGGACGTCGTCTTCCTGCGGCACGCCGGCCTCAAGCCGGTCGTCGTGCACGGCGGCGGCCCGCAGATCAGCGCCGCGCTCGACAAGCACGGCATCGTCAGCGAGTTCAAGGCCGGCCTGCGCGTCACCACCGAGGACGCCATGGACGTCGTACGGATGGTGCTCGCCGGCCAGGTCCAGCGCCAGCTGGTCGGCCTGCTCAACCAGCACGGCCCGCTCGCCGTCGGTCTCACCGGCGAGGACGCGCACACCATCACCGCCACCAAGCACCAGCCGGTCATCGAGGGCGAGCAGGTCGACATCGGCCGGGTCGGCGAGATCACCGCGCTCGACACCGGCGCCATCCGGGCGCTCCTGGAGGACGGCCGGATCCCGGTGGTCTCCTCCATCGCCCGTTCCGAGGACGACGGACATGTCTACAACGTCAATGCCGATACGGCGGCTGCGGCACTCGCCGCGGCGCTGGGCGCGGAGACGCTGATGGTGCTGACCGACGTCGAGGGCCTGTACGAGGACTGGCCGAACAGCGACGAGGTCATCAGCCGGCTCACCGCGAGCCAGCTGGAGAAGCTGCTGCCCGAGCTCTCCAGCGGCATGGTCCCCAAGATGGAGGGCTGCCTGCACGCCGTACGGAACGGGGTCCGCACGGCCCGCGTGATCGACGGCCGGGTCCCGCACTCGATCCTGTTGGAGATCTTCACCGACGAGGGCATCGGCACGATGGTCGTGCCGGACGGAAAGGGGGACGCATGACCGCCAACCAGGACCTGACCCAGCGGTGGCAGGGCGCGCTGATGAACAACTACGGCACCCCCCGCCTCCCGCTGGTCCGCGGCGAGGGCGCCAAGGTCTGGGACGCCGACGGCACGGAGTACCTCGACTTCGTCGGCGGCATCGCGGTCAACGCCCTCGGCCACGGCCACCCGGCCGTCGTCGACGCCGTGTCCCGGCAGATCGCCTCCCTCGGCCATGTCTCCAACCTGTACGTCGCCGAACCGCCCGTCGCGCTCGCCGAGCGGCTGCTCCAGCTCTTCGGCCGCCCCGGCAAGGTGTTCTTCTGCAACTCCGGCGCCGAGGCCAACGAGGCCGCGTTCAAGCTCGGCCGGCTGACCGGTCGGCGGCACATGGTCGCCACGGCCAACGCCTTCCACGGCCGCACCATGGGCGCGCTGGCGCTCACCGGCCAGCCCGGCAAGCAGACCCCGTTCCTGCCGCTGCCCGGCGACGTCACCCACGTCCCCTTCGGCGACGTCGAGGCCCTGCGGGCCGCCGTCACCGAGGACACCGCGTTCGTGATCATCGAGCCGGTCCAGGGCGAGTACGGCGTGGTCGTCCCGCCCGTCGGCTACCTGCGGGCGGCCCGGGAGATCACCCGCGCCACCGGCACGCTGCTGGTCCTCGACGAGGTGCAGACCGGAATCGGCCGCTGCGGCACCTGGTTCGAGCACCAGGCCCACGACGGCGTCGACCCGGACATCGTCACGCTCGCCAAGGGCCTCGGCGGCGGGCTGCCGCTCGGCGCGACCGTCGCCTTCGGGCCGGCGGCCGAGCTGTTCGAGCCCGGCCACCACGGCACCACCTTCGGCGGCAACCCGGTCGCCTGCGCCGCCGGTCTCGCCGTCGTCGAGACCCTGGCCCAGGACGGCGCGCTCGACCAGGTCAAGCGGATCGGGGAGAAGCTGCGCGACGGAATCGAGGGTCTCGGCCATCCGTTGGTCTCCCACGTCCGTGGCGCGGGCCTTCTGCTGGGTATCGTGCTCACCGGGCCCCTCGCACCCCAGGTGCAGCAGGCGGCCCAGGACGCCGGCCTCCTGGTGAACGCGCCCGCACCCGATGTCGTACGGATCATGCCGCCGCTGACCATCGGGGACGCGGAGGCGGACGCCTTCCTGGAGGTGTTCGCGGGCGTCCTGGAAGCGGTGCACGGGGAAGGGCAGGAAGCCGAGAAATGAGACGACGATGACCGAGGCGCAGGACACCGAGCACGACGGGTCCGCCAAGGGGGACCCCGGGGCAGGGCCGTCCGTTCCGCAGACCCGCACCGCACGCCACCGCAGGATCGTCGACATCCTCAACCGGCAGCCGGTGCGCTCGCAGAGCCAGCTCGCCAGGCTCCTCGCCGACGACGGGCTGAGCGTCACCCAGGCGACGCTCTCCCGGGACCTCGACGAGCTCGGCGCGGTGAAGATCCGCAACACCGGCGGCGAGCTGATCTACGCGGTCCCCAGCGAGGGCGGCTTCCGCACCCCGCAGGCGCCGCTCGGCGAGTCCGCCAAGGAGGAGCGGATGCGGCGGCTCTCCGGCGAGCTGCTGATCTCCGCGGAGGCGTCGGCCAACCTGGTGGTGCTGCGCACCCCGCCCGGCGCGGCCCAGTTCCTCGCCTCGGCCATCGACCAGGCCGAACTGCACGACATCCTCGGCACGATCGCGGGCGACGACACGCTGCTGCTCATCTCCCGCGACCCGGTGGGCGGCCAGGCCCTGGCCGACCACCTGCTGCGGCTGGCGCAGAACGACCGCTAGTACCTGCCAGTACCGCCAGTACCGCTAGTACCGCGTGATCGCCGTCGGGCCGCCCCGCGTCCCGACGGCGATGTGCGGACGGCGGGCCGGATCCGCCCATTCCAGGATCCGGCGCATCGCGTCGGCCGGCACGGACACGCAACCGGCCGTCGCCCCCCGGCCGTTGACGTGCAGGAAGATCCCGGCGCCGCGGCCGCGCACGGGCCGGTCGTAGTTGAACGCGACGACCAGCGCGTGCGCGTACTGAGCCTCGTACGAGACGAGATGCTCGGCCTCGGCGGCCCGGCAGTCGGCGGGCAGCCCCTCCACCCAGCGGTTGTAGGCGCGCGACGCGTTGTCCTGGCACCACCAGGACCGCTCGGTGACGGGCACGTACGGGTACGCGGTGGCCGGCCGGGCCTTGATGCCGAAGGCGTACGGGAGCCCGTACAGCCCGGTCGGGGTGGTACTCGTCCCCTGCCGGCGGGTCGCCCCGTCGGCGAGCCCGTTCGCCCCGAACCGCGCGGGCGCGGACCCGGCCGCCGTCCACCGCCCGCCGCGCCGGTCCCACCAGGTGACGGTCCCGGTGGTGGAGCCGAGCGCCGGGGCCTCGGCGGTGATCAGCTGCGTACCGCCCCCGGTGTCGGCCATGCGGGCGGGCAACGGACCGGTGGGCAGCGGGCCGGCGGGAGACGCGGCGACGAGAGCGGCGAGCGAGGCGAGGGCGGCGAGCAGCAGGCGCATGGCGCGAAGCTAGACCCGCCGTGACCCCGCCGCCACGGCTACTGGGCCGGCCGGGGGAGCGGCGGCAGCGGGAGCGGCAGCCCGGGCAGCCCGTCCATGCTCGTCGCGATGTGGTCCTTCTTCGCGAAGTACGCGCTGAGCGACTCGTCGTCCTCCCGCGCGAACCGCCTCCCGTGCAGGTCGCGGTCCTCGTCGTACGACATGAACGGCACCCCGTACCCGCAGCTGTCGCGGACGACCTCGGCGGTCACGACGATGACGGCCCTCAGCCCGTGCAGGGTGACGTCGATGTCCGGGAAGTGCCCGAGCAGTTCCTCCCACCGCTCGTCGTCCCGGAACACCGCCTCGCCCTTCCCGTGCACCCGCACGATGTTCGGCGGCCCCTGGAAGGCGCACCACATGAGCGAGATCCGCCCGTTCTCCCGCAGATGCGCGACGGTCTCGGCAGTGGACCCGGCGAAGTCCAGGTAGGCGACGGTGTGTTCGTCGATGACCGCGAACGAACCGGTCAGTCCTTTGGGCGAGATGTTGACCGTGCCCTCGCCGTCCAACGGGGCCGTGGCCGTGAAGAACACGGGCTGGGCCTCGATGAAGGCGCGAAGTCGTCCGTCGATTCGTTCATATGTTTTCCCCATGGAGTCATTATCGGCGTGCCGGGGGCGCCGGCCACGTCCTCATCCGCGCTCCGGGACGGCCCGCCCCGCCGCCGCGAGCAACTGCCGCGCCCGCACGCGGACGTGGCGGGGCCGCTCCGCCCCGGCCAGGGCCAGGAGTTCGGCCTCCGGCAACCAGCCGGCCCACGGGCGCAGGGCCAGCGCCGTCTCGCGTACGACCCCGGGCGCGGGGTCGGCGAGCAGGGGCATCAGCCGGTCCCGGTCGGCGATGTCGAAGAGACGGAGCCCAGCGACGGCGGACGCGCGCGCCAACGGGCTGCCGTGCCCGGTCAGTTCCCAGAGCACCGGCACGTCGACGGACCGCTCACCGCACTCCGCGAGGCCCAGCGGCGCCCGGTCGGGCATGCCCGACGGGTCGGCGCAGGCGGCGCGGTAGAGCGACAGCGGGTCCGTGCCCTCCTGCCGGAGCACCCAGCGGGCGCAGGCCCGCACCATCGCGGAGCGGTCGTACAGGAAGGGCTCCGCCTCCCGGCTCCGTCCGGCCCGGCGCAGCCCGGTGACACCGGCCGCCCGCACCCGGCCGCTGCGTGCCACCAGGAGCACGGGGAGCGTCTCGTCCGGGGCGTCCGCGGCGACGGCCGCGGCGGCGGCCCGGTCCTGGACGACGATGTCCGGGTCGTAGGCGGCGAGCGTGGCGAGTTCCCGCGGCCCGTAGACGTTCCGGGCCATCGCGGCCCACCGGGCGAGCCGCCGTGTGGGCCGGTCGCGGTGGTAGGTCAGGGCGGTGACGGTGGACTCGGGGCAGCGGCCGAGGGTCTCGTCCAGGAGCCGGGCGGCCTCGCCGCCCCGCATCCGGTCCGCTATACGGAGGATCACCGGGGCCGTCACGGACAACGTCTCCGGTCCGGACCCGGGCAGCGCGGCGGCCAGCACGGCGCAGGCCCGCTCGCGCACCGGCCCGACCCAGTCCGCCGTCCGGATCGCGACCAGCGGCAGGAGCGCGGGCACGGTCGCGGCCCGGCCGAGCGCGGCCTCGCGGACCCGGCCGTCGGGGGCGCACAGGGCGGCGGCGAGACGGGCCTCGCCGACGCGGGCACCGGTGACGAGGGCGAGCAGGGTCGGCCACCGGCTCGGCGCGGGCGTGCCGTGGCGGTGCGCGCGGCGTACGTCCTCGTCCAGGTCCGTCCACGCGCCGGGGCGCGTCATGTCGATCACCCGGTGCACCGGCAACCCCCGCGCCAGCCGCCGTACCGCCCTCTCCCGCATCCCCGCCTCAGGTGTCATGCGGGGAGGGTAGGGGGCGCGGGGTCGGGGTCGCCTGCGGATTTCGCCCGGTCCAGCACCCGCAGGAGGACCTCGCGGACGAATGAGCGGTCCCAGGTGCGGAGCACGTCGGGGTGCCGGTCAAGCAGTTCCAGCAGTTCGACGGCCGCCTCGGGCGTGCTGCTCGAGGCGGTGTACGTCTTGCGGGACGCCGCGAGCGCCGCCCGGGCACGCAGCCTCGGATCCGGATCCTCCTGCATCCGCATCAACCCGAGCAGCCGACCGGAGCCGTAGCCGAGCGACAGCAGGCGCAGGGCCGCGGCCCGCTGCCGGTACGGTCGTTCCGGCGCTATTCGGGCCAGCAGTTCGTCGTCCGGCACGCGAGACGCGTGCTCGGCGAGTGAGCGAGTCACCTCCCGGACGACGGCCGCCGACGGGTCGTCGAGCAGCGGCAGCACCGCGCGCCAGCCCTTGGGGTCCAGTACGCGCAGCCCGGCCACCGCCGAGGCGCGGACGCGGGCCACCGGATGGGCCGTCAACTCCCCGAGCAGCGCGTGGTCCCCGTCCGTGCGCTCCGCGCACTCGGCGAGCCCGACGGGCGCGTACGGCCACCGGGCCGCGTCCGCGCATTGCCCGCGGCACAGGTCGGCGGGCTGCCCGCCGGAGGCGCGTACGACGTCGCGGGCGGCGGCCCGCACCGCCCCGGACCGGTCGGCGAGGTACGGCTCCGCGTCGGTGAGCGCGGCGACCGCCGCGGCCCGGGTCTCGGGCCACTTGGAGGCCGGCAGGACGGCGAGGTCGGCCGGGTCGGCTCCCGGGACGTCGGCCACCGCCGCCAGGCACATGCCGCGTACCAGCCGGTCGCGGTCGACCGCCGCCGCCCGCGCGGCCCGCCCGGCCGGCAGGAGACCGCCGTCCAGCGCCGCCCGGTGGGCGAAGCGCCGGGTGACCGGATCGGGCGCGGTGAGCAGCACCTCCCGCACGCGTGCGTCGGAGAACGCCTCCACCAGCAACGCGTGGGCCCCGTCCCCCTCCCGCCGCCTCGCCACGGCCAGCACCACGGCGGCGGTGGCGGCCAGTGCCCCGGTGGGCAGCGGCCCGCGCACTGCGTCCCGCAACAGCTCCCGGGCCCGCGCCCGTACGGGCTGCACCCAGTCCGCGCACCGCACCGCGACCAGGGGCAGCACCAGGGCCAGTTCGTCGCGTGGAAGCGTCGCGGCCTGCCGCAGCGCCGCATCCCGCTCCGCCCGGGAGGCGGAGCACAGGGCCGCGCCGATCCCGCCGGGCACAGCCGCCCGGCCCTCCGCCCGGACCTCCCGGTCGTACCGGACCCAGACCGCGGGCGGGTCCGACAGGACCGGCGGTGCCAGGCCCTCGGACGGTTCATTCACCTCGTGTCGCATGGCGACGTCTCCTCTCTCCGGCCCACCGGCCGCACCCCGTCCGCGGCCCGCCCGGACTGTAGCGGCGCGGTCGGCCGTCCCACCTGGGATTTTCCGCCGCACCCACCCTCCGAAATTGACGAATCATGCAGAGCAATGCATACTCATGCAATGACGCTTGTCGTCGACGTCCGCAGCCAAGAGGAGCAACCAGCAGTGAGCAGCAACCACGGTGACGTCCGGCTCTGGGGCGGCCGGTTCGCCGACGGGCCGGCCGAGGCTCTCGCGAAACTCTCCGCCTCGGTCCACTTCGACTGGCGCCTCGCGCCGTACGACATCGCCGGCTCCCGCGCCCACGCGCGCGTGCTGCACAAGGCGGGGCTGCTCACCGAGGACGAGCTGGCGCGGATGCTGGACGGGCTCGACCGGCTGGAGGCCGACGTGACCTCCGGCGAGTTCGTGGGCACCATCGCCGACGAGGACGTGCACACCGCCCTGGAGCGCGGCCTCCTCGAGCGGCTCGGGCCCGACCTCGGCGGCAAGCTGCGCGCCGGGCGGTCGCGGAACGACCAGGTCGCCACGCTGTTCCGGATGTACCTGCGGGACCACGCCCGCATCATCGGCGGCCTGATCGCCGACCTCCAGGACGCCCTCGTGGGCCTCGCCGAGGCCCACCCGGACGTCGCCATGCCCGGCCGTACCCACCTCCAGCACGCCCAGCCCGTGCTCTTCGCCCACCATGTGCTCGCCCACGTGCAGTCCCTGTCCCGGGACGCCGAGCGGCTGCGCCAGTGGGACACCCGGACCGCGGTCTCCCCGTACGGCTCCGGCGCCCTCGCCGGCTCCTCGCTCGGCCTCGACCCGGAGGCCGTCGCCAAGGACCTCGGCTTCGAGCGCGGTTCGGCCGGCAACTCCATCGACGGCACGGCCTCGCGCGACTTCGTCGCCGAGTTCGCCTTCATCACCGCGATGATCGGGGTCAACCTCTCCCGGATCGCCGAGGAGATCATCATCTGGAACACGAAGGAGTTCTCCTTCGTGACCCTGCACGACGCCTTCTCCACCGGCTCGTCGATCATGCCGCAGAAGAAGAACCCGGACATCGCCGAGCTCGCCCGCGGCAAGTCCGGCCGGCTCATCGGCAATCTGAGCGGTCTCATGGCCACGCTCAAGGCCCTGCCGCTGGCCTACAACCGGGACCTGCAGGAGGACAAGGAGCCGGTCTTCGACTCCTGCGACCAGCTGGAGGTCCTGCTGCCGGCCTTCACCGGCATGATGGCCACCCTCACCGTCAACCGGGAGCGCATGGAGGAGCTGGCCCCGGCCGGCTTCTCGCTCGCCACCGACATCGCCGAATGGCTGGTCAAGCAGGGCGTGCCGTTCCGCGTCGCGCACGAGGTGGCCGGCGAGTGCGTCAAGGTCGCCGAGGCGGAGGGCAAGGAGCTCGACGGGCTGACGGACGCGCAGTTCGCGAAGATCTCCGAGCACCTGACCCCCGAGGTGCGTTCCGTCCTGAACGTCCCCGGCGCGCTCGCCTCCCGCAACGGCCGGGGCGGCACCGCGCCCTCCGCCGTCGCCGCCCAGCTCGTCGAGGTCAAGGCCGACCTGGTCATCCAGCACGCCTGGGCGGACGCCAAGAACTAGTCCCCGCCCCCACCCCCGTCCCCTCATCACGTCACAGCGCCGCCGCCCAGTCCGCGAGCGCGTCGAAGTCCGGCCGGAGCAGTCCGAACCGGGGGTCGATGTGCAGCAGCAGGGCGGCGGCGAGGTGGTTCTGCTCCACGTACTCGTGGTCGTACGACGTGATGTCGTCGTCCACCCAGGCGAACGGCCGACCCGCCGCGTACTCCAGGATGTACTGGGTCTTCCAGAACGTCCCGCGCGGGGCGGCTCCGTGCATCTTGGGCCAGTCGATGAACGGCAGCTCGGGGAGCCCGAGATGAGGCGCGATCCAGTCGTTCGCCTCGCCCTTCCAGGTCGTCGCCCAGACCAGCTCGTACCGCTCGGCGAGCGTCCGCAGCTCCGCCCCGTGGCCGGGGTTGAGCCACACCCGCAGCGGCTTGGTCTCGAACCAGCCGGACGGCCGCATCCGGTGCGTGGTGTACCCCTCCGGCCGCCGCTGGGCCTGTGCCGCGTACGGATTGAGCGGTCCGTCGACGTCGATCAGCAGCAGGGGCTTCGCGCTCGCACTCTTCGTCATGTACACAGCATTCCGTTCCCGCCTCCGTGAGGCGTCACTATTTCCTATGAGACATTCACGTCTCATTCGGTGTATGGTTGTCTCATGGCCGTCGACCGCACCCAGGTACTCCGCTCCGCCGCCGCCACGCTCAGCCTCAAAGCGACCGCCACCCTGGACGACGTCGCCCGGGCCGCCGGCATCGGCCGCGCCACGCTGCACCGGCTCTTCGCCGGGCGTGACGCGCTGATCCGCGCGCTGGAGGAGCTGGCCCTCGAGGAGATGGCCGCCGCCATCGACGGCGCGGCCCTCGACGAAGGTCCCGCGGACGAGGCCCTGCGCCGGCTCGTCGCCGGAGTGGAGCCGGTCGCCCCGCTGCTGTCGTTCCTCGTCACCGAGAACCAGCTGTTCGAGGGGGAGGAGCAGCACGAGGGCTGGGCCGCGCTCGACGCCCGCGTCTCCGCGCTGTTCCGGCGCGGCCAGGAACAGGGCGTCTTCCGGATCGATCTGACGCCCGCTTGGCTCACCGAGGCCTTCTACGGGCTCATCGGGAGCGGGGCGTGGGCCGTGATGGACGGCCGGGTCGCCGCCAAAGACTACCAATACATGATCGCCGAGCTGATGCTCGGCGGAGCGCGCAGGAGCGTGGAAAAGTGACCGTCACCGACCAGTACCAGAGGCATACCGAGGCGAGCCGCCGGCCAGGTCGCTGGCTCGCCCTCGCCGTCCTCGTCCTGGCCGTGCTCCTGGTGGCCGTCGACGCCACCGTGCTGGGCCTCGCGACGCCGTTCCTCTCCGAGGACCTGAAGCCGTCGGGCAGCCAGCTGCTGTGGATCGGCGACGTCTACTCCTTCGTCATCGCCGGTCTGCTGGTCTCCATGGGCAGCCTCGGCGACCGCATCGGCCGCAAGAAGCTCCTGCTCACCGGTGCCGTCGCGTTCGGCGCCGTCTCGGTGCTGACCGCCTACGCCACCAGCCCGGAGCTGATGATCGCGGCCCGCGCCCTGCTCGGCGTGGCCGGCGCGACCCTGATGCCGTCCACCCTCGCGCTGATCCGCAACCTGTTCCACGACCCGCGCGAGCGCAGCCTCGCCGTCGGCATCTGGGGCGCGATGGCCTCGGCCGGCGCGGCCGTGGGTCCGGTCGTCGGCGGCTTCCTGCTGGAGCACTTCTGGTGGGGCTCGGTCTTCCTGATCAACCTGCCCGTGATGGCGATCCTCGTGGTCGTCGGCTACAAGCTGATCCCCGAGTCGAAGAACCCGAACCCGGGCCCCTGGGACCTGCCCAGCGTCGGCCTGTCCCTCATCGGCATGATCGGCGTGGTGTACGCGATCAAGGAGATCGCCGCGCACGGCCCCACGCTCGACGTGGCCGTCGCCGCGCTCGCCGGCGCGGGCGCGCTGACCTGGTTCGTCCGCCGCCAGCTCACCCTGCCGGCGCCACTGCTCGACATGCGGCTGTTCCGCAACCGCGGTTTCTCCGCCGCCGTCGTCGCCGATCTGCTGACCATTCTCGGCCTGTCCGGACTGATCTTCTTCCTGTCCCAGTTCCTGCAACTGGTCCAGGGACGACAGCCGTTGGAGGCCGGACTGGCCGAACTACCGGCCGCCGTCGGCGCGGTGACGGCCGGTCTGATCGCCGGCTCTGCCGCCCGCCGCTACTCGGTGCGGTCCGTGGTGGCCGGCGGACTCGCCGCGGTCGGTCTGTCGCTGGCCGTGCTGACCACCCTGGACAGCCACAGCGGCTACCCGCTGCTCGGCGCCGCCCTGCTCGTCGTGGGCGTCGGCGCGGGGTTCGCGTTCACGGTGACCGCCGACGTGATCCTGTCCGGCGTGCCCAAGGAGCAGGCCGGCTCGGCCTCCGCGGTCTCCGAGACCGCGTACGAGCTGGGCGCCGCGCTCGGCATCGCGCTGCTCGGCTCGATCGTCACCGGCGTGTACCGGGGCTTCGCCACCCCGGCCGGCGTCCCGGAAGGCGCGGCCGCGGCCGCCCACGACTCGCTCGGCGGCGCGGTCGAGGCGTCCGCCGGACTTGCGCCGGAGACGGGCGCGGCGCTGGTCGCCTCGGCCCAGGAGGCCTTCGTCGACGGCCTGCGCATCGCCGCCGGCATCGGCGCCGCCGTCCTCCTGGCGACCGCGGTGGCGGCCTGGTTCCTGCTGAAGGGCCAGAAGCTGGCGGACGGCGTCGAGCACTGACGCCGAGGCAGTGCTCGACGCACTGACTCCGAGTCAGGGAGAGCCGGTCGGCACCGGATTGACAGGGCGAACGGACGCGCGAAACGATCCCCGCAATGGAGATCAACGACCTGACGCCGGCCGAACGCCGCATCTGGGAGGCGTTCCCGCGCGACGAGGGCGTCGACTTCCGGGAGCACCCCGACGAGGACCCCGGGACCGGAGCGTCCTGGGGTCCCGAGCGCACCGTGCGCGCCGAGGTCCTGCGCGCCCTGCTCCTCGACGGACCGGCCCACGAGGGCGCGACCCCCGGCCTGAAGGTCGCCGGCGCCCGCGTCACCGGCGTGCTCCGCCTCAAGTACGGGGACGTCGACCACCCGGTGCGCCTGCGGGGCTGCCACTTCGACGAGAGCCCCGACTTCTACGCGGCCCGGATACGGGCGCTCGTCCTGCGCGACTCGGTGCTCCCGGGCCTGGAGGCGTCGAACCTCCGCGTCGACGTGTCGCTGCGGCTGTCCGGCTGCCGGATCACCGGCCCGCTGAAGCTGTCCGGCGCCCAGGTCGCGAACGGGGTCTTCCTCAACGACGCCGTCATCGGCACCCCGGCGTCCCTCGACCCCGACGACCCCGACGCGCCGGTCCTGCTGCTGAACCACGCCACGATCGGCACCGACGTCCGCGCCAAGCGGATGGTCACCCACGGCCGCGTCCTGCTGAACGCCACCACCGCCGGCGGGCAGGTGATGCTCGACGACGCCGAGCTCAACTGCCCCGACGGCACGGCCCTGCACGCCGAGACCCTGGCGGTCGGCACCGACCTGCGCGCCATGCGGATACGCGTCACCGGCCGGGTCAACCTCACCGGCGCGCGCATACCCGGCCAGCTCAACCTCGCCTACGCCCGGCTCGCCAACCCCGGCGGCACCGCTCTGCGCGCCAGCAGCTGCACCGTCGGCGAGATATGGCTGCGCGACTGCCCGCCCATCCAGGGCTCGGTCAACCTCCGCCGCACCCAGTGCGACCTGCTCTTCGTAGCTCCCGAGGTCTGGCCGGACCAGGTCCGCATCGACGGTCTGACCTATCGCGGCCTCGGCCCCCTCCTGCCCGCGGCGGAGCGGCTTCCCGCCCTGGAGCGCGACGAGCCCGGCTACACGCCCTTCGCGTACGAACAACTGGCCGCGGCCTACCGCACGGCCGGCGACGAGGCGGCCGTGCGCACCGTCCTGCTGGCCAAGCTCCGTCGCCACCGGCGCACCCTGCCCCGCCACGCCCGCGTCTGGGGCCTGCTCCAGGACGCGACCGTGGGCTACGGATTCCGGCCCATGCGGGCGGCCGGCTGGCTGGCCGCGCTGCTCCTGACCGGGTCCCTGGCCTTCGCCTTCGATCATCCCCGGCCGCTCAAGGCGGGCGAGGCGCCGGACTTCAACCCGGTCTTCTACACCCTCGACCTGCTGCTGCCGATCATCGGCTTCGGCCAGGAGGCGGCCTACGCGCCGAGCGGGGCCCAGCAGTGGCTCTCCTACCTGCTGGTCGTCACCGGCTGGACGCTGGCGACCACCATCGCGGCGGGCATCACGCGCGCCCTCAGCCGCCAGTAGCGGATCAGGCGGCTTCCTTCGCCTTCGTCGCGTACATGTCCACGTACTCCTGCCCCGACAGCCGCATCACCTCGGCCATCACCGAGTCCGTCACCGCGCGCAGCACGTACCGGTCGCGGTCCATGCCCTCGTAGCGGGAGAACTCCATCGGCTCGCCGAAGCGGACCGTCACCCGGCCCGGCCGCGGCATGCCCGCGCCGCCCGGCTGGATCTTGTCCGTGCCGATCATCGCGAACGGCACCACCGGCGCGCCGGTCATCAGGGTCAGCCGGGCGATGCCGGTACGGCCCCGGTACAGCCGGCCGTCGGGGGAGCGGGTGCCCTCCGGGTAGATCGCGAACGCCTTGCCCTCCTCCAGGACCCGGCTGCCGGTCATCAGCGCGGCGACGCCGCCGCGGCCGCCGTCGCGGTCCACCGGGATCATGCCGACGCCGGTGAAGAACCAGGCCATCAGCCGGCCCTTGAGGCCCTTGCCCGTCACGTACGCGTCCTTGCCGATGAAGTACACCGGGCGGTCCGTGCACAGCGGCATGATCATCGAGTCGATGAACGTCAGATGGTTTCCGGCCAGAATCACCGGCCCCGTGCCCGGGATGTGCTCCGCGCCCTCCACACGTGGGCGGAACATCAGACGCAGGATCGGTCCGAGCACAGCCTTGATGAGCGCGAGACGGGACAACGGTTCCTCCGGTGTCGGGAACGGCAGGCGGCGTGCGAAGTGCAGGTGAGGACGATACTCGCGGGTCACTCGTATCCGCACATCGGGTTCACGGAGCCGCAACGCGGCGTTGACTCGATTTTGCACCCCGTTCGCCCGGCGTCTGCCGCCCGGAAGGCGGCTCCGCCTAGGGTCGGAGCGCCCGTTTGGCAGGTGCGGGACATAGTGACAACAGCGGCAGAAGGAGCCTTCATGACCCAGGGTTCGCCTACAAACCCGGCACGCCGGACCGTCCTCGGCGCAGCGGGAGCGGCCGTCCTCGGCTCCGCGGCCCTCGGCGCCGGCGACGCGCACGCCGCCCCCGCCGCCGGGCAGGAGGCGGACCGCGGGGCCGGCCGGGGCCACCGCGCCCTGCCCGTCCCCACCGTCATCGCCCACCGCGGCGCCAGCGGCTACCGCCCCGAGCACACCCTCGGCTCGTACCGGCTCGGCCTCGACCTCGGCGCGCACGTGATCGAGCAGGACCTCGTCCCCACCAAGGACGGGCACCTGGTGTGCCGGCACGAGAACGACATCACCGGCACCACCGACGTCGCCGACCACCCCGAGTTCGCCTCCCTCCGCACCACCAAGACCATCGACGGGGTCACCCTCACCGGCTGGTTCACCGAGGACTTCACCCTCGCCGAGCTGAAGACCCTGCGTGCGAAGGAGCGCATTCCCGGCATCCGCCAGGAGAACACCCTCTACGACGGCCGCTGGGAGATCCCCACCTTCGAGGAGGTGCTGCGCTGGGCCGAGCAGGAGGGCCGCCGCCGCGGCCGCGAGGTGTGGCTGCACGTCGAGACCAAGCACCCCACGTACTTCCGCGGCCTCGGCCTCGGCCTTGAGGAGCGGCTGGCCCGGCTGCTGCGCCGCTACGGCCGCCACCGCGCCCACTCCCCGGTCTTCCTGCAGTCCTTCGAGCCCAGCAGCATCCAGCGCCTGGCGAAGCTGGTCGACTCCCCGCGCGTGGTCCTGCTGTCCGCCGCGAGCAGCCGCCCCTGGGACTTCGTCCAGGCCGGCGACCCGCGCACCGTCGCCGACCTCGTCAAGCCCGAGGGCCTGGCGTGGATCGCCTCGTACGCGCAGGGCATCGGCCCCACCCTGGACCTGGTCATCCCCAAGGACGCCTCCGGCAAGCTGGGCGCACCGACCACCCTCGTCCGCGACGCGCACGCGCAGGGCCTGATCCTGCACCCGTACACGCACCGCAACGAGAACAGCTTCCTGCCCGCCGACTTCCGCCGGGGCACCGACCCGAACGCGTACGGCGACGCCTTCGGCGCGCTGAAGACCTACCTGGCCACCGGGATCGACGGCATCTTCTCCGACAACCCCGACACGGCCCTGCTCGCCGCCGCGGACCTGGCCGGCCGCTGACGGCCCGCGCGACGGGCGGTGCACCCGACCGGGTGGTTGGGGCGACAGCGCGCAACCGCCCCCGGGCCGCCGCCCGTCGTGCCCGGCATGACGACTGACGAACCCCCCGCCGCCGAGCGGGCCCCGCGCCTGGTCGCCGAACTCGCCCCGCTGCTGGCCGCCGAGTCGCACGCCGAGGCCGCCGGCGCCGGCATCGAGCCCGGCGACCTCGAGCAGGCCGTGTGGCTCCGCCTCCTGGAGCGGCTGCGCGACGACGACGCCCCCGTCCGGCCCGCCGACTGGCTGCGCCGCGCCGTACGCGACGAGGCCCGCCGGGCCCGCCGTACCGCGGGCCGGGAGCGTGCCTACCCCCACGAGCCGGCCGCCCCGCCCGGCGCGCACGGCTCCCCGGAGCGCTCCGCGCTCGTCGCCGAGCGCCGCCGGACCCTGCGTGCCGCGGTGCGCCGCACCCCCGGCCAGTGCCCGCAGGTGCTCACCGCGATGCTGTCGCCCGAGGACCCCACATACCGCGAAATCGCAGGGGAGTTGGGTATCTCACAAGGCAGTCTGGGGCCGATGCGTTCCCGCTGCCTGGGATGCCTGCGCAGAATGCTGGCTGCAGAGGTTCCTGCTCCCGCCCTCCGGGGAAAGGAGCGGTAGACCGGCCGGCAGACCAGGTGAGCGGAAGGCAGCACACATGGGCATGAGCGTGACGATCTCGGCAGCGACCTCGCAGGACGCCGAGCAGATTCTGAAGCTGCAGTACCTCTGCTATCAGAGCGAGGCGGAGCTGTACGGCGACTGGCGCATCGAACCGCTCACCCAGACCCTCGAGGAGCTGCGGGCCGAACTGGACCGCGGTCACGGCCTGGTGGCCCGGCTGGGCGACGAGGTGGTCGCCTCCGTCCGCGCCGAGGCCGACGAGACCGGGACGGTGCACATCGCCAAGCTGATCGTCCATCCGCGGATGCGCCGGCACGGCCTCGGCGGCCGGCTCCTCGACGCCATCGAGCAGCACTTCGCCACCGGAGCCCGTCCCGCCGCCAAGCGCTACCAGCTGTTCACCGGTCACCGCAGCGACGGCAATCTGCGCCTCTACCGCAGCCGCGGGTACGAGCAGGTCGCCACCCGCGAGGTCGGCCCGCGGCTCACGCTGGTCACCCTGGAGAAGGCGGCGTAGCTCAGCCGGTCTGTGCGCTGCGGGCCCGGCGCAGCCAGAGGATGCCGGTCACGGGGAGCAGCACCGGGATGAAGATGTAGCCGTAGCCGTAGTCCGACCAGACCGTGGTGTCCGGGAACGCCGCCGGGTCGAGCAGCGTCCAGGTGCCCACGATCAGCACGCCCGCGAGCTCGGCGGCGCAGCACACCAGCGCCGCCCTGCGGGCCGTCTCGCCGCCCCGCACCAGCGTGTACGTGATGAAGGCGTACACCACGGCCGCCACCGCCGACAGCGAGTAGGCGAGCGGGGCGTGCTCGAACTCGGTGGAGATCTGCACGATCGAGCGCGAGACCGCGCCCACCGACATCACCCCGTACAGCCAGACGAGCAGCATGCCCGGGCCCTTCACGAGCCGGGTCCGCTGCCCGCTCTCCCCGGCCTCCGAGCTCTCCGCGCTCTCCGGGGTCTCTCCGGTCTCCGCGTCCGTCGCGGTCATCGTCAGCCCACCGTCCAGATGTCGAAGAGACGCACTTCGAGGACCGCGAGCACCACCGCGCCCGCGGCCACCGTCGCCGAGCCCCAGCGGCTGCGCTCCGCCAGCGACATGAAGCCCGCCCCGGGAACCGCGCACAGCGCGCCCAGCAGATACGCCACGAAGATCACCGTGCCCTCCTCGGCCGCCTGGCCGCGGGCCAGCTGCACGACCCCGACCACCAGCTGGACCAGGGCGAGCACGGTGACGACGGCCATGCCGATGAAGTGCCAGTCCTTGGTCGGCTGGTCGCGGTACGCGGCGAAGCCGCACCAGGCGGCGAGGGCGAGCGCGGCCACGGAGACCGCGACCGTCAGGGCGTCAAGCATGCGCCCGAGCGTATTACGCGGCGGGGCGCCCGCCGTCCCCGGCCCCCGGAGCGTGCGGCGGGGTGGGCTTGGCCACACGGGGTGCCCCGTACGCACCTCCGGGAGGTCCGCGCAGGGCCGTGTTCGGCCAGGCAGGGAGCGGAATGACCCCCTCCGTCCGAGGGGCGCGGTGTCCGCCTGGCGTCCCATCGGCGTCCGCTATTCGGACACCGCCCTTCCGTTCGAAATGCCCCGTGCTTAAATTGCAGCCATGACCACGACGAGCGACCGCACCCCTGCGACCGAGGCGAACATGACGCCCGGTGCTCGTTGTATGTGTCGAATGTGCGCCAACTGAGGGCCCCCGCCTGAGACTCGCGCCCCGAAGCGAGCCCCCGACGGCCGAACCGTCCGCCTGCCCCACGGCACCGGAACGTGGCTGCCCCGCGCACCCCCGCGCCTGACTGTCCCTTTTGCGAATTCCCATGCCCGGCGGACCCAAGCGCCGCGGCACTCGACAGTACGGAAACCCCTGTGATCACCACTACGGGCCTGACCAAGGTCTACGCGTCACGAGGCCGCCAGGTCACCGCTCTGGACGGCGTCGACCTCCACGTCCGCGAGGGCGAGGTCTTCGGCGTGATCGGCCAGAGCGGCGCCGGCAAGTCCTCCCTGATCCGCTGCGTGAACCTCCTGGAGCGCCCCACCTCCGGCACCGTGACCGTCGACGGAGTCGACCTCACCGCCCTCGCCGGCCGCGGCCGCCGGGCCGGCGCCGAACTGCGCCGGGCGCGCACCGGCATCGGCATGGTCTTCCAGCACTTCAACCTGCTGTCCTCGCGCACCGTCCAGGACAACATCGAGCTCCCGCTGGAGATCCTCGGCGTCTCCGGCGCCGAGCGCAGCCGCCGCGCCCTGGAACTGCTCGACCTCGTCGGCCTCGCCGACAAGGCAAAGGCCTACCCCGGGCAGCTCTCCGGAGGCCAGAAGCAGCGCGTCGGCATCGCCCGCGCCCTCTCCGGCAAGCCCAAGGTGCTGCTCTCCGACGAGGCCACCAGCGCCCTCGACCCCGAGACCACGCGCTCCATCCTCCAGCTGCTGCGCGACCTCAACCGGCAGCTCGGCCTGACCGTCCTGCTCATCACGCACGAGATGGAGGTCGTCAAGACGATCTGCGACTCCGCCGCGCTGATGCAGAAGGGCCGGATCGTCGAGTCCGGCACCGTCAGCGAACTGCTGGCCACCCCCGGCTCCGAACTGGCCGCCGAACTCTTCCCGCTCACCGGCGCCGCCACCGGCGCCGAGCGGACCGTCGTCGACGTCACCTTCCACGGCGAGGCCGCCACCCAGCCGGTCATCTCGCAGCTGGCCCGCACCTACAACATCGACATCTCGATCCTCGGCGCGGCGATGGACACCGTCGCCGGCAAGCAGATCGGCCGCATGCGCATCGAGCTGCCCGG
This sequence comes from Streptomyces sp. NPDC048604, assembly GCF_043199435.1. Classification (NCBI taxonomy): domain Bacteria; kingdom Bacillati; phylum Actinomycetota; class Actinomycetes; order Kitasatosporales; family Streptomycetaceae; genus Streptomyces; species Streptomyces sp. NPDC048604. The sequence goes on from NZ_JBICVX010000009.1 coordinate 277,068, forward strand.
CCGGTACGAGGAGAACGTCGTCCCCGTCGGCTTCCTGCGCGAGCAGGGCCTGCAGGTCGACGTCGTCGAAGCCGAGGACGCCGTCGACGACGCCGCCGCGATCCCCGCACAGCACCCCACGCCGGCCAAGGAAGGTGCCAAGTGACCTGGTCGGAAATGCAGCCGCTGCTCGAACAGGGCACGATCGACACCCTCTACATGGTGCTCTGGGCCACGGTCGTCTCCGTCCTCGGCGGACTGCCGCTCGGCATCCTCCTCGTCCTCACCGACAAGGGCGGACTGCTGCAGAACACGGCGGTCAACAAGGTCCTCGGCGTCATCGTGAACATCGGCCGCTCGCTGCCGTTCATCATCCTGCTGATCGCCCTGATCCCCTTCACCACCTTCGTCGTCGGCACCTTCATCGGGCCGACCGCGATGATCGTGCCGCTCGCCATCGGCGCGATCCCGTTCTTCGCGCGTCTCGTCGAGACCGCGATCCGCGAGGTCGACCACGGGCTGGTCGAAGCCGTCCAGTCCATGGGCGGATCGGTCCCCACGATCATCCGCAAGGTGCTGCTCCCGCAGGCCCTGCCCTCGCTCGTCTCCGCCGTCACCACCACCGTGATCGTCCTCGTCGGCTACTCGGCGATGGCCGGCGCGGTCGGCGGCGAAGGCCTCGGCTCCAAGGCCATCACCTACGGCTACCAGCGCTTCGACACCCAGTTCATGCTGGTCACCGTCGTCGTCCTGATCGCGATCGTGACCGTGGTCCAGCTCGTCGGAGACGGCGTCGTCCGCCTCCTGGCGCGCCGCGGCCGCACCGCGTAGGCCCCCGGAACGCTCCACCCCACAGCCCGCACTTGTCGTGCTCGGGCGAAGTCCGCACCACCAGAAAGAGGCACTCTTCGTGCGTAGGAACACCAAGCTCACCGCCGCTGCCGCCGCCACCGCCGCGCTCGCCCTGGGCCTCACCGCCTGCGGCACCTCCTCCGACCCCGCCGCCAAGGGGGAGGGCAAGGCCGACGCGTCCCAGCCGCTCGTCGTCGCCGCGTCCCCGACGCCGCACGCCGACATCCTGAACTTCGTCAAGGACAAGCTGGCGGCCAAGGCCGGACTGAAGCTGGAGGTGAAGGAGTTCACGGACTACGTCCTGCCGAACACCGCCACCGAGTCCGGCCAGGTCGACGCCAACTACTTCCAGCACAAGCCGTACCTCGACGACTTCAACAAGAAGAACAACACCCACATCGTCCCGGTGGCCAACGTCCACCTGGAGCCCCTCGGCCTCTACTCCAAGAAGCTCACCTCGCTGAAGGACATCAAGGCCGGCCAGACCGTCGCCGTCCCCAACGACACCACCAACGAGGGCCGCGCGCTCCAGCTGCTCGCCGCCAACGGCCTGATCACCCTCAAGGACGGCGTCGGCACCGACGCCAAGCTCTCCGACATCACCGACAAGAAGGGCCTGGAGTTCAAGGAGCTGGAGGCCGCCACCGTGCCCCGCGCCCTGAACGACGTCGACGCCGCGGTGATCAACGGCAACTACGCCATCGAGGCCGACCTCAAGCCCGCCACCGACGCGCTCGCACTGGAGAAGGCGGAGGGCAACCCGTACGCCAACTTCCTCGCCGTCAAGAAGGGCAACGAGAAGGACGCCCGGGTGACCAAGCTCGTCGAGCTCCTCAACTCCCCCGAGGTGAAGAAGTACATCGAGGACACCTACACCGGCTCCGTCGTCCCGGCCTTCGGCGCCGTGAAGTAGCCCGCGGCATGCGACGTGCCGTCAGACGGCCCGCGCAGTAGTGTCCTTGTGACGAAGGCCCCGCGCATCCCGTCCGGTGCGCGGGGCCTTCGCCGCGACCCACCCGGCCATGCACACCGTCAGCCCATGCTGCATGCTGTGCGTTCACGGTCTCTTCCGACGGTTCTTCGGCATGGAGCTGCGCATGACTACCACGTTTCCGGACATCTCCATCAGCACGGACCGGCTGGTGATGCGCCCGTACGAAGAGGCCGACATCCCCGCGTTCACGGAGATGATGAACGACGAACTCGTCACCGCCTGGACCTCCGTTCCGCATCCGTACACCCGCTCCGACGCCGAGGACTGGGTGCGCAGGATCGCTCCTGCGGAGAGAACCGAAGGACGCGGGATCGTCCTCGCCGTCACCGAGTTCCTGACGCAGCGTCTGGTCGGCACCATCCACCTGCACCACACCAACTGGCGCACCGGCGCTACCGAGGTCTCCTACGTCACCGCCCCCTGGGCCCGCGGCGAGGGCTACGCCACCGAGTCCGTCCTCGCCGTCGCCCAGTGGCTGTTCCGCGACCGCGGCTTCGAACGCCTGGAACTGCGCACCGCCGCCGACAACACCGCCTCCCAGCAGGTCGCCCAGAAGATCGGCTGCATCAGCGAGGGCGTCCTGCGCAACGCCTGGCTCGTGCGCCACCAGACCGAGACCGGCGAGTGGACCGAGCTCAGGACCGACCTGATCGTCTGGAGCCTGCTCCCCGAGGACCTCGAGGGCGTCGCCGACCAGATGGCCGACGCCGGGTACTCGTCCTTCGCCGACTGGAGCTGACGGGAGCCGTACCGGTCAGGTCCGCCGCATCGCAGGACGGAGCCGATCCCAGGTACCCTCACCCTGCCCCGACCAGCCACGACCTCAGGAGACACGCGACGATGGCCGACCGTGTCACGGTGATCGGCTGGGACGGATCTCCCCTCACCGCCGCGGCCCGGTCCGCGCTCTCGGCCGCGACGCTGGTGGCCGGTGCCGCGCACCACCTCGCCCTGCCCGAGGTGCCGTCCGGCGCCGAGCGCATCCGCCTCGGCAGCGTCGACCTCGCCGCCCGCCGCATCGCCCAGCACCGCGGCAGCGCCGTCGTCCTCGCCGACGGCGACCCCGGCTTCTTCGGCGTCGTCCGCACCCTGCGCGCCCCCGAGCACGGTCTCGAGGTCGAGGTCGTCCCCGCCGTCTCCTCCGTCGCCGCCGCCTTCGCTCGGGCCGGCATGCCCTGGGACGACGCCCGCGTCGTCGTCGCCCACCAGCGCACCCTGCGCCGCGCCGTCAACGTCTGCCGCGCCCACCCCAAGGTCGCCGTCCTCACCTCGCCCGGCGCCGGACCCGCCGAACTGGCCCTGCTCCTCGACGGCGTGCACCGCACCTTCGTCATCTGCGAGGAACTCGGCACCGAACGGGAACAGGTCACCGTCCTCACCTCCGACAAGGCCGCCGACCACGTCTGGCGCGACCCCAACGTCGTCATCGTCATCGGCGGCGGCGCCCCGGCCGGCCCCGGCTGGCTGATGGGCCACGACACCCCCGCCGTACGCGACTGGGTCCTCCCGGACGCCGAGTACGCCGACGAGACGGACGCGGACCGGCACGGCGAGGACGACGCGGGCACGGTCCCGTCCGCGGGCGGGACCGGCGCCGGACAGTCCCCGGCCCTGCGCGCCGCCCAGCTCGCCCGCCTCGCCCCCCGCGTCGGCGACCTCGTCTGGGACATCGGCAGCGGCTCCGGAGCGCTTGCCGTGGAGGCCGCCCGGTTCGGCGCGGCCGTCATCGCCGTCGACGCCGACCCGGCCGCCTGCGCCCGCGTCGAGGCCGCCGCCCGCCGCCACCACGTCCAGCTCCAGGCCGTGGCCGGCCGCGCCCCGCAGGTACTGGAACGGCTGCCCGAACCCGACGTCGTACGCGTCGGAGCGGGCGGCGCCGCGGTCGTCGCCGCCTGTACCGACCGCCGCCCCGAGCGCATCGTCGCCCACGCCTCCACCCGCGACGACGCCGAGGCCATCGGCAAGGCCCTCGCCGACGGCGGGTACGCCGTCGAAAGCGTCCTGCTGCAGGCCGTCGAACTCGACCCGGATGACTGGTCGGAGCGCGAGCGCTCGGTGGTGTTCCTGCTGTCCGGACGCCGTATCGGACGCGCCCCGTGACCCCGGGCGCACCGTACGCCAGGTAGGCTGACCGACCGTTGTACCGAAACCCAGGCTTCCGGCGTTTGATTCACCAATGTCCGGAAAAGGTGGTCCGATTGGGTCGCTCCTGTGATACGGCTCAACAGGGGGACGCGCGACGTGGCGCAGTCCACAGCGCACCGTGGCGGATCTCCCTGCCACGATGGCGGAAGGCCGCGAGAATGCTTGGTGTTCGCGCGCCTTCGTGCCGCGCGGCGCGCTTGCTCGTTCTTGTTGACGGGCGAAGGTCTGAAGGAGCACAACCGATGGGCGAGGGGTACGCATGACGGACACCGGCCAGGTCCCGGGCGAGGGGCTGCCGGAGAACGCAGGCATGGTGGAGCAGCCGGGCATCCCCGCACCGGGCGCGTACACCTTCCTGGACCCCTCCGGGAGCGCGGCCGAGGACGACGAGATCCTCCTCATGCCGGGCGCACAGGGCGCATGGAGCGAGCACCAGCCGGGCATCGTGCCCGCGCCGCCGGTCGCCATGGCCGCGCCGATGATGGGCGACCCGCTGACGGACCCGCTGCCGGATCCCCTCACCGACCCGCTGCCGGACCCGCTCACCGACCCGCTGCCGCTCGACCCGCAGGCCGCGTACGGCGCCATGGGCGCGCACGAGGCCGCGGGCCGCGACTCCGGCTCGCTCGACCTCGGCGCCGTACGGGCGGCCGTGCCCGTCGCCGCGCCGACGCCGCCGCCCGCGCGCCGTCCCCTCCACATGGGCCCGCCCGCCCCGGACAGCACCGGCGGCGTGGTCCGCTCCCTGTCCGACCGCGGCCCCGCCGGGGCCCCGCAGGCGGTCCCCGCGCCGATGCCGGCCCGGATCCAGGGCCCGCAGACCTCCGGCCCCGAGTACCTCGACGTGGCGCGGGACGACGCGGCCCCGCTGCCCGGCCCGCGCCTCGGCGAGGTGCCCCAGGGCGCGGTCCCGTGGACGCCGGAGGCCGTCGCCGTACAGGAGCCGCAGCCCGTTCCGGCCGCGCCGGTGCCCGTGGCCGCAGAAACGGTCGTGCCGCAGCAGGCCGGCGAGCCCGTGCCCGCGGCCCGGTTCGTACAGGTCGAGGGCCAGGTCCCGACGACCCCGCACCTCGCCCCGACCCCGGCGGAGCCGGAGCGCACGGGAGAGACGCCGCTTCCGGCGGAGCCGGTGGAGCCGGTGGCGGTCGCTGTGGAGCCTGTTGTGGCCGAGCCCGTGGTCGTCGAGCCGGTCGTGGCCGAGCCCGAGCCCGTGGCGGTCGCTGTGGAGCCGGTCGCTGCCGAGCCCGTTGTGGCCGAGCCGGTCGTGGCGGAGCCTCAGGCGGCCGAGCCCGTGGCGGAGCCGGTCGCCGAGGCCCAGGCGGCCCCGGAGCCGGTGATCGTGGCGGAGCCCGTCGTCGTCGCCGAGCCGGAGCCCGTGGCGGAGCCCGTCGCCGAGCAGGCCGCCGCGCCGGAGCCGGTGATCGTCGCCGAGCCCCAGGCCGCCCCCGAGGCGGAGGCCGCCGTACCGGCCGAGCAGGTCGCCGAACCGGCCGCCGAGCCGGTCGCCGAGCAGGTCGAGGCCCCCGAGATCATCGAGGCGCCGGAGATCGTGGAGACGGTCGAGATCGTGGAGACGGTCGAGCCCGTCGCCGTCACCGAGGACGACGCCGCCGAGCCCGTCTCCGAGGCCGTCGCCGTGGCCGAGTCGGCCGAGGAGCCGCAGGAGCCCGTGCAGGAAGCGGTCGCCACCGCGGCGGCGCCCGGCTACGACGAGGCCGAGCGCGAGGCGGTGCTGCGCGTGATGCGCGAACGCCGCGACATCCGCAACGGCTTCCGCAGCGACCCGATCCCGCACGAGGTCCTCCTCCGCGTCCTCGAAGCGGCGCACACCGCGCCCAGCGTGGGCCACTCCCAGCCGTGGGACTTCGTCGTCATCCGTTCCGCGGAGACCCGCCGGACGATGCACGAACTCGCCACCCGGCAGCGCGAGGCGTACGCCAAGTCGCTGCCCAAGGGCCGGGCGAAGCAGTTCAAGGAACTGAAGATCGAGGCGATCCTCGACACCCCGGTGAACATCGTCGTCACCGCCGACCCGACCCGGGGCGGCCGGCACACCCTGGGCCGTCACACCCAGCCGCAGATGGCCCCGTACTCCTCGGCGCTCGCCGTCGAGAACCTGTGGCTCGCCGCCCGCGCCGAGGGCCTCGGCGTCGGCTGGGTCAGTTTCTTCGACGAGCGCGAGATGGTCCGCTCGCTCGGCCTGCCCGAGCACCTGGAGGTCGTCGCGTACCTGTGCGTCGGGTACGTCGACGAGTTCCCGGAGGAGCCCGAGCTGATGCAGGCGGGCTGGTCCAAGCGGCGCCCGCTGTCCTGGGTCGTCCACGAGGAGACGTACGGCCGCCGGGCGCTGCCCGGCGAGGAGCCGCACGACCTGCTCCAGGAGACCGTCTCCAACATCCGCCCGCTGGACGCGAAGGCGCTCGGCGAGGCGTGGGAGCGCCAGAAGCGCATGACCAAGCCCGCGGGGGCGCTGGGCATGCTGGAGATCATCTCCGCGCAGCTCTCCGGCCTCTCCCGGATGTGCCCGCCGCCGATCCCGGAGCCGGCCGCCGTCGCGATCTTCGCCGGCGACCACGGTGTGCACGCCCAGGGCGTCACGGCGTGGCCGCAGGAGGTGACCGGCCAGATGGTCGCCAACTTCCTCGGCGGGGGAGCGGTCTGCAACGCGTTCGCCAACCAGGTCGGCGCCGAGGTCTGCGTCATCGACGTGGGCGTGGCGTCGGACCTCCCCGCAACTCCGGGCCTCCTGCCCCGCAAGGTCCGAGCCGGTACGGGCGACTTCACCACGGGTCTCGCCATGACCCGCGAAGAGGTCCTGTCGGCGATCGAGGTGGGCATCGAGACGGCCCGCGACCTCGTGGCGGCGGGCAACAAGGCCCTCCTGACCGGCGAGATGGGCATCGCGAACACGACGGCGTCGGCGGCGCTGATCTCGGTGTACACCGGGGTCGATCCGACCGAGGTCACCGGTCGCGGCACGGGCATCAACGACGAGATGCACGCGCGGAAGGTGGACGTGGTCCGGCGCGCCCTGGAACTCCACAAGCCGGACCCGGCGGACCCGATCGGCGTGCTCGCGGCGGTCGGCGGCCTGGAGCACGCGGCGCTGGTCGGCCTGATCCTCGGCGGCGCGTCGCTGCGGACGCCGGTGATCCTGGACGGCGTCTCCACGGGCGCGGCGGCGCTGGTCGCCCGTGCCATCGCCCCCGAGGCCCTGGCGGCCTGCATCGCCGGCCACCGCAGCGCCGAACCCGGCCACGTGGCGGCCCTCAACAAGCTGGGCCTGCGCCCCCTGGTCGACCTCGACCTCCGCCTCGGCGAAGGCACCGGCGCGCTGCTGGCGCTGCCTGTGGTGCAGAGTGCGGCGCGGGCGATGCACGAGGTGGCGACGTTCGACTCAGCGGGCGTGACGGAAAAGTAGCCGGTCGCTCCGTTGTGGGCAGTCGTTCCTCCCCCAGACTCCGCCCTGGGGGTCCCCCCGGACGGAGTCTGGGGGAGGGACGATTGCCCACACGGAGGTGGTGGGGGCGGAGGCCGCCGAGGGGGACCAGGGTCACAGCGTCTGTACCGCTGGTCACCGATATCGTGGGCGCAGGGCCCCGCACCCCGCCCCACCAGCCGCTTCACCGCCGCAGCGGCCCGCACCGCACCGCCACGCCGCTAGGAGCCGCCACGCCATGACCGAGACCGTGTCGCACCCCGCCTACCCCGTCGGACTCCGTCTCGCCGGGCGTCGCGTCGTCGTCATCGGCGGCGGACAGGTCGCGCAGCGCCGCCTCCCGGCCCTCGTCGCCGCCGGCGCGGACGTCACCCTGATCTCCCCCTCCGCGACGCCCTCCGTCGAGGCCATGGCCGAGGCCGGCGAGATCACTTGGACGAAGCGCCGTTACCAGGACGGCGACCTCGCCGACACCTGGTACGCCCTCGTCGCCACCGGCGACCCCGCCGCCAACGCCGCCGTCTCCGCCGAGGCGGAGCGCACCCGCACCTGGTGCGTCCGTTCCGACGACGCCGAGGCGGCCACCGCGTGGACCCCGGCGACCGGCCACAGTGAGGGCGTGACCGTCGCCGTCCTCACCGGCCACGACCCGCGTCGCTCCGCCGCCGTGCGGGACGCGATCGTCGAGGGCCTGCGCGACGGCTCCCTCGCCGCGCCCGCGCACCGCTCCCGTACTCCCTTCGTCGCCCTCGTCGGCGGCGGCCCCGGCGACCCGGACCTGATCACGGTCCGCGGCCGCCGCCTCCTCGCCGAGGCGGACGTCGTCATCGCGGACCGCCTCGGCCCGCGCGACCTGCTGAGCGAACTGCCCCCGCACGTCGAGGTGATCGACGCGGCGAAGATCCCGTACGGCAGGTTCATGGCCCAGGAGGCCATCAACAACGCGCTGATCGAGCACGCGAAGGCCGGGAAGTCCGTGGTCCGTCTCAAGGGCGGCGACCCGTTCGTCTTCGGCCGCGGCATGGAGGAGGCCCAGGCCCTGGCCGCCGAGGGCATCGCCTGCACCGTCGTCCCGGGCATCTCCAGCTCGATCTCGGTGCCCGGCGCGGCCGGGATCCCGGTCACCCACCGGGGCGTGGCGCACGAGTTCACGGTGGTCAGCGGTCATGTCGCGCCCGACGACCCGCGCTCGTTGGTCGACTGGGAGTCCCTCGCCAAGCTCACCGGCACCCTCGTGATCCTCATGGGCGTCGACAAGATCGGGAAGATCGCCGAGGCGCTGGTCGCCCACGGCAAGGCCCCCGAGACCCCGCTGGCCCTGGTCCAGGAGGGCACGACGGCCACCCAGCGCCGGGTCGACGCCACGCTCGCCACGGTCGCGGAGACCGTGAAGGCCGAGGACGTCCGCCCGCCCGCGGTCATCGTGATCGGCGACGTCGTGGGCGAGGGCCCCGGCAAGCTGGTCAAGTGACCTCATGCGTCACCCCGCATGACCGCACGCGTCACCCTCCACATCACCGCATGCGTCACCCCGCATGTAACCAGGGGTAACCCGCCCCGCCGCACACGTTGGCACCACCCCCCGGACAAGGCAGTATCGACCCGTGGCAGATCTCATCACCGTCGACGACCCCGACGACCCCCGCCTGCGTGACTACACCGGCCTCACCGACGTCGAGCTGCGCCGCCGGCGCGAGCCCGCCGAGGGCCTGTTCATCGCCGAGGGCGAGAAGGTGATCCGGCGGGCCAAGCAGGCCGGGTACGAGATGCGGTCGATGCTGCTGTCCGCGAAGTGGGTCGACGTCATGCGCGATGTCATCGACGAGGTCCCGGCTCCCGTGTACGCGGTGCAGCCGGACCTCGCCGAGCAGGTCACCGGCTACCACGTGCACCGCGGCGCGCTCGCCTCCATGCAGCGCAAGCCGCTGCCGACCGCGGAGGAACTGCTCCTCACCGCCCGGCGGGTCGTCGTCATGGAGTCGGTCAACGACCACACCAACATCGGCGCGATCTTCCGCAGCGCCGCCGCGCTCGGCATGGACGCGGTGCTGCTCTCCCCGGACTGCGCGGACCCGCTGTACCGGCGCTCCGTGAAGGTCTCCATGGGCGCGGTGTTCTCCGTCCCGTACGCCCGCCTCGACACCTGGCCCAAGGGCCTGGAGGCGGTCCGCGAGGCGGGCTTCAAGCTGCTCGCCCTCACCCCGGCCGAGCGCGCCGCGTCCATCGACGAGGCCGCCCCGCACAAGCTGGAGCGGGTCGCGCTGATGCTGGGCGCGGAGGGCGAGGGCCTGTCCCGGCAGGCGCTGATGGCCGCCGACGAGTGGGTCCGGATCCCGATGGCCCACGGCGTGGACTCCCTCAACGTGGGCGCGGCCGCCGCGGTCGCCTTCTACGCGGTGGCCACGGGCCGCCCGCAGGACTGACGACAGCCCCGGGCGAGGCGGGGCGAGCGCGGCGCGCGGGGCCTCCGCCCGTGGCCGGAATCCTTCGTTCCGCGATGCCTGCGGCACTCGACCGGCAGGCGCGGGTGCGCGCGTCCCTGCCGCGCCGTGCGTCCGTGGAGCTGATGAAACGTCATCCCGGTTCGTGCGGGCCCGAGTCGTACGGGCGTGAGCCATCGTGGTGTGCGCCGGGCGCACGCGTGGAGCGATGGCTCGAATGTCGTTGTTCGCGCGGCTAAACCCCGGACTTCGCAAGATCACTGTTTAGAGGTAATGGCCCCGGTCTCGTGGCGCGAGCCGGGATCGCCGACGGCTACTGTTCCCGAGGATCTGGATGGATTCCCAGGGAATATGTCGTTCTTCCCTCTTTTCTCAAGGAGCCCTCGCGCCATGACCGTTGAGACCGGGCCGGACACTCAACTGGAAGCCCCCCGGCCGCAGTCCAGCCTCAGTACCGCGGCTGCCCGGAACCTCGCGACCACCACCAAGTCCGCCCCGCAGATGCAGGAGATCACCTCCCGGTGGCTGCTGCGGATGCTCCCCTGGGTGGAGACCAAGGGCGGCGCCTACCGGGTGAACCGCCGGCTGAGCTACACCGTCGGGGACGGAGTCATCGAGTTCGTCCAGGACGGCGCCACCGTCCGGGTCATCCCCCGGGAACTCGGCGAACTCGCCCTGCTGCGCGGTTTCGAGGACGAGGAGGTGCTGCGGACGCTGGCCGACCGGTGCGTCCAGCGCGACTTCCGTGCGGGCGAGGTCCTCGTCGAGCGCGGTGCGTCCGCCGACCGGATCCACCTCGTCGCCCACGGCCGCATCAGCCAGACCTCGGTCGGCAAGTACGGCGACGAGGTCGCCGTCGCGGTCCTCGCCGACGGCGACCGGTTCGGTGAGAACGCCCTCCTGGACGCCGACGCCAGGTGGGACTACACCGCGACCGCCGAGACGGCGGGCATTCTGCTCTCCCTCTCCCGCGCGGACTTCGACACCGTACTCTGCGCGGCACCCAGCCTCCAGGAGCACATCCACGGGTTCAGCTCCCTCCCCGAGCAGCGGCAGAACCGCCACGGCGAGGCCGAGATCGCCATGTCGGCCGGCCACGTGGGCGAGCACGAACTCCCCGGTGCCTTCGTCGACTACGAGCTCAAGCCGCGCGAGTACGAGCTCTCGGTCGCCCAGACCGTGCTCAAGGTCCACACCCGGGTCGCCGATCTCTACAACGGCCCGATGAACCAGACCGAGGAACAGCTCCGGCTCACGATCGAGGCGCTGCGCGAGCGCCAGGAGCACGAACTGGTCAACAACCGCGAGTTCGGTCTGCTGCACAACGCCGACTTCAAGCAGCGCATCCAGACCCACTCCGGCCCGCCCACCCCGGACGACCTCGACGAGCTGCTCTGCCGCCGGCGCGGCACCAAGTTCTTCCTCGCCCACCCCAGGACCATCGCGGCGATCGGGCGCGGGTTCAATGCCCGCGGCCTCTACCCGGACCATGTCGACCTCGGCGGACAGTCGGTCCCGGCCTGGCGCGGCGTCCCGATCCTGCCCTGCAACAAGATCCCGATCAGCAAGGAGCAGACCAGCTCGATCATCGCCATGCGTACCGGCGAGGACAACCAGGGCGTCATCGGTCTGCACCAGACCGGGCTGCCCGAGGAGTACGAGCCGGGCCTCTCGGTGCGATTCATGGGCATCAGCGAGCAGGCGATCATGTCGTACCTGGTCACCACCTACTACTCCGCTGCGATCCTCGTGCCCGACGCGCTCGGCGTGCTGGAGAACGTGCAGATCGCCCGCAGGCGCGACTAGGGCCTGCCCGGCGAATCATGGCCGGGTCCGCGGCCTGTCCGACCCTGATCCGCCGGACAGGCCCTAGCTGGAGCCCTCGGGCCCGTGCGGGCGAAGGCCGCGCCGGCCCGAGCCGCTCGGGCCGTGACCCATTTCATCCCAGCAAGGAGCCACGGATGCCCGACTCCGGGCTTTCCCCCGGGCAGTCGAGCCTGCCCGCCCCGCCCGTCACCCTGCCGCCGCTGCCCGGGCCGCCCTCCCTCCCGTTCCCGCCCGCCGGTGCGGGAGGGGCCGGGACGGGGGCCGTGCCCGCGGGCGTCGCCGACATCCCCGTACCCGTCGACCCGGAGCCGGGATGGATCCCGCGCGGGCCCAGCGGCCTGGGCACCGCGAGCCTCTCGCTGGCCCGGCACCCGGACGCCGCGACGCCCCGCGCCGCCGCGCCGGAGGGCACCCCCATCCCGGGTCTGTACCACCATCCGGTCGCCGAGCCCGACCCCGTGCGGGTCGAGGAGGTCAGCCTCCGGATCAAGGCCTGGGCGGTCGACGAGGTCCAGGCGTTCCCGCCGGAGTGGGAGGACCAGTTCGACGGCTTCTCCGTCGGGCGCTACATGGTCGCCTGCCACCCGGACGCTCCGACCGTCGACCATCTGATGGTCGCCACGCGGCTGATGGTCGCCGAGAACGCAGTCGACGACTGCTACTGCGAGGACCACGGCGGCTCGCCGATCGGGCTCGGCAGCCGGCTGCTGCTCGCCCACACGGCGCTCGACCCGGTGCACACGACGGCGGAGTACGCGCCGGGCTGGGCGGAGTCGCTGCACTCCGACGCCCCGCGGCGGGCCTACCGCTCCGCCATGGAGTACTTCGTCCAGCTGGCCACGCCGTCCCAGGCCGACCGCTTCCGGCACGACATGGCCAGGCTGCACATGGGGTACCTCGCCGAGGCCGCGTGGGCCGAGACCGAGCACGTACCCGAGGTGTGGGAGTACCTGGCGATGCGCCAGTTCAACAACTTCCGCCCCTGTCCCACCATCACCGACACCGTCGGCGGCTACGAACTGCCGGCGGACCTGCACGCGTCGCCCGCCATGCAGCGGGTGATCGCCCTGGCCGGGAACGCGACCACCGTCGTCAACGACCTCTACTCCTATACCAAGGAGCAGAAGAGCCCCGGCCTGCACCTGAACCTGCCGGTAGTGATCGCCGAACGCGAGGGCGTCTCAGAGAAGGACGCCTATCTGAAGGCTGTCGAGGTCCACAACGACCTCATGCGCACCTTCGAGGCAGAGGCCGCCGAACTGGCCGCAGCCTGCCCCGTCCCGACGGTGCTGCGCTTCCTCAAGGGCGTTGCCGCCTGGGTCGACGGCAACCACTACTGGCACCAGACCAACACGTACCGCTACAGCCTGCCTAGTTTCTGGTAAGAACGGAATCTTCATCTGTGACCAGCACCGAGTTCACCACCGCCGACGCCACCTCGACGTTCGTCCCCTCGCCCGCGACGCCCTACCAGGGTGACATCGCCCGCTATTGGAACAACGAGGCCAGGCCGGTGAACCTGCGCCTCGGCGACGTCGACGGGCTCTACCACCACCACTACGGCATCGGCGCCGTGGACCACGCCGCCCTCGGCACCCCCGAGGACAGCGAGTACGAGAAGAAGCTGATCGCCGAACTGCACCGGCTCGAGTCGGCCCAGGCCGAGGTCCTCCTCGACCACCTCGGCCCGATCGGCCCCGACGACACGCTCATGGACGCCGGCTGCGGTCGCGGCGGCTCCATGGTCATGGCCCACCAGCGCTTCGGCTGCAAGGTCGAGGGAGTCACCCTCTCCGCCAAGCAGGCCGACTTCGCGAACCGGCGCGCCGGGGAGCTCGACATCGATAACCGTGTGCGCGCCCGCGTCTGCAACATGCTCGACACCCCCTTCGAGACCGGACAGATGGCCGGCTCGTGGAACAACGAGTCCAGCATGTACGTCGACCTGCACGATCTGATGGCCGAGCACTCCCGGGTCCTCGCGACCGGCGGGCGCTACGTCACCATCACCGGCTGCTGGAACCCGAAATACGGCCAGCCGTCGAAGTGGGTCTCCCAGATCAACGCCCACTTCGAGTGCAACATCCACTCCCGCCGCGAGTACCTGCGCGCCATGGCCGACAACCGCCTGGTTCCGAACGCGGTCGTCGACCTGACCGAGGCGACCCTGCCCTACTGGGAGTTGCGCGCCACGTCGTCGTTGGTCACCGGCATCGAGGAGGCGTTCATCGAGTCGTACAAGGACGGCTCCTTCCAGTACCTGCTCATCGCGGCCGACCGCGTCTGACGCACTCTGCCGGAACCCCGCCCGCCAGGCTTCCGCGCCCGGCGGGCGGGCGCATGCGTGCGGCGGCCTCAGCCCTGCAGGGCCTGCAGCGCCGTGATGCCCAGCGCCACCACCAGCGTCACCACCACGAACACCACCAGCCGCTGCCGCAGCAGCCGCGGGTTGGCCGGACGCCGGCCCGTCGACGTCGTGCGCCCGCCGGGCCGCGAGCCCGTCGGGCGGCCGCTGCCGGTCCTGGCCCCCTGCGGCCGTCCGCCGCCGCCCGTACGCGCCCCGCCCGCCCGGGAGGAGGGACCCTTCCGGGCCGCGCCGGCGGCCCCGCCGTTCGTGCCGAGCGTCGCCCGCTCCGTGTACCGCTCGGTGGGCCGGACCGTACGCGCCTGCTCGGTCCGCTCCCGCTGCGCCGGAGGACGCGCCTCCGGCAGGCCCTGCGCCTCCCGCGCCGCGATCTCCTTCAGCCGCATCGACAGCTGCAGCGTGCTCGGCCGCTCCTCCGGGTCCTTCGCGAGGCACGCCCGCACCAGCGGCGCCAGCGCGTCCGGGACGCCGTGCAGCTGCGGCTCCTCGTGCACGACGCGGTAGAGCATGACCTCCGAACTGCCGTGTCCGAAGGGCGAGTCGCCCATCGCCGCGTACGCCAGCGTGGCCCCGAGCGAGAACACGTCCGTCCCCGGGGTGACCGCCGCACCGCGCACCTGCTCGGGCGCGAGGAAGCCGGGGGAGCCGACCGCGGTCCCCACGTGCGTCAGCGTGCTCGCGCCGGTCGCCCAGGCGATGCCGAAGTCGATGATCCGCGGGCCCTTGGGGGAGAGCAGGATGTTCGACGGCTTCAGGTCCCGGTGCACCACACCGGCCTCGTGGACCGCGACCAGGCCCTCGGAGAGCGCCGCGCCGATCGCCGCGACGTCCGCGGCCCGCAGCGGGCCCTCCTCGGCCACCCGGTCGTGCAGCGACGGCCCGGGCACGTACTGGGTCGCGAACCAGGGGCGGTCCGCGTCGAGGTCGGCCGCGACCAGCCGGGCGGTACAGCCGCCCCGGATCCGCCGCGCGGCGGACACCTCGCGGGCGAACCGCGAGCGGAACTCCTGGTCCTCCGCGAGATCCGGCCGGATCACCTTCAGCGCGACGCGCTGACCGCGCCGGTCCGAACCGAGATAGACGACGCCCATCCCGCCCGCGCCGAGGCGGCGGTGGAGCCGGAACGACCCGACGATCCGCGGATCCTCGCGCCGGAGCCGCATCATCGCCATGTCCGTCCCCTGGTCGTCCGTTCTGACGTGGCACAGCTTACGTACCGTCGCCCCGGTGCGCTCATAGGCCGCGCCCTCTCGGCCCGATCGATTGTCAGTGCCCGGTGCGAGAATTGAGGGGTGGTCAGGGGGCGGCCGTGCGCCGGTCCCCGACTCCTGCACGTTCCCAATGGCCCGTCGCAGAAGGGGGATTGGATCGATGAAGGGTGACCGGGTGGAGATCGTCGTGGACGCGGGGGACACGACGCGCACATACGAAGTAGTGGCAAGCCGGGCAGGTCGCAGGGTGGAGACGGCGGTCCGCAGAGGGGTGGTCGAAGTGAGCGAAGTCACGAGGAACGGGACGGTGGTCCGCACCGCCCGCTTCATGGCGAACCGGGTGCTCGCCCTGGTGGAGCAGCCCGTGCCCCGCGTCGCCGACGGCGAGGGAGCGGGCGCGCAGAGCGCCGCCTGACCTGCGCGGACGACGCCGCACCGGGGGCGCGCGCGGGAGTGCGCGCCGGGCGCTCGGGGACGGTTCCCTCCGGGAAGACCCGCAGACCGGAGGCGACGTCTCCACCCTGGGGAGTACGCCGTGAGGGGTGCGCTCATCCTCCGGGAGGCCCGCAAGCCGGTACGACGGCATGACGCCGCGGACGGCCCGCGTCCCTACTGTTGAAGACAAGCGGCGGGTGGTGCACTCGTCCCCCGAGGTCAGACACCCGCCGCTGTCGACATGACAGGAGAGGAACCATGGCGCACACGGCACCCCGCACGGTGGCCCGCACCGAAGGGCGCCGCCACCCGCTGGTGGCGACCGCCATGGTCCTCCCGCTCGCGGCCCTGCTCGTCGTCGTCTTCGGCGGCTGGGACGCGGTGGTCACACAGGCGTCGTCCGTGGGCGTGATGCTGGGGCGCTGAGCGGCGCCCCGGACCCGGGAGAGCGGCCCGGGTCGGGGACATCCGACCACCAACCCCGTGGGGACGGGGGTGCGGCGGACGACAGCGTTTGGCCGGTCAGCTGGGGAGCTGACCGGCCATCGCGCTGTCCGGCCCCCGTACGCTCCTCCTCATGGCCGAAGACAGCACCGTGCTCGTGAGCGAACTCCGGCGGCTCGCACGCGGGGTCGCCCATCTTCCCGCGCAGCGCGGCGGCTGCACGGCCTGCGGGAGTCCCGTAGGCGCCGACGGGGGGACGGACGTGCTGGCCGACCGGGCCGACGGCACCGTCGTCCGGCACGGCGCGGTCGTCGCCAAGGCCCACGCACCGGACGCCGACCCCGACGGGCACGCCGCCCGGGTCGCCGTGGCCGCCGACCCCGCGCTGCGCGGCATCCTCCTGCCGCCGCTCCCGCTGCCGGACGCCGAGGTCGAGGGCCGCCGGGTCAGCGCCTGGCCGTACGGAGTCCCCGTCGACCCGGCCGACCCGGACGCCGCCCCCTGGGCCGAGACCGCACGCCTCCTCGCCCTGCTCCACCGCACCCCGCCGCCCGCCGGCCCCCTGCCCCCGCACCGCGGCCCCGCCAAGGCGGCCCGGGCCGTCGCCCGGCTCCTGGCCGGGCCCCCGCAGCCGGTCGCCGCGCCCGTCCTGCGGGCCTGGGCCGGGCTGCCGCCCTGGGCCCGCGACGAGGCGGCCGGGCCGCGCGCGGACGTCCTGTGCCACGGCGACCTGCACCTCGGCCAGCTCGTCCGCCACCCCGCACCCGACGGCCCCTGGCTGCTGATCGACGTGGACGACCTGGGCCTGGGCGACCCGGCCTGGGACCTGGCGCGCCCCGCCGCCTGGTACGCCGCCGGGATCCTGCCCCCGGACATCTGGTCGGCCTTCCTCGCCGCGTATCGCGCGGCCGGCGGCCCCGCGGTCCCTGCCGACGGCGATCCCTGGCCGCAACTCGACGTCCCGGCACGGGCCCTGACCGTGCAGACCGCGGCCCTGGCCCTGGTGAAGAGCGCCGCGGAGGACCGTCCGCTCGACGAGGTGGAGCAGCTGATGCTCGACGCCTGCGCCCGAATCGCCTCCGTCCGAACCGACTTGGGCGAACCTGCGTCATCGTAGGGTGAGCACATCATCCGAACGGCGAGGAGTTGAGCCGAGCATGCAGTGTCCCAAGTGCCATGCCCCGATGCACACGTACAACCGCAGCGGCGTCCAGATCGAGCAGTGCAGCGGCTGCCGGGGGATCTTCCTGGACTACGGCGAGCTGGAGGCCCTGACCCGTCTCGAGTCGCAGTGGGGCCAGCAGGCTCCGCCGCCCGCCGCCCCGCCGGCCGCTCCCGCCTGGGGCGCCCCGCACCACGGCAGCCACGGCCACCACCACGGCGGGCACCACCACCAGCGCGGCTTCGGCCGGATGCTGTTCTCGTCCTGACGTGAACGAACTCCTGACCTGAACGAACGACGGAGCCCCCGGCCGCACAAGACGGCCGGGGGCTCCGGTGATGGTGCGCGATACTGGGATTGAACCAGTGACCTCTTCCGTGTCAGGGAAGCGCTCTCCCGCTGAGCTAATCGCGCGGGGACGGTATGAAACCGCAGGTGAAGCGGGTGGTGCGTGGTGCTGCGTGCGCGATACTGGGATTGAACCAGTGACCTCTTCCGTGTCAGGGAAGCGCTCTCCCGCTGAGCTAATCGCGCGGGGACCCTTGCGGGTCAGTGGACGATACTGGGATTGAACCAGTGACCTCTTCCGTGTCAGGGAAGCGCTCTCCCGCTGAGCTAATCGTCCTTGGAGGTGGAGACGGGATTTGAACCCGTGTAGACGGCTTTGCAGGCCGTTGCCTCGCCTCTCGGCCACTCCACCAGGAGTGAATCAGGGGTTCGGGATGATCCCCCACATCGAGCGGACGACGAGATTCGAACTCGCGACCCTCACCTTGGCAAGGTGATGCTCTACCAACTGAGCCACGTCCGCTTGTCGTTTCCGTTCCGCTTGCGCGTCCCGGCGACGTGTTGAACTCTAGCGGATTCTCGGGCCAGTACAAAAACGCGTTTCCGCAGCGTGCTGACCTGTGGCCGAGCCGCAGCCGATCCGCGCAGGCCGCACGCTCACTCCGGGTGGGCTCCCGGTCGCTCCGCACGCCCCCGGGCCGGCCCCCGCCTAGACTCGAGCCGTGCACGACCTCGCTCCTCTGGCCCGCTTCGGCGGCCTCGTCGCGACCGACCTCCGGGACGTCACCCACGATCCCGAGGCGCTCGACTCCTCCGGCTTCTGGGCCGTCGCG
This sequence comes from Streptomyces sp. NPDC048604, assembly GCF_043199435.1. Taxonomy (NCBI): domain Bacteria; kingdom Bacillati; phylum Actinomycetota; class Actinomycetes; order Kitasatosporales; family Streptomycetaceae; genus Streptomyces; species Streptomyces sp. NPDC048604. The sequence goes on from NZ_JBICVX010000009.1 coordinate 295,483, forward strand.
GCCGACTTCGAAGGCGGGCTCACCTGCGCCCGCTTCGCCGACGTCCGCCCCGCCCCGGTCCCCGCGCCCGTCCCGGGCGCCTGGCGCGGACCGGCGCCCGACGCCTGGACCTCCTCCCTCGACCGGACCGCCTACACCGAAGGCGTCCGCCGGGTCCGCGAGCACATCGCGCGCGGCGAGGTCTACCAGGCGAACCTCTGCCGGGTGCTCTCCGCGCCGCTGCCCGACCCGGATGCCGCCGACGTCGACGCGCTCACCGCGCTGCTCGCCCGCGGCAACCCCGCCCCGTACGCCGGAACGATCCGCCTCCCGGGGCACGGCGTGGAGATCGCCACCGCCTCGCCCGAACTGTTCCTGCGCCGCGAGGGCGCGCGGATTTCCTCCGGCCCCATCAAGGGCACCGGCCGCACCGCCGCCGACCTGCTCCCCAAGGACCACGCCGAGAACGTGATGATCGTCGACCTGGTCCGCAACGACCTCGGACGCGTCTGCGAGACCGGCACCGTCACCGTCCCCGAGCTCTGCGCCGTCGAGGAGCACCCCGGCCTCGTCCACCTGGTCTCCACCGTCGGCGGACTGCTGCGCGAGGACGCCGGCTGGAGCGACGTCCTGGCCGCGGCCTTCCCGCCCGGCTCCGTGACCGGCGCGCCCAAGTCCAGCGCCCTGCGGATCATCGAGTCCCTGGAGACCGCGCCCCGCGGCCCGTACTGCGGAGGCGTCGGCTGGGTCGACGCCGACGCGGACACCGCCGAGCTCGCCGTCGGCATACGCACCTTCTGGCTCGACCGGGACGCGCCCGGCGGGCCCGCGGTGCGCTTCGGCACCGGCGCGGGCATCACCTGGGGTTCCGAGCCCGAGCGTGAGTGGGACGAGACCGAACTGAAGGCCTCCCGGCTGCTCGCGGTAGCGTCGGGCGCGTACGAGGCGAGCGAAAGGGCCATTTCTCTTTGAACGCGATGAAGCTGTGGGTCAACGGTGCCCTGCATGACGAGGCCGACGCCCGGTTCTCGGTTCTGGACCACGGGCTGACGGTGGGCGACGGGGTCTTCGAGACGGTCAAGGCCGTGCGCGGCGGGACCTTCGCGCTCACCCTCCACCTGGAGCGGCTCACCCGCTCCGCCCGGGGCCTCGGCCTGCCCGACCCCGACCACGACGAGATCCGCCGGGCCTGCGCCGCCGTCCTGGAGGCCAACCCGACGGAGCTCGGCCGGCTCCGCATCACGTACACCGGCGGCGTCTCGCCGCTCGGCTCCGAGCGCGGCGACTCCGGGCCCGGCCTGGTCGTGGCCCTCGGCGCGACCGCGCGCCGCGCGGACAGCACCGCGGTGATCACCGTCCCGTGGACCCGCAACGAGCGCAGCGCGCTGGTGGGTCTGAAGACCACCTCGTACGCGGAGAACGTCGTCGCCCTCGCACGGGCGCACGCCGCGGGCGCGTCCGAGGCGCTGTTCCCGAACACCCGGGACCGGCTCTGCGAGGGCACCGGCTCCAACGTGTTCGTCGTCCTCGACGGCCGCATCCACACCCCTCCGGTCGCCTCGGGCTGCCTCCCCGGCATCACCCGGGCGCTCGCGATCGAGTGGACCGGCGCGGAGGAGACCGACCTGCCGATGGACGTCCTGGAGCACGCCGACGAGATCTTCCTGACCTCCACCCTGCGCGACGTCCAGGCCGTGCACCGGGTCGACGGCCGCGAGCCGGCCGGAGCGCCCGGCCCGGTGACCGCCAAGGCCATGCGCGTGTTCGAGGAGCGGGCCGCGGCCGACGCCGATCCCCGTCCGTAGGCGTTTCCCGGCAAACCAGGTGACGTCCGGCCGCAGGACCGGTACAACACCGGTGATGACCACCACCCTGCGGCCGACAGGGCCGCTCCAGACGGCCGCCGACGCCTCCCGGTCCCGCGCCTACGAGGTGTGCGTGAACAGCCGGCCGGTCGGCGCCGTCCGGCTCGCCACCGACCCGGCGTTCGGTCCGAGGGCAGGCGTGATCGAGTCCCTGCGGATCGACGAGGCGGACCGGCGGCGCGGCCGCGGCACCGTCGCCGCGCTCGCGGCGGAGGAGGTGCTGCGCGGCTGGGGCTGCACCCAGGTGCACGTCTCCGTGCCGGTCGAGGCCCAGATCGCGCAGCGGCTGGCCGGGATGCTCGGCTACGCCGAGGTCAGCCGCAACATGCTCAAGGAGCTCAGCGCGCCGCCGCCGGCCCTGCCGGAGGGCGTAGAGGCCCGCGCGATGACCGAGGACGAGTACGCGCCGTGGGAGACGGCCGCCCGGCAGGCCTTCGCCGAGAGCTGGACCGCGCGCGGCGTCCCCGCCGACCAGGCCCGCGCCAAGGCCGAGGCGAGCCACCGCGAGCTGCTCCCCGAGGGGCTCGCCAGCCACGGCGTGGCCGTGCAGGTGGTCCTGCGCGACGGGGCCGTCGTCGGCCACGTCTGGACCGGACGGCGCAAGCTGGCGCCGGGCGTGCTCGGCGGGTACGTGTACGACGTCGAGGTTGTCCCCGGACACCGGGGCCACGGCTACGGCCGCGCCCTGATGCTCCTCGCCGAACGCACCGTCGCCGAGTCCGGCACCCGGCTCCTCGGCCTCCACGTCTTCGCCGACAACACGCCGGCCCTCGCCCTGTACGACTCGCTCGGCTACCGCACCACGCACATCAACAGCAGCAAGGTGCTGCTGTAGCGCGGCCTTGCGCCGGCGCGGCCCCGGCTCAGCTCTGCGCGAGCAGACGGTCCGCGATCTCCTCGATGCGGGCGCGCAGGCCCTCCTGGCTCTTGCCGCCGTCCAGCCGCTCGCCGCCGATCACGTACGTCGGGGTGCCCGTGACCTTGATGGCCTGGCCCTCCGCCTGGTCGGCGTCCACCACCAGCAGATGCCGGCCGTCGATCAGCGCGGTGTCGAACTCCTCGGCGTCCAGGCCGAGTTCGCGGGCCACGTCGAGCAGCACCGGCTCGCCCCGGTCGGCCAGGTCCGAGGTCCTGGCCAGCAGCGCCTCCGCGTACGGCCAGCCCTGCCCCTGCTCGGCGGCCTCCTCCGCGGCCTGCGCGGCCGCGTACGCGTGCTTGTTCTTCTGCAGCGGGAAGTGCCGCAGCCGCACGTCCAGCCGCTCGCCGTACTTCGCGCGCAGCGCGTGCACGTCGTCGAGGGCGCTCGTGCAGTCGGGGCACTGGAGGTCGAACCAGGCCTCCAGGACGACGGGGGAGTCGGTGTTGCCGGTGGTGGAGTCGCTCATGGGGCCAGTCTTCCAGCCCGCGCTCGCCCCTCCCAACCGGGACCTGGGGAGGAGGCCGCCCCGGAGATCTCCCGGAGATCCGCCCCGGGGCCGCCCGCGCCGTGGCCCCGGACGGCGGCGGCGGTGCAGGATGGAAGGGACGTATCGCCCAGTGCCCTGCCAGGAGGACCGGATGCTTGCCGAGACAGTCTGTTCCGCGGTGGCTGCGGCCGGCCTGGGCATCGCCGCGATCACGGCGTACCGCAAGCGGTTCCTCGCCGCGACGAGGATCGCCGCGTACGCGCTGGTGCCGCTCGGCCTGGTGATGACCGGGGCCGTGCAGTGGCTCGCCGACACCGCCTTCAGCCCCACCGCCTGGGTCGGCTTCGCCGTCCTCGGCTTCGCCTGGGTGCTGTTCATGACCGCCCGCACCGTCGAACGCCGCCGCGGCGGCAAGGAGGGCAAGCCGGCCGGCGAGAAGAAGCGGGCGGCCGAGCCGTCCGCGTCCGCGCCCGCGCTCGGTCAGAGCCGGCGGGGTACGGCCCCGAAGCCCGAGGCCGGCGCCCCGGCGGACGACTTCAGCGACATCGAGGCGATCCTGAAGAAGCACAACATCTGATCCCGCACCCGCCGCCCCCGTGGACCCGGGCACGCGGATCCACGGGATCCGGTGAACTGCCGCGGTCGTGGAGCGTGTTGCTTGATCTCCCGGGGCGGCCGTGCGCCATCATCGCCCCGAGATGCAGGAAACCTCGCGGGATCGAGCCCCCGCCCCCACAGAGGAGCCGCGCGGCTGTCTGTTCGCGCTCTCCCAGCCGCCGCTGATGATCTTCCTCGCGGTGATCGGCTGCCTACTGCTGATGGCCTCCGTGCACGACCTCTTCCTGCTGTGACGGCGGTCAGCCGGCCGCTTCCTTGCGGCGCGCCCGGTACGCGGCCACGTGCAGACGGTTGCCGCAGGTCCGGCTGTCGCAGTAGCGGCGCGAGCGGTTCCGGGACAGGTCGACGAACGCGCGGCCGCAGTCCGGGGCCTCGCAGCGGCGCAGCCGCTCCTGCTCCCCGTTGACGACGATGAACGCGAGCGCCATGCCGCAGTCCGCGGCCAGGTGGTCGGCGACGGAGGCGCCCGGCGCGAAGTAGTGCACGTGCCAGTCGTAGCCGTCGTGGTCGGTGAGCTGCGGCGTCGTGCCCGCGGCCGCCACCAGCTGGTTGATCAGCGCCGCCGCCACCCGCGAGTCGGGCGCGGTGAACACGGCGGCGAACCGGCTGCGCACCTCGCGCACGGCCGCGAGGTCCGCGTCACCGAGCTCGCCGACGTCGCTGATGTCGTGCTGCCGCACGAACGCGCCCAGCCCCGCGAGGTCCACCAGTACGTCGCCCCGCTCGCCCTCCGCCGCGGTGTTCATCAGATCGACGACGGTGTCGAGGGCGATCCTGGTGTCGTGGGGGATCAGCACGTTCCGCTCCCTGGCCGGCTGCGGGCGGGCGCCCGCCGAATTCCGCTGACTCTAGCGGCTCGCGTCCGTCCTGCCCGGAGTGGGCGGGAACGGGGCCGAAAGCATGCGGTACGCACAGGGGCGCCCGGGCGGGGACGTCGGCGCCCGCACCACGTCGATGCGCGGTGCGGGCGCCGATCCCTGCCGTATGCGGTTGTCCGCGCGACGCCGTCTCCCCGAGTCGGACGGCGCCTGCGGCTCTCGGCCCGGCTCTCAGCGGCTCAGCTGTCGGCCAGGATGTGGGAGAGCTCCGTGTCGAGGTCGAAATGGCGGTGTTCGGTGCCCGGCGGCACCGCGGCGTCGGTCCGCTTCAGGAACGACTCCAGGGCGCGTGCGGGGGCTTCGAGCAGGGCCTCGCCCTCGGGAGAGCTCAGCGCGATGCAGACGACGCCCTGACCGTGGCTGCGGGACGGCCAGACACGGACGTCGCCGGTACCGGTGGGCCGGTGCAGCCCCTCGGCGAGAAGATCGCGGGCGAAGACCCACTCGACCGTCTCTTCGGCTCCGGTGTGGAAGGTGGCGTGCACGGCATAGGGATCGGCCGTGTCATACCGCAGGCCCGCCGGTACAGGCAGTGAGGACTCGCTCGACACAACGAGGCGCAGGTGCAGCTCGCAGCTGACCGTGGTGTTCATAAGCGCCAGGGCCTTTCGCTCAGTGTGCGCTCGGGGATTCGCACGTCGGCGAAATCGACATGCCACCTACGGTGCCGTTGTAAACCCCTCTGTCTGTTTTGTGATCGTTCAGGTCGCCCGGACGGCGGTGTATGTCCTGCGGACATGACTCCATTCCGGTGATCCGACGCGGTCCGGTAAGTTGGGGCCATGAATGCGGAGAGTGACGAGCGGCGCGCGGGGGCCGCCGAGCCCGCTGAGACGGGGGAGACAGTGGAGACCGCCGAGACGGCCGAGACCGCCCAGACCTCGGAGGCCGTGGAGGAGGCGAAGGCCGCGGAGACCGCGGAGAAGCCCCTCGGGTCCCGGGCGCCGGAGTTCATCAAGGCGCGGCGGACGCTGCACATGAGCTGGCAGGTCGGCGTGTTCGTCGTCGGTCTGGCCGTGGTGGGGGCCGGCGTGATCATGCTGCCGCTGCCCGGCCCCGGCTGGCTGGTGATCTTCGGCGGCATGGCGATCTGGGCGACCGAGTTCGTCTGGGCGCAGCTCGTGCTGCGCTGGACCAAGCGCAAGGTCACCGAGGCGGCGCAGAAGGCGCTGGACCCGAAGGTGCGGCGGCGGAACATCATCCTCACCACCATCGGCCTGGTGATCATCGCGGTGCTGCTCGGGATCTACCTCTGGAAGTTCGGCTTCGTGATGCCGTGGAGGATCGACCAGTGAGGAACTGGTCAAAGGAGCCCGCTGACATGGGGTAATGTTTGCGGTGCGCCCGGGCGATTAGCTCAGTGGGAGAGCGCTTCGTTCACACCGAAGAGGTCACTGGTTCGAACCCAGTATCGCCCACCACCCGGACCGAGGGCCCGGAGACTGCATCAGTCTCCGGGCCCTCGGCGTTTGCCGGGCCCGGTCCGGGCCCGTCCCGTTGCCGGGACCGGCCCGGACCGGCCTGTCAGTGCATCCGGCCCAGCTTCTCGCGCAGCCGGCGGGCGTCGCGCAGCCGCTGCTCGTACGTCGCTCCGACGGCGAGGAGCAGCAGACCCGCGAGCGCCGGCGGCAGCCAGCGGGGCAGCGCGCCGACCACCTGCACCACGTACGGCGCGAGCTCGTGCAGCGCGACCAGGGCCAGCGCCGTGCCGCCCAGGACCAGCGGAGCCTGCAGCCGGTGCCGGGCGCCGAGCAGTGTCACCGCCAGCGCGGCGAGGCCGAGCAGCAGCGGACGGCCCCAGTACGGGTCGCTCCAGACCGCTATCAGGCTCGGTACCAGCGTCGCGGCGAGCCCGGGCCCGTACGCCGTCCACGACGACGCCTCCGGATCCCTGTGCCGCCGCAGCACGCCGACGGCCAGCGCGGGCAGCGTCACCGGCAGCGTGTACGCCTCCGGGGTCGTCACGTCCGAGGCGGCGAGGCGCACCCAGGTCGCCAGGACGAAGAGCACCGCGGCGGTCCAGCCCGCCGTGCGCCGGCCCTCCGGCCGCACCGCCGCCACGGCCGCGGCGAGCACGCCGCACAGCGCCAGGACGAGCGCCAGGGAGGCCGGCCGGCCCGCCGCCAGACCGATCGCGAGCAGCGCGACGGCCGCGCCCGACAGCTCCACCGGCAGCGCCAGCGGGTGGCGGCGCAGCCGCGCGCCGACGCCGACGGCGGCGGTGGGCACCACCAGCAGCCAGACCGCCGTGCGGTGGTCCTCGAGCTGCGCGGCCCGCGCCCCGGCGAGCACCAGCCCGCCCGCGGCGGCGACGGCCAGACAGGCCGCCGCGGCGCGCACCCGGCGCTCACCGAAGGCGGCGACCCCCGCGAACAGCGCGAGCAGCACCCCGAGCACGGTGAACGTCCCCGCCCGGGTGTCGAGGCCGCTCAGCACCGCTCCGACCGCGGACGCCACCGCGGCCCCGAACCCGCACCAGGCCAGCGCCACACCGGGAGCCACCGGCTCGCGAACGGCCACCGGAACCCGGGCCCCGGCCCAGCCGGGCCAGACCGGCGCCCCGAAGGTGCCGGCGGGAGCCGCGCCGGCGGCGGGCCCGAAGCCCTCCGCCAGGGTCTCGCCCGAGCCCTCGCTCGAGCCCTCACCCTCGCCCTGCGGGTCCCCCGAGTGGTCGGCGCCCGCCGGGGCGTCGGCAGCGGCCCGGTCGTGCCGGTCGGGGGCAGGGGCGGGCAGGCCGCGGGTGAACCACTGCGCACGGCAGGCCAGCGCGCCCGCGGCGACCGCCGTCAGGAGCAGGACCGTCAGGCGCAGCGCGTGGCCCAGGTCCAGGGACACCGGCAGCGACAGGACCGTCGCCCACGCCAGCAGCACCGCCGTACAACGGGACCAGGTGTGCCGCAGCGGGGCCAGTGCCGCCGTCGCCGCGAGCAGGACCAGCGACGCCGTCGCCGGGTACTCCGGGAACACCGGCGTCGCCGGGCCCGACCACACCGGCGTCGTACGGACCGCCGAGTCCAGGAGCAGCGCCGCCGCCGGCGGCAGCGCCCACAGCACGCCCAGGCCCAGCACCCCCGCGCCCGTCCCGAGCGCGCCCTGCCGCACCGGCCGGGGCAGCTTCGTGCGCAGCACCGCCGCGAGGGCGAGCCCGCAGGCCACGTACCCCGGCACGATCCAGGACTCCGGCAGCGCCGACCGCAGCACGCCGCCCACCGCGGCGACCGCCGTGAGCGCCGCGACCACGGCGCCGAACACCGTCACGGCGGGCGTGCGCCACCCCGTGTACAGCGCCAGCGCACCGCCCGCGAGCAGCAGGGCCACCGCCGGGACCGGGTCCGTCAGCGAGAACCAGCCGCCGGTCAGCAGCGCCCAGGAGCCCGTCACGCACAGCCCCACGGCCGCCGTGATCCGCACCGACTGCAGCTTCACCCACAGCAGCAGCGCCGCGTCCGCGGCCGCCGTCGCCAGCATCGCCCAGCCCAGGGGGTACGCGCCCGCGTCCGCCGCCACCGCGGCCAGCGGCAGCGGCAGTTGGGCCGCGACCACCGCGACCGGCAGCGGGATCCGGAGCCGGCCGCCGAGCGCCGTCCCGTACGCCGCCCACGCCCCGGCCAGGACCGCCGAGGCGCCCGCCGTGTAGGCCACGCCGTCCGTGCCGGCGAGGGCCACGCGGTGCAGCGCGTACGCGTCGAGGACCATCAGGACCAGGCCCAGCGCGCCCACCGACTCCGCCGTCGACACCAGGCCGCGGCGCAGCAGGACGACCGGCGCGGCCAGCGCCGCTCCGGTCACCACGGCGAGCACCGCGGCCCGGCCGCCGATGCCCATCGAACCCCAGCTGACCAGGGTGAACGCGATCGCGGCGATCGTCAGCAACACCCCGCCGAGGGTGAGCAGCACGTTCTGGGCGCTGGGCGGCGTGGTGTCCGCGACGGGCTTGGGCGGCACGGCCCAGCCGGCCGCCGGGGTGCCGTAGGCCGGGGCCTGTGGGACCGCGGCGGCCCGCAGCACCTGCAGCAGCCAGGCCCGCCGGGCCAGCAACTGGGACCGTCGGGCATCGAGTTGGGCCAGCTCGCGGTCGACGAGCACCAGCTCGTCGGCGGGCGGCAGAACATTCTCCATGAGGCGGAGTGTGGCCCGGCGCACCCCTCCCGGGAATGCGTCGGGGTACTCAATTCCGCGCCTGAGTACGTACACACTGGGGTCATGGACTGGTGCCGCTACCGCTTCCGCAGCGTCTGGCAGCTCGCCGCCCCGCCGGACGCCGTGTTCGCCGTGCTGGAACGCGCCGAGGAGTACCCGCGCTGGTGGCCGCAGGTCCGCGAGGTCACCGCGGTCGACGATTCCACCGGCACCGCGCGCTTCCGCTCCTTCCTGCCGTACGAGCTCGTCGTCACCGCCGTCGCCCGGCGCCGCGACCCCGAGGCGGGGATCCTGGAGATCGGCATGAGCGGCGACCTCGACGGCTGGGCCCGCTGGACGCTCACCGAGCACGACGGTGGGACGCGGGCGGAGTTCGAGCAGGAGGTCGAGGTCCGCAGCCGGCTGATGCGCCTGCTCGCGGTGCCGGGCCGGCCGGTCTTCCGGTTCAACCACGCGCTGATGATGCGCGGCGGACGGCGCGGTCTCGCCGCCCACCTGCGGTCCGGTTGAGCAGCGCGCCCGCCATCGGTTTGAACCGAGGGCCGCAGGGCCTGTATGGTTCAACCCGTTCCCGGGCGATTAGCTCAGCGGGAGAGCACTTCGTTCACACCGAAGGGGTCACTGGTTCGATCCCAGTATCGCCCACCGGGAAAGGCCGGTCCGTCATCGACGGACCGGCCTTCTTCGTTCCCGGACGCGGCGCCGCCCGTCATGCCGCCGCCGCGATCTCCGGCCGCAAGGGCCACGCCGGATCGACCGCCTCCGGCGTCCCGTTCCGCGTGAACCACGCCTGCAGGCCCCGGGCCTGCGCCGCGTGCCACACCGCCTGACGGATGTGCAGCTCCGCCGGCGTCAGCCGGTCGAGCCGGGACGCGAACCGCCGCGCCACCGCCCGTACGACGTCCAGTGCCGCGACCGCGTCCGCCGCCGCCTCGTGCGCCCCGGTCAGCTCCACCCCGTATTCCGCGCACAGGTCCGTCAGCGTGCGCCGGCCCTTGCGGTACCGGTCCAGATGTTTGTCCAGGACCCGCGGATCGAGCACGCACAGCGGCACGTTCTCCATGTAGCGGGCCAGCGACGAGGCCCGGTGCCGGCGCAGCTCCCGGTCCAGGATCGTCAGATCGAAGGGCGCGTTCATCACCACCAGCGGACGGCCCGCCGCCGACTGCTCGGTAAGCGCCCGGGCCACCTCCTCCATCACCGGAGCCGGCCAGCGGCCGTTGCGCTGGAGGTGTTCGTCCGTCAGCCCGTGCACCTCCGTCGCCGCCCGGGGCACCGGGATACCGGGATTGACGAGCCATCGGGTGATGCGCGGGCGGCCGCCCGCGGTGTCCTGGACGACGAGGGCGGCGGACACGATCCGGTCCTGCTCGACGTCAACTCCTGTGGTCTCCGTGTCGAATGCGGCCAGGGGGCCCTCGTACCAGTGCGTCATCCCCGAACTCCTCGCACCTTGGCGGCAGATGGCGGCAGATGGGCTTGTCCCGCTGCCCGAACCGGTGATACCCGGGCCGTTTGCGCCGTACGCCGGACGGTCACAACACAGATGACGGGGAAGGGAATTCACTCATGGCCATCCCGCAGCCCGAACCCGGGGGGCCGTCCCGCACCGCAGGCACGGGCGGCGGGCTGCTGCCCCCGCAGCGGGACGCGCCGCTGCGGGGTTCGCTCGCCACCACCGCCTGCATGGAGACCCTCCAGGTGGGCTATCTGCACGCGGTCGCGGCGGCGGCGGGCTGTTCGCTGTCGCAGCCGTTTCCGGACAACGGCATCGACTGGCACGTGAGCCACAGTGCTCCCGGCCACGCCATTGACGACGAAGTGACCATCAAGGTGCAGCTCAAGTGCACCTACCAGCTCGCACCGCACACACCGGGCGCGGCGCCGCCGGCGTTCTCGTTCACCCTCGACAACGAGCACCTGGCCAAGCTGGCGCGGACCCCGGTCTCGGTGCACAAGATCCTGGTGGTGATGATCGCGCCCCGCAGCCAGGAGGACTGGCTGCGGGCCGGACACGACCGGCTCGACCTCAGGCACTGCTGTTACTGGATCAATCTGGCCGGCCACCCCGTCACGGGGCGGCGCCGGACCACCGTGCGGATACCGACCGCGCGGATCTTCGACGACCGGGCTCTGTGCGAGATCATGACCCGGGTCGGGGCGGGAGGGAGACCCTGATGCACTGGCCGATCGACGAACCCGAGGGTGGTTCCGTCCCCTTCAGGCCCCACCCTCCGGCCTCGGACGGCGACCCGGGGCTGCCGGACCCCGCCCGTGTGGACCCACTGGTCCTCGGAGCGCTCCTGGACCGGCACGGCTGGCGGCGGCGCGGCGGGGCCGCGGGCCGGTACGCCCGCTGGACCCCACCCGGGCCCGGCGGGCACCGCACCAGCCTGCTGGTGCCCGAGAGCCGGGCGTTCCCCGACTGCGAGGACCTGCTGAGCGAGGCGCTCACCGCGCTGGCCCGAAGCGGCACCCCGTCCGCGCGGGAGGTGCTGGTGGGGCTCGGACTGCCCAGCGACGAGATCCGCTGGACCCGTGACGTGCCGCAGGGCCCGTCCGGGGCGCTGACCTGGACCGCGCAGGAGCAGCTGCGCTCCGCCGCCCGGCAGCTGCTCCTGGCCGGCGCGCTGGCGGTGCGCGGCCGCGCCGGTTACTACGGCGGCCGGCACCGGCGGCAGGCCCAGGCGTCCCTGGAGCCCGTGGTGGTCGGCGCGGCTCCGGGCGGGCGCGGGCTCACCGCGTTCGTGCCTGTGGACGCGGGCCGGCCTCTCGCCGTACGGCTCTACCACGCGCTGTACGCGGCCCGGGAGGCCGTGGACTACCAGCGGGCCACCGGCGGCATGGAGGCCTTCGACACCGCCGTCCAGGCGGGCGTGAGCCGGGAGCTCACCGAGGCGCTGGTGGCGCTGGTGCGCGGCGCGGAGGGAGCCAGGATCGCGCTGTCCTGGGCGCCGGCGGCGGGCGCGCCGGAGGGCTGCGCGGCGCGGCCGGAGCCGGTGGAGTTCTCGCCCGGCGACCTGCCGGCCCTGCGGGAGGCGGGCGCGCGGTACATGAGCGACGAGCCGTCCGTACCGGTGCGGATCACCGGCGCGGTGGTGCGGATGCGCCGCGCCGGGGCCCGCGGCGAGGGCACCGTACGGCTGCGCGTGCTGGCCGGGGCGGAGGTCCCGCACGTCCGGGTCTCGCTCGACGAGGAGTCGTACCGGACCGCCGTCCACGCCCATCTGGTGGGCCTGCCCATCCGGGTCGTCGGCCGGCTGGAGCGCCGCGGCGGCTTCCGGCGGCTGACCGACGCCTCGGGCGTCGTCCCGGTGCAGGTGGACGACGCCGAGCGGGACCGGCTGATGAAGTCCCTGCACGAGAACCTCGACTTCTTCGAGGAGGCCTGCGGGGGCGACTGACCGGAGGCACGTTGGGGGAAACCGTTTCGCGGGCGGGGCCCCCGGCTCGGTACGATCGGCGACGACGCGGCACCTCGTCTCTGCCGCGGACCGCCGGCGCCGGCACCTCGTGTCTGCCTGCGCCCCGATGTATGGAGCACCTGTGTCTGAAGTCCGTGTGACCGTCCACAACGCCTCAGGATCCGAGGAACGGGCGGTGAGCGCGGGCACCACGGCCGGCGCCCTGTTCGCCGACGACCGGTCCGTCATCGCCGCCCGCGTCGGCGGCGAGCTGAAGGACCTCGCGTACGAGCTCGCCGAGGGCGACGCCGTCGAGGGCGTCGAGATCTCCTCCGAGGACGGCCTGAACATCCTGCGCCACTCGACCGCGCACGTCATGGCCCAGGCCGTGCAGGAGCTCTTCCCCGAGGCCAAGCTGGGCATCGGCCCGCCGGTCCGGGACGGCTTCTACTACGACTTCGACGTCGAGAAGCCGTTCACCCCCGAGGATCTCAAGGCCATCGAGAAGAAGATGCAGGAGATCCAGAAGCGCGGCCAGCGCTTCTCCCGCCGCGTCGTCTCCGACGAGGAGGCCCGCGAGGAGCTTGCCGACGAGCCGTACAAGCTGGAGCTCATCGGCATCAAGGGCGCGGCGTCGACCGACGACGGTGCGAACGTCGAGGTCGGCGGCGGCGAGCTGAGCATCTACGACAACCTGGACGCCAAGACCGGGGACCTGTGCTGGAAGGACCTCTGCCGCGGTCCGCACCTGCCGACCACCCGGAACATCCCGGCGTTCAAGCTGATGCGCAACGCAGCCGCGTACTGGCGCGGCAGCGAGAAGAACCCGATGCTCCAGCGCATCTACGGCACCGCCTGGCCGTCGAAGGAGGAGCTGAAGGCCCACCTCGACTTCCTCGCCGAGGCCGAGAAGCGCGACCACCGCAAGCTGGGCAACGAGCTCGACCTCTTCTCCATCCCGGACGAGATCGGCTCCGGCCTGGCCGTCTTCCACCCCAAGGGCGGCATCATCCGCCGGGTCATGGAGGACTACTCGCGCAAGAAGCACGAGGAGCACGGCTACGAGTTCGTCTACTCGCCGCACGCGACCAAGGGTGCCCTCTTCGAGAAGAGCGGCCACCTGGACTGGTACGCGGAGGGCATGTACCCCCCCATGCAGCTCGACGGCGGTACCGACTACTACCTCAAGCCCATGAACTGCCCGATGCACAACCTGATCTTCGACGCGCGCGGGCGTTCCTACCGTGAGCTGCCGCTGCGCCTGTTCGAGTTCGGCACCGTGTACCGGTACGAGAAGTCCGGCGTCGTGCACGGCCTGACCCGCGCCCGCGGCTTCACCCAGGACGACGCGCACATCTACTGCACCCGTGAGCAGATGGCGGAGGAGCTGGACCGGACCCTCACCTTCGTCCTGGACCTGCTGCGCGACTACGGTCTGAGCGACTTCTACCTGGAGCTGTCCACCAAGGACCCGGAGAAGTTCGTCGGCTCGGACGAGGTCTGGGAGGAGGCCACCGCGGTCCTCCAGCAGGTCGCCGAGAAGCAGGGCCTCCCGCTGACCCCCGACCCGGGCGGCGCGGCGTTCTACGGCCCGAAGATCTCCGTGCAGGCGCGCGACGCCATCGGCCGCACCTGGCAGATGTCGACCGTGCAGCTCGACTTCAACCTGCCGGAGCGCTTCAACCTCGAGTACACCGCCCCGGACGGCACCAAGCAGCGCCCGGTCATGATCCACCGCGCGCTGTTCGGTTCGATCGAGCGGTTCTTCGCGGTTCTCCTTGAGCACTACGCGGGCGCCATGCCGCCGTGGCTGGCCCCCGTCCAGGCGGTCGGCATCCCGATCGGCGACGCGCACGTGGAGTACCTGCAGGGCTTCGCCGCCGAGGCGAAGAAGCTCGGGCTGCGGGTCGATGTGGACGCCTCCTCGGACCGTATGCAGAAGAAGATCCGGAACCAGCAGCGCCAGAAGGTCCCGTTCATGATCATCGTCGGCGACGACGACATGGCCGCGGGCACCGTCTCCTTCCGCTACCGCGACGGCTCGCAGGAGAACGGCGTTCCCCGTGATCAGGCGCTGGCGAAGCTCGTCGACGTGGTCGAGAAGCGCGTCCAGGTGTGACGCGTTCCCCGCACACGCGGGGCTAGGCCCCCGGGAAATCCCCCGGGGGCCTCTTCTCGTCCTCCCTCGTGAACGTCTGGATCAGCCAGGACGAGAAGGAGCCCGTCACCGCCCCGAGCAGCGCGATCCCGCACGCCATCAGGCCCACGGCGATGGTCCTGCCGACCGGGGTCACCGGGGTCACGTCCCCGTATCCCACGGTCGTCAGCGTCTCGGCGGCCCACCAGACCGAGTCGCCGAACGTACGGATCGTGGCGCCCGGCGCCCCCCGCTCGCGCTGGTAGACGGCGAGCGCGCCCGCGAAGCCGAGCAGCGCGACCGTGAGACTCGAGTAGGCCATGACCCGGGCGTAGAGGGTGAGGCGCGGTTGGTCGCGGCGGCGCTGGACCCGTTCGTAGATCTTCACCATCTCCAGGGGCCGCAGCAGTGGCAGCAGCACGACCACCGTGCCCAGGAAGTGCGAGCGGACGAAGCGCAGCGGGCCGAGTCCGCTGAGCCGGAACCGCACCGCGTAGTCGACGACGAAGACCGCCCAGGCCGAGAGCGTGACCGCCAGGCACAGGTCCAGCCAGACCTGAGCGAGGTGGGGGGCCAGTACCCTGACCGCGTACCCGGCGAGATACAGCAGGGACGACACCATGAGCGGTGTTTCCATGCGGCGGTCCCAGCGCTCCTGCTTCTCCGACCGTGCGTCCATCCGATCAGCATCTCCGGCGGGGCCGGATCCGCCGCCCCGGCGACACGCTCCGAACGGGCGAAGCAATATGCTGCACAGCATGACGTTTGAGCCGGAGCACCAGAACGGAGTGGGGACGCAGGACGCGTTCCAGCGCCTGTGGACGCCTCACCGGATGGCGTACATCCAGGGGGAGAACAAGCCGAGCGGCCCGGAGGCCGGGGACGGCTGCCCGTTCTGCTCGATCCCGTCCATGTCGGACGAGGAAGGCCTCGTCGTGGCGCGCGGCCGGCACGTGTACGCGGTGCTGAACCTGTACCCGTACAACGGCGGGCACCTGATGGTGGTGCCGTACCGGCACGTCGCCGACTACACGCAGCTCGACACCGGCGAGACCGTGGAGCTGGCCGAGCTGACGAAGCGGGCGATGGTGGCGCTGCGGACGGCGTCGGGCGCGCACGGGTTCAACATCGGCATGAACCAGGGCGCGGCGGCCGGCGCGGGCATCGCGGCCCACCTGCACCAGCACGTGGTGCCCCGGTGGGGCGGCGACACGAACTTCATGCCGGTGGTCGGTCACACGAAGGTGCTGCCGCAGCTGCTCGCGGACACGCGGAAGATGCTGGCGGACGCCTGGCCGACGGACTAGCCGGTACGGACGGCGGAAGGCCGGGCCCGCAGCTGCGGGCCCGGCCTTCCCGCGTACGGTGAGGCGTCGTCCGTACGGTCAGGCGTCGTAGACGTCGGCCTTCTTCGGGCCGGGGTCCTGGATCAGACCGCTGAGGATGAGCGAGCGGTTGGCGAAGCGCTCGGTGTTCACGCCGTGGTCGTCGAGGACCTTGATGACGGCGGTGTGCACGGCCCGCATGACCGGGGTGGCGGCGCGGATCGCGTCGTCGGCCATGAAGCGGTGCCGCCAGGGCTTGTCGGCCCAGGCGTGCCGCAGGCCGAACGGCTCGGGCAGCACCAGCTTCCCGCCGAGGAAGTCCAGGACCGGCGGGAACCAGGTCAGCGGTGCGCGGACGGCGAGCCGGACCACCTCGTCGGTGTCCACCAGCGGCAGCTTGATCTCCCGGGTCTCCCAGAACCGGACGGTCTTGGAGACCTCCCTGGTCTTCGCGGCCGGCTTGGCGGTGAAGAGCGAGTGGACCGGGCCGAGGGCGTGCCCGGTGACCTCGACGCGCAGGGTGTGCAGCAGCGACGTCACGGTGATCATCATGGTGAGCACGAGCTGGCCGTCCCAGAGCGTGAACTGGACGCCGAGGTAGTGCCGGTTGCCGCTGCCGAACTGCTGGTCGTTGCAGATGCGCTGTATCTCGTGCGGCCGGACCTGGAAGGAGACGATGCTGTCGCCCTCCGGGCGGGCGACCTCGGCGGCGCCCTCGCCGATGGGGGAGACGATCCAGTGCTTCACGACCGGGGTGGGGAAACCGGTCTTGAGCGAGCCGCGCTCCAGGAGCTTGAGCTGGTCGTGGATCGGCCGGATCACGTCCCAGGCGCGGAAGTCGTGGATCTCCTTGCCCTCCTGGGCGACCAGGTCCTCGGCGAGGGTCCAGCTGCCCCAGCGGGTGCCCATGCCGAGTATCCCCTTGGGGCCGGCGTAGAAGACGACGTTGGACTGCTGCTCGGCGCTGAGCTTCTCCAGGTTCTGGCGGAGCTCCTCGGCGGCCTCCTCGCCGGGGTGCTGGGGGACCGCCTCGGGGATCTTCGCGGCGACGCCGCCGCCGCTGAGCAGTCCGTTCCAGCGTTCGCGCAGGTCGACGGCGGTGGACTCGCAGATCCGCTTGGCGAGCACCCAGCCGAGCGGCGGGGCGATCACCATGGCCCGTAGATAGATGCCGAGGACGCTGTCGACCGGCAGCTTGATCAGGAAGATCAGGGCGAGCAGGCCCATGCCGAAGAGCAGCGCGGTGCCCAGCGCGCCGGAGCGTTTGTCGGCGGCGCCCGCGAGGCTGCGGCGGAGCTGGATCACGCCGAGCCAGAGCAGCAGGCCGGGCAGGAACAGCACGCCGAAGAGCACGGTGACGAGGGTGAGTCTGATGTCGCGGCGGCGGCGGATGTTGGTGGCGGCGAGGCAGTGCTCGACCACGGGCTGGGGTTCGGTGCCGAAGGACTGGATGAGCGCCTTGCGGGCGCCGCCGAGCATGCGGACCTGGACGGCCCGGGAGAACGCCTCGCCGAAGTCGGGGCGGAAGAGGTCGTACCACTTGCCCTTCTTGACGGTGGACTTGTGCCAGTCGCTGTTCGCCTCGAGGATCTTGTCCATCGGGCCGTCGCGGTACGCGGCGGAGGCGAGCGCGAACGTCGCCGCCGTCTGCCCGTCCGACCCCTGGAGGGGGACCTGTGCCCCGGGTCCGTACACCTTCGTCATCGCCCCCATCGCCGCGTGCCCGCGTGGTCCTTCTGCGGCCTGTTCCCGGCCTGTTTCCCAACTCCCGCGCCCCGCACACCTGCTGAGCTGGGCACCCCAGCGTATCGGGGACTCGGCGGTCACGTCAGGTGACGGCCGGATGCCGCCGTTCCCGGCGGGCGGGAGACGGCGGCATCCGGCGACGCCGGCTCGATCACGCGGTGGCGTCGGCCTGTTCGCGCACCTTGCCCGCGAGTTGCGGCGGCATCGGTTCGTGCCGGGCGTAGCTGCGGTCGAAACTGCCGGTGCCGTGCGAGATGGAGCGCAGGTCGACCGCGTACCGGCCGATCTCGATCTCGGGGACCTCGGCCCGTACCACCGTCCGGCCCGGACCGGCCTGTTCCGTGCCGACGACCCGGCCGCGCCGGCCGGACAGGTCGCTCATGACCGGGCCGACGTACTCGTCCGGCACCATCACCTGCACCTCGGCGACCGGCTCCAGGAGGTGGATGGACGCGTCGGCGGCGGCCTCGCGCAGGGCGAGCGCGCCGGCGGTCTGGAAGGCCGCGTCGGAGGAGTCCACCGAGTGGGCCTTGCCGTCCTTCAGTGTGATCCGCACGTCGACCAGCGGGTATCCGGCGGCGACGCCGCGCGCGGCCTGGGCGCGTACGCCCTTCTCCACGGAGGGGATGAAGTTGCGCGGGACGGCGCCGCCGACGACCTTGTCGACGAACTCGATGCCGCTGCCGGCCGGCAGCGGTTCGACGTCGATCTCGCAGATGGCGTACTGGCCGTGCCCGCCTGACTGTTTGACGTGGCGGCCGCGGCCCGCGGACGGCGAGGCGAAGGTCTCCCGCAGCGACACCTTGTACGGGACGGTGTCGACCTGGACGCCGTACCGGGTGCGCAGCCGTTCCAGGACGACGTCGCGGTGCGCCTCGCCCAGACACCACAGGACGACCTGGTGGGTGTCCGGGTTCTGCTCCAGGCGCATCGTGGGGTCCTCGGCGACCAGTCGGGCCAGGCCCTGGGAGAGCCGGTCCTCGTCGGCCTTGCTGTGCGCCTGGACGGCCATGGGCAGCAGCGGGTCGGGCATCCGCCACGGTTCCATCAGGAGCGGGTCGTCCTTGGCGGAGAGGGTGTCGCTGGTCTCGGCGCGGCCGAGTTTGGCGACGCAGGCGAGGTCGCCGGCGATGCAGTGCGCGAGCATGCGCTGCTGTTTGCCGAAGGGGGAGGTGAGCGCGCCGACGCGTTCGTCCACGTCGTGGTCCTCGTGGCCGCGGTCGGTGAGCCCGTGGCCGGAGACGTGCACGGTCTCGTCGGGGCGCAGGGTGCCGGAGAACACCCGGACCATCGAGATCCGGCCGACGTACGGGTCGGAGGCGGTCTTGACCACCTCGGCGACGAGCGGGCCGTCGGGGTCGCAGGCCAGCGGCGGCCGGGGCGCTCCGCCGGGGGTGGTGACGGCGGGGGCCTCGCGTTCCAGCGGGCTGGGGAAGCCGCCGGTGATCAGTTCCAGGAGTTCGACGGTGCCGAGGCCCTGGCGGCCGCCGTCGGTGGCGGGGGCGGCGGCGAGCACGGGGTGGAAGGTGCCGCGGGCGACGGCCTTCTCCAGGTCGTCGACGAGGGTCTTGAGGTCGATGTCCTCGCCGCCGAGGTAGCGGTCCATCAGGGTCTCGTCCTCGCTCTCGGCGATGATCCCCTCGATGAGCCGGTTGCGGGCCTCCTCCAGGACGGGGCGCTGGGTGTCGTCGGGCGGGTTCTCCGCGCGTTCGCCGGCGGAGTAGTCGTAGATCCTCCGGGTCAGCAGGCCGACCAGGCCGGTGGCGGGGGCGTGCCCGTCGGGGGCCTCGGGGCCGTGCACGGGCAGGTAGAGAGGCAGGACGGCGTCGGGGTCGTCGCCGCCGAAGAGTTCTCCGCAGACCTCGGTGAGCCGGTCGTATCCGGTGCGGGCGGTGTCCAGGTGGGTGACGACGATGGCGCGGGGCATGCCGACGGCCGCGCACTCCTCCCACACCATGCGGGTGGCGGCGGGCACGGCGTCGGCCTCCTGGGCCGCCGAGACGACGAAGAGGGCCGCGTCCGCGGCGCGCAGACCGGCCCTCAGCTCCCCGACGAAGTCGGCGTACCCGGGGGTGTCGAGGAGATTTATCTTGTACCCGCCCCATTCCAGGGGGACGAGGGAGAGCTGTACGGACCGGTGCTGGCGGTGCTCGATCTCGTCGTAGTCGGAGATCGTGCCGCCGTCCTCGACCCGGCCGGCCCGGTTGACCGCTCCGGCGGCCAGCGCGAGGGCCTCGACGAGGGTTGTTTTTCCCGAACCGCTGTGGCCGACCAGCACCACGTTCCGTACCGCCGAAGGCCGGTCGGCCGTAGGCGCCCTGCCGGCGGCTCCGGGCTGTGCGTTCGCTTTGTCGCCCATGACTGTTCCTCCCGACTGCTCGCACGCGAGGTGGGACGCGGGCGTGGGGAGTGCGGGGCAGCTCCGGCGACGGCCCGCGATGGTCCTTCGAGCTTTGCACTGCTGTCACGGTGCGTCCATACGTCGTACGCCGGGGCCGCCGCGCGAGGGTCGGACGGCGGTCGCGCGGGGGCCCCGCGGCGGTCGCGAGGCGGCCGCGGGAGCGACGCCGCGCGCCGTGCCGGGTGCGCGGCCCTGCGCCCGTACCCGCGTGGCTACGATGGGCCAGCCGGTGGCCACTGGGGCCGCGGCCTGCCACCCCCCTTGGGAAGAGGCTCGAAGGCCATGCTGAACAAGTACGCGCGTGCGTTTTTCACGCGTGTCCTCACACCGTTCGCCGCGTTTCTGCTCCGCAAGGGGGTGAGCCCCGACGCGGTGACGCTCGTCGGCACGGCCGGAGTCGTGGCGGGCGCGCTGGTCTTCTACCCCCGGGGCGAGTTCTTCTGGGGCACGATCGTCATCACGCTGTTCGTGTTCTCGGACCTGGTCGACGGGAACATGGCCCGCCAGGCCGGGACCTCCAGCCGCTGGGGCGCGTTCCTGGACTCGACCCTGGACCGGGTCGCGGACGGCGCGATCTTCGGCGGCTTCGCGCTCTGGTACGCCGGCGGCGGCGACGACAACGTGCTCTGCGCGGTCTCCATCTTCTGCCTCGCCAGCGGTCAGGTCGTCTCGTACACCAAGGCGCGCGGCGAGTCGATCGGGCTTCCGGTCGCGGTGAACGGCTTGGTCGAGCGGGCCGAGCGGCTGGTGATCTCGCTGGTCGCGGCCGGTCTCGCGGGGCTGCACGCATTCGGCGTGCCGGGGATCGACGTGCTGCTCCCGATCGCCCTGTGGATCGTGGCCGTGGGCTCCGCGGTGACCCTGGGGCAGCGGGTGGTCACGGTACGGCGGGAGGCCGCGGAGGCCGACGCGGCCGCCGCGCAGGGGAGCGAGGCGACGTCATGAGCGGTGCGAAGGACTGGCTGACGGACGCCCTGTACGGGCTCGGCTGGGCCACGGTCAAGAAGTTGCCCGAGCCGGTGGCGGCGGGCCTCGGCCGGAGGATCGCGGACACCGCGTGGAAGCGGCGCGGCAAGAGCGTGCTGCGGCTGGAGTCCAACCTGGCGCGGGTCGTCCCGGACGCCACGCCGGAGCGGCTGGCCGAGCTGTCGAAGGCCGGGATGCGCTCCTACATGCGGTACTGGATGGAATCCTTCCGGCTGCCCACATGGAGCCAGGAGCGGGTCGACGGCGGCTTCGACATCAAGGGCGTGCACCACCTGACGGACGGGCTGGCCTCCGGTCGCGGCGTCATACTCGCGCTGCCGCACCTGGCGAACTGGGACCTGGCCGGGGTGTGGGTGACCCGCTCCCTCGGCGTGCCGTTCACCACGGTCGCCGAGCGGCTGAAGCCGGAGTCGCTGTACGACCGGTTCGTCGCGTACCGCGAGTCGCTGGGCATGGAGGTGCTGCCGCACACCGGCGGCTCCGCGTTCGGGACGCTGGCGCGGCGGCTGCGCGCCGGAGGCCTGGTCTGCCTGGTCTCCGACCGCGACCTGTCCGCCTCGGGCGTCGAGGTGAAGTTCTTCGGCGAGACGGCGCGGATGCCCGCCGGGCCGGCGATGCTCGCCCAACAGACCGGCGCGCTGCTGCTGCCGGTGACGCTCTGGTACGACGAGACGCCGGTCATGAAGGGGCGGATCCACCCGCCCGTCGAGGTGCCCGAGACAGGCGACCGGGCCGAGAAGACGTCCGTCATGGCACAGGCGCTGGCCGACGCCTTCGCCACCGGCATCGCGGACCACCCGGAAGACTGGCACATGCTGCAACGACTGTGGCTCGCCGACCTCGAGGAACGACCCCCGGGGAGCGACGCGTGAAGATCGGCATCGTCTGCCCGTACTCCTGGGACGTACCGGGCGGCGTCCAGTTCCACATCCGGGACCTCGCGGAGCACCTGATCCGGCTCGGACACGAGGTGTCGGTGCTCGCCCCGGCCGACGACGAGACGCCGCTGCCGCCGTACGTGGTCTCGGCGGGGCGCGCCGTGCCCGTGCCGTACAACGGCTCGGTGGCCCGGCTGAACTTCGGCTTCCTTTCGGCGGCGCGGGTACGGCGCTGGCTGCACGAGGGCACCTTCGACGTCATCCACATCCACGAGCCGGGCTCGCCCTCGCTGGGGCTGCTGGCCTGCTGGGCCGCACAGGGCCCGATCGTGGCCACCTTCCACACCTCGAACCCGCGCTCGCGGGCGATGGTGGCGGCGTACGCGATCCTGCAGGCGGCGCTGGAGAAGATCAGCGCACGGATCGCGGTGAGCGAGTACGCGCGGCGCACCCTGGTCGAGCACCTGGGCGGCGACGCGGTGGTCATCCCCAACGGCGTCGACGTGGACTTCTTCGCGCAGGCCGAGCCGAAGGAGGAGTGGCAGGGCGGAACGCTGGGCTTCATCGGCCGTATCGACGAGCCGAGGAAGGGCCTGCCGGTCCTGATGAAGGCGCTGCCGCGGATCCTCACGGAGCGGCCGGACACCAGGCTGCTGGTGGCCGGGCGCGGCGACGAGGAGGAGGCGGTGGCCTCCCTGCCCGTGGACATGCGCTCGCGGGTGGAGTTCCTCGGGATGGTCAGCGACGAGGACAAGGCGCGGCTGCTGCGGAGCGTGGACGTGTACGTCGCGCCCAACACCGGCGGCGAGAGCTTCGGGATAATCCTGGTCGAGGCGCTGTCGGCGGGCGCACCGGTGCTCGCCTCCGACCTGGACGCGTTCGCGCAGGTCCTGGACCAGGGCGCGGCCGGCGAGCTGTTCGCCAACGAGAACGCCGACGCGCTGGCCGAGGCGGCGATCCGGCTGCTCGGCGACGAGCAGCGCCGCACCGAGCTGCGCAAGCGCGGCAGCGCGCATGTGCGCCGCTTCGACTGGTCGACGGTCGGCGCGGACATCCTCGCGGTCTACGAGACGGTCACGGACGGCGCCGCGTCGGTCGCCGCGGACGAACGCACGGGCCTGCGCGCCCGCTGGGGCCTGGCGCGGGACTAGGCGCGGGACTCGCGGGCGAGCGGCGGGACTAGGCGGCGCGGGGCGGGCCGGGCGGGCCGGTAGCCTTGCCCGCCGTGACCGCAACGTTGATCTGGATTCTTGTCGGGCTCGTCGCCATCGGCCTGTACCTCAGCTGGACCGCCGGGCGGCTCGACCGGCTGCACGCGCGGATCGACGCCGCGCGGGCCGCGCTCGACGCGCAGTTGCTGCGCCGCGCCTCGGTGGCGCAGGAGCTGGCCACCTCCGGGGTGCTGGATCCGGCGGCGTCGATCGTGCTGTACGAGGCCGCGCACGCCGCCCGTCAGGCCGACGAGGACCAGCGCGAGGTCGCGGAGAGTGAGCTCAGCCAGGCGCTGCGGGCGGTCTTCGGCGAGGCGGGCCAGGTCGAGGTGGTCCGCGAGGCGCCCGGCGGCGAGGCCGCCGCCGAGGAACTGGCGCAGGCCGTCCGCCGGGTCCCGATGGCCCGCCGGTTCCACAACGACGCGGTCCGCGCCGCCCGTGCCCTGCGCCGGCACCGCAAGGTCCGCTGGTTCCGGCTCGCAGGCCACGCTCCGTTTCCGCTGGCCTTCGAAATGGACGACGAACCGCCCATCGCGCTTGCGGATCGCCCGGCCTGACCCGTCTCAGCCTTCGGAATTCGCGAAAACGAGCCACGGGGTCCACATTGGCCCTTGATGTGGCCCCCTGGTGGCCGGTTTCCTACTCTCGTCAACCCCGTTGTCATGAGTGAGGTACCCGTGTCCACCACGCCTTCCAGCACCCCGCAGTCCCCCGAGACCGGCACCGCCCGCGTCAAGCGCGGCATGGCCGAGCAGCTCAAGGGCGGCGTGATCATGGACGTCGTCAACGCCGAGCAGGCGAAGATCGCCGAGGACGCCGGCGCCGTGGCCGTCATGGCCCTGGAGCGGGTCCCCGCGGACATCCGCAAGGACGGCGGCGTGGCCCGCATGTCGGACCCGAACATGATCGAGGAGATCATCGACGCGGTCTCGATCCCGGTCATGGCCAAGTCCCGCATCGGCCACTTCGTCGAGGCCCAGGTCCTGCAGTCGCTCGGCGTCGACTACATCGACGAGTCCGAGGTCCTCACCCCGGCCGACGAGATCAACCACTCCGACAAGTGGGCCTTCACCACCCCCTTCGTCTGCGGCGCCACCAACCTGGGCGAGGCCCTGCGCCGTATCGCCGAGGGCGCGGCCATGATCCGCTCCAAGGGCGAGGCCGGCACCGGCAACGTCGTCGAGGCCGTCCGCCACCTGCGCCAGATCAAGAACGAGATCGCCAAGCTGCGCGGCTTCGACAACAACGAGCTGTACGCCGCCGCCAAGGAGCTGCGTGCCCCGTACGAGCTCGTCAAGGAGGTCTCCGAGCTCGGCAAGCTGCCGGTCGTGCTGTTCTCCGCCGGTGGCGTCGCCACCCCGGCCGACGCCGCGCTGATGCGCCAGCTCGGCGCCGAGGGCGTCTTCGTCGGCTCGGGCATCTTCAAGTCCGGCGACCCGGCCAAGCGCGCCGCCGCCATCGTGAAGGCCACCACCTTCTACGACGACCCGAAGATCATCGCGGACGCCTCCCGCAACCTGGGCGAGGCCATGGTCGGCATCAACTGCGACACCCTGCCCGAGGCCGAGCGCTACGCGAACCGGGGCTGGTAAGCACCGATGAGCAGCACCCCCGTGATCGGTGTCCTGGCCCTCCAGGGCGACGTCCGGGAGCACCTGATCGCCCTGGCCGCGGCTGACGCCGTGGCCAGGCCGGTCCGGCGCCCCGAGGAGCTCGCCGAGGTCGACGGCCTGGTCATCCCGGGTGGCGAGTCCACCACCATCTCCAAGCTGGCCGTGCTCTTCGGCCTCATGGAGCCGCTGCGCGAGCGGATCGCCGCGGGCCTGCCCGTGTACGGCACCTGCGCCGGCCTGATCATGCTCGCCGACAAGATCCTCGACCCGCGCTCGGGCCAGGAGACCTTCGGCGGCATCGACATGATCGTGCGCCGCAACGCCTTCGGCCGGCAGAACGAGTCCTTCGAGGCCGGCGTCACCGTGGCCGGAATAGACACCCCCGTCGAGGGTGTCTTCATCCGCGCCCCCTGGGTCGAGTCCGTCGGCGGTACGGTCGAGGTGCTCGCCGAGCACGAGGGCCACATCGTCGCGGTGCGGCAGGGCAAGGTCCTCGCGACCTCGTTCCACCCCGAGCTCACCGGCGACCACCGGATCCACGGGCTCTTCGTGGACATGGTGCGCACGGGGCGGTGAGGCGACCCCGGTAAGATCTCTGGGGTTCGTTCAGAAATTGGTTACGCGAAGGAGACAGGCAGATGTCCGGCCACTCTAAATGGGCTACGACGAAGCACAAGAAGGCCGTGATCGACGCCAAGCGCGGCAAGCTCTTCGCGAAGCTGATCAAGAACATCGAGGTCGCGGCCCGCACGGGCGGCGCCGACCCCGAGGGCAACCCGACCCTCTTCGACGCCATCCAGAAGGCCAAGAAGAGCTCGGTTCCCAACAAGAACATCGACTCCGCGGTCAAGCGCGGCGGCGGCCTCGAGGCCGGCGGCGTCGACTACGCGACGATCATGTACGAGGGCTACGGCCCGAACGGTGTCGCGGTGCTCATCGAGTGCCTCACCGACAACCGCAACCGCGCCGCCTCCGACGTGCGCGTCGCCATGACCCGCAACGGCGGCTCGATGGCCGACCCGGGCTCGGTCTCGTACCTGTTCAACCGCAAGGGCGTCGTCGTGCTGCCCAAGGGCGAGCTGTCCGAGGACGACGTCCTCGGCGCGGTCCTCGAGGCGGGCGCCGAGGAGGTCAACGACCTCGGTGAGAGCTTCGAGATCATCAGCGAGGCCACCGACCTGGTCGCGGTCCGCACCGCGCTCCAGGAGGCCGGCATCGACTACGACTCGGCCGACTCCAGCTTCGTCCCGACCATGCAGGTCGAGCTCGACGAAGAGGGCGCGCGCAAGATGTTCAAGCTGATCGACGCGCTCGAGGACAGCGACGACGTGCAGAACGTCTTCGCCAACTTCGACGTCAGCGACGAGGTCATGGCCAAGGTCGACGCCTGATCGCGGCTTCTTCACGCAGCGGGCCGACGGGACACACCCCCTCGGGCCGCTGCGTTGTGAGTGGCAGGCGCTAGCCAGCCCAAAAAGATGTGCGGGGGGGGGGCGTGGGGGGGGGACTGGGGGGGGGCCCGGGGGGGGCCCGG
>NZ_JBICVX010000010.1:0-7084 GCF_043199435.1 Streptomyces sp. NPDC048604
TTTACCCGCGGGGCCGTATTGCGGGTGCGTCGGGGGCGGTTGGGGCCGCGGAACGGCGCGGTGGGCGCCGTTCCGCGGCGGCGGGTCAGGCCTTTTCGACGACGGACTTGATGCGCTCCAGCGTGGAGGCGACGTCGCGCTTCATCTTCTCGGTCCAGTCGGCGATGAATTTCCGCTTGTCGTCCTCGTCCATGTTCTTGGTGATCTCGTGGATTCCGGGCGAGGCCCAGCCCATGCGGAAAGTCTGGCTGAGGATGCAGCCGCCGTCCTCGGGCTCGATCTCGAAGGACCAGATCAGCTCCTGCGGTTCACCGGTCTTGGAGTGGATCTTCCAGCGGAAGGCGCGGCCGGGCTCGGTGGCGACGACCTCGGACTTGGTGTGCCAGACGCCGCGGATGAGCGGGGCCCAGGAGACCACGTCGTCGGCGCGGAAGTTCTCGCCGCGGAAGACCGAACCGACCTTGCCGGGCTCGCCGGAGACCCACTCGCCGTCCCGGAGTTCGGTGCTCCACTCGGCGTGCCGCTTCATGTCGCTGACGGTCGAGTAGATCTCTTCGGCGGAGGCCTCGACGCGAATCTCGGCGCCCAGTTCGAAAAGCGGGCGCGAGTCCAGAATCGACTTTGTCATGTTCCCGGATCCTGCCGACGTCCGGACGGCCGGTACAAAGCCGCCTCGGGGAATCCGTCAGGTTCCCGGCCGGTCGGGATTGGACCTGACTGAGTACGCCGAGCGGCATTGGCCCCGGTCGGCGGCTCGGGCACGATCGCGCCGAACCGTTACGCCCGACCGTTCCGCACCTTCCTTCCTGACTTTCCGTACGTCGCCGTTCCGCCTTTCGCCATTAGCCCACCGGGGGAGTTCGTTCATGTCCCATTCGGGAGCCGTCCACCCGCGAAGCGCCGGGACCGTCGTCGCCCGCACCAGCTCGGGACTCGTCTCCGGCGAGCGGACGGACGGCCTCTGCGTCTTCCGCGGGGTGCCGTACGCCGCTCCGCCCGTCGGTCCGCTGCGCTACCGCTCGCCCCGGCCGGCGCCCGAATGGCACGGCGTCCGGGACGCCACCGCCTTCGGCCCGGTCTCGCTGCAGTCGTGGCTGCCCGGCTCGTCCGAGGACAGCCTGTACGCGAACGTGTGGACGCCCGACGTGAAGGGCTCCCGCCCGGTCCTCGTGTACATCCACGGCGGCGGCTGGTTCCTCGGCGCGGGCAGCGAGCCCGACTACGACGGCGCCCGGCCCGCCGTCCACGGCGACCTGGTCGTCGTGACCTTCAACTACCGCCTGGGCGCTCTCGGGTTCGGCCTGCACGAGCACCTGCTCGACGAGGACACCGAGGGCTACTCGAACTGGGGCCTGCAGGACCAGGCCGCGCTGCTGCGCTGGGTCCGTGAGAACGCGGCGTCCTTCGGCGGCGACCCGGACAACATCACCGTGGCCGGCACCTCGGCGGGCGGCTCGTCCGCCTGGCAGCTCGCGCTGCTGCCGGAACTGCGCGACATCGTCCGCCGGATCGTCCCGTTCAGCACCAAGCACGTGTGGCGGCCGGCCAGTTCGGCGAGCCCTGCGGAGTCCCGGGCGACCTTCGAGCTGCTCGCCCGCAGTCTCGCCACCACGGTCCGCGGACTGCGCGAGGTTCCCGCGCCGCTGCTCAAGGACGCCTGGGAGAAGATCTTCTCCGGCGCCCCGCAGACCCGCGAGATCAGCGCCTGGCGCGAGTACCAGGGCCCGGTGGTGGACGGCCGCTGGATGCGCGGCCACGACTTCGAACTGCCCACCCCGGACGTGCCGACGATGGCCGTGTACGCGCGGACCGAGGGCACCTTCTTCACCACCGGCCCCGGCTACCCCTACCAGGGCCCGCTGCCCGCCGACGAGGCGCAGCTGCGCACCGCCGTGCGGGAGGTGCTGCACAAGGGCGCGGTCACCGTGACCGACGACCAGGTCACGGCGGCGATCGCCGCATACCGCGGCGCCGCGGAGGCCGAGGGGCTGCCGTCGGACCCGGTGGGGCTGTGGAGCGCGATCTGGGGCGACGCGCTGTTCCGGTACCAGATCACCCGGCTCGCCGAACGGCACGCCGTGGAACGGCCGGACGTGCCGGGCTATCTGATGGAGTTCGCGCACCCGGTCGCGCCGCCGCTGACCGGCACCCCGCACGAAGCGACCTCGAAGTTCCTCTTCGGCAGTTACGCGAACGAGGTCAACGCCCCGCACTACGGCGCGGGTCCGCAGGAGCGCCTCGTCTCCGACACCCTGATCGACCTGGTGGCGTCGTTCGCCCGCGGCGAGGTCCCCCGCAGCCCGCACGCCCCCGCCTGGCCGGTGTTCGCGCCGGGCCGGCCCAGCACCATGATCCTCGGCGGCAGCAGCGTCGCCGAGGTCGCCGAGCGCACCGCGCTCCGTCAGCTCGCCCACTGGGACACCGCCGGCTGGGTCCCCGTGCCGCGCCCCTGAACCCCTCCCCCGCTCGTCCTCCACGAAAGGAACCGAGACGCCATGTGCGGACTCACCGGCTGGGTCTCCTACGACCGCGATCTGACCCTCGGCGGCGACACCACCGAGGCCATGACCCGGACGCTGGAGTGCCGGGGCCCCGACGACAAGGGGATCTGGCTGTCCCGGCACGCCGCCCTCGGCCACCGCCGGCTCTCCGTGATCGACCTGGAGCTCGGCCGCCAGCCGATGCAGGTGACCCCCGGCGACGACGCGCAGCCGGTTCTCGTCTACACCGGCGAGGTCTACAACTACCTGGAGCTGAAGGCCGAGCTGGAGGGCCTCGGACACGCCTTCCGCACCTCCAGCGACACCGAGGTGGTCCTGCACGCCTACCTGGAGTGGGGCGCGGACTTCCCCGAGCGACTCAACGGCATGTACGCGATGGCGATCTGGGACCCGCGCAGCGAGGAACTGCTGCTGGTCCGCGACCGGATGGGCGTCAAGCCGCTGTTCTACCACCCGACGGCGGACGGCGTGCTGTTCGGCTCCGAGGCGAAGGCGATCCTGGCCCACCCGGAGGCGGAGGCGGTCGTCGACGCCGAGGGCCTCGCGGAGATCTTCGCCATCGTCAACACCCCCGGGCACGCCGTCTTCAAGGGCATGCACGAGGTCGTCCCGGGCACGGTCGTCCGCTTCACCCGCTCCGGGGCGACGACCCGCACCTACTGGACGCTGCAGGCGAAGCCGCACACCCAGGACCTGG
Organism: Streptomyces sp. NPDC048604; assembly: GCF_043199435.1. Taxonomy (NCBI): domain Bacteria; kingdom Bacillati; phylum Actinomycetota; class Actinomycetes; order Kitasatosporales; family Streptomycetaceae; genus Streptomyces; species Streptomyces sp. NPDC048604. Next base: position 3,199 of record NZ_JBICVX010000010.1, read on the forward strand.
ACGCGACGATCGCGCACACCCGCGAGCTCCTGGAGGACATCGTCCGGCGGCAGCTGATCGCCGACGTGAAGGTCGGCACGCTGCTCTCCGGCGGCCTGGACTCCTCCGCGGTGACCGCGCTCGCCGCGAAGGCGCTGCGCGACCAGGGGAGCGACGAGCGGATCAAGGCGTTCTCGGTCGACTACAAGGACCACGGGAAGACGTTCCGCGACAACGGCATCTGGATGGACCCGGACACCCCGTACGCGGTCGACGTCGCCGAGCACTCGGGCGCCGAGCACGTGATCGTGGAGCTGGAGAACCACCACATCCTCGACGAGGACGTCCGCGCCGCCGTGCTGCGCGCCCAGGACCTGCCGGTCTCCACGGGCGACATGGAGCACTCGCTGTTCCACCTGTGCAAGGCGCTCAAGGAGCGCGTGACGGTGGCACTGTCCGGCGAGGCCGCGGACGAGATCTTCGGCGGCTACAACTGGTTCTTCGACAAGGAGGCCGTCGAGGGCGACACCTTCCCCTGGTACGACGCCTGGCGCCGGCTCGGCGGCATCGCCACGATGCGCGAGATCGGCCTGTGGGACCGGCTCGGCCTGGACGAGTACGTCAAGCGCCGCTACACCGAGTCCCTGGAGCGGGTGCCGAAGCTGCCGGAGGACTCCCCCGAGGAGGCCAGGATGCGCGAGCTGACCTGGCTCAACATCTGGCACTGGGAGAAGTTCCTGCTGGACCGCAAGGACCGCATCTCGATGGCGGCCAGCCTGGAGGTCCGGGTTCCGTTCACCGACCACCGCCTCGTCGAGTACGTCTACAACGTGCCGTGGGCGATGAAGAACTTCGACGGCCGGGAGAAGTCCCTGCTGCGGGCGGCGGCCGCGCACGTGCTGCCCGACTCGGTCCTGGAGCGCAAGAAGAGCCCGTACCCCTCCACCCAGGACACCGCGTACGTCACCGCCCTGCGCGGCAAGGTCGCCGAGCTCCTGGAGCGCGAGTCGCCGGTGCTGAAGCTGGTCTCCCGGGACGGGATCCGGGCGCTGCTCGACCGGCCGCTGGAGGAGTACGCGGCGCTCGGCGGCCCCTGGGGCACCCGCGGCGTGATGGAGCGCCTGGTCGAGTTCGACGCCTGGGCCGTGCGCTACGGCGTGCGCATCGAGCTCTGAACCCCGGGGCCGCCCCGGCCCCCCGCACCGCGGACGCGGCGTCGCGCACGGCTCCCCCGGCCGGGCGCGGCGCCGCCCACGCGTGTCCTGCCCCGCCCCCTCCCGCCCCGCGCGTCCCACGCACCGCCGGCACCACACGAACCACAGCTGGGAGTTGGTCATATGGCCACGAGCACACCTCCGCGGCGCGCCCGCATGTACGTCCTCGAGTTCCTGATCACCGCGGGAATCCTGTTCCTCATCGTCACCGCCGCCCGGTGGATCTTCGCTCCGGACGCGCCGCTCGGCTCCGCGATCAGCGGCCGGGCGGCCTTCGCGTTGATGGCCGTGATCTTCGGCGTCCTGAACACGCTGATCATCCACTACTCGATGACGCGCAGGACCGCCGGACACATGAACCCCTCGGTGAGCATCGGGCTGTGGCTGCTGCGGGCCTTCCCCGGCCGTGACGTACTGCCCTTCTGCCTGGCACAGCTCGCCGGCGCGTTCGCCGGCACGGCGCTGGGCCGGCTGGTGTGGGGCGCGGCCGTGGATTCGGTGAACTACTCGGCCGTGGGCGCGGCCCCCGGCTGGGACGTCTGGGACGTGCTGACCGCCGAGACGGCCGGCCAGCTGATCTGCATGACGCTGGTGGCCGGGCTGCTGATCCGGCCCCGCTGGGAGTTCCTGATCCCGTCCGTGGTCGGCGTCTGCATCGCCGGCTTCATCTTCTTCCTGGGCCCGGTCGCGGGCGGGGCGGTCAACCCGGTCCGCCAGCTCGGGCCCGCGGTGCTGTCCGGGAACACCGCGTTCCTGGCCGCGTACCTCGTCGGGCCGGTGCTCGGTGCGGCGCTCGCGGCCGCGCTGGCCGCCGGCCTCAGGCCGCCGGCCGCCCCGGCCGGTCCGCCCGCCTCCGATCCCGCCGTCGAGCCCGCCGACGAGCCCGTCCCTTCGCCCCCGCCCGCGCCCGCGCCCGCCGAGCGCGCCCGCTGAACGAGTCAGGAGACACAGCATGCTGGGAACCTACGGACTGCCCACCGACGTCGAGACCGCGCCGGAGTGGCAGAGCGACCTGCTCGACCTGGACGCCTACCTCGCCCGGATCGGCCACACCGGCCCGCGCACCCCCACCGCCGACACGCTGCACGCCGTACTGCGCGCGCACATGAGCACGATCGCCTTCGAGAACCTCGACATCGCGCTGGACCGGCCGGTCTCCATCGACCTCGGCCCGATCCAGGACAAGCTGGTCCACCGCGGCCGCGGCGGCTACTGCTACGAGAACAACCTGCTGTTCGCGGCCGCCCTGGACCGGCTCGGCTTCCCCGTGACCCGGCTGCTCGCCCGGATCCGGCAGGGCGAGCCGCGCCGCCGGTTCCGCACCCACACGGTGCTCCTGGTCCGCGCCGACGACCGGGTGTGGCTGGCCGACACCGGCTACGGCTACAGCAACCTGATGCAGGCGGTGCCGCTGGAATCGGGGGCGCGCGTGGACACGCACGACTGGACCTGGCGGCTGGTCGCCGACGGCCCGGACTGGGTCCTGCAGATCACGCCCGAGGACCCTGCGGCGCGGGCGGCGGGCGAGTGGTTCGACATGTACTCCTTCCGCCAGGAGCCGCAGTACCGGATCGACTTCGAGGCGGCGCACTACGTCAGCTCCACCCGGCAGGGCTCGCCGTTCGTCGGCCAGGTCGTGGTGCAGCGGCAGGAGGAGAAGCAGCGGCTGCTGCTGCGCGACAGGCAGCTGGAGCGGCGCCACGCGGACGGGTCCTCGGAGGTGGTCGAGCTGTCCGCCGCGGACACCGTGCAGACGCTCCGCGAGTCCTTCGGCATCGCACTGACGGACGAGGATTCCCGCGCGCTGCTGCAGTTCTTCGCCGCGAAGTGACGACCGGCGGCGGGACTTGACGGACTTGTCGGCCCGCGAGGGCGGCCCGCCGCGGATGTACGGGAGGGTCGGCGGCGGGCCTCCCCCCATCGCAGCGCAAAGGAGCAGGGCAGACATGACGAATGTCGCGGTCATCTACTACTCGTCGACGGGCAACGTCCACACCATGGCCGACGCGGCCGCGAGCGCGGCCGAGAAGGCCGGCGCCGAGGTGCGGCTGCGCAAGGTCGCCGAGCTCGCCCCGCAGGCCGTGATCGAGACCAACCCGGCCTGGGCCGCGCACGCCGAGGAGACGCGTGACGTCGCGATCGCGTCCCTGGACGACCTGCTCTGGGCGGACGTGGTGCTGATCGGCACGCCGACCCGCTTCGGCCAGCCCGCCAGCCAGGTCAAGCAGTTCATCGACACGACCGGCGGCATCTGGGCCGAGGGCAAGCTGGTCAACAAGATCGCCTCGGGCTTCACCTCGACGTCGTCCACGCACGGCGGCCAGGAGTCGACGCTGCTCGCCCTGAACAACACCTTCTACCACTGGGGCGCGATCATCGTGACCCCCGGCTACGCGGACCCGGTCCAGTTCGCCGGCGCCAACGGCAACCCGTACGGCGCGAGCAGCGTCTCGGCGAACCAGGCCGCGAACGTGCACGAGGAGAACCTGGGCGCGGTGGAGTTCCAGGCCCGCCGCTGCGTCGAGATCGCAGCCGCCCTGAAGAAGGGCTTCGCCGCGGCCTGAGCATCGCACTCACCGTACGGCGGCGGGGGGGGGGGGGGGGGGGGGGGGCCCCCCCGGGGGGGGGGGGGGGGAGGGGGGGGCCGGGGGGGGGGGGGGTGACACCCCAAACCCCCCCCCGCCGGCCCCCCC
>NZ_JBICVX010000010.1:7094-100068 GCF_043199435.1 Streptomyces sp. NPDC048604
GTCTTCTCGTATCGCCCCCCCCAATTTACTGGGCGCTCCGCCGCGGCCTTACCCCCCCACCCCCGGGCGGGGGGGGGGGCAGGACTTCCGCCGGCCCCCCCGCCGTCGTGCGTCGTGCGTCATGGGCCGTACGTCGTGCGTGTGTCCTCACACGAACGAGCCCGCCGGCGTGCCCACCAACGGACGCAGCGGCGGACGGACCGTCATGATCGAGCGCTGCAGCCGGCGCAGCCGGGGCGACGGCTCCCGGCCGGTCTCCCGGCGCAGCCCGTCCCGGAGCCGCTGGTAGACCTCCATGGCCTCGTCCTGCCGGCCGCAGCGCAGCAGCGCGACGATGAACTGGCAGTGCAGGGACTCGTTGGTGCGGTGCAGGGCGACGAGTTCGGAGAGCTCGGGCACCATCTCCACGTGCCGGCCGAGCTGCAGCCGCGCCTCGACCCACTGGTCCAGGGCGCTGAGCCGGGAGGCTTCCAGGCGCTCGATCTCGGCGCGTAGATGCGGGCCCGCGGCGACATCGGCGAACGGGTCACCGCGCCACAGTTCCAGGGCCTCGCCGAGCCTGCGGGAGGCGCGGTGGAGGTCGCCGGACTCCATGGCCCGGTAGCCGGCGCCGGTGGCCCGTTCGAACTGCCAGGCGTCGTGCGAGCCGCCGCCCGTGTCGAGCCGGTAGCCGCCGGGGAGGCTCACCAGAACCGCCTCGGCGGTGCGGCGCTCCTGCCAGGCGCCGCCGGCCGGCGGTGCCTCGGTGTTGCGCAGCGCGGTGGCGATCAGGGAGCGCAGCCCGTGGATGTGCGCCTGGAGTTCGGCGCGGGCGCCGCGGGGGGCGCCGGAGGGCCAGAGTTCTTCCAGGAGAACGGTGACGGGGACGACCTGGTCGGCCTTCGCGGCGAGGAGGGCGAGGACCTGGCGGGGTGCCGCGGCGGTGGCGACGACGCAGACGCCGTTCTCGCGTACCGACAGTCCACCCAGGATCCGGACGTCCACTGCTTCCCCCTCATGCGTGCGGCTCGGCCCTGCACGATTAGAAAAGAGACCGGGAGGCATGTCAATAAGAAACCTCGCGGTATGGAATACGGATTGCACTAAGATGCAGGTCCTGTCCGAAGTTTCCCGATTTAAAGGGATGATGCAAGCGCTTGCCGCACGCAGAAGCGTACCCCCGCGTCCAGATTCTGGACCCGGGGGTACGCTTTCATGGAGCGGAATCAAGGAACGTTCGAGCGACGTGCGGGTGCACGGCAAGAAAAACCGGCAGGTCGGTATGGTTTCACGCGCCGCCGAGCGCCCGCTCGCCACGGCCGGGCTCCATATCGAGCATCGCCAGCACCGCCGGCACCGCGATGCTCGGCAGCACATGGCGGTAGAGCACGGACGCCCACCGCTCCATGTCCGAACGCCCCGAACCCAGCGCCTGCGACATCAGGTTCAGCCCGGCGTACGAGCCCACGACCAGCGGCGCCACCTCGGCCGGATCGGCGTGCGGCAGCAACTCGCCGCGCGCCTTCGCCTCTTCGAGGACCTTCAGGTTCAGTTCCGTCCACTCGCGGTACGGGCCGCCGCGGTTGAGCTCGTGACCGCCCTGGTCGAGGGTGAGCCGTACGCTGCCGCGCAACAGTCCGTCGTGGGTGAGCCGGTGCGCGAAGATCATCCCGATGTCGACGAACTCCTGCAGCTTCGACACCTGGGGCCGCGGTTCGGGCGCGGCCGAGACCTGCGCCTCGATCACCGCGTTCGCCAGGTCCTCCTTGGACTCGAAGTGGAAGTACAGCGCGCCCTTCGTGACCTGGGCCAGTTCCAGGATGTCGGAGAGCTTGGCGGCGTCGTACCCACGCTCGTCGAAAACGGCGGCGGCCGCTTCCAAGATCGCCTGGCGGGTACGGATCGCCCGATCCTGTTTAGCCATTGGTGGTCACGTCCTTCGCTCTTGCCCGGTACCCGCCGGAGCGGGGACACCGGTGTGGCCCGCCGCTGCCGGCGTCGTTCGTCTCGCCGTCCATCGAGATTCACACCATTGTGAAGCCGCCGTCGACCGGCATGGTGACACCGGTGACGAACGACGCCCGGTCGCTGAGCAGCCACGCGGCCGCCTCCGCGATCTCCGCGGGCTCGGCCGTCCGCGGCTGCGGCGTCGCGGCGTGCAGCGCCTCCTCGACGCCGGGGACCGCGGCGAACCATTCGGCGACGACCTCGGTGCGGGTGGTCCCCGGGGCCACCGAGTTGATCCGTATCCCCTGCGCCGCGTACTCCGCCGCGGCCGCCTTCGTCAGCCCGACGACGGCATGCTTGGCGGCCACGTACGGGGCCGCGACGGGGGTGGCGAGCAGCCCGCCGACGCTGCTGTTGTTGACGATCGCCCCGCCGCCGGCCGGCAGCATCACCGCGATCTCGTCGCGCAGGCAGTTCCACACGCCGCGCACGTTGACGTCCATGATCCGGTCGTAGAGCTCGTCGTCCATCTCGTGCAGCGGTTCGCGGCCGGCGCCCCAGCCGGCGTTGTTGAAGGCCGCGTCGAGCCGTCCGTACGTCTCCACCGCGCAGGCCACGGCGGCCTTCGTGTCGGCGCGGCGGGTCATGTCGGCCACCACGTACTCGGCCTCGGCGCCGCTCTCGCGCAGCTCGGCCACCAGCTCCTTCAGCCGGTCCTCGCGGCGCGCGGCCAGCACCACCTTCGCCCCCTCGCGGGCGAACACCCGGGCGGCGGCGGCCCCGATCCCGCTGCTGGCGCCGGTGATCAGGGCGACCTTGTCGGTCAGCAGTCGGTGGTCTGCGGTCATGGCGGAGTCGTCCCTCTCGGACCGATGGATGGGATGGGTGTGGCATGTGTGGTGCGTGTGGCGCATGTGGTGCGTGTGGTGCCTATGGTGCACGGGCACGGCGGGCTCAGCCCGTCCAGACACGGCCGGCGGCGGCCTCGGCGTCGACGGCGCGCAGCAGGGGCTCGTCGATCGCGTCGAGCGAGCCGACGACATGGCGGACGCCCGCCCGGCGCATGAGTTCGCCCTGGAAGCCGTGCGCGAAGTCGCTCGGGTGGCCGACGAACGCGGTGCCGAGCTCGCGCGCGGCCTCGGCGACGCGGGCCACGTCGTCGATGAACAGCGCCCGGCCATGGTCGAGTCCGAAGACCTCGGCGGTGATCTCGTGCACCCCGGGACGGAAGTCGTTGGTGCACACGTAGCCCGGCTCGTCGAAGAGTCCGGCGAGCGGGCCGAGGTACGCGTCGAAGTGCCGCCGGTCCAGGCCGCCGTAGCAGACGGTCCGCAGGCCGAGCGAGCGCAGCCGGCGCAGCAGCGCCTCGGCGCCGTCGAGCACCCGCAGCGGGTGCTCGGCGAGATGGGCCGCGCGCTCCTCGAAGTAGCGGGCGAGGACGTCCTCGGGGCTGTCGGGCAGTCCGGCGGCGGCGCCGAGGGCGCGGGCGGCGGTCAGCTGGCCCTGGGAGAAGATCTCCCGCTCGACCTCGGCGGTGTAGCGGCCGCCGCGGCTGGTGACGAAACGATGGATCACCGGGCTGAACGTGTCGTTGAGCAGCACGCCGTCGATGTTGACGGCCGCGAGGCGCAGGTGGCGCAGGTGTTCCACGGAAACTCCCAGGACAGCCGAGACAACGAGCCGGGCACACCACGTCGAACCGCCCGTCGCGGGAGGTTCCGGCCCGGACCGGCCTCACTCGACACGTAGCCGACATTCGACCGAGAAACAAACCCGGCGGTACAGATTTCCGGCGTCTGGAAGATACCCGAAGCGCCTGCGGCTTTGAAGCCCGGGTCTCCCGCCACCGGACATGTGCCGTTCGCCGGAAGGAAATTCGGACGTCGGAACGTCGCGATGCACTTGTGAACGAATTTCGAACAGACCTGACACAGCCTGAGCGCGCGCCTTGTAAACCGACCCGGGGGTTCGTAACTTCCGGCCCAGCCGGTAGCCCGACCTCAACGACGAAGGCCGAGGGGATCCTCCATGCTCCAGACGTCCGCACCGTCCGAGACAGCGGCGGACGCGTCAGTGCCGCAGCTCTCCACGACGGCCCCGCGTCAGTACGTGCACCGCGCCGCGCTCGCCGAGGTCTTCCTGACCTCCGGATGGACCCGGCACGACGAGGCACACTTCACCATGGGCGCGCAGTGGCCGCGGGCGCACAGCTTCTTCGGGCCGCTGGGCGGCGGCCACTACGACCCCATGATGGCCGCCGAGACGATCCGTCAGGTCGGCGCCCTGCTCGCGCACGTCGGCTTCGACGTGCCGCTGGGACACCAGTTCCTGATGTGGGAGCTCAACTACCGCGTGACGCCGGGGCGGATGGCCGTCGGCGGCGCGCCGGCGGAGCTGCGGCTCGACGTCACCTGCACGGACATACGCCGGCGGGCGGGCCGGCTGACGGGGCTCTCGTACGAGGTCGAGATCAGCGAGAACGGCCGCACCCTCGCCTCCGGCGACGCCCGCTACACCTGCACCAGCCCGGAGGTCTACCGGCGGCTGCGCGCCGACCGGCCGGTCGTGGCGGACCTGGTGCCCGGCCTGCTGCCGGAGCCCGTCGAGCCCGCCCTGGTGGGCCGGCTGAGCCCGTTCGACGTGGTGCTATCCGCCGAGGACGCGGGCGAGACCGGCGACCGCTGGCGGCTGCGGGTCAACACCGCCCACCCGGTCCTGTTCGACCACCCCGGCGACCACATCCCCGGCATGGTGCTCCTGGAGGCGGCCCGGCAGGCGGTGCGCAGCCGCGCCCCGCGGGGCCTGGAACTGATGCCGGTGGCGATGGACAGCGCCTACCACCGGTACGCGGAGTTCGGCAGCCCGGTCTGGATCGAGATCGACCAGGCCGTGGACTACCCGGGCACCTCGGAGAGCCTGGTCTCGGTGAGCGGCCGGCAGGACGACGAGCTGGTGTTCACGGCGATCACGACGGTGGCCCCCTGCCCGAGGTGAGCGGGGCGGCGGGGGCTGTCCGATCGTCGGACGGTCCCTACGTGAGCGAGGCGGCGATCAGCAGGCCGAAGCCGGCGGTGACCAGCGGCGTACGGATCCGGTGGAAGGCGTTCCAGCGCCGCTCGAAGGCGGCCCGTACGGCGGCCGGGTCGTCGCCCGCGCCGCCCTCCGAGTCCGCCAGCGCGTTGTTGAGCGGGATGTTGCCCGCGACCGTCACCAGATGGTTGAGCAGGACGCAGACCAGGCCGGCGACGATCAGCCACTTCTGGGTGTCCGAGCGTCCGTCGACCGGGACGAGCAGCGCGGCCACCGGGAACACCACGATCCCGAGGAACACCACGAGGAAGAGCGGCTTCGGCACGTACTCGTTGATCCGCCGCATGGCGTGCACGAACTCCGCGTCCGTGAGCCGGGCCAGGGCGGGCATGATCCCGGTGAGGAAGATGAGCATGAAGCCGGCGTAGAGCCCGGTGCATCCGACGGCGAGGGCGAGCAGCAGGGTGGGCATGGCCCCATCATGACGGACCGTCACCCACCCCGCCGGGAATTGCGCTCACCTCTCCTGGCCGTCTTCGGTTCCTGAGGCGGTCCGCCTGCTCAGTTCCTGAGGCGGTCCGCCTGGCGGATCGACTCGGCCAGCTCCCGTACCGACGCGGACTCGGCCCGCTCCGCCAGCGCCCCGGCCTTCACGGCCAGCTCCGCGTACCCGGGCGCGCCCGGCAGTTCGCCGCCGCGCAGCCGGTCCGCGAAGTACGCGGCGATCGCCGTCAGCTGCAGGCTGTCGTGCCCGCCGCCCCACACCGAGCCGGCCAGCGCCCCGGTCTCGACCGAACCGGTCTGCTCGTGCGGGGCCCGGGTGGCCGGGTCCAGCCAGCGGACGGTCGCGGTGGCCAGGTGCCCGGAGCGGCCGGCGCGGACCTTGACCGCGTACAGCGCGGTGACGGTGTGGCCCGCGCCGACCTCGCCGCCGTCCACCCGGTCGTTGCGGAAGTCCTCGTCGGCGACGTCCCGGTTCTCGTAGCCGATCAGCCGGAACTGCTCCACGGTCTGCGGGTCGAAGGCCACCTGCGCCTTGGCGTCGCGGGCCCGCAGCTCGATGTGGGCGGGCAGCTGGTCGACGAAGACCTTGCGGGCCTGCTCCGGGTCGGAGACGTACGTGGTGTGGCCGTCGCCCTTGTCGGCGAGCTGCTCCATGAACGCGTCGCCGTAGTCGCTGCCGACGCCGACCCCGAAGAGGGTGATGCCGTACGAGCGGCGGGACTCGTCGATCCGGCGCAGGATCGACTGCGCGTCGGTGTCGCCGGTGTTGGCGAGCGCGTCGGAGAGCAGCACGACCCGGTTGGTCGCGCCCTTGCGGCGGCCCTCGACGGCGACGTCGTAGCCGGTGCGGACGCCCGCCTCGACGTTGGTGGACGAGGTGGTCTCCAGGCCGTTCACCACGGCGCGGATACGGTCCCGCGCGCCGCCGACTCGGGTCATCGGCAGCCGGGTCTCGGCCTCGTCGCTGAAGGTGACCAGGGCCACCGAGTCGTCGTCGCCCAGCTGGTCGGCGAGCACCCCGAGGGACCGCTTGACCAGGTCCAGGCGGCCGGGTTCGGCCATCGAGCCGGAGATGTCGACGACGAAGGTCAGCGCGGCCGGCGGGCGCGGGCCGTGCCGGTCGGCGGCGCGGGTGGCGAGCCCGACCCGGACCAGCGACCAGCCCTCGGCCGTCGTGCGGGCGCCGTCGACGGTGACGCCGAAGCCGTCGCCCTCGGGCCGCTTGTAGTCGGGGCGGAAGCTGTTGACGAACTCCTCGGGCCGCACCGTGTCCGGGGCGGGCAGCCGGCCCTCGGCGAGGGTGCGGCGGGCGTAGCCGTAGGAGGCGGTGTCCACGTCCAGGGCGAAGGTGGACAGGTAGTCGGGGGCGGGCGCGGAGCGCTGCTCGCCCTCGGGAGCGGAGTCGTCGCGGGCCGCGCCGGGGGCGGGGGCCTTGCCTCCGCCCCCGGATCCGCCGGTGGAACCGGCGCCGGGCTTCCGGGCTCCGCTGTCGGCGGACGTGCGGCTGACGTCGCCCGCGCTGCAGGCGGTGAGCAGCAGTCCGGCGGCCAGCAGTCCGGCGGCGAACGCCCTCCTGTGACGTCGGGTCATGTCATCTCCCCCTCTGTGTACGGCACTTGTGAATGTGACGTCCGAGACGGCCCGAAGGAGCAGACGAAGGAGTTGCGGAAGGATCTCAATGCGGCAACGGCCGTCTGCCGTGGCAGGCACTCGCCATCCTTCGAGCTGGGTCTTGTCACCGTGCGCAGTCACATGAGTACATGGAGTGGCGCACACCGATTTCTGCGGGGGGTGGTCACGGTGGCGGACATGGCGGGCTCCGTGCTCGGCCGGACGGCGACGGCGGGCACCTCCGCGCGCGACGGCACGGGCGTGCGGGGCGGGGCGGCCGGCACAGGCGTACGGGACGGTGCGATGGTGCCGGACGGTACGGGTGTGCGGGACGGACCGGCGGCGCTGCGGCCGTCCGGGCGGCCGGTGCGCGGAGTGCGGCAGATCAGCGCCGTACTGGCCGGGCTCGCCGGCTCGGCGCGGCACGAACTGCTGACATACGACGATCCGGCCGCCTCCGCGGGCCGTGCGATCCCCGGGCCGTTCCTGGAGCTGGCAGGAGCGTGCATGCGGACCGCGGCGGAGCGGGCCGGATCGGTGCGGCGGATCGTGCCGCGGCACGCCCTGCCGCAGGTCGACGGGACGGTCCGCACGGGCCGCGCCCGGGTCGCCCAGTCGATCCCGTTCAAGATGATCGTGGTCGACCGGCGGGTGGCCGCGGTCCCGCTCGATCTCGAACTGCTCTACAACGGGCTGCTGCTGATCCGCGACCCGGTGATCGTGCAGGCCCTCGTCCGCGCCCACCGAGCCACCTGGGACGCGGGCGAGGAACTGACCGGCGCCGTCGTCCCGCACCGCGAGCTGTCCCCGCAGCTCCGGCCGGTGCTCGAGGCGCTGCTCGCCGGGCAGACCGACGAGGCCGCCGCCGCCCGGCTCGGCATGTCGGCGCGCACCTACAGCAGACGGGTCGGCGAGCTGCTGAACGCCCTCGGCACGACGAGCCGCTTCCGGGCGGGTGCGGAAGCGGCTCGTCGGGGGTGGCTGTGAACGCCGGGGCGCCCGGGCTCAGGGCCCGTGCGGTCAGGACACGATGTCCTTGCGGGCGAAGCCGCGGAAGGCGAGCGCGAACAGGATCAGCGCGAAGGTCACCGAGACCGCCGCCCCCTTGGCCATGCCGCCCCACACCAGTTGCGGCTGGAGCGCGTCGGCCCAGGCGAACTGCCAGTGCGCCGGCAGGAACTCGCGCCAGTCGCCCAGCGCGGTCACCGCGTCCAGGACGTTGCCGATGATGGTCAGCCCGACCGCGCCGCCGACCGCGCCCAGCGGGGCGTCGGTGCGGGTCGACAGCCAGAACGCGAGCCCGGCGGTGACCAGTTGGGAGACGAACACGAAGCCGACGGCCAGCGCCAGCCTCGGCAGGGCCTCCCCGGTCGGCAGCGCTCCCCCGGTGGGCAGCTGCAGCGGCCCCCAGCCGTACGCGACCGTGCCCACGCCCAGGGCCACCAGTGGCAGCAGCACCATCGCGGCCGCGCTGAACGCCAGACCCACGACCAGTTTCGACCACAGCAGCCGGGCCCGCGGCACCGGCGCGGCAAGGAGGTAGCGCAACGAGGACCAACTGGCCTCCGAGGCCACCGTGTCACCGCAGAACAGCGCGACAGGCACCACGAGGAGGAAACCGGCCGAGACGAACAGGCACGTCGCGGCGAAATTGGCGCCGGACGCGGTCGCCGTGTCCATCAGGTTGATCCGGTTGTTGCCCCGGCCGTCCCCGTCCGGGCCCCCGCCGATCCAGAAGGCGACGGCGAGCACGAACGGCAGGGCGGCCAGGATCCCGGCCATCACGTAGGTGCGGCGGCGCTTGAGCTGACGCAGGGCCTCCACCCGCAGCGGCAACGTGCGCCGGGCCCGGTAGCCGGGCGCGGTCTCCGCCAGGGCCGCCGGGGCGGGGGCCGGGGCGGGAGAAGCGGTCGGGGCGGTCATGCGGAGTCCCCTCCGATCAGCGTGAGGAACGCGTCCTCCAGGCGATGGTGCGGGCCCACCCCGGTCAGCGGCACGTCCAGGCGGACGAGTTCGCCGATCAGGGCGGTCGGGGCCGCGCCGTCCAGCCGGACCAGGACGCCGCCCTCGGTACGGGCCGCGGAGCCGACGCCCGGCAGCGCGCCGATCTTCTCGACGAGAGGCTCGGACAGTTCGCCGGCGACGGTGACGAGCAGGGTGTCGCCGGCTCCGGTGATCTCCTCGACCGGCCCGGCCTGCACCAGCCGGCCGCGGTCCATGACCACGAGATGGGTGCAGGACTGCTCCACCTCCGACAGCAGGTGGCTGGAGACGATGACGGTCCGGCCCCCGGCCGCGTACCGGATCATCACGTCCCGCATCTCGCGGATCTGCGGCGGGTCGAGACCGTTGGTCGGCTCGTCGAGGATGAGCAGGTCCGGCAGGCCGAGCATGGCCTGGGCGATGGCGAGACGCTGCCGCATGCCCTGCGAGTACGTGCGCACGGCGCGGGCCAGGGCGTCGCCGAGACCGGCGATCTCCAGGGCCTCCTCGATGTGCGCGTCCTCGGTGGGCCGGCCGGTGGCCTTCCAGTACAGGTCCAGGTTGTCCCGGCCGGACAGGTGCGGCAGGAAGCCCGCGCCCTCGACGAACGCGCCGACCCGCGACAGCACGGGCGCGCCGGGCCGGATCGCCTGCCCGAACACCCGGATCTCGCCGTCGTCCGGGGTGATCAGACCCATCAGCATCCGCAGGGTGGTGGTCTTCCCGGCCCCGTTGGGGCCGAGCAGACCGAGCACCTGGCCCTGCTCGACACGGAAGGAGAGGTCCCGTACGGCGTACCGGTCGGTGGCGCCCGCGTACTTCTTCGTCAGCCCGGCGATCTGCAGCGGGACGGCGGCCAGCGCCGGGTCCGGGGCGGGCGCGGCGGTGCGGCGGCGGGCGGTGAGCAGCAGGGCGGCCGCGATCAGCGCGCCCGCGGCGGGCAGGCCCCAGACCCACCAGGGCAGTCCCGCCGCCTGGGTGCGCACGGCCGGCGCGGTGGGCACGGTGAGCGGCCCCTGCGGGGTGACGCTGTACGTGGCCGGGGTGACCGGCGAGGCGTAGCCGAGGTCGGTGGCGGCGAGCACCAGGCGCAGCCGGTGCCCGGCCTCGACCTCGTGGTCCACGGCGGGCAGCGTCAGGTCGACGGTCCGGCCCTGCCGTGCGCCCTCGACGCGCACCGGGGCGACGAGCTGGGAGGGCAGCACCTGCTGCCGGCCGTCCGGTCCGACGTCGTACACCTTGCCGAACAGGACCGCCTCGCCGGTGTCGGAGGCGACCTTGACGCGCACCGTCGGCGCGCCGGTGATCCGCATCGGCGTGGTCAGCGGGCGGGACTCGAAGGCGGCGGACTGGCCGGGGAAGTCCAGCGAGAGTCCGACGCCGAGGGAGGAGAAGGAGCCGAGCGCGCCGCCGACGCCGGGGACGGCGGAGATGGCGGGCGGGTTGGCGCCGGCGGGGTTGGTGAAGGTCCCCGGCCGGGCGGCGAGTTCGACGGTGCGTGCGCCGGCGGCGAGGCCGGGGTAGCGGTCGGCGGTCGCGCCGCGCAGCGTGGCCTGTCCGTCGGTGGAGTCGACGCCGCCGGAGCGGCTGACCCGGAAGGCGGGGCCGGTGTCGGCGTTCGCATCGCCCTTGAGGTGGCGGTCGAACCAGGCGCGGACGCGGGACTCGACGCGGTCGGTCTCGCGGTCGCCGCCGTCGTGGCCGCCGGCGATCCAGTCGACCGCGACCGGTGCGCCGTTGGCGGCGATGGTGCGGGCCATGGCGTCGGCGTGGGAGAGCGGGAACAGCGAGTCGGTCTGCCCCTGGACGATCAGCGCCGGGACCTTGATCCTGGCGCCGACGGCGGACGGGCTGCGGGCCTCCAGGAGCGCACGGGCGGCGGCGTCCGGCTTTCCGCTCACGGCGACGCGCTGGTAGAGGGCGCAGAGTTCGTCGCTGAAGCGGCCGCAGGCGGACGGCGCGGTGGGGCGTCCGGGAGCGCCCGGAGCCGCCGAGGTGGACCCGGTGGAGAAGAAGATCCCGGCCCAGAGCTTCTTGAACACCCCGTTCGGGAACAGGGCGTCCGCGAGGTTCCAGTACGTGATCGCCGGGGCGATCGCGTCGACGCGGGTGTCGTACCCGGCGGCGAGCAGCGCGATCGCCCCGCCGTAGGAGGCGCCGGCGACGCCGACCCGCGGGTCGCCCTTCTTGTCGAGCCGCACCTCGGGGCGCCCGGCCAGCCAGTCGATCAGCCGGCGGACGTCCTGGACCTCGTGGGCGGGGTCGTTGAGCCCGATCCGCCCGGTGGACCGGCCGAAGCCGCGGGCGGACCAGGTGAGCACGGCGTACCCGTCGCCGGCGAGCTTCTCGGCCTGGGCTCGCACATCGTCCTTGCTGCCGCCGAAGCCGTGCCCGAGGAGCACGGCGGGCCGACGGCCTTCACCGCCGGCGGTGAAGTACGAGGTGTCGATCCGCGCACCGGGCAGGTCGAGGACCCGGTCGGCGCGCTGCACGGGCGGGGGTCGGTCCGAGGCGGCGGCAGCCCAGGCCCCGCCGCCCGCGAGCACGGCGAGGACGGCGAGGACCGCGGTCCACCGGGGAAGTCGGGGCTTCATGCGCCAAACCCTAAGCGCCGCACCGGCCCGTAAGGCGGCCCACCGGTCGGAACCGCACGGCCTCCTTGAGGCGTACGCGGAGGTTCCGCGTACACCCGCTGCTGTATGTGGACGTCGCGTGATCCCCCCTTGTGCCGCACATGACAACAAGAGACTCTGTGGCACCCCCCGATCGGACAACGAAAGGTCAGGTGCCCCTTTCATGACTTCCGCATCCCGCCGGTCCCGCCGTCTCGGAGCGCTGATACCCGTCGTCGCGCTGGTGGGCGGCCTTCAGTTCGCCGCCTCCCCCACGGCGCAGAGTGCGACGGTCGGTGAGCTCCGGCTCGCGCCGAAGGCCGTGGCCGTGGACGGCAGTTGGATCGTCGTCCTCAAGGACGGCTCGACGCGCGCGGCGGACCTCGGCGTGACGCCGCAGCACGAGTACCGCTCGGTGCTCAAGGGCTTCTCGGCCTCGATGTCGCGGGCGCGGGCCGCGCGGCTGGCCGCGGACCCGCGGGTGAAGTACATCGAGCAGAACGCCACGGTCCGGATGGCCGGCACCCAGCCGGACGCGACCTGGGGCCTGGACCGGGTCGACCAGCGGAACCTTCCGCTGTCGACGACGTACACATACGACACCACCGCGTCGAACGTGACGGCGTACATCATCGACACCGGTATCCGCACCTCGCACGGCGAGTTCGGCGGCCGGGCCTCGGTCGGCACGGACACCGTCGGCGACGGGCAGAACGGCCAGGACTGCCAGGGCCACGGCACGCACGTGGCGGGCACGGTCGGCGGCGCGAAGTACGGCGTCGCCAAGGGCGTGAAGCTGGTGGCCGTCCGGGTGCTGGGCTGTGACGGCTCCGGTACGACCGCCGGTGTCATCGCCGGCGTCGACTGGGTCACCGCCAACGCGCAGAAGCCGGCCGTGGCCAACATGAGCCTCGGCGGCAGCGCGAACGCCTCCCTGGACGACGCGGTCAAGCGCTCGATCGCCTCGGGCGTGACGTACGCCGTGGCCGCGGGCAACGGTCTGCCGCTGCTCGGCCTGCCCGCGAACGCCTGCAACTACTCGCCGGCCCGCGTGCCCGAGGCCCTCACGGTCGGCGCGACGGACCGCACCGACCGCCGCGCCTCGTTCTCCAACTACGGCCGCTGCGTCGACCTGTTCGCCCCGGGCGTCGACATCACCTCGGCGTGGAAGGACGGCGACTCGGCCACGAACACCATCTCCGGTACGAGCATGGCGACGCCCCACACGGTCGGCGCCGCGGCCCTCTACCTGTCCGCCCACCCCACAGCCGCTCCGGCGCAGGTGAACGCGGCCCTGGTGGCCAACGCCACCCCGGACAAGGTCCAGAACCCGCTGACCGGCTCGCCGAACAAGCTCCTCTACACCCGGTAGCGGCAGCGACGGCCGAGGCCCCGTACGGATCGGACGATCCGTACGGGGCCTCGGCGCGAGGGGGGGGACCTCAGTGGTTGCGCGGGAAGCCCAGGTCCACGCCCGCCGGGGCCTCGGACGGGTCCGGCCAGCGGGTGGTGACGACCTTGCCGCGGGTGTAGAAGTGCACGCCGTCGTTGCCGTAGATGTGGTGGTCGCCGAAGAGCGAGTCCTTCCAGCCGCCGAAGGAGTGGTAGCCCACCGGCACCGGGATCGGCACGTTCACGCCGACCATGCCCGCCTCGACCTCCAGCTGGAAGCGGCGGGCCGCGCCGCCGTCCCGGGTGAAGATCGCCGTGCCGTTGCCGAACGGCGAGGCGTTGATGAGGGCGAGGCCGTCCTCATACGTCTCGGCGCGCAGCACGCACAGCACCGGGCCGAAGATCTCGTCGCGGTAGGCGTCCGCGTCGGTGGAGACCCTGTCGAGCAGCGACAGGCCGATCCAGTGGCCGTCCTCGTAGCCCTCGACCGTGTAACCGGTGCCGTCGAGGACGACCTCGGCGCCCTGGGCCGCGGCGCCGTGCACGTACGAGGCGACCTTGTCGCGGTGGACCTTGGTGATCAGCGGGCCCATCTCGGAGGTCGGGTCGTCGCCCGGACCGATCTTGATCTTCTCGGCGCGCTCGCGGATCTTGTCGACCAGCTCGTCGCCGATGGAGCCGACCGCGACGACCGCGGAGATCGCCATGCAGCGCTCGCCGGCCGAGCCGTACGCCGCGGAGACCGCCGCGTCGGCGGCGGCGTCGAGGTCCGCGTCCGGCAGCACCAGCATGTGGTTCTTCGCGCCGCCGAGGGCCTGCACGCGCTTGCCGTTGGCGGAGGCGGTGGTGTGGATGTGGCGGGCGATCGGGGTGGAGCCGACGAAGGAGATCGCGGAGACGTCGGGGTGCTCCAGAAGCCGGTCGACGGCCACCTTGTCGCCGTGCAGGACGTTGAACACGCCGTCCGGCAGTCCCGCCTCGGCGAGCAGCTCGGCGATCTTCAGGGACGGCGAGGGGTCCTTCTCGCTGGGCTTGAGGATGAACGTGTTGCCGCAGGCGATGGCCAGCGGGAACATCCACATCGGCACCATGGCCGGGAAGTTGAACGGCGTGATGCCGGCGACGACGCCGACGGGCTGGCGGATCGCGGCGACGTCGACCCGGTTGGAGACCTGGGTGGACAGCTCGCCCTTGAGCTGGGTGGTGATGCCGCAGGCCAGGTCGACGATCTCCAGACCGCGGGCGACCTCGCCGAGCGCGTCGGAGTGCACCTTGCCGTGCTCGGCGGTGATCAGCTCGGCGATGGCGTCGCGGTTGGCGTCGAGCAGGGCGCGGAACTTGAACAGCACGGTGGTGCGCTGCGCCAGCGAGGACTGGCCCCAGGTCGCGAAGGCGGCCTTCGCCGAGGCCACGGCCGCGTCGACCTCGTCGACGGAGGCGAGCGCCACCTGCGTGGTCACGGCGCCGGTGGCCGGGTCGGTGACCGGGCCCCAGTTGCCCGACGTGCCCTCGACGCTCTTGCCACCGATCCAGTGGTGGACGGACTTCGTCATGACGGTTACTCCTTCACAGATGGCGGCGTCGGGCTGTGACGTGCCGGTCGTACTGCTCCCGTGCCTTGACCGCCGACGGGCGGGTGGCGGTCTCGGCCACGGGCACATCCCACCACGCCTCGGCCGGGGGCGCGCCCGACACTGTGTCTGCCGTTTCGGTCTCGACGTAGACACATGTGGGGACGGTCGCGGCACGGGCGTCGGACAGTGCTTCCCGCAGGTCACGGATGGTGTGGGCGCGCAGCACCCGCATGCCGAGGGAGGCCGCGTTGGCTGCCAGGTCGACCGGCAGCGGGGGTCCGGTGTAGGTGCGGTCGGCGGCCCGGAAGCGGTAGGCGGTGCCGTACCGCTCGGCGCCGACGGACTCGGACAGCGAGCCGATGGAGGCATAGCCGTGGTTCTGCAGGATCACGAGTTTGATCGGCAGGTCCTCCTGTACGGCGGTGACGATTTCGGTGGGGTTCATCAGGTATGTACCGTCGCCGACGAGCGCCCACACCGGTCGGCCGGGCGCGGCGAGGGCGACGCCGACGGCCGCCGGAATCTCGTAGCCCATGCAGGAGTACCCGTATTCGACGTGGTACTGGTCGGCGGAGCGGGCCCGCCAGAGCTTGTGCAGGTCGCCGGGGAGCGAGCCGGCGGCGTTGATCAGGATGTCGTCCTCGGTGACCAGGGTGTCGAGCACGCCGAGGACCTGCGGCTGGGTGGGCCGGGCGTCCTCCCGTCCGGGGGCGTAGGCGGCGGAGACCCGGGCATCCCAGCGGTCCCGTTCGGCGCGGTACTCGTGCTCGTAGCCGGCCGGGACGCCGTGGCCGGTGAGTTCGCGGCGCAGCCGTTCCAGGCCGGCGCGGGCGTCGGCGACCAGGGGCAGGGCAGCGGCCTTGTGGGCGTCGAAGCCGGTGATGTTGAGGTTGACGAAGCGGACGCCGGGGCGGGCGAAGAGGGTGCCGGAGGCGGTGGTGAAGTCGGTGTACCGGGTGCCGATGCCGAGTACCAGGTCGGCGCTGCGGGCGAGGTGGTCGGCGACGGCGGTGCCGGTGTGGCCGATGCCGCCGACGTCGGAGGGGTGGCCGTGCGGCAGGGCGCCCTTGCCGGCCTGGGTGGCGGCGACGGGGATGCCGGTGGCGGCGGCGAGGACGCCGAGGGCGGATTCGGCGCCGCTGTGCTTCACCCCGCCGCCGGCGACGATCAGCGGGCGTTCGGCGCTGCGGATCGCGTGCACGGCGGCGGCGAGCTCGGCCTCGTCGGGCAGCGGGCGGCGCAGCCGCCAGTTGCGTTCGGCGAAGAACTCGGCGGGCCAGTCGTACGCCTCGGTCTGCACGTCCTGCGGCAGGGCGAGGGTCACCGCGCCGGTCTCGGCGGGGTCGGCGAGGGTCCGCGCCGCGGCGAGCGCGGCGGGGATCAGCTGCTCGGGGCGGGTGATCCGGTCGAAGTACTTCGAGACCGGCCGCAGGCAGTCGTTGACGGACACGTCGCCGGCGTGGGGGACTTCGAGCTGCTGCAGGACGGGGTCGGCGGGCCGCGTCGCGAAGACGTCGCCGGGGAGCAGCAGCACGGGCAGCCGGTTGATGGTGGCGAGCGCGGCGCCGGTGACGAGGTTGGTGGCACCGGGCCCGATGGAGGTGGTGACGGCCTGGGCGGAGAGCCGGCCGTTCTGGCGGGCGAAGCCGACGGCCGCGTGCACCATGGCCTGTTCGTTGCGGCCCTGGAGGTACGGCATGTCGTCGGCGTACTCGACGAGGGCCTGCCCGATGCCGGCGACGTTGCCGTGGCCGAAGATGCCCCAGGTCGCGGTGATCAGCCGGCGCCGGACGCCGTCCCGCTCCGTGTACTGGCGGCTCAGGAAGCGCACCAGGGCCTGGGCGACGGTCAGCCGCTCGACGCTCATCGGTAGCCCTCCGTGTGGTCGGGGTGGAAGCGGATCCGCCACTCCCGCTCGGCGCCGGGGCCCGCCATCACGTTCAGGTAGTACATGGTGTGGCCGGGCTGGGCGATCGACGGGCCGTGCCAGCCGTCGGGGACGAGGACGACGTCACCCGTGCGGACCTCGGCGAGCAGATCGGCGCCGCCGGGGCGGGACGGGGAGACGCGCTGGTAGCCGTAGCCCGCGCCGGCGATCTCGTAGTAGTAGATCTCCTCCAGTTCGGACTCCTCGCCGGGCAGGTGCTCGTCGTGCTTGTGCGGTGGATAGGAGGACCAGTTGCCGCCGGGGGTGACGACCTCGACGGCGATGAGGCGGTCGCAGTCGAACGCGCCGGCGGCGGCGAAGCCGCGGACCTCGCGGGCCGTGCCGCCGCTGCCGCGGGTCTCGACCGGAACCTCCGGCGCGGGGCCGTAGCGGGCGGGGAGTCGTCGCTCGCACTTCGCTCCTGCCAGGGCGAAGCGGCCTCCCGCACCGGAGGCGATCAGCACGCGGGCGTCCCTGGGCACGTACGCGAAGTCGGCGACTCCGTCGAACACGCTTGTCCGGCCCCGCAGTTGGAAGCTCTCACCGTTCACGTGCACCGTACCGCCGCCGGACAGCGGAAGCACGATCCATTCGAACTCCCCGCTGTCGAAGGCGTGCTCGCCGCCGGGGCCGAGGTGCAGGGTCCGCAGGGCGGAGTACGTCCATCCGGCCCGCTCGGGCTCGACGCGCAGCGCGTACGGGGCCTCGGCGGCGGCGCCGGCGGGCAGATGGAGGTCGGAGCCGGTCTTGTCCATGGTCGATGCGTACCCCTCCGGGAGTCAGAGCGCGGCGAGCAGGCCGGCGGCGGTGTCGACGGCGGCGGCCACGTCGCCGTCGGGCGGGTAGAGCAGGGAGCGGCCGACGACCAGGCCGCGGACGGTGGGCAGCCGCAGCGCGGTGCGCCACCTCTCGTACGCGGCGTCCTGGTCGGGGCCGACGTCGCCGCCGAGCAGCACGGCGGGCAGGGTCGAGGTCTCCATCACGGCGGCCATGTCGTCGGGGTCCTCGGTGACGGGGACCTTGAGCCAGGTGTACGCGGAGGTCCCGGCGAGCCCGGAGGCGACGGCGATGGAGGTGGTGACGGCCTCGGCGGACAGGTCGGTGCGGAGCCCTCCGTCGGGGCCGCGGCGGCAGACGAAGGGCTCGACGAAGACGGGCAGCCGCAGTGCGGCCATGGCGTCGACGGCGCGGGCGGCGGAGTGCAGGGTGTCGAGCGAGCCGGGGTCGTCGTAGTCGAGCCGGAGCAGCAGCTTCCCGGCGTCGAAGCCGAGCCGTGCGAGGTCCTCGGGCCGGTGTCCGGTGAACCGGTCGTCGAGCTCGAACGCCGCTCCGGCGAGCCCGCCGCGGTTCATGGACCCGACGGCGATCCGGTCCTCCAGGGCCCCGAGCAGCAGCAGGTCGTCGAGGATGTCCGCGGAGGCGAGCACTCCGTCGACGCCGGGCCGCGACAGCGCGAGCCGCAGCCGTTCGAGCAGGTCGATCCGGTTGGCCATGGCCAGCGGCCGGCCCCCGACGGCGAGCGCCCCGCGGGCCGGATGGTCGGCCGCGATGATCAGCAGCTGCCCCCGCTCCCCCACCAGCGCCCGCCGTTTGCGCCGCTCCGCGGCCTCGGCGACGGCCTCCGGGTGCCGGACGCGGACGTCGACGAGCTCGGCGGGGTCGATGGGGGCGGGGACGCTCATGAGGGGCCTGCCTCGGGTTCCACACGGCCGGGTTCCACACGACCGGGTTCCACGCGGCCGGTTTCCAGTGCCGCCTCGATCTCCTCGTCGTACGGCATGGCCGAGGAGCAGGCGAGGCGAGCGGCGACGAGGGCGCCGGCGGCGTTGGCGTAGCGCAGGACCTGGTCCAGGGGGCGGGCGGCCAGCAGGCCGTGGCAGAGGGCGCCGCCGAAGGCGTCCCCGGCGCCGAGGCCGTTGACGACGTCGACGGGGACCGGCGGCACGTCCGCGCTCTCGCCGTCGGCGGCGAGGGCGAGGACGCCCTTGGGGCCCCGTTTGACGACGGCGAGGCGGACGCCCGCGGCGAGCAGGGCGCGGGCGGCGGCGTGCGGTTCGTGCTCGCCGGTGGCGATCGCGCACTCCTCCAGGTTGCCGACGGCGACGGTCGCGTATTGCAGTGCCTCGCGGTAGTGCCGTCGTACGTCGGCGGGGTCGGGGTCGTCCCAGAGCATCGGCCGCCAGTCGAGGTCGAAGACGGTGTGCCGTCCGTCGCCCGCGGTGCGGGTCCGGGCGCGGGCACGCAGGGCCTCCAGGGTGGCGCCGCGGCTGGGCTCGGCGCTCAGGCCCGTCCCGGTCATCCAGAAGAGCCGGGCCGCGCGGACGGCGTCGAGGTCGAGCTCTTCGGCGCGGATCTCCAGGTCGGGGGCCTTGGGGCGGCGGTAGAAGTACAGCGGGAAGTCGTCCGGCGGGAACAGCTCGCAGAACGTGAGGGGGGTCGGCAGCCCGTCGACGGGCGTCGCCCAGCGGTCGTCGACGCCGAAGGCGCGCAGTTCGCGGCGCAGGTAGTCGCCGAACGGGTCCGCGCCGGTGCGGGTGACGACGGCGGTGCGCCGTCCGAGCCGGGCCGCGGCGACCGCGACGTTGGTGGCCGAACCGCCCAGGAACTTTCCGAAGGCGTCCACGTCCGCGAGCGGGACCCCGGTCCGCAGGGGGTAGAGGTCCACGCCGATCCGGCCCATGGTGATCACGTCGTACGCGTCGTCCTGCCGCTGCATGCGCGCCGCCTCTCGTGTGGCCCGGCACCAGATCTAGTCCCGCCCCGGAAGCCTGTCAACATTTTGTCCTTACATTCGGACGAACTCTTGACCGCTTACCGGCCCCCGGCCAAGCTGAGCCGCATGACGCCGACGCCCCCGCAGTCGTCCCCGCTGCCGTCCCTGTCGCCCTCATCTCCGCTGTCCCGGATCCGGATCGGCTCCGCCCCCGACTCGTGGGGCGTGTGGTTCCCCGACGATCCCCGCCAAGTCCCCTGGGAACGCTTCCTCGACGAGGTCGCGCGGGCCGGGTACGCGTGGATCGAGCTCGGCCCGTACGGCTATCTGCCCACCGATCCGGCGCGGCTCACCGAGGAGACCGAACGGCGCGGGCTGCGGGTCTCGGCCGGCACGGTCTTCACCGGGCTGCACCACGGCCCCGCGGTCTGGGACCGCACCTGGGCGCAGGTCGCCGACAACGCGGAGCTGGCCCGGGCCATGGGCGCGGAACACCTCGTCGTGATCCCGTCGTTCTGGCGGGACGACAAGACCGGCGAGGTCCTGGAGGACCGCACCCTGACCGCCGCGCAATGGCGCGATCTGACCGCCCTGACGGAGCGCCTGGGCCGGGAGGTGCGGGACCGGTACGGGCTGCGGATCGTCGTGCACCCGCACGCGGACACGCACCTCGACACCGAGGAGAACGTGGCCCGTTTCCTCGACGCCACCGACCCCGGCCTGGTCGCGCTCTGCCTGGACACCGGCCACTACGCGTACTGCGGCGGGGACAGCGTCAAGCTGATCGAGACATACGGCGAGCGGATCGGCTACCTCCATCTGAAGCAGGTCGACCCGGAGGTCCTGGCCCGGGTGGTCGCGGACGAGGTGCCGTTCGGCCCGGCGGTCGCGCAGGGCGTGATGTGCGAGCCGCCCGTCGGCGTACCGGCCCTGGAGCCGGTTCTGGCGGCGGCGCAGGCGCTGGGCGTGGAGCTGTTCGCCATCGTGGAGCAGGACATGTACCCCTGCCCGCCGGACAAGCCGTACCCGATCGCCGCGCGCACCAGGCGGTTCCTCCGCTCCTGCGGCGCCTGACGGGGCGCAGGACCGGACATATGATCGGACGTCACCTTCATCACCTCCGTCCCTTCCTCGTCACACATGTCTCCATTACACGGGCTTTCCGTCACAGCCGTTCGACAAGGGATCCCCGCCGGGCGCGGGGCGTCGTTCACGGGGCACAGGCTCAGTGATCGCCAGCGTGCACGGCGCAGCTCCCCCGACGGCACCCCCCGGCCGCAGCTGCGCCGCACGCAGGGAGGTGCCACACATGACGGACAGAAGACTCTGGTCGTACAGGGACATCGCCGCGCACATCAACGTGCAGCCGGACACCGTCCGCTCCTACCGCAAGCACGGGCTGCTGCCGCCCCCCGACCAAGTGGAAAGCGGCAAGCCCTACTGGTACGCGGAGACGATCCGCACCTGGGTCTCCAACCGCCCGGGCAACCGGGCCCGCAGGCCCTGACCACCCGCCGGGAGGGGGCCGTCAGGTCCCCGCCGGCACCTTCTCCCGGCCGGATGCCGCCCCGTCCGCCGAGTCAGCCGAGTCAGCCGAGTCAGCCGCGGGGGCGGATATCGTCTCGCCGCCCTCGCTGATGCCGAACCGGTCGTGGAGCCGGCGCAGCGGGCCGGGGGCCCACCAGGTCAGCCGGCCGGTCAGCTTCATCACCGACGGGACGAGCAGACTGCGCACCACCATCGCGTCCATGAGGACGGCGAGCGCGATCCCGAGGCCCAGCATCTTGGTGTTGGTCACCCGCGAGGTGCCGATCGCCACCATCACCACGGCGAGGATCACCGCGGCGGCCGTGATCAGCCCGCCGGTGCGGCTCAGCCCGAACCGCACGGAGTGCTCGTGGTCGCCGGTGGCGTCGTACTCCTCCTTGATCCGGGAGAGCAGGAACACCCCGTAGTCCATGGAGAGTCCGAAGGCCACGCAGAACATCAGCACCGGCAGGGTGGTCTCGATGTCCCCGGTCGAGGTGAAGCCGAGCAGCCCCGACAGATGACCTTCCTGGAAGACCCACACCATCGCGCCGAACATCGCCGTCAGACTGAGCGCGTTGAGCACCACGGCCTGCACCGGTATGAGCACGCTGCCGGTGAGCAGGAAGACCAGCACGAGCGTGACCACCACGATGATCCCCAGCGCCCACGGCAGCCGCTCCGCGATCGCGTCCTGGGAGTCGGTGAGCACCGCGGCCGTGCCGGTCACCGAGGTCTCGAAGGGAGCCGGCTCGGCGCGCAGCTCGTCGACCAGCGCCTTGGCCTCGGGCCCGACGGCCTCGCCGTCCGCCAGCACGGTGAAGTACGCGTCCGTGCCCTGCACCAGCGGCCCGTCCACCCGCACCGTGCCCGGCAGCGCGTCGATCCGCTCCCGGTAGTCGGCGTACTGGGCGGGCGTGGCCCGGCCCTCGGCGAGTACCGTGAGCGCACCCCCGGGGCTGCCGGGGAAGTCGTGCCGCAGCGCGTCCTGGACGACCCGGGACTCGGAGCCGACCGGCAGCTGCCGGTCGTCGGCGGTGCCCAACGAGACGTTCAGGAAGGGCAGTCCGAGCAGGACCAGGCCCACGATCGTGGCCACCGCGAAGACCGGGGCCCGCCGCATCACCAGCGTCGCCGCCCGCGCCCAGCCCGCCCCGGCCGCCTTGCCGGACCCGGCCGCCTCGCCGGACCCGGCGCCCTTGCGGCGGAACAACTTGCGCAGGTCCAGTGCGTTCACCCGCGGCCCGAGCAGCAGCAGCGCGGCGGGCAGCAGCGTCAGCGCGGCTGTCGCGGCGAGCAGGACGACGGCGATGCCGGCGTAGGCGAAGGAGCGCAGGAAGTACTGCGGGAAGACCATCATCGCCGCGAGCGAGACCGCGACGGTCAGCGCCGAGAACAGCACCGTCCGCCCCGCGGTGCGCAGCGTCGTCGCCACGGCCGTGCGCGTGTCGGCCCCGGCGTCCAGCTCCTCGCGGAACCGGCGGACGATGAACAGCGCGTAGTCGATGGCCAGGCCGAGGCCGAGGGCCGTGGTCAGGTTCATCGCGAAGACGGACACGTCGGTGAACTCGGTGAGCCCGCGCAGCACCGCGTTCGTCCCGAGGATGGCGACGATGCCGACGCCCAGCGGCAGCAGGGCCGCGACCGCGCTGCCGAAGACCATCACGAGCAGCACCAGCGTGATCGGCAGGGCGATCATCTCCGCCCGCAGCAGGTCCTCCTGGATGATCGTCTGCATCTCGTGCTGCACGGCCACCGGCCCGCCGAGCGACACCTCCACCGGTCCGTGCGCACCCCGGAACTCGGGGGCGATCCGCTCCAGCGTCTCGCCGGCCGCCTTCTCCTCGCCCTGGATCCGGGCGGCTATGACGGCCTGCCGGCCGTCCTCGGAGCGGAGCGCGGGCGACTTCGTGGTCCAGTACGAGCCGACGCCGGTGACGCCCGGCTCGGCGTCGAGCCGCTCGGCGAGCCGGGCCGCCTCGGCGGCGACCGCCGGGGCGTCCACCCCCGTCTTCCCGGCGTCGACGAGCAGGAGCAGATTGGGCTGGGAGGCCGGGAACTCGCGCTCCAGCACCTTGGTGGCGTACGTGGACTCCGCGTCCGGGTCCTGCCAGCCGCCGCTGCCCATGCGGTCCGCCACCCCACTTCCGGCGAGCACCGACAGGGCGGTGATCACCAGCGCGACCAGCAGCGTCAGGCGGGGCCGCGCGGTGACGAACCGCGTCCACCCCCCGCCCCGCGGCGGTGCTGAATTCTTGACTTCGGCCATGACGCGGTGTCCCCTTCACCGAGACCCGTGCGCCCGCTTCCGGGCAGGTCGCAGGGTCGACTCATTGCCATACACTGGCAAACACGAGACATCGCTCGCGTTTTCCTAGAATGCGAGCGAGCGCTCGTGTTTGTCAAACGCGTCACGAAAGCTGGGGACATCCATGTCCGAGGAACCCGCGCCGCGCCGCCGGCAGGCCCGCGGCGAACGCCGGATCGCGCAGCTGCTGCAGGCCGCCGCGAGCGTCTTCTGCCGCACGGGGTACGCGGCGGCCAGCACCAATGCCATCGCCCGCGAGGCGAAGGTCTCCCCCGGCACGCTCTACCAGTACTTCCCCAACAAGGAGGCGATCGCCGTCGAGCTCGGCGACCGCCTGCTGCAGGAGATGCGCGAGACCCAGGGGCTCGCCTTCGACCGGGCCGACCTGGAGCTCCCGCTGCCGGAGCTGGTGGACGCGGTACTGGAGCCGGTGATCGAGTTCAACTGCCGCAATCCGGCCTTCCTCGCCCTCATGCACGGCAGCGGCGACGTGCCCGGCCGGATCGCCGAGGAGCACGAGGCGGTGCACGAGTCGATGCTCACCCGGGTCGGCGGCCTGATCGAGGCCATGGCCCCCGGCCTGGACGCCGGTGAGCGCAGGTGGATCGCCGCCATGGCTCTCGGGATCGTCAAGGCCGGGCTCGATCTGGTCCTCGCCGCCCCCGAGGGCGCGGAGCGGGACGGGACCGTCGCCGAGCTGAAGCGCGCCCTCGTCCGCTATCTCGACCCGCTCTACACACCGCGGCGGCTCGGCGCGCCGCACCGTTGATCGGTACCCCCCAGGGGTATAGAGTGTGGTTCCGTGACCGGGCATCACACCGCACTGCCCGAAAGAGCACTGCCCCGAAAGAGGAGAACGCCATGACCGCCGAGACGAAGACCGAGCTTCCCCAGGCCACCGGCTCCTGCTGCTCGTCCACCGGCTCCTGCCACGACGGCGCGGCGGACGTCCGGGCCGGCGGCGTCACCACGGTCTACGAGGTCAAGGGCATGACCTGCGGGCACTGCGAGGGCGCGGTCAGCAGCGAGATCTCCGAGCTCGCCGGCGTCACCTCCGTGACGGCCGTGGCCGCCACCGGCACGGTCACCGTGGTCTCCGAGGCCCCGCTCGACCGCGCCGCCGTGGCCGACGCCGTGGACGAGGCCGGGTACGAACTGGTCGGCGTCCAGGCCTGAGCCGTCCGATCCGGGCCCGCACTACGGGCCCGGCCCCCGCAGCAGCCCCGCAGGGTCGTACCGTGGCAACGGTACGACCCTGTTCGCGTCGGGAAGGCACATGACCTCCAGCAGCACCACAGAGCTCCTCGTCGGCGGCATGACCTGCGCCTCCTGCGCGGCCCGCGTGGAGAAGAAGCTCAACCGGATGGACGGCGTGACCGCCACCGTCAACTACGCGACGGAGAAGGCACACGTCGAGCATCCGGCGGAGGTCTCGGTCGACGACCTCATCGCGACGGTCGTCAGGACCGGCTACACCGCCGAACTGCCCCCGCCGCCGGAACCGGAACCGGAATCCGAGTCCCCGACGAGGGTGCCCGCCGACGAGGCCGCCTCCCTCAGGCAGCGCCTGCTCGTCTCCGCGGTCCTCTCCGCGCCCGTGATCCTGCTCGCCATGGTCCCCGCGCTCCAGTTCGACGACTGGCAGTGGCTGAGCCTCACCCTCGCCGCCCCCGTCGTCGTCTGGGGCGGGCTGCCCTTCCACCGCGCCGCCTGGACCAACCTCAGGCACGGCGCGGCCACCATGGACACCCTGGTCTCACTCGGCACCGTCGCCGCCTTCGGCTGGTCCCTGTGGGCGCTGTTCCTCGGCGACGCCGGAATGCCGGGAATGCGGCACGGCTTCGACCTCACGGTCTCCCGCTCCGACGCCGCCGCCACGATCTACCTGGAGGTCGCGGCCGGAGTCACCACGTTCATCCTGCTCGGCCGCTGGCTGGAGGCCCGCGCCAAGCGGAAGGCGGGCGCGGCGCTCCGGGCCCTCATGGAGCTCGGCGCGAAGGACGTGGCGGTCCTGCGAGCGGGCGCGGAGGTCCGCGTCCCGGTCACGGAACTGCGCGTCGGCGACCGGTTCGTCGTACGCCCGGGGGAGAAGGTCGCCACCGACGGCACCGTCGTCGAGGGCGCCTCCGCCGTCGACGCCTCGATGCTCACCGGCGAGTCCGTCCCCGTGGACGTGACCGTCGGCGACGCCGTCACCGGAGCGACCCTGAACGCCGGCGGCCGGCTCGTCGTCGAGGCCGGCCGGGTCGGCGCCGACACCCAGCTCGCCCGGATGGCGAAGCTGGTCGAGGACGCCCAGAACGGCAAGGCCGAGGTGCAGCGCCTCGCCGACCGGATCTCCGCCGTCTTCGTCCCCGCCGTCCTCCTGATCGCGCTGGTCACCCTCGCCTTCTGGCTCGGTACGGGCGCGGGCACCACCGCCGCGTTCACCGCCGCCGTGGCCGTGCTGATCATCGCCTGCCCCTGCGCGCTCGGCCTGGCCACGCCCACCGCCCTCATGGTCGGCACCGGCCGCGGCGCGCAGCTCGGCATCCTGATCAAGGGCCCCGAGGTGCTGGAGTCCACCCGTCGCGTCGACACGGTCGTCCTCGACAAGACCGGCACGGTCACCACCGGCCGCATGGAGCTGCGCAAGGCGTACGCCGAGGGCGGCACGGACGAGAACGAGCTGCTGCGCCTCGCCGGCGCCCTGGAACACGCCTCGGAGCACCCGGTCGCCCGCGCGATCGCGGCCGGGGCGGCGCAGCGCGTGGGCGAGCTGCCGTCGGTGACCGGCTTCGAGAACGTGCCCGGCCTCGGCGTCCGCGGCACGGTCGACGGCCACCGCGTACTGGCCGGCCGCCCGGCGCTCCTGGAGGCGGCCGGGATCGTGCCGCCGCCGCTGCCGGACGACCGCGGGAGCACCGTCGTCGCGGTCGCCTGGGACGGGGTCGCCCGCGGCGTCCTCACCGTCGCGGACGCGGTGAAGGAGACCAGCCCCGAGGCGGTCGCCCGGCTGCGCGCCCTGGGCCTGGCCCCGGTGCTGCTGACCGGGGACAACCGGGCCGTCGCCGAGGCCGTGGCGGCGCAGGTGGGCATCGACGAGGTGATCGCCGAGGTGCTGCCCGAGGAGAAGGTCGCGGTGGTCGAGCGGCTGAAGGCCGAGGGCCGGACGGTCGCCATGGTCGGCGACGGGGTCAACGACGCGGCCGCGCTGGCCGTCGCGGACCTGGGCCTGGCGATGGGCACGGGGACCGACGCCGCGATCGAGGCCGGCGACCTGACCCTCGTCCGCGGGGACCTGCGGGTCGCAGCCGACGCGATCCGGCTCTCCCGGCGGACCCTCGCGACGATCAGGGGCAACCTGTTCTGGGCCTTCGGCTACAACGTGGCCGCGCTGCCGCTCGCCGCGGCCGGACTGCTCAACCCGATGATCGCGGGGCTCGCGATGGCCTTTTCGTCCGTTTTCGTAGTGTCCAACAGCCTGCGACTTCGGGCGTTCACGTGAAATCACGTTCACGTGACGCACAGGACCTTCACAAAGAGATCTAGATCACAGATATTTAGGGGTAACCATCTGGGCTGTTCGCGAGTCTAAGTGGGCGATGCCGAGAACGTCTTGGGGGACGTTCATGGGATGTCTTGGGGGACGTCCCAGGCAAGCGTTGGCCGGGGCACGTGCACCGGGGAGCTTTGAGCGGCCCTCCCGTACGTACGTACCCCGGCAGACCGCGCACAGACGCCCGGCCCGGATCCCGTGGGGGGAATCCGCACCGGGAATATGGGAAGCGCCCCGTTCGCCGACCCGTGGGGGGATCGGCGGCGGGGCGCTTTTCGTCACGAAGGGCTCGGCGAGCCCTCAGCAACCGCTCAGCGGGCCTCGACCGGGACGAAGTCGCGCAGGACCTCGCCCGTGTAGATCTGGCGCGGGCGGCCGATGCGGGAGCCCGGCTCCTTGATCATCTCGTGCCACTGGGCGATCCAGCCCGGCAGCCGGCCCAGGGCGAAGAGCACGGTGAACATCTCGGTCGGGAAGCCCATCGCGCGGTAGATCAGACCCGTGTAGAAGTCCACGTTCGGGTAGAGGTTGCGCGAGACGAAGTAGTCGTCGGAGAGCGCGTGCTCCTCCAGCTTCAGCGCGATGTCCAGCAGCTCGTCGGACTTGCCGAGCGCGGAGAGGACGTCGTGCGCCGCCGCCTTGATGATCTTGGCGCGGGGGTCGAAGGACTTGTACACCCGGTGGCCGAAGCCCATCAGGCGGACGCCGTCCTCCTTGTTCTTCACCTTGCGGATGAAGGAGTCGACGTCGCCGCCGTTGGCCTGGATGCCCTCGAGCATCTCCAGGACGGACTGGTTGGCGCCGCCGTGCAGGGGGCCCCACAGCGCCGAGATGCCCGCGGAGATCGAGGCGAACATGTTCGCCTGCGAGGAGCCGACCAGACGCACGGTGGAGGTCGAACAGTTCTGCTCGTGGTCCGCGTGCAGGATCAGCAGCTTGTCCAGGGCGGAGACCACGACCGGGTCGAGGTCGTAGTCCTGGGCCGGCACCGAGAACGTCATCCGCAGGAAGTTCTCGACGTAGCCGAGGTCGTTGCGCGGGTAGACGAACGGGTGGCCGACCGACTTCTTGTACGCGTACGCCGCGATCGTCGGCAGCTTGGCCAGCAGCCGGATCGTGGACAGGTGACGCTGCGTCTCGTCGAACGGGTTGTGGCTGTCCTGGTAGAAGGTGGACAGCGCGGAGACCACCGACGACAGCATCGCCATCGGGTGGGCGTCCCGCGGGAAGCCGCGGAAGAAGTTCTTGACGTCCTCGTGGACCAGCGTGTGCTGGGTGATCTCGTTCTGGAAGACGTTGAGCTCGTCCGTCTTCGGCAGCTCACCGTTGATCAGGAGGTACGCCACCTCCAGGAAGGTGGACTGCTCGGCGAGCTGCTCGATGGGGTAGCCGCGGTACCGCAGGATGCCCTTCTCGCCGTCCAGGTAGGTGATGGCGGATTTATAGGCGGCGGTGTTGCCGTAACCGCTGTCCAGCGTGACCAGACCGGTCTGGGCCCGGAGCTTCCCGATGTCGAAGCCCTTGTCGCCGACGGTGCTCTCGACCACCGGGTAGGTGTATTCACCGTCCGCGTACCGCAGTACTACAGAGTTGTCGCTCACGTCATCCCTCACCGACGTAGTGCCTCTTCTTCGAGGTGCCCTGACTGTCTCTACCATCCCCCATTTGGCTCAGCAGAGTGCACTCGGGGTCGACCATTGGGCCATTCGGCGGCACTCAGTGCCGCCAACCTGCTCATCCTGCCCCCTTCGCCCCGGTTGGGGAAAGTCCGCCGAGCCGGTGGGCGAGTGCCGTGCACCTCCGGCCCGCCGAGACGGTGCGCACCGCCTGGCCGATCGCCTTGCGCGAACCGACCAGTACGACCAGTTTCTTCGCCCGGGTCACGGCGGTGTAGAGAAGGTTCCGCTGGAGCATCATCCAGGCCCCCGTGGTGATCGGGATCACGACCGCGGGGTACTCGCTGCCCTGCGAACGGTGGATGGTCACAGCGTAGGCATGGGCCAGCTCGTCCAGCTCGTCGAAGTCGTACGGCACCTCCTCGTCCTCGTCCGTGCGCACGGTCAGCCGCTGCTCCACCGGGTCGAGGCCGGTGACCACGCCCACGGTGCCGTTGAAGACGCCGTTCGCTCCCTTGTCGTAGTTGTTGCGGATCTGGGTGACCTTGTCGCCGACCCGGAAGACCCGGCCGCCGAAGCGCTTCTCGGGCAGGTCGGGGCGGGCCGGCGTGATGGCCTGCTGGAGCAGGCCGTTGAGGGTGCCCGCGCCCGCCGGGCCGCGGTGCATCGGGGCGAGGACCTGCACGTCGCGGCGCGGGTCGAGGCCGAACTTGGCCGGAATACGGCGGGCCGCGACCTCGACCGCGAGCCGGCCGGCGTCCTCCGTCTCGTCCTCGGCGAACAGGAAGAAGTCCGGCAGCCCGGTGGTGAGCGGGTGCTGCCCCGCGTTGATCCGGTGCGCGTTGGTGACCACGCCGGACTGCTGGGCCTGCCGGAAGATCCGGGTCAGCCGGACCGCGGGCACCGGACTGTCCGGGGCCAGCAGATCGCCCAGCACCTCGCCGGCGCCGACCGACGGCAGCTGGTCCACGTCCCCCACCAGCAGCAGATGGGCGCCCGGGGCCACCGCCTTGACCAGCTTGTTCGCCAGCAGCAGGTCCAGCATGGACGCCTCGTCGACCACCACCAGATCCGCGTCGAGCGGCCGGTCCCGGTCGTACGCGGCGTCCCCGCCGGGCTTGAGCTCGAGCAGCCGGTGGACGGTGGAGGCCTCCGCGCCGGTCAGCTCGGCGAGCCGCTTGGCGGCCCGCCCGGTGGGCGCGGCCAGCACGACCTTGGCCTTCCGGGCGCGGGCCAGCTCCACGATGGAGCGGACCGTGAACGACTTGCCGCAGCCCGGACCGCCGGTCAGCACCGCGACCTTGCGGGTGAGGGCGAGCCGGACCGCCTCCTCCTGCTCCGGCGCGAGCGACGCCCCCGTACGCCGGGCCAGCCAGGCCAGCGCCCGGCCCCAGTCCACGTCCGCGAAGCCCGCCAGCCGGTCCTCGGGCGTGCGCAGCAGCCGCAGCACCTGGGCGGCCAGGGAGAGCTCGGCGCGGTGGAACGGGATCAGGTAGACGGCCGTGACCGGCTGCCCCTCGGGCCCCGGCACCTTCTCCCGCACCACCCCCTCCGGGTCCTCGGCCAGCTCGCCGAGGCAGTCGATGACCAGCCCGGTGTCCACCTGGAGCAGCTTCACCGCGTCGGAGATCAGCTGCTCCTCGGGCAGGAAGCAATGCCCATGGTCGGTGGACTGCGACAGCGCGTACTGGATGCCGGCCTTGACCCGCTCGGGGCTGTCGTGGGGTATGCCGACCGCCTGGGCGATCCGGTCGGCGGTGAGGAAGCCGATGCCCCAGACGTCGGCGGCCAGCCGGTAGGGCTGGTTCTTCACGACGGAGATCGAGGCGTCCCCGTACTTCTTGTAGATCCGCACCGCGATGGAGGTGGAGACCCCGACGGTCTGGAGGAAGACCATGACCTCCTTGATGGCCTTCTGCTCCTCCCAGGCGGCGGCGATCTTCTTCGTCCGCTTCGGCCCGAGTCCGGGCACCTCGATGAGCCGGGCGGGCTCCTTCTCGATGATGTCGAGAGTCTCAAGCCCGAAATGGCTCGTGATGCGGTCCGCGAAGACCGGCCCGATGCCCTTGACGAGCCCGGAGCCGAGATAGCGGCGGATGCCCTGGATGGTCGCGGGCAGCAGCGTCGTGTAGTTCTCGACGGTGAACTGCTTGCCGTACTGCGGATGGGAGCCCCAGCGCCCCTCCATCCGCAGCGACTCCCCCGGCTGCGCGCCGAGCAGCGACCCCACCACCGTCAGCAGATCCCCGCTGCCGCGCCCGGTGTCGACGCGGGCGACGGTGTAGCCGTTCTCCTCGTTGGCGTACGTGATGCGCTCGAGCACGCCTTCCAGCACGGCCATCCGCGGGCCGGCGTCGGACATGGGACTGGACATGCCCCGACGTTAGCGAAGACCTCGGACATCACGGTTCGCACATCCGTCGCCATCTGTGGACAACTCATCACAGATCGGAGTCGCCCTCGCTACGCTGCCTGTGGTGGAAGGGAGTTGGTCGCATGCAGGGCCGAAAACCGCGGACACCGCGCGAGAAGTACGGGGAGGAGCTGAGACTCCGGCGGGTGGCCGCCGGACTCACGCAGGAGCAGCTGAGCGAGCAGGTGGTGTGCTCGCGCACGCACATCGCCCACTTCGAGGCGGGCAGACGCCTCCCGATCCGGGACGACGCCCGGCGGATCGACCGGGCGCTGGGGACGGACGGGTTCTTCGAACGGTGGTTGGAGGACTTGGAGTCCAAGTACACCGACCACTTCGCAGCCGTGGCAGAGCTGGAGCAACAGGCCACGGTCATTCAGCAGTTCGCCCTGACGCTTGTCCCGGGTGTGCTTCAGACGGACGATTACGCCCGCGCGCTGTTCCGCGCCTATAGCCCTAATCACACAGCCGAGGAGCTCGACGAATCCGTCGACATCCGCACGAAGCGTCGTCGCATCCTCGACGGGCCGGCGCAGCCGGTCATCTGGACCCTTCTCGACGAGGCCGTCCTGCGCCGCCGCGTCGGCGGCCGGCGGGTGATGGCCGAGCAGTTGGGGAAGGTCGCCGACCTGGCCGAGGAGGGTCGGCTGCGCCTGCACGTCGTCCCGAACGAGGTGGGCGCACACGCTCTTCAGCAGAGTCTGCTCACGCTCATGACCTTCCAGGACTCCGCACCCGTGGCCTACGTCGAAGGCTTTCTGACCGGAAACCTGATGGATGATCCGGCTCTGGTGAGCGCTTGTCACACCGCCTACGCTCTCGCTCTGAGCGACGCATTGTCGCAACAGGAGTCACTCGCCCTGGTGAGGGCGGCAGCAGAGGAACATGCAGATGGCCAGCAGTGAGCACACCGTCTCCGACTCGTCCGCCCTGGCCGGGTGGTTCAAGTCGAGCTACAGCGGCGGCGACCAGGGCGAGTGCCTGGAAGCAGCCCGTGGCCACGCCTGCGTGCCCGTCCGCGACAGCAAGGCCGTGACCGGCCCCGTCGTCGTCTTCTCCACCGACGGCTGGTCGGTCTTCGTCGCCGCGATCAAGGACGGCCACTTCGAGGTCTGAGAAAGCTACTGGGGGCCCGGTCCTCCTGGACCGGGCCCCACGCGCTCCCCCTCCGTGCCAGGCCTTCCTCGATCCCCCCAGATCCCCTCCCCGGAAGCCCTGACGCCCAGTGAGACTGCCGTCACCCGGAAAGGGTTGTACGGATGCGGGCGGTAATTTTTTCAGGAGTCGGCGAGGGCTTCGAAGCGCTTCAGGGTCTCCTCCAGGACCTCCACCCCGTCCCGTGCCCACAGGTCGTCGTTGAAGAGTTCGACCTCCACGGGCCCGGTGTGCCCGGCCGCCTCGACCAGGTCGCACCAGGCCGCCAGGTCGATCACGCCGTGGCCCAGCTGCCCGCGGCCGGTGAGGACTCCGGCGGGGAGCGGGACGGTCCAGTCGGCGAGCTGGAAGGAGTGCAGGCGGCCTTCCGCGCCTGCGCGGGCGACCGCCGCCGGGGCGCGGTCGTCCCACCAGACGTGGTACGTGTCCACGACCACGCCGACCTGCTCGGCGGGGAAGGGCGCGGCGAGGTCCAGGGCCTGGTCCAGGGTGGACACGGCGCAGCGGTCCGCCGTGTACATGGGGTGGAGGGGTTCGATGGCGAGGCGGACTCCGCGCCGGGCGGCGTACGGGGCCAGGGCGGCGATCCCGTCGGCGATCCGGGCCCGCGCGGCGGGGAGGTCGCGGCTGCCGGCGGGCAGTCCTCCGGAGACCAGGACGAGCGTGTCCGTGCCGAGGGCGGCGGCCTCGTCGACGGCGGCGCGGTTGTCTGCCTCCCGGCCGTCGGCGGTGAAGAAGCCGCCGCGGCACAGGCTGGTGACGGTCAGTCCGGCGTCCCGGACGAGCGCGGCGGCGGCCTCGACCCCGTACGCCCGGACCGGCTCGCGCCAGAGGCCGACCCCGCGGATGCCGAGCCGGACGCAGTGGGCGACCAGGTCCGGCAGGGACAGCTGCTTCACCGTCATCTGGTTGATCGAGAAGCGGTCGCGGTTCACCGGTCGACTCCGTACACCGTGAGGAGGGATTTCATGCGCTGCTCGGCGAGGCCGGGATCCGGGAACAGGCCCAGTCCGTCGGCGAGTTCGTATGCGCGGGCCAGGTGCGGGAGGGAGCGGGCGGACTGCAGGCCGCCGACCATCACGAAGTGGTCCTGGTGGCCGGCCAGCCAGGCCAGGAACACCACGCCCGTCTTGTAGTAGCGGGTGGGGGGCTGGAACAGGTGGCGGGACAGCTCCACGCTCGGGTCGAGCAGCGCCCGGAAGCCCTCGACGTCCCCGGTGTCCAGGACCCGTACCGCCCGCGCCGCCAGCGGGCCCAGCGGGTCGAAGATCCCGAGCAGCGCGTGGCTGAAGCCCTTCGCGTCGCCGGCGATCAGCTCCGGGTAGTGGAAGTCGTCGCCCGTGTAGCAGCGGACGCCCTGCGGGAGCCGGCGGCGCAGCTCGATCTCGCGCCCCGCGTCGAGCAGGGAGATCTTGACCCCGTCGACCTTGTCCGGGTGTTCGGCGACGACCTGGAGGAACGTCTCGGTGGCGGCGTCCAGGTCGGCCGAGCCCCAGTAGCCCTCCAGGGCCGGGTCGAACATCGGGCCGAGCCAGTGCAGGATCACCGGCTCGGCGGACTGGCGCAGCAGATGCGTGTACGTGTCGAGGTAGTCGTCGGGGTCCTCGGCGGCCGCCGCGAGGGCCCGGGAGGCCATCAGGACCGGCCGGGAGCCGGTCTCCTCGACGAGCGCGAGCTGCTCCTCGTACGCCTCGCGGACGGTCACCAGGTCGGCGGGGCCGGTGAGCTGGTCGGTGCCGACGCCGCAGGCGATCCGCCCGCCGACGGCCTTCGCCTCGGCGGCGGACCGGCGGATCAGCTCGGCCGCGCCGGCCCAGTCGAGGCCCATGCCGCGCTGTGCGGTGTCCATCGCCTCGGCGACCCTGAGGCCGTGCGCCCACAGGTGCCGGCGGAAGGCGAGCGTGGCGTCCCAGTCGACGGCGGCGGGCCCGTCGGGTGAGACGTCGGCGTACGGGTCGGCGACGACATGGGCGGCGGAGTAGACCGTGCGGGAGCGCAGTTCGTCCTCCCCCGCCGGCGGGTGCGCGGAGGCCGGCCTCGGCTCGTACGCGCGCGGTCCCCCGCCCGCCTGCGGCAGCCGGATCACAGCATGACCTCCGGGACCTCGATGCGGCGGCCCTCGGCCGACGAGCGCAGCCCCAGCTCCGCGAGCTGCACACCGCGGGCGCCCGCCAGCAGGTCCCAGTGGTACGGCTCGCCGGCGACCACATGGCGCAGGAACAGCTCCCACTGGGCCTTGAAGCCGTTGTCGAACTCGGTGTTGTCCGGGACCTCCTGCCACTGCTCCCGGAACGACTCCGTAGCGGGCACGTCCGGGTTCCAGACCGGCTTCGGAGTCGCCGAGCGGTGCTGGACACGGCAGTTGCGCAGCCCCGCCACCGCCGAGCCGTGCGTGCCGTCGACCTGGAACTCCACCAGCTCGTCGCGGTCGACCCGGACCGCCCAGGAGGAGTTGATCTGCGCGACCGCCCCGCCCTCCAGCCGGAAGATGCCGTACGCGGCGTCGTCGGCGGTCGCCTCGTACGGCTTGCCGCGCTCGTCCCAGCGGCGCGGGATGTGCGTGGCGACCTGGGCGGTCACGCTCGTCACCCGGCCGAACAGCTCGTGCAGCACGTACTCCCAGTGCGGGAACATGTCGACGACGATCCCGCCGCCGTCCTCGGCGCGGTAGTTCCACGACGGGCGCTGCGCCTCCTGCCAGTCGCCCTCGAAGACCCAGTAGCCGAACTCGCCGCGCACGGACAGGATCTCGCCGAAGAAGCCGCCGTCGATCAGCCGCTTCAGCTTCCGCAGACCCGGCAGGAACAGCTTGTCCTGGACGCAGCCGTGCCGGATGCCGGCGGCCTCGGCCAGGCGGGCCAGTTCCAGCGCGCCGGCGAGGTCACCGGCCGTGGGCTTCTCGGTGTAGACGTGCTTGCCCGCGGCGATCGCCTGCTTGATCGCGTCGACGCGGGCGGCGGTGACCTGTGCGTCGAAGTAGATCTCGACGGTGTCGTCGGCGAGGACCGCGTCGAGGTCGGTCGACCACTCGGTGAGGCCGTGCCGCCCGGCCATCTCGCGCAGCGCGTGCTCACGGCGGCCGACCAGCACCGGTTCGGGCCACAGCACCTCGCCGTCGCCGAGCGGGAGCCCGCCCTGCTCGCGGATCGCGAGGACGGAGCGTACGAGGTGCTGGCGGTAGCCCATCCGTCCCGTGACGCCGTTCATGGCGATCCGGACTGTCCTGCGTGTCACGTCGCAACCTCCGAGCCGATAGAAAGCGCTTTCTACGAGGGGGGACGCTAGCCTGCCGACTACACCTCGGACAAGGGGTGGGCCCGACTCTCCCCGGAGGTACGCGATGACCGTCACGCTGGCCGACGTGGCCGCGCGCGCACGGGTGTCCCCGGCCACCGTCTCCCGCGTCCTGAACGGCAACTACCCGGTCGCCGAGGCCACCCGCGAGCGGGTGCTGCGGGCCGTGGACGAGCTGGACTACGTGCTGAACGGCCCCGCGAGCTCACTGGCCGCCGCCACGTCCGACCTGGTCGGCATCCTGGTCAACGACATCGCCGACCCCTTCTTCGGGATCATCGCGGGCGCGGCGCAGAGCGCGATCGGCGCGAGCGCGTCGGGGCGGGCCGGCGGGGAGAAACTGGCCGTGGTCTGCAACACG
The DNA here is from genome assembly GCF_043199435.1 of Streptomyces sp. NPDC048604. Classification (NCBI taxonomy): domain Bacteria; kingdom Bacillati; phylum Actinomycetota; class Actinomycetes; order Kitasatosporales; family Streptomycetaceae; genus Streptomyces; species Streptomyces sp. NPDC048604. The sequence continues at coordinate 42,579 of NZ_JBICVX010000010.1, forward strand.
GGCGGCTCGCCGGAGCGGGAGCTCATGTACCTGACGCTGCTCCAGCGCCAGCGGGCCGCGGCGGTGGTGCTGACCGGCGGCTCGTTCGAGGACCCGGCGCACGTGGCGGCGACGACGGCGAAGCTGGCGCGGCTCGCGGAGGCCGGTACGCGGGTGGTGCTGTGCGGGCGGCCGCCGGTGCCCGGGGACACCACGGCGGCGACGCTCGCCTTCGACAACCGGGGCGGGGCGCGCAAGCTCACCCAGCATCTCCTCGGCCTGGGCCACCGCCGGATCGGGCACATCATGGGCCCCGAGCGGTACACGACGACCCGGCACCGCCTGGAGGGCCACCGGTCCGCGCTCGCGGCGGCGGGCCTCGGCGACGCGCCCACGGTCCACGCGCCGTACGAGCGGACCGCGGGCTACGAGGCGGCGCGCGAACTCCTGCGCCGCGACCCGGATCTGACGGCGATCGTCGCGGCGAGCGACACGGTCGCCCTCGGCGCCTGCGCCGCGCTGCGGGACCTGGGCCGGAGCATCCCCGGCGACGTGTCGGTGACCGGCTTCGACGACCTGCCGTTCGCCATCGACACGGCCCCGGCGCTGACGACGGTCCGCCTCCCCCTCCAGGAGGCCGGCCACCGCGCGGGCCTCCTGGCGACGGGCGCGGAGGCCGTGCCGGACGGCGGGGTGGCGACGATCGAGGCGGAGCTGGTCGTCCGCGATTCGACAGCCCCGCCACGGGGCTGACCGCGCGTCAGCGGGTGCAAAAGGGCCGCCACCGGCGCGGGTTGGGGGGCGCGCCGGTGGCGGGGCGCTGTCGGGTGCGCCGCGGCTGGGAGGGGGAGCGCGTCGCGGAGTCCGGCCAGCGGGAGTTGGACGGGGCGGGGCGGAGGTCGGTTCCCCGGGGCTCGGTCCGCAGCCGTCTGCCCCAGTCCGCCGCCCCTGCCCGCTGCCGCAGCCCTCTGCCCCCAGTGGGCTGCCACAGGATGCATGACGCCGCAGGACTCCACGAGGGCGGAACGAATGCCCACAACGTGCGCGCGTTCGTGCGCCGGTCCTTGACCTGGCAGTTACTTTCGGGCTAACCCTGCATCTTGGAAGTTTCCTTCAGGACCCCCGCCCCACCCACACCACCAGCACGGCCGGAAGGAGCACCAGTGCACCACCGCGCCACCTCCCGACGTACCGTCCTCACCGCCTCCGCCGCGGCAGCCGTCGCCGCCGTGACCGGCGTCGGACTGCCCGCGGGCACCGCGTCCGCCGCGGGCCACGACCACGCGCTCAGAGGGCTGATCGCCCGCATGTCCCTCGAGGAGAAGGTCGGCCAGCTCTTCGTCATGCGGGTGTACGGCCACTCGGCCACCGCTCCCGACCAGGCGGACGTCGACTCCAACCTCAAGGAGCTCGGCGTCCGCACCGCCGCCGAGCTGATCGCGAAGTACCACGTCGGCGGCATCATCTACTTCGCCTGGGCGCACAACACCCGCGACCCGCACCAGATCGCCGAACTGTCCAACGGCATCCAGCGGGCCGGACTCGCCCAGGCCACCCCGCTGCCGCTGCTCATCTCCACCGACCAGGAGCACGGCATCGTCTGCCGGGTCGGCAAACCCGCCACGCTGATGCCCGGCGCGATGGCGCTCGGCGCGGGCGGCTCGCACGCCGACGCGCGCAAGGCCGCGCAGATCGCCGGCGCCGAACTGGCCGCCGTCGGGATACGGCAGAACTACGCGCCCGTCGCCGACGTCAACGTCAACCCCGCCAACCCCGTCATCGGCGTCCGCTCCTTCGGCTCCGACCCGCAGTCCGTCGCCGGTCTGGTGGCCGCCCAGGTGCGCGGGTACCAGAGCAGCGGGGTCGCCGCCACGTCGAAGCACTTCCCCGGCCACGGCGACACCGCCACCGACAGCCACTACGGCCTGCCGACCATCACCCACACCCGTGCCCAGTGGGGCGAGCTGGACGCCCCGCCGTTCCGCGCGGCGATCGCGGCCGGGATCGACTCGATCATGACGGCGCACATCGTCGTCCCGGCCCTCGACCCGAGCGAGGACCCGGCCACCCTCTCCCGCCCGATCCTCACCGGCATCCTCCGCGAGGAACTGGGCTACAACGGCGTGGTCGTGACCGACTCGCTCGGCATGGAGGGGGTGCGGACGAAGTACGGCGACGACCGCGTGCCCGTCCTCGCCCTCAAGGCGGGCGTGGACCAGCTGCTCAACCCGCCGAAGCTGGACGTGGCCTGGAACGCGGTGCTCCAGGCCGTCAAGAGCGGCGAGCTGACGGAGAGCCGGCTCGACGAATCGATCCTGCGGATCCTGCGGCTGAAGGCGCGACTCGGACTGTTCCGCGACCCGTTCGTGAAGCGGTCCGACGTGGACCTGACCGTCGGCACCGCCGCGCACCTGGCCGCCGCCGACCGGATCGCCGAGGAGACCACGACCCTCGTCGTCAACGAGGACGGACTGCTGCCGCTGGACCGCCGCACCCACTCCAAGGTGCTGGTCGTCGGCGCGGACCCGGCCTCCCCGTCCGGCACCACCGGCCCGCCGACCGCCACCCTGGCCGGCACGCTCGCCGGACTCGGCTTCACCACCCGGGCGCTGTCCACCGGCATCACCCCGACCGCCGCGAAGATCGAGGAGGCGGTGGCCGCCGCGGCCGGTCAGGACGTGGTCGTCGTCGGCACGTACAACGTCACGGCGGCCAGCCCGCAGCGGACCCTGGTGTCCCGGCTGGTCGCGACCGGGGTCCCGGTCGTCACGGTCGCGATCCGCAACCCGTACGACGTGGCCCAGCTCGCCGGCCAGCGGGCGACCGTCGCCACGTACTCCTGGACGGACGTCGAACTGCGCGCCGCGGCCCGGGTGATCGCCGGCGCGGCGCGTCCGCAGGGCCGGCTGCCGGTGCCCGTGGTCCGCGCGGACGACCCCGCCAAGGTGCTGTACCCGGTCGGGCACGGGCTGGCGTACGGCTGAGCGGACGGCTGAGCAGGCGGAAGGGGCCGCGCCCGGCCGGGCGCGGCCCCTTCCCCTGTGCCTCTTCCCCTGCGCCTTACGGGCGGCGGGCCTGGCTGCGCGTGACCTCCGGGTCCGCCACGTCCAGCTTCGCGTCGAAGCGGGCCAGCGGTGCGGCGGACGCGGCCGCCGGGGCCTCGACGCCCGCCCAGGCCAGGATGCGGGCGGTCGCCTTCTCCCGGTCGGCGTCGGTCAGCGCGGCGACGCTCGCGCCGTGGTTGGCGCCCGGAGCCGTCATGACGTAGCTGTCCCGGGCCTTCTTGCCGAGCCGGAACGGCTCCGCGCCCCACGGGTCGTCGCCGCCGTACACGAACAGCATCCGGTTCGCGTTCTTGCGGACCCAGTCGTCCACGTCGCGCATCACCCACGGCTTGAACGTCGTCGGGATCTCGCGCGGCACGAAGTTCCGGGCGGGCTGGTAGCCGTACCGGCTCAGGCCGTCGAGGTGCGGCTGCCGGATGTCCGGCGAGCCGAGCTCGGTGGCCGCCTGGTAGTAGTACGGCGTGTACGGCGTCAGCTCCTGGTCGGAGTAGAACGCCCAGCCGGAGTACGCGTCGATGGTCTCGTACACCTGGTCGTCGGTGGCCGTGGCGGCCTCCGGGATGTTCCCGCAGTCGGCCTCGCCGTAGTACTGCCGGAAGCCCCAGACGAAGTCGAGGACGACGGCCTCGTACGCCTTGTCGAGGGTGCCGACCGTGTTGAACGTCGCGCCGTTCTCCTCGGCCCACGCCTTGTACTTCTTCTGCAGCGGCTCGCGGCGGATCAGCGCCTCGCGCTGCAGCGCGTTGAGCCGGTCGCGGCACTCCTTGGTGCCGACGGTGGCGAGGAAGCGGTCGTAGGCCGAATCCTCCTTGTTCACCACGTCGTTCGGCGCCACGTACGCCACGACGCCGTCCATGTCGCGCGGGTAGAAGCGCTCGTAGTACGTGGCGGTCATGCCGCCCTTGGAGCCGCCGGTGGACAGCCAGTTCTCCGAGTAGACCGCCTTCAGCGCGGTGAAGATGCGGTGCTGGTCGCTGGCCGCCTGCCAGATGTCCAGCTTCCGCCAGTCGGCGGGCTGCGGCCGGGACGGCGTGAAGAAGCGGTACTCCATGGAGACCTGGTTGCCGTCGACGATCCGGGTGGGCTCGCGCCGGCTGGGGTTGGTGCTCAGGCCGTAGCCGCTGGTGTGGAACACCGTCGGCCGGGCGGTGTCCTTGTGCAGCACGGTGATCCGCTGCTGGAACGTGCCCGCCGACGGACGGCGGTGATCCACTGGCTGCGTGTAGTTCAGGACGAAGAAGCGGTAGCCGGCGTACGGCTTCTCCTCGATCAGGCTCATCCCGGGGATCGCCAGGATGCGGTCCTTGATGTCCGTGCTGTCCGCGCGGTCCGCGACGGCGGACCTGACACCGGCCTCCGGCTCGGCGGCGGTGGCCGCACCGGTCGCGCCGACGGTGCCCATGAGCACCGCGAGCGACAGGATCCCTGTCAGCGCCTTGCGCATTCACCCTCCCCTTGATTCACAACGGTGTCGCGAACCTAGCGGGGGCAACATGCGTATCGCCAGACCCAGTTGACCCTTACCTACGCTTCGTCCCGCGCTTCCCCCCTTGTTCCACCCCGCCTTTCAGCACAGGACCCAGCCGGTCGTGGCGGTGACGCCGCCGACGTTGCCGGTGGCACGGACGCAGCGGTTGAGGGCGTGGACGGTGACCGGGCCGGCCTGCCGGGTGAAGCGGCCCTCGTCGACGGCGGCCCGGCCGCCGCGCGGCTGCAGCTGCACGCTCATGAACCGGCGCGCGCCCGGCGACTTGGCCACGGCGACGGCGCAGGCGTAGTGCCGGGTGCGGTACAGGCGCAGCTCGCCGGTGGAGAAGGAGACGGTCTTGGCGGGCCGGCCGGTGCAGACGGAGGCGGCGGCGGCCTGGGACGTTCCGGGGGCGGCGACCGTCAGCGCACCGGCCGCCAGGCTCACGGCGAGCAGCCGCGCCACCAGACGTCGCCCGGGTGACCGCGGTCCTTCTCGCCCGTCCCGCCCTTCTCGTCCGCCCTGCCCGCCCCGCCCGCTCCGTATCGTCGTGCCGGTGCCGTCGAACACGTGGGTCCCCTCCCGCATCAGAGCCGTACGTGCGTACGACGCGGGAAGGGACCCTTCGGTTGCGTGGGATGTCAGACGCGCTGCGGCTCCTCCTCGCCGATGAACGTGCGCCACAGCGCCGCGTACCGGCCGCCCTGGGCCAGCAGCTCGTCGTGCGTGCCGTCCTCGGCGACCCGGCCGCCGGCCATCACGACCACCCGGTCCGCGCGGGCCGCGGTCGTCAGCCGGTGCGCGACGACCAGCGTCGTACGGCGGCCGGCCAGCCGGTCCGTCGCCGCGTTGACCTGGGCCTCGGTGGCCAGGTCCAGGGCGGCGGTGGCCTCGTCGAGCAGCAGCACGTCCGGGTCGACCAGCTCGGCGCGGGCCAGGGCGACGAGCTGGCGCTGACCCGCCGACAGGTTCCGGCCGCGCTCGGCGACCTCGTGCAGATAGCCGCCGTCCAGCGTGGCGATCATGTCGTGCGCGCCGACCGCGCGGGCCGCGGCCTCCACCTCGGCGTCGCTCGCGTCCGGCCGGCCGTACGCGATGGCGTCCCGGATCGTCCCGGCGAACAGGTACGCCTCCTGGGGGACGACGCCGAGCCGGTGCCGGTACGCGGTCAGGTCGAGGTCCCGCAGGTCCGTGCCGTCGACGGTGACCCGGCCGGCGGTCGGGTCGTAGAACCGGGCGACCAGCTTGACCAGCGTCGACTTGCCCGCGCCGGTCTCGCCGACGAAGGCGACCGTCTGCCCGGCCGGGATGCGCAGGGCGATGTCGCTCAGAGCAGGCTCATTGGAGCCGTAGCGGAACGAGACGTCCTCGAAGGCGAGCTCGCCGCGCAGCGCGGGCACCTCCAGCGGCTTCGCGGCCGGCGGCGTCGACGTGCGCTCCTGGAGCAGCTCCTGCATCCGCTTCAGCGAGACCGCGGCCTGCTGGTAGCCGTCGAAGACCTGGGAGAGCTGCTGCACCGGCGCGAAGAACAGGTCGATGTAGAGCAGGTACGCGACGAGCGCGCCGGTCGTCAGGGTGCCGGCCTCGATCCGGTTCGCGCCGACGATCATGACGGCCGCGGCGGCGACGGAGGACAGCAGGGTGACGAACGGGAAGTAGATCGAGATCAGCCACTGGCCGTGCACCCGGGCCTCGCGGTAGCCGGAGCTGCGCTCCGCGAACCGGGCCGCACCGTCCTGCTCGCGGCCGAAGGCCTGCACGATCCGCAGTCCCGAGACCGACTCCTGGAGGTCGGCGTTGACCACGCTGATCCGCTCGCGGGCCAGCTCGTACGCCTTCACGCTGGCGCGGCGGAAGAAGAACGTGGCGACGGCGAGCACCGGCAGCGTGGCGAAGACGACCAGGGCCAGCTGGAGGTCGAGGACCAGCAGCGCGACCATGATCCCGAAGAAGGTCACGACGGAGACGAAGGCGGTGACCAGGCCGGTCTGCAGGAACGTGGACAGGGCGTCCACGTCCGTCGTCATCCGGGTCATGATCCGGCCGGTGAGCTCGCGCTCGTAGTAGTCCAGGCCGAGACGCTGGAGCTGGGCGAAGATCTTCAGGCGCAGCGCGTAGAGGATCCTTTCGCCGGTGCGGCCCGTCATCCGGGTCTCGGCGGTCTGCGCGGCCCACTGGACGATCACGGTGACCAGGGCCAGCGCGGAGGCGGCCCAGACCGCGCCGACGGCGAGCCGGTTGACGCCGTCGTCGATGCCGTGCCGGATCAGGACCGGCAGCAGCAGGCCCATGCCGGCGTCCACGGCGACCAGGCCGAGGCTGGCGAGCAGCACCCAGCCGAAGCCGCGGAGCAGCCGACGCAGTCCGTACGAGTCCTCGGGCGCGACCGCCCGCGTCTCGTCGACGTCCGGGGTGTCCAGCGCCGGTGGCAGGGCCTCCACGGCGGCGAGCAGCTCGGGGGTGGCTCCGGGGGCGGCGTCCTCCTCGGCGGCCTCCTCCTCCCGCACCCACAGGGCCGGGGTGAGCCCGCGCTCGGCGTCGTACTCGGCGTCGAGCTCGGCGCGCAGGAGGCGGTCCTCGGGCAGCTCGTCCGCGGTCTCCGCGGGCAGCACGTGGCCGGGCGACACGCCGCCGAGCTCGTCGGGGTCGGTGAGCAGCCGGCGGTAGAGCGGGGAGCGGCGCTCCAGCTCCTCGTGGGTGCCGATGTCGGAGAGCCGGCCGTCGTCGAGGACGGCGATCCGGTCGGCGAGGCCGAGGGTGGAGCGGCGGTGGGCGATCAGGAGGGTGGTGCGCCCCGCCATCACGGACCTGAGCGCCTCGTGGATCTCGTGCTCGACACGGGCGTCGACGGCGGAGGTGGCGTCGTCGAGGAGCAGCAGCCGCGGGTCGGTGAGGATGGCGCGGGCGAGCGCGACGCGCTGGCGCTGGCCGCCGGAGAGGGTGAGGCCGTGCTCGCCGACCTTCGTGTCGTAGCCGTCGGGCAGCTCGGCGATGAACCGGTCGGCCTGGGCGGCGCGGGCGGCCGTCTCGATCTGCTCCTGGGTGGCGTCCGGGAAGCCGTACGCGATGTTGGCGCGGACCGTGTCGGAGAACAGGAAACTGTCCTCGGGGACGAGGCCGATCGCGGCGCGCAGCGAGGACTGGGTGAGCTCGCGGACGTCGTGGCTGCCGACGAGGACGGCGCCGTGGGTGACGTCGTAGAAGCGCGGCAGGAGGAGCGAGACGGTGGACTTGCCGGAGCCGGACGCGCCGACGACGGCGACGGTCTCGCCGGGGCGGATCCGCAGCGAGAACCCGTCGAGGACCGGCGAGCCGTCCTCGTACGCGAACGAGACGTCGTCGAACTCGACGGTGGCGGGAGCGTCGGCGGGCAGCTCCTTGGCACCGTCCGCGATGGCCGGCTCGGTGTCGATCAGCTCCAGGACCCGCTCCACGCCGGCGCGGGCCTGCTGGCCGACGGTGAGGACCATGGCGAGCATGCGGACCGGGCCGACGAGGGAGGCCAGGTAGGCGGAGAAGGCGACGAACGTGCCGAGGGTGATCTGGCCCCGGGTGGCCAGCCAGCCGCCGAGCGCGAGCACGGCGACCTGGCCGAGGGCGGGGACGGCCTGGAGGGCGGGGGTGTACTTCGCGTTCAACCGGATCGTCCGCAGCCGGCCGGCGAACAGCTTCCGCCCGGCCGTGCGGATCTTGCCGGTCTCCTGGTCCTCCTGCCCGAAGCCCTTCACCACGCGGACCCCGGTCACCGCCCCGTCGACCACACCGGCCACGGCGGCGGCCTGCGCCTGGGCGTACCAGGTGGCGGGGTGCAGCTTGGTGCGGCTGCGCTTGGCGATGAACCAGAGCGCGGGGGCGACGGCGAGGGCGACGAGGGTCAGCGGGATCGACAGCCAGGCCATGACGGCCAGCGAGATCAGGAAGAGCAGGATGTTGCCGATCGTCATGGGCAGCATGAACAGCAGCCCCTGGATCAGCTGCAGGTCACTCGTGGCCCGCCCGACGACCTGCCCGGTGGACAGCTCGTCCTGCCGCCGCCCGTCGAGCCGGGTGATCGTGCCGAACATCTCGGTCCGCAGGTCGTGCTGCACGTCGAGCGCGAGCCGCCCGCCGTAGTAGCGGCGGATGTACGTGAACACGTACACGAGCAGGGCGGCCCCGATGAGCAGCCCGGTCCAGACGGACAGCGACCGCGTGTGGGCCTGCACGACATCGTCGATGATCACCTTCGTGATCAGCGGCACGAGCGCCATCACGGCCATCCCGGCCAGCGACGAGCCGAGCGCGAGCACCACGTTCAGCCGGTACCGCCACGCATACCCGGCGAGTCGCCGCGCCCACCCTTGATCAGACCCCGCCGCCACGTGATGCCTCCCGTTTCCGCTGCTCTACCGCAAGGCACCAACGCGGGCGACGAGGGATTTCATCCCACTGCAACAAAGTACGGTCTGAGGTCCTAGGACGGTCCTGGGCCGTCCTAGGACCCTCCTAGGACGGTCCTGGGCTGCCCCTCAGTACGCGGGCCCCCGCTCCGGCACGGGCACCGAGGCCTCCTTCGGGACGGCCGGCGGAGTGAACACCGAGTTCATCGTCGCGGTCGGGTTGAGGTTCTTGTGAACGGCGCGCGCGACACGCTGGATGGTGTCGACGCCATAGTTCATCGTCGTGCTGTCGTGCGTCAGGACGGTGATCGTGTAGTTCTTCGTGCTGCCGGTGAAGGCCCCGATGCTGTGCACCCGCCAGCCGTGGGTGGCCCGCGACAGCCAGCCGTTCTTGACATGGACCTTCAGCGTGCTGGGGGCACCGGCCGGGGTGCCCCAGCGCTGCGACGGGACGACCGCGTTCATCAGCTGCAGGATGTAGCTTCGCGAGGCGTCCGTCAGCAGGCCGTTCTTCACCGTGATGCGGGACAGGAGCTTCTGCTGGTCATAGGCGGTGATCTGGGTGAGCCCCCAGTAGCCGCCGGAGCCCGGGACGGTATTGGTCAGCCCGGCGGCCCGGAGGAAGGCCTGGATCCTGGTCACACCGAGCTGGCGCCACAGGGCGCTGGTCGCGGTGTTGTCCGACTGGGTGATCATGGCGTTGGCGCGGGACTTCTCGGTGGCCGTCAGCGCCCGGCCGGTCTTCTGCGCGTCCCACAGCAGGGTGGCGAGCACGATCACCTTGACCACGCTGGCGGAGTCGAACCTCTGGTCCTTCCGCAGCGAGCAGCTCGTACCGGTGACGCGATCGTTGACGAAGACGGCGGCCGTCGTGGCGCGGCCCGCCAGGGCGGCGTTGACGTCCCCGGCCAGTTTGGCGGCGAGGCCCGGGGTGAGCGAGGTGCACGTCACGGTAGGGGTCGCGGCGGTCGCAGGCGCCGCCGACAGGCCGGTCGGCACGAGCACTCCCACGGCGAGGGCCGCACCGAGAGCGCCGCGTCCGCGGCGGCGGGATATGGAGTCGTGAGTCACGCATCGGAAGACTCACCGACGGCCGAACGGTTGCACGGAAAGCGAGCACGATTTCGTCACGTCCGGACAAGTGCCGTGCGCCGCACGGCCCGTGGGCGGTGGAGAGGCTGGTCAGAGGTGCGTCGGTGCGAACATGCGGAGCACCGCCGGCAGGACGACCACCGACGGGCCGGGGGTCTTCAGGGCCTTCTTCAGGTCCGTCGTCAGGGTTTCCGGGGTCGTGAGGGTCGCCGGGACGCCGAAGGACTCGGCGAGGGCGACGAAGTCGGGGCGGGTGAGCTCGGTGCCGGTCGCCTCGCCGTACGCGTCCGTCAGGTACTCGCGCAGGATGCCGTAGCCGCCGTCGTCGACGATCAGCCAGGTGACGTCGAGGTCGTACTGCCTCGCCGTCGCCAGCTCCGCGAGGCCGTACATCGCGCCGCCGTCGCCCGACACCGCGAGGACCGGGGTGCCCGGCTCGGCGACGGCCGCGCCGAGGGCGGCCGGGAAGGCGTACCCCAGGCCGCCCGCGCCCTGCGCCGAGTGCATCGTGTTGGGGCGGCGGGCGTCGAAGCCGGCCCACGCCCAGTAACCGAGGATCGTCATGTCCCAGAAGGTCGGCGACCGGTCCGGGACCGCCTTGCGGACGGCGGTGAGCAGGCCCTGCTCCAGGGCTCGGTCCTGGGCGTCGATACGGGCCCGGACCTTGGCCAGGACCTCGCCGACCGCCTCGGCCGCCTTCGGGTCGGTGCGCTCCCCCACCGTCTCCAGGAGGGCCTGGAGTGCCAGCCGGGCGTCCGCGTGGACGCCAAGGGCCGGGTGGTTGGACTCCAGCTTCCCCAGGTCCGCCTCGATCTGCACGATCCGGCCGCGCGGGGCGAACGTGTGGTAGTTCGAGGACAGTTCGCCCAGGCCGCTGCCGACGACCAGGAGGACGTCCGCGTCCTCCAGGAAGTCCGTGACGTGGCGGTCCTCCATCCAGGACTGGAGGGACAGCCGGTGGTTCCACGGGAACGCGCCCTTCCCCCCGTACGTCGTGACGACCGGCGCATCCAGCCGCTCCGCCAGCTGCTTCAGCTTGCCCGCCGCGTCGGCGCGCACCACCCCGCCGCCCGCGACGATCACCGGCCGCTCCGCCTCGTGAAGCCAGTGCGCGGCCAGCGCCGTCAGCTCGGGGCGCGGCGCAAGCTCCGGCGGGGTCGCGTCCACGCCCGTGACCTGCGGCAGCACCGTCTCCGCGCGCAGCACGTCCTCGGGGATCTCCACCCACACCGGCCCGTGCGGAGCCGTCAGCGCCGACTGCCAGGCCGCGGCGATCGCGGACGGGATCTGGGAGGCCGCGCGCACGGTGTGCACGGACTTCACGACGTCCCGGAACGACGCCTGCTGGTCGCGGAGTTCGTGCAGATGGCCGCGCCGGCCGCCGCCGAGCCCCGCGACCGGGACCTGGCTGCTGATCGCCAGCACCGGCGCCGACGCGGCCGCCGCCTCCTGCAGCGCGGGCAGCGCGGTCAGCGCGCCGGGACCGGTGGACAGCAGCAGCGGCACCGCCTCGCCGGTGATCCGGCCGTACGCGTCGGCGGCGAAGCCGGTGTTGTTCTCCACCCGCAGTCCGACCAGCCGCAGGTCGGAGCGGCGGACCGCGTCGAACACCGCCAGCGCGTGCTGCCCCGGCAGCCCGAACACGGTCGTCGCGCCCAGGCTGCGCAGGGTCTCCACGACCAGGTCCCCGCCCGTGCGGCCCGGCGGCGGCGCGAGGGCGGCCGCCGTCTGCGCGTCGGTCGGTCGGAGGACGAGGTCGTGGTCGTGCGTCACGCGCTTATGTGCCCTTCGGTGCGGCTCGGGACGCCTTTCGCGTCAGCCCTGCTGCCGGGCCGCCGCGATCTGGCGGCTCATGATCGTGGTCAGCTCGTACGCGGTGTGCGAGGCCGCGACCGAGGTGATCTCGGCGTGATCGTACGCCGGGGCCACCTCGACGACATCCGCGGAGACCAGGTTGCAGGAGGACAGGCCGCGCAGGATCTCCAGGAGCTCGCGGGACGTCATGCCGCCCGCCTCCGGCGTGCCGGTGCCGGGCGCGTGGGCCGGGTCGAGGCAGTCGATGTCGATGGAGATGTACAGCGGACGGTCGCCGATCCGCTGGCGCAGCTGGTCGGCGACCTCGTCGGCGCCGCGGCGGTAGACGTCGGAGGACGTCACGATGCCGAAGCCGAGCTTCTCGTCGTCGGTGAGGTCCTGCTTGCCGTACAGCGGGCCGCGGGTGCCGACGTGCGACAGCGCCTCGGTGTCGAGGATGCCCTCCTCGACGGCCCGGCGGAACGGGGTGCCGTGGGTGTACTCGGCGCCGAAGTACGTGTCCCAGGTGTCGAGGTGCGCGTCGAAGTGGAGCAGCGCGACCGGGCCGTGCTTCTTCGCCACCGAGCGGAGGAGGGGAAGCGCGATGGTGTGGTCGCCGCCGAGGGTCATCATGCGGGCGCCGGTGCCGAGCAGCTCGTCGGCGGCGGCCTCGATCGTCTCGACGGCCTCGTTGATGTTGAACGGGTTCACGGCGATGTCGCCGCCGTCCGCGACCTGCGCGAGCGCGAACGGGGAGGCGTCCTGCGCCGGGTTGTACGGGCGGAGCAGGCGCGACGCCTCACGGATGGCGTTGCCGCCGAAGCGGGCGCCGGGACGGTACGACACACCGGAGTCGAAGGGCACGCCGACGACGGCGACGTCGGCGGTGCCGACCTCGTCGAGGCGCGGCAGCCGGGCGAACGTCGCGGGGCCGGCGTAGCGCGGGATGCGGGAGGAGTCGACGGGGCCGCGGAACTGCTGCTGCTCGCTCATGGTGGGTGCCTTTGCCTTCCGGGGTGGTTCGGGGGGAAGTTCGGTGCCGGCTGGGGGCCGATTCTCAGAGGTCGTACAGGTCGGGGCGACGGTCTGCGAATACGTCGTTGTGGTCGCCGATCCGCTTGTCGCGGGCCTGGCCTAGCGCGCAGGCGGCGACCAGCAACGACTCGCCGGTCTCCGTCGCCGGGCCCGCCAGCGGGAAACCGTCGGGGTCGGTGATCACCGAGCCGCCGGTCCACTCGACGCCGTTCTCGGTGCCGGTGCGGTCGCAGGCCGCGACGAACATCCGGTTGACGGCGGCGTCCGCCTGGACGCGGATCACCTCGGCGGCGCGCTCGCCCTCGGGGCGCGGGAACAGCGGCCAGTTGACCGGGGCACACAGGAGCTGGGCGCCGCGCAGCGCCACGTCGCGGACCCACTCGGGGAACTCGACGTCGTAGCAGACCATGACGCCGATCCGGCCCACGGCCGTGTCGACGACCGGCGGGCGCTCGTCGCCGGGGACGAACGCGGCCTTCTCGATCGCGCCGAAGAGGTGGGCCTTGCGGTAGACCGCGCGGACGCCGGTCGGGTCGACGAGCACGGCCGAGTTGCGGGTGGTGCCGGTCTCGTCGCGCTCGCAGAAACCGGCGACCAGGACCATGTCGTGGCGGGCGGCTGCCTCGGCCCAGGCCGTGACGGTCGGACCGTCGGCCGGCTCGGCCAGCTCGGCGGCGTGCGCGGCATCGCGGAACACGTAGCCGGTGTTCGCGAGCTCGGGCAGCACCAGCACCTTCACGCCGGCCGCCGCGGCGGCCTCGATCGCGCGGTCGGCGGCGGCGCGGTTGCCCTCGACGTCGCCGACGGCGAGGGAGAGCTGCGCGCAGGCGACGAGAACGGTGTCGTCCGGGGCGTGCATGTCCTCCATGGGCGGGTGCCCTCCGTTCGCGGCGTGGGACGGGTGATCGTCCGCACCGTACGTCGGGCTCGCCCTGCGGACGATCGCCCGGAGGGCGAAACTGGGCCGACCGGGTGGACACTGTGTCCATGACCTTCACCCTCGCCGACCTCGTCGCCCGCCCCGAACTGCGGCTGTCGGTGACCGCGGGCGCCGGGGCCCTGGACCGGCCCGTGCTCGCCGCACACGCCTCGGAACTGGTCCGGCCGGGACAGTGGCTGCAGGGCGGGGAGCTGCTGATGACCATCGGGCTGCTGCTGCCGATGGAGGCGGAGGCGTGCCGCGCGTACGTCGAAGACGTGCGGGCGAGCGGCGCGAGCGCGCTCGCGCTGGGGCTCGGCGCGGCGCTCCCCCACCAGTCCGCGCCGCCGGTGCTGGTGGCGGCGGCGGAGGCGGCGGGGCTGCCGCTGCTGACGGTGGCGGACGAGGTGCCGTTCATCGCCGTCACGAAGGCGGTGTTCGCGGCGCGGGCCGCGGAGCAGCGGGCCGCCCTGGAGAACGCCTTCGAGACGCAGCGCCGCCTGACCGCGGCCGCGGCCTCGGGGCGGGGGCTGGCGCCCACGCTGGAAGCCTGGACGCGGGCTACGGGGGTGCCGGTGGTGGTGGCGGATCCGGTGGGGCGGGTGCTTGCGGGGGCGGCGGGAGCCGTGGGGGCGGCGGGGGGCGCTGTGGATGCCGGGTTGCCCCCGGGGGCCGAGGAGTTGATTCGGCGGGTTGCCACGTTGCAGGCCAGTGCGGTGAGCGTGGAGGGCGGTGCGTACGTGGAGGTGCAGCCGCTCGGGGCGCGGCGGCTGCGGGGGGTGCTGGTGCTCGGGGGCGAGCCGGGCGCGGAGACGCGGCTGCTGGTGTCGGGGCTGGTTGCGTTGTTGTCGCTGGAGCTGGAGCGGCGGCATCTGGCGGACGAGCCCGAGCGGCGGCGGAGGGCGGCGCTGCTCGGGCGGCTCCTCGACGAGGAGGGGTCGGCGGAGACGGCGGGCGATGCGCTGGCGGCGGCGGGGCTCGCGTTGGGGGCGGTGCGGGCGGTGGTCGTGGACGCGGCGACTCCGGAGGACGCTGCGGAGGTGGCGGCCGGGCTGGCGCTCGCGCTGCCGGGCGGGCTGACGCGTACGGCGGGGGGTGTGGTGGAGGCGGTCGCCGCGGAGGACACGGACGTGCGGGAGCTGCTGGAGCGGTTCGCCCCCGGGTGCCCGGCGGGGATCGGGGCCCCGGTCGCGCCCGAGGCGGCGCGTACGTCGCTGCGGCAGGCGAGCGGGCTGCTGGAGGTGAGCCGGCGCTCGGGGCGGCCCGCGCTGGCGCAGCGCAGCCACTCCAGCCGGCTGCTGCTCGGGCTCGGCGAGCGGGACGCGCTGGCGGGGTACGCGGACACCGTCCTCGGGCCGCTGGACGTGGCCGACCCGGCGGGCGAGCTGGTCGAGACGCTGGCGACCTGGCTGGACTCCGGGTGCTCCTGGGACGAGACCGGGCGGCGGCTCGGGCTGCACCGGCACACCGTGCGCAACCGTCTCGACAAGGCGATGCGGCTCACGGGGCGGCGGCTGGACGACGGGGACGACCGGTTCGACCTGTGGCTGGCCACTCGGGCGCGGCGGGCGGCGTTGTGACGCCGGTCGTGGGTGCGGGGTGGTCTGTGCCGGGTGGTGGGTGCCGCGTAGGACGTGGAGGGGGTCGTATTCGGGACGCATGATTTAGGCGCGTGCGGGTCCTACGAGGGATGGGCGTTTCTGCCGCGCCACAAATCACGCGACATTGTCCCGAATACGACCCCCTCCACGCCCCCGCTCCCGTCCGTCGTGACCTGCCCCTGGCGCGCCGACATGCGCCAGGGGCAGGGGTGTGGGGGCCGTCAGGCCGTCGCGTTCTCGCGCTTCTTGCGGAGGGCCGTCAGGGCTATCGCCGCGCTGATCGCCGTCACCGCCGCGCTCGCCACGCCGATGGCGTTCAGGCCGCTGGTGAATGCTTCTCGGGCGGCGGTCAGGAGGGCTTCGGCTGTGGGGGCTGAGAGGTCGTTTGCGGATCTGATGGCGTCCTCCATGCTGTTGGCGGCCGTGGCGGGGGTGCCCTGGGGGGCGTCGATCGTGTCTCGGTAGACCGCGGTGCCGAGGCTGCCCAGCGTGGCGATGCCGAGCGCGGAGCCCAGGTCGCCGCAGATGGAGGACAGCCCCGCCGCCGAGCCCGCCCGCTCCGGCGGGACGGAGCCGACGACGAGACCCGTGCCGAGGGCGCCCAGGGTGCCGACGCCGATGAAGATCGTGACGAAGCCGGCCATCAGCAGCGGCAGGCCGCCGACCGGGTCGACGAGCGTCAGGAGCAGGTAGCCGAGCGTGCCGATCAGGAGGCCGACGCCGATGACGGTGCTGGGCGAGTACCTCTTGGCGAGGACCGGTGCCACTTGGGCGGCGAGGATTGAGGCGAGGGCCGCGGGGGCCATCCACAGGCCTGCCTTCATCGGCGAGAAGCCCTCGACCATCTGCAGGAAGCCGGTGATGAAGAGGTAGCCGCCGCCGGTGCCGAGCATCGACACCATGAGGATGAGGAGGGAGGCGGTGAACGCGCCGACCTTGAAGAGGCTGAGGTCCAGGAGGGGCGCTGTCAGGGTGCGCTGGCGCTTCACGAACGCCGTGCCGGCGGCGACGCCGATGAGGATCGCGACGGCCGGAACGGGGGCGAGGCCGTGGCGGGCGAGTTCCTTGAGGCCGTGGATGACGGACAGGATCGCGATCAGGGAGAGCGCCACGCTCGGCAGGTCGATGCGGCCGGCCTCGGGGTTCTTGTACTCGGGGAGGAGGGTGGGCGCCATGATCAGTAGGACGATCATGACCGGTACGCCCAGCAGGAACACCGAGCCCCACCAGAAGTACTCGAGCATCATGCCGCCGACGACGGGGCCGAGCGCCGTGCCGCCCATGAAGCAGCCGGCCCAGACGGCGATGGCGCGGCCGCGCTGGTAGGGGTCCTGGAACATGGTGCTGATCAGCGCGAGCGTGGACGGCATCAGCGTCGAGGCGGCGATGCCGAGCAGGCCACGGGTGACGATCAGGGCCTCGGCACTGTTTGCGTACGCGGCGGCGACGGACGTGACGCCGACGGCGACGGCGCCGATCAGCAGCAGTTTGCGGCGGCCGATCCGGTCGCCGAGCGTGCCCATGGTGATCAGGAAGCCGGCGATCAGGAAGCCGTAGACGTCCATGATCCACAGCGTCTGCGTGCCGGTCGGCCGCAGGCCCTCCGCGAGGTGGGGCAGCGCCAGGTACAGCACGCTCTGGTCGAGGGAGATCAGCAGGGTCGGCAGGGCCAGCACGGCAAGCCCGAGCCATTCGCGGGATCCGGCCTTCGCGTTCGATGACATGGCCCCAGGGTGGCTTTGGGCTCTCTCGGCCCTCTCTCGGTCTGCTCTTGACGATTGGACGAAGGCAGAGGAACACGTCGAACAAAGTGCGGACGTCACGTGCCGTGTTCACGTCCCGGACACCCACACTCAGCAACGACGCGCCCGTCTCTCGGGCCGAACATCGCTGCGCTATGCGATTTCCCCCATCCACATACGCCGCCCCAGCTCGTCCAACTCGGCACGCCGCTCCTTGTACTCGGGCAGGGCACACCCCAGCAATCGCCAGAAATCCACCCCATGCCCAGAGACGCGTACATGCGCGAGTTCGTGGGCGACGACATAGTCCACGAGATGCATGGGCAACTGGAACAGTGGCCAGCCCAGACCCATACGCCCACCTGCGCCCTCGGACGGCTGGTAGCTGCCCCATCGACCGCCGAGGTCCGACACGTCCATCACCGGTTCCGCGACACCCATGCGCGCCGCCCACGGCTGGATCCTGCCCCTGGCCCACTCGCGGCCCGCGCGGCAGTACCAGTCGACGAGGGCGGAGCGGCCCCGGGCCGGGCTCTCGGCCTGCTCCGGACTGAGGAGCAGGCGTCCGGCGACGAGCCGGACCCCGGCGTTTTCCGGGCGCTCGGGGTCGATGGACAGCCGGTACGTCCGCCCCAGATACCGGAAGACCTCGCCCTCGACGAGCCGCTTCGACGGGTTCAGGGGGCGGGTTCGCTCTCGCTGAGCCGTCTTGGCGGCCATCCATGCACGGTGAGCCGTGACGAACGCGAGTGCGTCAGCCGCGGAACGCCCCTGGGGAGCATGCAGGGTGACCGTGGCATCCATCTCCACGGTGAGCGCGAATCGCTTGCGCCGGGCGCTGACGCGCACGTTGAGTTCCACCCCGTCGGCAGCGAGCCGATCGCCCTCGGCAAGGGCCATCGGCTCGGCGCGGTCGACGGTGACGGTGCTCACCCGCCTATTCTCCCCTCAGCCTGGCCAGGAAGAACTCCTTGTTCTGCTGGGCGTAAGCGGCGAGCCGCTCCGCAAGATCGCGGAGGGCCGCCCATTCCGTGCCGACCGGGCGCAGCCGCCCCTTGATCAGCTCCATCCTGATCTTGTCGGCGAGGAAGGTGAGGTCCTGGTGCTCGCCCTGGTACGCGGCCTTGGCCATGGTGCGTGCCGCTGTGTCGCACACCGTCCCGACCACCGACCGAAGGTCCGCAGCGCTCGTGTCGATGTCCGGGTTCTCCGCCGCTTCCCGGTCCAGCAGTCGGTACAACCGCTGCTCCAGCGGAGTGAGCCCGGCCAGCCTCGGGTCCTCCTCGTCCTCCTGCCGCGCCTGCTCGAAGAGCGGTCCGAAGGCCTCGATCTGGTCCTCGAACCTCCCGGGCATCTCGCGCAGGATCTCCTCCAGTCGCTGCGAGAGCCGTACGTACTTCTCCGGGTCCTCCCGCTTGACCCGCTCCTCCAGGTGGAACCGGAGGGCGTGCCCCATCTCGGCCGCCGCCTCGCGCGGGGGCATGGCACCTACCTTCTCGTCGAACAGCGGCGACGCCAAGGAGACCGGTGCGATCACCTGATCGATCGCGGGGCCCTCCAGATGGTCGGCGATCAGCGCCCGCACCTTGCGCCCGTAGGTACGCATCGTGAAAGCCCCGCCCGAGGCGTCGCGGTGGAGGGTACGGATGCGCTTCTGGAGCAGCCCCCAGCGGCGGGCCTCGCCCACGAAGTCCAGGCCGCGCTCGTGCGGCAGCACGCGCTCCAGCACGGTGAGGAAGTGGCGCAGCACCTCGTCGAAGCCGAGGCGGACCGATTCGTCCTCGAACGCCAGGGCGGCAGACCGTACCGCGCTGAAGTCGACGAGGTCGGCGTCGGTGACTCCGACCTGGTCGCTGAGGTAGCGGCGTACCTCCTCGGCGGCCGGCTCCAGACCGTCGATCTCCTCGGCCATGCTGCGCATCGTGTCGTCGACGTCGTTCTTCCGGTACTCAGCGAGTGCACTGCTCAGGTGTTCGAAGACGCCGTAGTAGTCGACGACGTACCCGATCTCCTTGCCGGGCATGGGCCGGTTCACCCGGGCGACGGCCTGGAGCAGTTCGGCGTCCCGGATCGGACGGTCCAGGTACAGCGCCTGTTCACGCGGGGCGTCGAACCCTGTGAGAAGCATGGACTTGACGATCAGGAAAGCGATGGGGCTTTCGGGGTGCACCGGGTCCGGGACTGTGCCCAACGTCTCCGGCTGCTCCACGCCCTCCTGGGACCACGGGTTGTCCCCCGTGCCGACGTGCTCCTGCGCCTCCTGAACTGGTGGGTGGAAGGGAGTGGTGGCGACCCAGTCGGGCTCCGGCGGCAGCACCGGGAAGCCCTGGTGGAATCGTTCGATGTACGCGGCCTGCCGCACGGGGTCCGTCCAGTGCAGCCACCGGCGGTACTTGCGCTCCTTGCCGGGCGAGATGACGGGCACGAAGTCGATCCGGCGCAGCAGCGAGCGGAACTCGTACGCCTGGAACAGGTACCGCGTGTGCGGAGGCAGCTCGTCGAGAGGGATTCCGGCGACGGACTCCGGCCGGAACGCGGCCAGCTCCACCATCAGGGCGTCCCGCGCGGCCCGCAGCGCGTGGTGGTACTCGACGGCAGCCTTCCGGCTGACCGCGGCGACCTGTGCCTTGAACCCTCCGGAGGACAGCACCGTCGTGACCCAGTGCTCCAGCATGTCCTCCGCTTTGGCCCGGATCATCGGTGTCGACTCCGCGACGTCCCGTTCGGTGGGCCAGCGGTTCAGCAGCTCGCGCCGTTCCTCGTCCGTGCGATCACGGACGAGATCCTCGAAACTCCGGTCCAGGCCCTCCTTGTCGAAGACCTTGCCCTCGCCAGTACGTCCCTCGTAGCGGATGCGGACGACGACGCCGTCGTGCTCCGCGTCCGCCATCCGGTAGGTGTCCAGAAAGTCTCGGTCCACGCCTCCGCTGAAGATGCGGCGGGTGTCCTCGGTCTTGCCGGTCATGATCGGGGTGCCGGTGAAGCCGATCTTCGCGGCGTTGGGGATCGCCTTGCGCAGGGCTGCGTGGAGCAGGCTCGTGTGCGACCGGTGCGCCTCGTCGACGAGGACCAGGATGTCCGGGGAGGTGTTGCACTCGGGGAAGTTCGGTGCGGGAGGCAGCTTGGCCGCCCGCCGCTCCCGACGGGCCCGCTCGGCGTCGTCGTACTCGGCGGCTAGGTCCCGGTCGTCGCCGTCGCCGTCCGCCTCGGCGGCGAACGTGAATCCGCCGGCCCCGTACTTCTGGATCATCGCGAACACGACCCGTCGGCCGCCGTCCCGCAGCAGCCCCTCCATCTGGGTCGCGGTCTTCGCGGTCTCCACCTCGGACTCGCTCAGCTTGAGCGTTCCCGCCAACTGTTCCTGCAACTGGGTGCGGTCCGTGACCACGACCACCATGAACTCACTGAGCCGGTGGTGCAGATGCATTCGGCGGACGAGGAACGTCATCGTGAGGCTCTTGCCGGAGCCCTGGGTGTGCCAGATGACCCCGCCGCGCTCGTCGTCGAGGACCGGTCCGCCGCGCGTCTTGCCGGTGAGCAGCTTACGGACCGCCTTCTCGGCCGCGCGGTACTGCTGATGCCGCGCGACGGCCTTGACGGTACGGCTGCCGCCCGCGTCGGTCTGGACGGGGAGGGGGATGACGTAGTGGCGAACGACCTTGAGCAACGCGGCCGGGCGCAGGACAACGCCCACCAGCTTGTGCCGCTCGCTGAGCTTGCCGGTCCCGCCGGGCAGTGCGGCCCTGAGGGTCTCCTCGCTCTCCGGTTCGACACTGCGCCAGGGGTGGTAGTGCTCGGGGGTCGACGTGACCGTGCCGAGGTACGCGGTCTCCGCCGTGGCCGCTACGAGGAGCTGCACCGTACGGAACAGCTCCGGCACCCCTGCGGGAACCGGCAGATCACTGCCGTCCCGTTCGTCGTCGGGCAGCGGGGCGCCCGCGTAGTGCCGCAGGTCGAGTACGGCACTGCGGATCGGATCGGCGAGGTCCGGGCTCTTGCACTCCACGGCGACGAGCGGGATGCCGTTCACGAAGAGGACGAGGTCGAGTATCGACACCTCGCCGGAGCGGTTCCGTACGCGGAGCTGGTCGACGACCGTGAACTCGTTCCCGTCGATGCGCTCCTCGTGCCACTCGATGTACTGGACGGTGGCGGAGGGGCCGCCGTGCGCGGCGGACGGGCCGGGAAGCTGGAGGCCGCTGAGAAGGATGTCGGTGGCGGCGAAGTTGGCCCTGTCGATGCCGGCGCCCAGGGAGACGTCCGCGAGCCCGGCGATGGAGCGTTTGACGTCCGTCTCGTCCATCCACGGCTCGCCGTCGACGGCGCGGAGGTTAATGCGACGCAGGGCGGCGGACAGGTGATCGGTGAGGAACGGGACAGCGACATCGAGCGTGCCGACGTCCTTGCCCGGTACGTGAATCCAGCCCATCGCGCGCAACTGCGCGATGATCGGCCGCTCCACCTCGTCCCGCTCGACCTGCAGTGCTGCCATGCCCCCACGCCTCTCGCCCACCGCCGCGCCCCGTCTGGTGATCCATTCTGGGGGATGGGCGGACGGCAGGCGAGGTTTCCAGCCGCGACGGGGCCTACCCGGTGAGCCGAGCGCCCCGGCTCCGGGCGATGCCGTGCACGTGGCGCAGGGACTCTGCCAGGCGGGCGATGCCGTAGCGGAGCTGCTCGGGGGTGGCGGAGCGATCGCTCAGCAGGTCGTCGGTGTGGTCGAGGAGGTCGACGGCCATGCCGAGTTGCACGCTCTCGATGTTGTCGGCGAGGCGGGACACGTAGCCGGTGCCGTCGCCGATGAGGTAGCAGGGCTTGCCCTCGGCCCCGACCCAGGGAAGCAGGCGCATTGGTTGTGTGGTGTGACGGTTCATGCCGTCACCCGCCGTCCGTGGATGACGTGGGGGCCGACGTCGACGCCGTGGAGCGCGAGCCAGAGTGCCCGTCGCCGGGCCCTCTGTCGGCGGACCTCCGCCTGACGGCGCTCATGGGCGAGGAGGTAAGGACGGACGAGGGGGCTGTCCCCGCCTCGGTAGTACGGGGAGGGAGCGCGGGTGGGCCGGGCCGAGTGGGGTGGCGTGGGGCGGTGGTTCGTGGCCAGCGGGGGCCACAGGAGCCGCAGAAGCGGGTCGAGCATTCGAGCGATACAGTGCAACACGTCGTCAACTCCTGGTTAGTTGAGGGCCACGCCCCCGGACCGTTCGCGCGGTTGCGGGGGTCTCATGTGCGCGGGTGCCCGCTGAGCCGGTCACCGCCGACGGAACTTCGCTGTGTAGCGACCCACTCACAGCATGGGACCGTCCGGGCTACCCTGAACAGGGGTTTCGATGTGACAGAGCCTTTGTCGCAAGGGAGTTGACGATGAGCAACACCTATGGGGAATGGTTGAGGGCCCAACGTGAAGCTGCCGGCCTCACGCAGCAGGAACTGGCCGACGCCGCGATCATGACCCGCTCCCACATCGCCCACATCGAGGCGGGCCGCCGCATCCCGTCGAAGGAGGACGCGAGAAGACTGGACAGGGCGCTGGGCACGGGGGATGTGCTGAGCAGCTTCCTGCCCCAGGAGGACGTGGCGGTCGCGGACCACTTCGCAGCGGCGCTCGATCTCGAACAACAGGCGACGGCCATCAGAGAGTTCGCCCTCTCCTTCGTGCCCGGCATCCTCCAAACAGAGCGGTACGCGCGTGCGGTTCTGGGCTCCGCCTTCCCTCCCTGGAGTGAAGAGGAATGTGACAGGACCGTCGTCACACGCCTGAAGCGAGGCAAGGTCCTAGCCAACCCCGTGACACCCGTAGTGTGGGCGCTGCTCGACGAGGCAGTGCTCCGGCGTCCGATCGGCAATGCTGAGGTGATGGCGGAGCAGCTCATGCATCTCATCCGCCTGGCGGAGTGCAAGCGCGTACGCGTGCACATCCTGCCGCTGCCCCTTGGATACCACCCTTTGCTGCAGAGCATGCTGACGCTGATGTGGTTCGAAGACCAGCCGCCGGTCGCCTATACCGAGGGGCTACACATCGGCAGAGTGCACGACACCCCAGCCCTGGTCGAACAGCTGCAAGGTGCCTACGATCTTGCCTTGAGCGACGCACTGCCGTTGAAGGAGTCGCTCGCCCTCATGAAAGCAGCAGCAAAGGACCACGACGATCATGGCTAAGCGCAGCATCCCGGACACATCCCGGCTGACCGGCTGGCGCAAGTCCTCCCACAGCGGGTCCGACGCCGGCAGCTGCGTCGAGGTCCTGGACGACTACCCGTCAGGCGTCCCGGTCCGCGACTCCAAGACCCCGCACGGTCCCGCGCTGATCTTCACAACGGCTGGCTGGTCGTCCTTCGTCGCCGCCCTCAAGAACGCCAACCACCCCGCTTGACGGCACGTTGGGTCGCCGCCTCACGCTTTCCCATTCAGCAGGTTGTCGACTAGGCCCAGCCTCAGCGCACGCAGCTTGGCCAGTTCTTCACGCTCTGCTGAGATCTGGGTATCGCATGCGTATAGCGAGTCGACGATGCGTCGCTGTTCGGCCAGTTCCGTCGGCAGATCGATTTCGAGCTCACGGAGCCGGGTCGGATTCACATTGACCTGCTGAACCGCGACGGTCGAGATCGACCTCACCCGCTGACGGACCGTCGGGTGCATGAGCCACTCGACGAGGTACTCAGGAATCAGTCGGGATACGTCCGGGTTGATACGCACCAGATAGGAGGCGAACGAAGCCTTCGGCAACTCGCCCCTCCACATCCCTGACTTCCCGATGTGGTCAATGCTGTTGGTCCGGTTGAACAGCACATCGCCGCACTTGAGTTCAAGCTTGGCGGGTACGGAGACGGGGCTGTACCGCAGGTCCGACAATTCGGGTCGCCCGCCTTCGAGGTTGTTCATCCGAAGAACGGGAATCCCCCGCGAATCGCGGTCCAGAGCCTCAGAAACGCCGTACTCGGCCTTCGGCACAATATCTTTGAGCGGCACCCGAGCCCACCCCTCCGGAGGCTCCCCAACCCCAATGGGGGCCATGGCAGCCAGGAGGGCTCCCTGACGCATACTACGCAACTTCGCGATCGACACCTCGATGGCTCGCTCCTGTGCCGAGACCGCGTCGAGGATCTCGGCGACACGCCGCTGCTCACCCGGAGGAGGCAGGACAACCGTCCATCCAAGCGTCTCGCTGGGGCGGACCCTCGTGTGACTTCCCGTCGTTCCAGTCGCTACCGCCATTAGCTGCGAACGGAAGGACCTACTTGCGAATAGCCCGGCATAGAAAGGGAGATGAACGAGCTGCCCGCAATCAACCCTCGGAATGAACACCATGTATTCGGTAGAAGCAACTTCCGTTCCGTCAGCACGAGGCGCTCCAACGGCTTCCACTCGCGAAATCCTGGGATTCAATTTCGACACAAGGATGCAAGGTCGGTCGATCAGGAACTTCTGGCTCTCAATCTCCGCGCCCAGCTGCTCACAAGGGCCGCCCGACTCATCATAGCTCGGCAAGCTATGATGAAGGAATGCCCTTTTCGGAGAGCCGCCAGGAAATACCACCCTCTTCTCCAGGCAAAAGATCTCACCGAGAAACGTGCTGGGCCACGCCAAGGTCCTATTCATTCCCGAACCCTTCCAGGAATCGGTCCAACCGAGTAGCCGACGCATCTCGCCGACGTCGGATCTCGCCCAGCGATACCGCGTACTTGTCCGCCCACACCCCACACACATCGACCAACTCCCGCCGACGCCGCACCACATGCCCGTCCAGCTTCCCCGCCAGATCGTCCCGCAGCAGCTCCAGCACCACCCGGTGCTCCCCCTCTGGGTCCTCCGCGTAGCGCTTCCTGGCCGCGATCAGCCTCGGCGGGTCCTCCGCCAGCTTCGCTGGGTCCGGCCACGGGGTGAACCAGAACTCCGCCTCAAGTTTCTTGATCCGGGCCGTCGCCTTCGTGCGCTCCTTCTTCACGTGCGCCAGCTCGGCGAGTTCCTCGACGCTCAGCTCGACCTGCTCGCGCGTGGGCGCGTCCTCCCCGTCCCCGTGCTCACCGTCCTCCGACGGCTCCGTCTCCGCGTTGAGTTCCTTCCAACGCGCGTCGAGCTCCGCCTTCCGAGCGTCCGCCTCGGCCAGTTCCGTCAGGAACTCAGGGACGATCGCCGCGACCACCTTGTGGTCGTACGCCTGACGCCGTTCCGCAGTCGTCCGCTTGCGCAGCTTCTTCGTCTTCGGGTCCTGTTCGGGTGCGAGCAGCGTCTCGACGTTCTCGACCCATCCGTCCAGGACCCCCGCGAAGCCGTTCTCCGACAGCGCCAGCAAGTCGTACTTCGCCTCGTACCACCAGCCGGCCACCGCGCCCGCCAGCGCGTAGCGGTCGAGCAGGCCGATGCCACTGAGCCGCTGCACGAACGACTCGATCAGCGAACCGCGTACGGCCATCAGCGCCGCCTTGCGCTCCGAGGCGGTCAGCTCCTCGAGCCGCTCAGGCGTCGCGGCCACCGCCTCCAGGTGCCGGGCCTCCTCGTCCCACCACTTGGCGAACGCCACCCGCAGCACCTCCTCGCGGGGGCGGGCCAGTTCGGCCAGCCGGGCAGCGTCCGGGCGCTGCCCCTCCGGCAGGAAGTCCACGTACGCCGGGTCCGCCGGCTCCCGCTCCGCGAACAGGTCGTCCAGGCCGATCACGTACGCGTCGAGCAGTTCCTTCTTCGCCTCGATCTCCACCCTCGGCATCCCGCCCACGAGGTGCGCCCGCACATCCTGCGGCTCCGGCGGGGGCGTGTTGTCCACGTAGCGGCGGATGTTGAGGTTGTATTCGTTCTCCCGCAGCTCCTCGCGCTTCACCACCCGCGCGAAGCCGGGCACGTCCTCGTACTCACGGAACGTGGTGACGATCTTCTCCGCGTGCTCGGGAAGCAGCACGTTCTGCGCCCGCTCCGCGTGGTACTCGCGGTCCGCGTTGACGAACAGAACCTGGCCATCGTGCTTCGGGCCTTTCTTGCCCGGCGGGCGGAGTACCAGGATGCACGCGGGGATGCCCGTGCCATAGAAGAGGTTCGGGGCCAGGCCGATGACCGCCTCGATCGCGTCCTTCTCGATCAGCTCGGCGCGGATGTCCCGCTCGCCGCCGCCCCGGAACAGCACACCATGCGGCATGACCGTGATCACCATGCCGCCGCGCCCCTCCTGCTTGGTCATCCACAGCATGTGCTGGAGGAACATCAGGTCGGCTTTGCCGCGCTCGCTCGTCGCGCCGTACTTCGCGCGGTCGGCCTTGTGCCGGTAGTGCTCGTACTCGTAGTCCATGGAAAACGGCGGATTGCTCAGCACGCCGTCGAAGCGATCCGCGTCCGACTTCGGCGCATGCGCCGGCTCCGAGAGCGTGTCGCCCGTCCGCAGGTCGAAGCGGGTGCTGACACCGTGCAGCACCATGTTCATTGTGGACATGATCCAGGACCCGCTGTTGGCGTCCTGGCCTGCGAAGAACATGTCCGTGGCGTCCCCGCCGTGCTCCTCCACGTACTCCTTGGCGTGGATGAGCATGCCGCCCGAGCCGACGCACGGGTCGTAGATCCGTGAGCCTGAACTTGGGTTCAGCAGCTCGACCATCATGCGGACGACCGCGCGCGGGGTGTAGAACTCGCCGCCCTTGCGGCCGGCCGAGTCCGCGAACTCCTTGATCAGGTACTCGTACGCGGCGCCGATCAGGTCGGGGAACTCGAAGTCCTCCGTCCGCAGCCGCATGCGTCCGAAATGCCCGATCAGCAGCTTCAGTCGCTGGTCGGCGAGCTTCGCCGCGCCCGCAGCGGCGCCCGAGCCGCCGATGCGGTTGAAGTCGAGTTGGTCGAAGAGGCCCTTGAGCTTGGCATTCTGGCCTTCAAGGGCCTGGAGCGCGGGCCGCAGCCGCTCCTCGTTGATGTTGTGAGTGCCGGAAGAGATCCACTTCCAGCGGGCGTTCTTGGGGACGAAGAGAACACCACGGTCGCTGTACGGGGCTGCGTCCTCCAGGAAGCTCTCCAGCAGCTCCCCCGTCATCCCCAGCTCGCTCCCCGCTTGCTCCCTGATCCGCTCGCGTGCCGCCTCGAACTCGTCGTTGGCCCGCTTCAGGAAGAGCAGACCGAAGATGTAGTCCTTGTACTCGGAGGCGTCCATCGTGCCGCGGAGGATGTCCGCGGCGGCGAAGAGATGGCGCTCCAACTGCGCGAGCGTGAGCTTGGCCACGTATCCGTCTTCCCTACGTCCCGATATGACGTAGGAACCCTACGGCGATCCTGGGCCCGGACGGAAACCATCGCCGCGAACCGGTCCGCTTCCGTCAGTACGTGGTGATCCCGAGCCCGTTCTCGACGAACTTGAAGACATCGGTGTACGGATCGCGCAGGCTCTTCGGCACATGATCCTTATGTGCCTCGTTCATCTTCTGCGCCCGCCGCTTCGCATCGGCGAAGCTGTCTTCGGGGATCTGCTCCGGCAGCACGTTCTTGATGTTCGCCGCGCTGCCCGCGAAGGGCAGCCTGTCAGCAGCCATCTCACACACGCCGCCGAAGGTGCCGGTCACCGGCTTGTGGTGGAGCAGTCGCCAGACCTCGAAGCACGGGTGCGAGAAGGCGACCTCGACTCCGCCCTCCCGGGCCTCCTTCAGTGCCGCATCGACCTGATCGTGCTGATCGCGGTCGAACAGGCACCAGACCGCCGGCCAGTACTTCTTCTCCAGGCCGCTGCGCTTGGCCGCTCGCGTCTCCTCGCGCATCAGCCGCACCGCCGCCTCGACGAGCTTGATCGGCTTGCGCTGCGAGCCGGGGGCCGACTGGTTGGCGATGCGGACCTCGATGCCGTTGACGCCCGCCCGCTCTCGGACGATCTTGATGTACTCGGGTTCGGTCACCCTGCCCTCGGTGAAGACGTGCACGACCTTCCGACGCCGCTCGCCCTTCTTCGCGGGGCCCAGCGAGTCCTTCCCCCTCGTGCGCGCCATCAGCTACCGCTCCGCTCCGCCTCGTACTCGCGTTCCTGTTCGTTCGCCGCGAGCAGCCGCCGTGCGATCTGCCCCTCCAGCAGGGAGGGGACCGCGCCGAACGCGCCCGCCAGGTAGGACCTCATCAAGTCCTCGTCCTCGCCGGGGGACGCCGCCGTCAGCGGGTAGAGGTCGGTCGCGCCGTCCTTGTCTTTCTCCGTGAGCCACACCTGACCGGGCTCAAGCAGCCGACCACCACTAGGGGTGCTGAGCACGGAAGGATCATGTGACGTGAAGACAAGCTGCGCCCCCCGCGGGTTCGCCTGCGGGTCGTGGAACAGCCGGACGACCTCCGCGGCGAAACGCGGGTGGAGGCTGGCGTCCAGTTCGTCGACGAGCAGGACGGCGCCTTCGTCGAGGGCGAGGAGCAGGGGGCCGAGCAGGGCGAACCAGGAGCGGGTGCCGAAGGACTCCTGGGTCCAGTCGAAGGCCACGTCTCCTGCGGCAGAGCGGTGGGTGAGCTTGACTGTGGCGGGCCCGCGGCCCTCCTGCACGATCTCCGCACCGGTGATGCCGAGGTCCGCGACCCGCAGCAGTTCATTGATGCGGCGGGCGCGACTGCCGGTCAGTTCCCGGGTCGTGAAGGCCTCGCGCTGCTGACGCTCGTCCTCCGGGTTGATCAGCCAGAGGTTGCGGCGGAACCAGTGGAAGAGCGGGGTCAGCTGTGGGTGGTTGTCCGTGCCGGCCGTGGACAGCAGCAGTGCGTTGGGGCGGGTGCGTCGCTCAAGACCAGCACGGTCCTTCACCCTGCTGCCGGGCCAGTCGTAGACCTTGGTCCGGGAGGCGTCACGGTCCAGCCAGACCTGACGATGGCCTCGGGGGTAGCTGTGCAGCCACTCGGCTTCGACGCGCTCCGCGCCGAGCTCGAAGCCGTACGTCCAGCGCACGCCGTCGAGGACGAGGTCCACCTCGAAGAAGCTGGGCGACTCGTCCCCCTCCTTTCTGTCCAGAGCGAAGGGGGTGCGCGCGGTTCCGTCGAAGGCCGCCCAGCGGGCGTACGAGTTCAGGACAGCGGCTCGCATGTCCGTCATCGCGGCTAGAACGTTCGACTTGCCGGAGGCGTTGGCTCCGAAGATGCCGATCAGTGGGAGCACGGCCAGCGAACCGCTGCTGACGAGCGCGACCGGCCTAGCCGCGGCGCTCGGTTCATCATCGGACGCGACGAACGTCAGCTCCTGCTCATCGCGTAGTGACCGCACGTTCGCCGTACGGAATCTCAGCAGCATGCTGCCCCCTCTCCGCGGCCAGGGTAATGGTCATGAATGACATCGGCTCGTTCCAGGCCGTAGCGTTTACAGCAAGCTCCTGAATCAGCCAATGGGGGCACGATGAACGCCAACCGCGGCACACGGAAACCGGTGCGGTTCGCCTTCAGCCTGATCGCAGCCGCCTGCCTCCTGTCCTTCTCTCTCGTAGGTTGCGGATCGGATTCCCCAGCACCCGCACCGCAGGAGCAGCAGAAAGCCACAGTCTCCCTCATGGCCGAGGCCCGCCCATTGAGCGAGAGTCTCCAGGCCCAGGCCACGACCCAGCACGCGGCCGCAGACAAGACCGCACGCGAAAAGGCAGCGCAGGAGAAGGCGGCTCAGCCCCAGGAGGACGGCGGTCGCGGCGTCTGCACCACCGACCCCGCCGACCGACCGAACTGCCGCAACCCCGGCGGCACGATCGACCCGAACGGCGGCGACCTCGACGGGGACGGTGTCTACGAGAAGCACGAACCCGTCGGCCCCGGCTACCGGGATCCGCGCGCGTACGACGGAGGCAAGACGTCCGGCGAGACGCAGTGCGACTGGCTGCGCTCTCAGGGCATCGCCTGCTGAGCGTCGCCCGGACCCAGACTGCCCCGCGTTGTGACCGGCGCTACGTCCGGGGCTTCTGGACAGCGCTGAAGACTGGCGGGTAACTTCGAGGGACGTACGCTGAGCAAGCGCTTAGACAAGGAGGGGCGGCCGTGCGCCGTACCGTATTCAACGAGGACCACGAGGCGTTCCGGGAGACCATCCGGGCGTTCATCGAGGCCGAGGTCGTCCCCGTCTACGACGAGTGGTTCGCGGCCGGCCAGGCCCCGCGCGACTTCTACGCCAAGCTCGGTGAGCTGGGCATCTTCGGGATCAACGTGCCCGAGGAGTTCGGCGGCGCGGGTCTGGACACGCACAAGTTCGAGGCCGTGCTGTACGAGGAGACCTCGCGCGCCGGCGTGCAGTTCGGCGGGTCCGGCGTGCACGTGCTGCTCGCCCTTCCGTACATCAAGATGCTGGCCGACGACGAGCAGAAGAAGCGTTTCCTGCCGAAGTTCGTCACCGGTGAGGAGATGTGGGCGCTCGCCATGACCGAGCCGGGCACCGGCTCCGACGTCGCGGGCATGAAGACCACCGCCAAGCTCTCCGAGGACGGCACCCACTACGTCCTCAACGGCGCCAAGACCTTCATCACGGGTGGCGTGCACGCCGACCGTGTGATCGTCTGCGCCCGTACGTCGGCTCCGTCGGCCGAAGACCGCCGGTTCGGCATCTCGCTGTTCGCCGTGGACACCAAGTCCGAGGGCTACTCCATCGGCCGCAAGCTGGACAAGCTCGGTCTGCGCACCTCCGACACCGCCGAGCTGGCGTTCGTCGACGTGAAGGTGCCCGTCGAGGACCTGCTCGGCGAGGAGGGCAAGGGCTTCTACTACCTGGGCCACAACCTCGCCTCCGAGCGCTGGGGCATCGCCTTCGGCGCGTACGCGCAGGCCAAGGCCGCGGTGCGGTTCGCCCAGCAGTACGTGACGGACCGGACGGTCTTCGGCAAGCCGGTCGCGCACTTCCAGAACACCAAGTTCGAGCTGGCCGCCTGCCAGGCCGAGGTGGACGCCGCCGAGGCCGTCGCCGACCGCGCCCTGGAGGCCCTGGACGCGGGCGAGCTGACCCCGGCCGAGGCCGCGAGCGCGAAGCTCTTCTGCACCGAGGTCGCGCACCGCGTGATCGACCGCTGCCTCCAGCTGCACGGCGGCTACGGGTACATGAACGAGTACCCGATCGCCCGCCTGTACGCGGACAACCGCGTCAACCGCATCTACGGCGGCACCAGCGAGATCATGAAGACGATCATCGCCAAGTCGATGGGTCTGTAAGTGCCCGAAGCACCTGGTGCACTGGATGGCCTGCTCGATCTGCTCGATCTGGAGCGGATCGAGCAGGACATCTTCCGGGGCGAGTCCCGGTCCGCCCTTGTTCCCCGCGTCTTCGGCGGCCAGGTGGCCGCCCAGGCGCTGGTGGCGGCCGGGCGGACCGTCCCCGAAAACCGGCTCGCGCACAGCCTGCACGCGTACTTCCTGCGCCCCGGCGACCCCGGCGCGCCGATCGTCTACACCGTGGACCGCATTCGCGACGGGCGGTCCTTCACGACCCGGCGGGTCGTGGCCGTTCAGCACGGGCAGCCGATCTTTCATCTGTCGGCGTCGTTCCAGGCGTACGAGGACGGGCTCGACCATCAGGCCGAGATGCCGGACGCCCCGGATCCCGAGTCGCTTCCCAGTCCCGCCGAGATGCTGCCCCGGCACCTTCCCCGCGAGGTCGCGGACAGGCTGATCGAGGCCCGTGCGGCGGTCGATCTGCGGTACGCCGAGACGCCCCCGTGGGGCACGGTCGGGCAGCCCCGCGAGCCGCGCTCGCAGGTGTGGTTCCGGACCAACGGGAAGCTCGCCGACGATCCCCTGCTGCATGTCGTGCTCGCCACCTATGTCTCCGACATGACGCTGCTCGACTCGATCCTGCTCGCCCACGGGCGCGGCGGCTGGGCCGTCGGCGACGTGGTCGGGGCGTCCCTGGACCACGCGATGTGGTTCCACCGGCCCTTCCGGGCCGACGAGTGGCTGCTCTACGACCAGGAGTCGCCGACCGCCTCCGGCGGGCGGGGGCTCGGTCAGGCCCGGATCTTCACCCGGGACGGCCGGCTGGCGATCTCGGTCATCCAGGAGGGTGTCGTTCGCGTCCCGCGCTGACGGCCGGGCATACCGTCCGATTCATGGCGGAACAGGGCGAGAGCGCCTTCACAGTGATCGTGGCTGCGGCGGCGAACCTCGGCATCGCCGCCGCCAAGGCGGTTGCCGGGGTCGTCAGCGGATCGAGCGCGATGCTCTCCGAGGCGGCCCATTCGGTCGCCGACACCGTCACCGAGGTCATGCTCCTCACCGCACTGAAGCGCAGTGCGCGGCCCGCCGACGAGGACCATCCGCTCGGGTACGCCAACGAGCGCTACGTCTGGGCGCTGCTCGCCTCCGTCGCCACCTTCGTCGGCGGCGCGGTCTTCTCGCTCTACGACGGCATCCGCACCCTCGCGTACGGCGAGGAGCTGGGCGATCCGCTCGTCTCGTACGTGGTGCTCGCCGTCGCCTTCGTCCTGGAGGGTTTCTCGCTGCGCACCGCCGTCCGGCAGGTGCGGGGCGAGGCGGAGCGGGCGCGGACCCCGTTCGCCCGCTATCTGCGCCGTACCCCCGACACGACGGTGAAGGCCGTGGTGATGGAGGACTCCGCCGCCCTCTCGGGGCTGATGCTGGCGGCCGGCGGCCTGCTGGGCTCGGAGCTCACCGGCTGGGACGGCTGGGACGGCATCGCGTCGATCCTCATCGGCGTGCTCCTGGTGTACGTGGCCTGGGTGCTCGGCCGGTCCAACGCCGAACTGCTCATCGGCCGGCCGCTGCCGGTGCCGATGCGGGAGGGCATCCGCGCGGAGCTGCTGTCGGTGCCGCACATCGTGGACGTGCTGGAGCTGACCACGCTGATCCAGGGGCCGGACGAGTTCCTCGTCGCGGCGAAGGTGGACTTCCGCGACGTCGCCTCGGCCGCGCAGGTCGAATGGGCCTGCGAGGAGGCCGAGGAGCAGATCCGGGAGCGCTTTCCCGCCGTGCGGCGGGTGTATCTGGATCCGACGCCGGGACTGGGGCGGGCGCGGCAGCCGGACGCGCCGCCGGCGCCGTGACCCGGGCGGTGGCGCGGGGACCGGCTCGGCGTGCGCGTCAGAGTGTCAGGCCCGCCGCGTTCAGGAGGTATTCCGTCAGCGGCTCGTAGTAGCGGGGGTCGACGACGTGGTCGTCCAGCGGGATCGCGACCTGGAGCGTGCCCTCCGCCTCGGCGAGGAAGAGCGCCGGGTCGTTGCAGTCCGCGTAGCCGATCGCGTCGATGCCGCGCTGGGCCGCCCGGCCCGCCCAGCCGTGGTCGGCGACCACCAGGTCGGGGCGCGGGCTGCCCTCGGCCTCCAGCGCGTCGAGGATCGCGTTCATCGGCTCGGGCGAATGGGTGTGCCACAGGCTCGCGCCGCGCTCGAAGAGGGAGACGTCGGCGAACTGGACCACGTACCCCTCGTCGGCGGTCAGACCGCCGGGGATGCGGACGATGTCGCAGCCGGCGGCGCGCAGCGCGGCGGCGGTGCGGCTGTGCAGGTCGATCAGGGAGCCGGGGTGGCCGGTCGCGAAGAGGACGCGTTCCCGGCCGGCGGCCGCCTTGCGCAGGCGGGCCGCGGCGCGGTCCAGGGCGTCGACGGTCAGCTCGGGGTCGATGGTGTCCTGGCCGAAGCGGTGCGCCGGGTCGTCGTTGACGCCGCACCGTTCGGCCATGACGGCGAGGACGTCCTGCTCGTCGGCCCAGCGGTCGCCCAGCTCCAGGCCCAGCCAGTAGTGCCGGTCGCCGTTGGCGAGCTTGCGGTAGTGGGAGAGGTTGTTGTCCCGCGGGGTGGCGACGTCTCCGGCGATACGGGTGCGGATCAGTTGCTCGACGAGGGCGTCACGACTGAGTATCGGCATGCGACTCATTGTGACCGAGTCCGACCGTTCACGAGCAATCGTTCCGGTTTCCGGACCCGCGCGGGCGGGTATTCGCGCGGCCTACTCCGCCGCCAGCGCGTCGAAGGCCCCGTTCGCCAGCCGCCTCAGCAGCTCCTCCATGGCGCTGCGGCCCAGCGGCGCACCGAGGTGCGGGGTGGAGTTGAGCAGGCCGAAGACGGCGTGCACGGCCGCGCGGACCTCCGCCTCGCCGGCCGCCGGGTACAGCTCGCGGACCACCGCCACCCACAGCTCCACGTACCGCCGCTGGAGCTGGCGGACCCGCTTGCGGTCCTCGTCGCGCAGGCGGTCCAGCTCCCGGTCGTGCAGGGTGATGAGTGGGCGGTCGTCGAGCGCGAAGTCGATATGGCCGTCGATCAGCGAGCCCAGCACCTCGCGCGGGGCGCCGCCCGCGCCCTCCACGCGCAGCCGGCCCCCGTCGAGCAGCCGCTCGCTGATGCCGACGAGCAGTTCGGCGAGCATCGCGTCCTTGCCCGCGAAGTGCCGGTACAGGCCGGGGCCGCTGATGCCGACGGCGGCTCCTATCTCGTCCACGCCGACGCCGTGGAAACCGCGCTCGGCAAAGAGGCGGGCGGCCTCCTTGAGGATCTGCTCGCGGCGCGTGAGGGCGTCGGTCCTGGTGCTCATGAAAGGAATTCTAGACAACGCGGTTAGCGGTCGTTAACCTGGCCGACATACGTTAACGCTCATTAACCGAGCAAGGGAGCTCGATCGATGCAGCAGGCACCTGTGCTGACGAGCGCGGCGGATCCCGCGTCGGAGGCCTGGCAGGCCAACGAGGCGGCCCACGTCGAGCTGGCCGAGACGCTGCGCGCCAAGCTCGCCGCGGCCGCGCTCGGCGGCGGCGAGAAGGCCCGGGCGCGGCACACCGCGCGCGGCAAGCTTCTGCCGCGGGACCGGGTCGACACCCTCCTCGACCCCGGCTCGCCGTTCCTGGAGCTGGCGCCGCTCGCCGCGAACGGGATGTACGGCGACCAGGCCCCCGCCGCCGGCGTGATCGCGGGCATCGGCCGGGTCTCCGGCCGCGAGTGCGTGATCGTCGCCAACGACGCCACCGTCAAGGGCGGCACGTACTACCCGATGACGGTGAAGAAGCACCTGCGCGCCCAGGAGGTGGCGCTGGAGAACCGTCTCCCCTGCCTGTACCTGGTCGATTCGGGTGGTGCGTTCCTGCCGATGCAGGACGAGGTCTTCCCCGACCGCGAGCACTTCGGGCGGATCTTCTACAACCAGGCGCGCTTGTCGGGCGCCGGGATTCCGCAGATCGCGGCCGTCCTCGGGTCCTGCACGGCCGGTGGCGCGTACGTGCCCGCGATGAGCGACGAGGCCGTGATCGTCCGGAACCAGGGCACGATCTTCCTCGGCGGCCCGCCGCTGGTGAAGGCCGCGACCGGCGAGGTCGTCACCGCCGAGGAGCTGGGCGGCGGCGAGGTCCACTCGCGGACCTCCGGTGTCACCGACCACCTCGCCGAGGACGACGCGCACGCCCTGCGGATCGTCCGGAACATCGTCGCCACCCTGCCCGAGCGCGGGCCGCTGCCCTGGTCGGTGCAGCCGGCCGAGGAGCCGAAGGTCGACCCGGCGGGGCTGTACGGCGCGGTGCCGGTGGACTCGCGCACCCCGTACGACGCCCGCGAGATCATCGCGCGGCTCGTGGACGGCTCCCGCTTCCAGGAGTTCAAGGCCGAGTTCGGGCAGACGCTGGTCACCGGCTTCGCCCGGATCCACGGACACCCGGTCGGGATCGTCGCCAACAACGGCATCCTGTTCTCCGAGTCCGCCCAGAAGGGCGCGCACTTCATCGAGCTGTGCGACCAGCGCGGCATCCCGCTGCTGTTCCTGCAGAACATCTCCGGCTTCATGGTCGGCCGCGACTACGAGGCCGGCGGCATCGCCAAGCACGGCGCCAAGATGGTGACGGCCGTCGCCTGCACCCGGGTGCCGAAGCTGACCGTGGTCGTCGGCGGCTCGTACGGGGCCGGCAACTACTCGATGTGCGGCCGGGCCTACTCCCCCCGCTTCATGTGGATGTGGCCCAACGCCAAGATCTCCGTCATGGGCGGCGAACAGGCCGCCTCGGTGCTCGCCACGGTCAAGCGCGACCAGCTCGGCGACGCGTGGAGCGCGGAGGAGGAAGCGGCCTTCAAGGCCCCGATCCGCGAGCAGTACGAGACCCAGGGCAGCGCCTACTACGCCACGGCCCGGCTCTGGGACGACGGGGTCATCGACCCGATGGAGACCCGCCAGGTGGTGGGCCTCGCGCTGACCGCATGCGCCAACGCGCCCCTGGGTGACCCCCAGTTCGGCGTCTTCCGGATGTGAGGGGACCGATGAAGATGTTCGACACAGTGCTCGTCGCCAACCGCGGCGAGATCGCGGTCCGCGTCATCCGCACCCTGCGGGCGCTCGGCGTCCGCTCGGTGGCCGTGTACAGCGACGCGGACGCCGACGCCCGGCACGTACGGGAGGCGGACACGGCGGTACGGATCGGGCCGCCGGCGGCCTCCGAGTCGTACCTGTCCGTGCCCGCGCTCCTGGAGGCGGCGCGGCGGACCGGCGCGCAGGCCGTGCACCCGGGGTACGGCTTCCTCGCGGAGAACGCCGGGTTCGCGGCGGCCTGCGCGGAGGCGGGGCTCGTCTTCATCGGCCCGCCCGCGTCCGCGATCTCCCTGATGGGCGACAAGATCCGGGCCAAGGAGACGGTGAAGGCCGCGGGCGTGCCCGTGGTCCCCGGCGCGGCCGACCCCGAACTGGAGGCGGCGGCCCGGGAGCTGGGCGCGCCGGTGCTGCTCAAGCCCTCGGCGGGCGGCGGCGGCAAGGGCATGCGCCTGGTGCGCGACCTGTCCGTGCTCTCGGACGAGATCGCGGCGGCGCGGCGCGAGGCGCGGTCGTCGTTCGGCGACGACACGCTGCTCGTGGAGCGGTGGATCGACCGGCCGCGGCACATCGAGATCCAGGTCCTCGCCGACGCGCACGGCAACGTGGTGCACCTCGGCGAGCGCGAGTGCTCGCTGCAGCGACGCCACCAGAAGGTCGTGGAGGAGGCCCCGTCGGTCCTGCTGACCCCGGAGATCCGGGAGTCGATGGGCGCGGCGGCCGTCGAGGCGGCGCGATCCTGCGGGTATGTGGGCGCGGGCACGGTCGAGTTCATCGTGCCGGGCGGCGACCCGTCCTCGTACTACTTCATGGAGATGAACACCCGGCTCCAGGTGGAGCACCCGGTCACCGAGCTGATCACCGGGATCGACCTGGTGGAGTGGCAGCTGCGGGTCGCCGCGGGCGAGCTGCTGGGCTTCGGCCAGGCGGACGTCCGGCTCGACGGCTGGGCGATCGAGGCGCGCATCTGCGCGGAGGACCCCGCGCGCGGCTTCCTGCCTTCGGGCGGCACGGTCCTCGCCCTGCACGAACCCGCGGGCGACGGAGTCCGCACGGACTCCGGCCTGTCGCAGGGCACGGAGGTCGGCAGCCTGTACGACCCGATGCTCGCGAAGGTCATCGTCCACGCGAAGGACCGCCCCTCGGCCCTCCGCAAGCTGCGGGCCGCCCTCACGGACACGGTCACGCTGGGCGTCCAGACGAACGCCGGGTTCCTGCGCCGGCTGCTGGCCCACCCCGATGTCGTCTCGGGCGAGTTGGACACGGGACTGGTGGAGCGGGACCTGCCCGGGCTTCTGCCGGAGGGGGTGCCGGCGGAGGTGTACGCCGCCGCGGCGCTGGTCGCCCGGGGCGAGCATGCCGCCGACGGCTGGGTCGACCCCTTCGGGGTCGCCGACGGCTGGCGTCTCGGCGGTACGCCCGCGTGGACCGTCCGGCACTTCCGCATCCCGGGCCACGACCCCGTCGAGGTGCGCACCCGCGCCGCCGGGCGGGGCGTGGAGGTCCTGCTGCCGGAGGGGTCCGGGGTCACCGACCCCCGCACCGCGCGGACCGTCGCCGCCGAGGGCGGCCTGCTCACCGTCGAACTCGACGGTCTCACCCACACGTTCGCGTGCACCCCCGCCCCCGACGGGCTCTGGTTCGGGCGGGACGGCGACTCCTGGTACGTGCAGGACCACGATCCCGTCGCCGCCGCGCTCTCCGGCGCGCGGCACGGCGGGGCCGACACGCTCGCCGCGCCGATGCCCGGCACCGTGACCGTCGTGAAGGTCGCCGTCGGTGACGAGGTCGAGGCCGGGCAGAGTCTGCTGGTCGTCGAGGCGATGAAGATGGAGCACGTCATCTCCGCCCCGCACGCCGGCACCGTCACCGAGCTCGACGTGACGCCCGGGACCACCGTCGCCATGGACCAGGTCCTCGCCGTCGTGACGCCCAGGGAGGAAGCATGACCGTGTCCGGGCTGCCCATGACCGTGGCCGACCCCGCGCTCCCCGCCCGCGTGCGGATCCACGAGGTCGGGCCGCGCGACGGGCTGCAGAACGAGAAGACCGTCGTCCCGACCGACGTCAAGGCCGAGTTCGTGCGGCGGCTCGCCGCCGCCGGGCTCGACACCGTCGAGGCGACCAGCTTCGTGCACCCCAAGTGGGTGCCCCAGCTCGCCGACGCGGAGGACCTGTTCCCCCGTGTGCGGGACCTGCCCGTACGGCTGCCCGTGCTCGTGCCCAACGAGCGCGGCCTCGACCGCGCGCTCGCCCTCGGCGCCCGGCACGTCGCCGTCTTCGCCTCCGCGACCGAGTCCTTCGCCAAGGCCAACCTCAACCGGACCGTCGACGAGGCGCTCGCCATGTTCGAGCCGGTCGTGGCCCGGGCCAAGGACGAGGGCATGGACGTGCGCGGATACCTGTCGATGTGCTTCGGCGACCCCTGGGAGGGCGCCGTCCCGGTCGACCAGGTCGTGCGCGTCACCAAGGCCCTCGCCGACATGGGGTGCGACGAGCTCAGCCTCGGCGACACCATCGGCGTCGCCACCCCCGGCCACGTCCAGGCCCTGCTGCGGGGTCTGAACGACGCGGGCGTGCCCACGTCCCGCATCGCCGTGCACTTCCACGACACCTACGGGCAGGCCCTGTCCAA
Source organism: Streptomyces sp. NPDC048604 (assembly GCF_043199435.1). Classification (NCBI taxonomy): domain Bacteria; kingdom Bacillati; phylum Actinomycetota; class Actinomycetes; order Kitasatosporales; family Streptomycetaceae; genus Streptomyces; species Streptomyces sp. NPDC048604. Next base: position 81,463 of record NZ_JBICVX010000010.1, read on the forward strand.
CACGCTCGCCGCGCTCCGGCACGGCGTCACCACCGTCGACGCGTCCGCCGGCGGCCTCGGCGGCTGCCCGTACGCCAAGTCCGCCACCGGCAACCTCGCCACCGAGGACCTGGTGTGGATGCTCCGCGGCCTCGGCATCGAGACCGGGGTCGACCTGGCCGCCCTCACCGCCACGAGCGGGTGGATGGCCGAACAGCTGGGCCGCCCCAGCCCCTCCCGTACCGTCCGCGCCCTCTCCCACAAGGAGTGACGAACATGTCCCTCGACCACCGGCTCACCCCCGAGCACGAGGAACTCCGCCGTACCGTCGAGGAGTTCGCCCACGACGTGGTCGCCCCGAAGATCGGCGACTACTACGAGCGACACGAGTTCCCGTACGAGATCGTCCGCCAGATGGGGCAGATGGGCCTGTTCGGCCTGCCGTTCCCCGAGGAGTACGGCGGCATGGGCGGCGACTACCTGGCCCTCGGCATCGCCCTGGAGGAGCTGGCCCGGGTCGACTCCTCCGTGGCCATCACCCTGGAGGCGGGCGTCTCGCTCGGCGCGATGCCGGTCTACCGGTTCGGCACCGAGGAGCAGAAGGCCACCTGGCTGCCGAAGCTGTGCTCCGGCGAGATGCTCGGCGCGTTCGGACTCACCGAGCCCGGCGCGGGCTCGGACGCGGGCGGCACCCGGACGACCGCCGTCCGCGACGGCGACCACTGGGTGATCAACGGGTCCAAGTGCTTCATCACCAACTCCGGGACCGACATCACCGGTCTGGTGACCGTCACCGCCGTCACCGGGCGGAAGGACGACGGGCGGCCGCTCATCTCGTCGATCATCGTGCCGTCCGGGACGCCCGGGTTCACCGTCGCCGCCCCGTACTCCAAGGTCGGCTGGAACGCCTCCGACACGCGTGAACTCTCCTTCGACAACGTGCGGGTGCCGGTGGAGAACCTCCTCGGCGAGGAGGGGCGCGGGTACGCGCAGTTCCTGCGGATCCTGGACGAGGGGCGGATCGCGATCGCGGCGCTCGCCACCGGTCTCGCGCAGGGGTGTGTGGACGAGTCCGTGAAGTACGCGAAGGAACGTCACGCCTTCGGCTCGCCGATCAGCACGTACCAGGCGATCCAGTTCAAGATCGCGGACATGGAGACGCGGGCGCACATGGCCCGCATCGGCTGGCGCGACGCGGCGTCGCGGCTCGTGCTGGGCGAGCCGTTCAAGAAGGAGGCGGCGGTGGCGAAGCTGTACTCGTCGACCGTCGCCGTCGACAACGCGCGGGACGCGACGCAGATCCACGGCGGGTACGGGTTCATGAACGAGTACCCGGTCGCGCGGATGTGGCGGGACTCGAAGATCCTCGAGATCGGCGAGGGCACGAGCGAGGTGCAGCGGATGCTGATCGCGCGGGAGCTGGGGCTCCCGGCGTAGCGCGTTCCGCGGGGGCGCGGGGGTGACGTGCGGGTCGGTTGTGGCTTGTCGCGCCCACGCGGCGGAGCCGCACATTGACACAGCCCCCCGCCCCTGGCGGGGCGGCGGGGGTGGCCGCACATCCGCCCCCGCCCCTCTCCCCTACGCCCGCCACGCCCCCGCTCGGCCCGATGCCCACCAGGACGGGGCCGGGGTTGCCAGGGGGGCTGCTGTTCTTGGCCAGACGGCCGTCGGGGGGCCGCCTGGGGTCGTGCGGTCGGCCGCGCGGCCTGCTGCGAGGGCCTGGAGCACCAGGACGCAGGCGGCCAGTTCCTCCGGCGTCGGGGCGCCGCGGAGCACCCTGATCTCCGTCATTGCGGCTGGTTTCCGTGTTTGCGGCTGGGCAGAGGGGCGTGCTTGGCCCGGAGCATCGCCAGGGCGTCGATCAGGCGGATCCTTGTTTCCGCCGGGTCGATGACGCTGTCCACCAGGCCGCGTTCGGCCGCGTAGTACGGGTGCATCAGCTCGGCGCGGTACTCCTTCACCAGGCGGGCCCGGGTCGCGTCCGGGTCGGCCGCGGCGGCGATCTCGCGCCGGAACACCACGTTCGCGGCGCCCTCCGCGCCCATCACGGCGATCTCGTTGCTGGGCCAGGCCAGCGACACGTCGGTGCCGATGGAGCGCGAGTCCATGACGATGTACGCGCCGCCGTACGCCTTGCGCAGGATCAGCTGCACGCGCGGGACGGTGGCGTTGCAGTACGCGTACAGCAGTTTCGCGCCGTGCCGGATGATGCCGCCGTGCTCCTGGTCGACGCCGGGCAGGAAACCGGGCACGTCGACGAGGGTGACCAGCGGGATGTTGAACGAGTCGCAGGTCTGGACGAAGCGGGCCGCCTTCTCCGAGGCGTGGATGTCCAGGACGCCGGCGAACGCGGACGGCTGGTTGGCCACGACGCCCACCACCTGCCCGTCGAGCCGGGCCAGCGCGCAGACGATGTTGGTCGCCCAGCTCTCCTGGATCTCCAGGTAGTCGCCGTCGTCGACGATCTCCTCGATCACGGCCCGCATGTCGTATGCGCGGCCCGGGTCGGCCGGGACCAGGTCGAGCAGCGCCTCGGTACGGCGGTCCGCCGGATCCTCCGAGGGCGCGGCCGGCGGCAGTTCGCGGTTGTTCGCGGGCAGCAGCGACAGCAGATGGCGCACGTCCTCCAGGCAGGACTCCTCGTCGTCGCAGGCGAAGTGCGCGACGCCGGAGACGGAGGCGTGGGCGTCGGCGCCGCCCAGCGCGTCGTGGGTGATGACCTCGCCGGTGACGGCCTGCACCACGTCCGGCCCGGTGATGAACATCTGGGCCGTGCCGCGCACCATGAAGACGAAGTCGGTCAGCGCCGGGGAGTAGGCCGCGCCGCCGGCGCAGGGGCCCAGGATGACGCTGATCTGGGGGATCACACCGGAGTTGCGGACGTTGCGGGTGAAGATTCCGCCGTAGCCCGCCAGGGCGGTGACGCCCTCCTGGATCCTCGCGCCGGCGCCGTCGCAGAGGCCGACGATCGGCGCTCCGGCGGCCTCGGCCAGGTCCATCAGCTTGTGGATCTTCTCGGCGTGGGCCTCGCCGAGCGCCCCGCCGAAGATCCGGAAGTCGTGGGCGTAGGCGAACACGGTGCGGCCGTGCACCTTGCCCCAGCCGGTGACCACGCCGTCGGTGTGCGGGCGGCGGTCCTCCAGGCCGAAGCCGGTGGCGCGGTGCCGGCGCAGCTCCTCGATCTCCGAGAACGTGCCCTCGTCGAAGAGCAGGGCGATCCGCTCGCGTGCGGTCAGTTTCCCCTTGGCGTGCTGCGCCTCGGTGGCCCTCTCGCCGGGCCCGCTGCGCACCCGCTCGCGCAGGGCGGCGAGTTCCGCCGCCCGGTCGCGCAGGCAGCCGTCCTGGGGAGGTGGAGTGCCGGTTCTGGTCCCGGGTCTCGGGGGCGTTTCCTCGACAACGCTCATGCGGTGCAGGATGCGCCGCGGTGCTCAAGGCGGGCTCGAACCCTTCTGCATGGGGCGCTGGAGAACGGCTCGATCGGTGCGGACCACGCTGGTGGCATGACTCTTCCTCAGCGCCGTTCCGTCGTCCTGATGCTCCCGGGGACCGGGGCGCAGCATCCGCGCATGGCGACCGGGCTCTACGGGCACGAGCCGGTGTTCACCGAGGCCGTGGACGAGGTCCTGGGCCTGCTCGGGGCGGAGGGCCGGGCCGCCCGCGCGGACTGGCTGGCGGCCGAGCCGGAGGTGCCGATGGAGGCCGACGTCCGCTCCGCGCCGCTGCTGTTCGCGGTGAACTACGCGATGGCGCGGCTCGTGGAGGGCTGGGGGGTGCGCCCGGACGCGTATCTCGGGCACAGCATGGGCGAGTTCACGGCCGCCGTGCTTGCGGGGGTGTTCACCCTGGAGGACGCGGTGCGGCTGCTGTGGGACCGGGTGGGGCTGCAGCGGTCCACCCCGGCGGGCGGGATGCTGGCGGTGGCGGCCGCGCCGCAGGACCTGGCCTCGTACGTGGGCGGGGGTGTGGTGGTGGCGGCGGTGAACGCGCCGCGGCACACGGTGCTGTCCGGGCCGGACGGGCCGCTGGAGGCGGTGGCGCGGCGGCTGGCCGCGGACGGCCGTACGTTCCGGCGGCTCGCCTCGCGGACGCCGTACCACAGCCCGGCGCTCGCCCCGCTGGTCGCGCCGGCGCAGGCGCTGGTGCGGAGGCTGCGGCTGTCGCCGCCCCGCACTCCGCTGTACTCGGCGTACACGGGCGGGCTGTTGACGGCGGACGAGGCGGTGGACCCGGGGTTCTGGGCGGCGCAGCCGGTCACGCCGGTCATGTTCCGGCCGACGCTGGACCGGGTCCTCGCGGCGGAGGACCGGGTCCTGGTGGAGGCCGGCCCGTCGCAAAGCCTGACGGTGCTCGCGCGCGGGCACGAGGCGGTGCGGTCGGGCCGCAGCGTGGTGGTGGCGACGCTGCCTCCCCGGGCGCTGGGGCCCGGGGAGGACAGGCGGTGCGTGCGCGAGGCCCGTGAGCGGCTGCTCGCTCACTCCGGCAGGTTGCCGCTGGACCTTCCGGCCTCGTAGGGGCTGGTCACGCCGTCGTAGGCGAGGTGCAGCACCATGCCGTCGCGGGCGTGGTCGAGGTTGTGGCAGTGGTCCATCCACAGTCCGGGGTTGTCGGCGCGGAAGGCGACCTCGTACCGCTCGCCGGGCGCGACGTTCAGGGTGTCGGTCCACCAGGGGCTGCCGGTGGCGGGCACGCCGTCGCGGGAGAGCACGAGCATGCGGTGGCCGTGCAGGTGCATGGGATGGTCGTCGAGGCTGCGGTTGACGAAGGAGGTGCGCACGGTGTCGCCCTCCTTCACGAGCAGTGCGGGGATGTCGGGGTAGACCGCGTTGTTGATCGTCCACATCATCATGGGCCGGCCGTCGAAGAAGCCGACGCTGTTGCCGAGGACGAGGTGGAAGTCCCGGTCGTAGCGGGTGCCTGCGCCGAACGGGGTCGGGGTGCGGCTGCCGTAGTGCAGCGGGTCGAACAGCGGGCCGGTGACCTGCGGCGGCGTCTTCGCCGCGGCGCCGCCCGGGGCGAGCAGCAGCGAGGCGGTCTCGGTGCGGCCGGTGCCGTACGCGCCGTCCTCGCCGCAGCCCTCGAAGCCGTGGGAGGCGCCGGAGGCGTTGGCGTCGCCGACGACGGTCAGGTGCACGGGTCCGGCGGGCTGGCGGAAGGTGACGTCGACGCGGCCGCCGCCGGCGATCCGCAGCAGCCGGTCCTTCAGGTCGGTGGGGGCGTTCACCTCGTTGCCGTCGATCGCGGCGACCTGGTACGGGGTCCCGGCCAGGGAGTACGTGCGGGGGCAGTTGTCGGCGTTGACCAGGCGCAGCCGTACGGGCGTGCCGGCTGCGACCGTCTCCTGGCGGCGCCGGGTGTCGTCGCCGAGCGCGGTGCGCAGCAGGCCGCCCGCCCCGTTCTGCCCGCTGAGCGCGCCGCCTCCGCCGCGGTGCGGTCCGCCCTGTTCGCCCTTGCCGCCGACGACCGGCCAGGCGTGGGCGACGACGGTCCGGTCGACGCCCTCGGGGCGGGGGCCGGGCTCCTCGACGACCAGCGCGCCGAACAGGCCGCGGGTGACGACGCTGCTGGACTGCTGGTGGGAGTGGTACCAGAAGGTGCCGGCGCGCGGCGGCCGGAACCGGTACACGTGACGCTGCCCGGGCTTGACCGCGTTCTGGGTGACGCCGGCGACGCCGTCCTCGGCGTTGGGGACGTCGACGCCGTGCCAGTGCAGGGTGACGCCCTCGGAGACGTTCTGGTTGACGAGCGTGACCTCGACCAGCTCGCCGCGCTTCATGCGCAGTTCGGGCCCGGGGAGCGAGCCGTTGAAGGCGAGGGCCTGGACCTTCTCGCCGGAGGCGAGGCTCATGGTGCGGCTGGTGGCGTTGAGGGTGAAGCGGGCGGTGGGCTGTCCGGTGCGCGGGCCGGTGAAGCCTGCGAGGTCGCGGACCGGGGCCGCGCCCGCGGCGCGGCCGCCCCCGGTGTCGTACGCGTGCTGGTGGTGGGCGTTGCCGACCTTGGCCGGCAGCCGGCTCTCCTGCCACATCAGCGTGCAGCCGCCGGTGGACAGCAGGGCGACGGAGGTGAGCAGCGCGGTCGGCCGCACCATGCGCCGCGCCGTGGACGGCGGCGTCCACCCGGGCGCGGCGAGTTCGGCGCGACGGCGCTGCTGGAACAGCAGCAGCGCGCCCGCGGCCACCGCGAGCAGCGCGAGTTCGAGCAGGAACGGGCCGGTGTACGAGGGGGCCGGCGGGTGGAGGGTGAGCGCGGCGGCGGCGACGCTCGTCCAGAAGCAGATCCGGACGGGCACGACGAGCCGCGGGTCGGCGGCGGCGCGCCGCAGCTCGGCGGGGACGGGCCCGTCGTGGGCGGGCGGCCCGTCGTGGGCGGGCGCGGCCGTCCGCCGCATCAGCCGCACGTACGCCGGTACCGCGAACACCGCCACGACCGCGCCCGCCAGGACCAGCGGTACGGCCGCGAAGAGGACGAAGTCGTCGGCGGCCCGCCGGCCGGCCTCGCCGGCGAGGGCGAGGGCGAGGCCCACGCGCAGGGCCAGCACCAGCAGCGACACGGACAGCAGGACGAGGCCGAGCCTGGCCCGGCGGCGCAGCGCACGCGCGGTGCGCCGGGCCGCCAGGCAGCGGGCGCCGCGCGCCGCGAAGCACCAGAAGACCGCGGCCAGTACGGCCCACAACAGGTTCTGCTCGAAGAGGTTCTCCACCATGGCGGCAGCGTGACGTGCGCCCTTCGAGTCTGCCTCGAGGCCACTGTCCGATGCTCGCCGCGGCCGCGGCAGCCGCCCGGCCGCGGCGGCAGCGAAGGAGACCGGGAAATGGCCGAGATGACCGACAGGCGCTGTGCGCTGGTGACGGGCGGCTCGCGGGGCATCGGCCGGGCGATCGCGGTGCGGCTCGCGCGGGCCGGCTACGACATCGCGTTCTGCTCCCGCGCGGCGGACGAGGCGGCCCTGGAGACGGCCCGCCTGATCGCCGGCGAGGGCGCGGCGGTGCACCACGCGGTGTGCGACGTCACCGACCCGGAGGCGGTCCGCGCCTTCGTCGAGGGGGCGGAGGAGAAGCTGGGCTCGCCGTACGCGGTGGTCAACTCGGCGGGCGTGCTGAAGGACCGGCCGATGGCGCTGATGTCGGCGAAGGACTGGCAGTCCGTGGTCGGCACCAGCCTGGACGGCGCGTTCCACGTGACCCGCGCGGTGGTGCGCGGGCTGCTCACCCGCCGGGCGGGCGCGATCGTGAACGTGTCGTCGGTGATCGGGGTGTACGGCAACCCGGGCCAGACGAACTACGCCACCGCCAAGGCCGGCCTGAACGGCATGACCCGCGCGCTGGCCAAGGAGGTCGCCCCGTACGGGGTGCGGGTGAACGCGGTCGCGCCAGGGTTCATCGAGACCGACATGCTCGACGGGATGACGCCCAAGGCCCGCGAGGCGGCGCTGGGGAAGGTCGCCATGGGCCGGTTCGGCAGCGCCGAGTCCGTCGCCGAACTGGTCGCGTTCCTGCTGTCCGACCAGGCCGACTACATCACCGGCCAGGTCGTGCAGATCGACGGCGGCATCGCGCTGTGAGCAGCGCCGACAGACCCGACCGTCCGCTCCACACGCTGTTCCGTGAGCGCTGGTTCAGCACCCTGTTCATGACGGACATGTGGGAGCGGTTCAGCTTCTACGGCATGCAGGCCCTGCTGTTCCTGTACGCGACCGCGCCGCGCGCCGAGGGCGGCCTCGGTCTGTCGGACGGCACGGCGGGCGCGCTGTTCGGCCTGTACATCTCGGCGTCGTTCCTGGCCGCGATGCCCGGCGGCTGGCTCGGCGACCGGGTGCTCGGCACCCACCGGGCGATGCTGTCGGGGGCGCTGGTGATCGCGGCCGGGCATGCCTGCATGGCGGTGCCGGCGACCACCGCGTTCTATCTGGGGCTGATGCTGGTGGCCTGCGGCACGGGGCTGCTCAAGCCCAACCTGCCGGTGATGTTCGACCAGATGAACCCGGGCGCCTCCAGCGCGCAGCGGCAGGCGGCGTTCTCCCTCTTCTACATGAGCGTCCAGGTCAGCGCCCTGCTCGGGCCGCTGGTGACCGGTGCGCTCGGCGAGCGGGTCGCCTGGCACCTCGGCTTCGGCGCGGCCGCCGTCGGCATGGTCTTCGGCGTGCTGCAGTACCTGCACGGCGCGCCGACGCTGCGCGGCGCCCGCACCGGGCCGAGCCGTCCGCTGCCGCCGGAGTCGCTGCGGCGGCTGGTGCGCGGCGCGTGGGCGGCGCTGGCGGTCGCGGTGCTGCTCGCGGCGGGCGCGCTGGCCGCCGGCGGGGCGGCGCTGCACCCGGTGCTCGCGCTGTGCGGGATCGGCGCGCTGATCGCGCCGGTCTGGTACTTCCGGCGGCTGCTGCGCGGCGGCGAGCTCGGCACGGCCGAGCGGGCGCGGGTCCGGGGCTATCTGCGGGTGTTCGCGCCGTCGGTGCTGTTCTGGGCGATGTTCGGGCAGCTGGGCTCGGTGTTCAGCCTGTTCGCGCGGGAGCACACCGACCGGGAGGTGGCCGGTTTCCTCGTTCCGGCGAGCTGGTTCCAGTCCGCGCATCCGCTGTTCCTGCTGCTGCTCGCCCCGGCGTTCGCCTGGGTGTGGCTGCGGGTCGCCGGCCGGTCCGGTTCGGGTCGGAAGTTCTCGGTGGGCCTGGGGTTCGGGGCGGCCGGGTTCGCGGTGCTCGCGACGGGGGCCTGGTTCGCGGCGGGCGGTGCCGGTCCGGTGTCGGCGGTGTGGCTGCTCGGCGCGTTCCTGTTCGTGGCCTGCGGCGAGCTGGTGTTCGGCCCGGTGGGCCTGAGCACCACGGCGGAGACCGCGCCGGAGGGCCATCGCGGCCGGATGATGGGCCTGTTCTATCTGGGCGCGGCGCTCGGCGCGGGCGTCGGCGGGCAGTTGTCGCGACTCGTGGGCGTGCTGCCGCTGTGGACGTACCTGGCCGGTTTCGCCGCCGTCGCCGCCGTGACCGCCGTACTCCTGCCCCGGGAGTACGCGGAGAGGTCCCCCCAGGCCGGCGCCGAACAGCTCGCACCAGGGCGTGGAACGGCTCGAATCTGACGTCGAGTTGGCCTGGACACCGGCTCAAGCCGCCCGATGAATCATCACAACCGGCAGGCCGGACCGCTCACCGGCCGCCGGAAGCCCGACCGCTCCGGGCGCCACCCACAAGGAGTACCCATGGCTCATCGCACACTCATCGTCGCGCGCATGGACCACGACGACGCGGACAAGGTGGCCGCGCTGTTCGCCGAGTCCGACGCCACCGACCTGCCGCACATGATCGGGGTCCAGCGGCGCACCCTGTTCCGTTTCCACGGCCTGTACTTCCACCTGGTGGAGGCGGACGAGTCGATCACGCCCAACCTGTACAAGGCCCGCAGCCACCCGCTGTACGAGGACATCAACACCCGGCTCCAGGAGTTCATGACGCCCTACTCCCCCGACTGGCGGGAGCCGAAGGACTCGATGGCCGAGACCTTCTACAGCTGGACCCCCTGACCGTCCGCCGCACCCGTCCCGCGGGCCGCTCGCCGGTCCGGGATCCGTCCCCCATCTGTGGAGCACCCAATGCAGACCACCGACCTCATCAAGGTCGCCATCGACGACGTGCCGCCGAACCGCAAGCGCGGCGGCGATCTGCGTGTCCTGCTCAGCCCCAAGACCTGCGGCGCGACCTCGGGCTTCATGGGCGTCGGCACGCTGGAGCCCGGGGAGTTCGTCTCCGAGCACTACCACCCGCACTCCGAGGAGTTCTTCCACACGATCCGCGGCCGGATCCTGCTCCGGATCGAGGGCGAGGAGCTGATCCTGGAGCCCGGCGAGTCCTTCATGGTCCCGATCGGCGTGCGGCACCGCATCGAGAACCCGGGCGACGAGCAGGCGTTCGTGGCCTTCTTCCTCAGCCCCCTCGCGCCGCGCCCCGAGCTGGGCCACGTCGACTGCGAGCCGCTGCCCGGCGAGGGCACGCTGCCCGAGGTCGGAGGCGCGGGATGACCGGCAGAGCAGTCATCACCGGCATCGGCGTGGTCGCGCCCGGTCAGCCGGGCCGGGAGAACTTCTGGGAGATGATCGTCAAGGGCCGTACGGCGACGCGGCGGATCACCCTGTTCGACCCGACGCCGTTCCGCAGCCGTATCGGCGCGGAGTGCGACTTCGACCCCGAGGCCGCCGGACTGTCGTACCAGGAGATCCGGCGCACCGACCGGGCCGGCCAGTTCGCGATCGTCGCCGCCCGGGAGGCGCTCGCGGACAGCGGCATCGACATGGACGCGGAGAATCCGCACCGGGTCGGCGTCAGCGTCGGCAACGGCGTCGGCAACGCGATCTCCATGGAGCAGGAGTACCGCACGGTCAGCGACAACGGCCGCCAGTGGCTGGTCGACCAGGGGTACATGAAGCCGCATCTGTACTCGTACGTGATGTCCAGCTCGCTCGCCACCGAGGTGGCGTGGGCGGCGGGCGCGGAGGGCCCGACGACCGTGGTCAGCTCCGGCTGCTGCGCGGGCATCGACGCCGTCGGGTACGCGGTGGACCTGATCCGCGAGGGTTCGGCGGACGTGATGGTGGCCGGCGCGACAGACGCGCCGATCTACCCGATCACGGTGTCCTGCTTCGACACCCTGCGGGCCTCCTCGACCAGCAACGACGACCCGGAGCACGCCTGCCGGCCGTTCGACCGGCGGCGCAACGGGCTGGTGCTCGGCGAGGGCTCGGCGGTGTTCGTGATCGAGGAGCGGGAGCACGCGCTGCGCCGCGGCGCGAAGATCTACTGCGAGGTGGCCGGCTACGCGGCCCGCGCCAACGGCTACCACATGACCGGACTGCGGCCGGACGGCCGGGAGATGGGCGAGGCGATCACCGCCGCGCTCGACGAGGCCCGGATCAACCCGGACGAGATCGACTACGCCAACGCCCACGGCAGCGGCACCAAGCAGAACGACCGGCACGAGACGGCCGCGTACAAGCGGAGCCTCGGTCACCACGCGTACGACATCCCGGTCAGCTCGATCAAGTCGATGGTGGGCCACTCGCTCGGCTCGATCGGCTCGATCGAGATCGCGGCCAGCGCTCTGGCCATGGACCGGGGCGCGATCCCGCCGACCGCCAACTACGAGGAGCCGGACCCCGAGTGCGACCTGGACTATGTGCCGGGCACCGCGCGCGAGGCGGAGCTCGACGTGGTCCTGAGCGTCGGCAGCGGCTTCGGCGGCTTCCAGAGCGCGGTGGTGCTCACGTCCCCGAGGAGGTCGGCATGATGTCGTCCGTCATCACCGGCATCGGCATCGTCGCGCCCAACGGGCTTGACCGGGAGGCCTGGTGGCAGGCGACCCTGGACGGCAAGTCCGGGCTCGGCCGGATCACCCGCTTCGACCCCGAGCGCTACCCGGTGCGGGTGGCGGGCGAGGCGGACGGCTTCGACCCGGCGGACCACGCGCCGCAGCGGCTGGTCAGCGAGACCGACGCGATGACGCAGTACGCGTTCGCCGCCACCAACGAGGCCCTGGCCGACGCGGCCGTGGACACCGAGGCGTTCGCCGACCTGGACATGGCGGTCATCACCGCGAACTCCTCCGGCGGCGTCGAGTTCGGCCAGCGCGAGCTGCAGAAGCTGTACGCGGAGGGTCCGCAGGCGGTCGGCGCGTACATGGCCATCGCCTGGTTCTACGCGGCCACCACCGGCCAGCTGTCCATCCGGCACGGCATGCGCGGGCCCTGCAGCGTGGTCTGCTCGGAGCAGGCCGGCGGTCTGGACGCGCTGGCGCAGTCCCGGCGGGTGCTCGGCAAGGGCACGAAGCTGGTGGTGTCCGGCGGCACCGACGCCTCGCTCTCCCCGTACGGCCTGGTCTGCCAGCTGTCCAACGGCCGGCTCAGCGAGGAGCAGCGGCCGGACCGCGCGTTCGTGCCCTTCGACCCCGCGGCGAGCGGATACGTGCCGGGCGAGGGCGGCGCGATCCTGACCGTGGAGAGCCGCGCGGACGCGGAGCGCCGCGGGGCCCCGCGGCTGTACGCCGAGCTCGCCGGCTACGCCGCCACCTTCGACCCGCGTCCCGGTTCGGGCCGGGAGCCGGGCCTGCGGCGGGCCGCCGAGCTGGCGCTCGCCGAGGCGGGCTGTGCGCCCGGGGACGTCGACGTGGTCTTCGCGGACGGCCACGGCGTGCCGGAGCTCGACCGGCAGGAGGCCGAGGCGATCACCGCGGTCTTCGGCCCGGCAGGGGTGCCGGTGTCCGTGCCGAAGACGATGACCGGCCGGCTGTACGCCGGGGGCGCCGCCCTCGACGCGGCCGCGGCGGCGCTGGCGCTGCGCGACCAGGTCATCCCCCCGTCGGTGAACATTCGTCCGGACCGGGCACACCGGCTCGACCTCGTGACCGACTGGCCCCGCGAGGCCCGGCTGCGCACCGCGCTGGTCCTCAGCCGCGGCTACGGCGGCTTCAACGCCGCACTGGTCCTCCGCTCCGTCTGAGGACCGGACCCACCCTCACGACCGATCGAACACCGCTCGCCCATGCCCCACCACGTCCCCAGGAGGAACAGATGAGCAGCACCACCATGACCTTCGGCGACCTCAAGGAGATCATGAGCCGGTGCACCGGTGAGACCGAGGAGCTGTCCGAGGAGCACCTCGCGGCCGACTTCACCGACATCGGCTACGACTCCCTCGCGGTCCTGGAGATAGCCAGCCAGATCCAGCGCGAGTACGGCCTGCAGATCCCCGACGAGGCCATCGAGGACATGAACTCGCCGCAGGACGTCATCGACTACGTCAACACCAGCCTCGCGGCGGCCTGACATGGCGGCCACCGACAACAGCATCGTCATCGACGCGCCGATGGACCTGGTGTGGGACATGACGAACGACGTCGCCTCCTGGCCGCAGCTGTTCTCCGAGTACGCGGCGGCGGAGATCCTGGAGCGCGACGGGGCGACCCTGCGCTTCCGGCTCACCCTGCACCCGGACGAGAACGGCCAGGTGTGGAGCTGGGTCTCCGAGCGCACCCCGGACCCGGCGACGCGGACGGTGCGCGCCCGGCGGATCGAGACGGGCCCGTTCGAGTTCATGGACCTGTACTGGTCGTACGAGCAGACCGACGCCGGTGTGGAGATGCGCTGGCGGCAGGAGTTCGCCGTCCGCGAGGGGCTGCCGTTCGGCGACCCGGAGATGGCCGAGCGGCTGAACACCAACACCCGTCGGGAGATGGCCCGGATCAAGGGCCTGGTGGAGCAGGCGGCGGTGCGGTCGTGACCGCGCCGGCACTGCGGGTCCTGCTCCGGATCCGGATCCTGCCCGGGCGCGAGGCGGAGTTCGAGGAGCTGTGGCTCTCCCACTCCCGTACGGTCCGCACCTTCCCCGACAACCACGGCCAGCAGCTGCTGCGGCTGAGCGGGGAGACCGGCAGCTACACGGTGCTGACCGACTGGACCGACGAGCCCACGTTCCGGGCGTTCGAGCAGAGCCCGGAGCAGCAGGCGTATCTGCAGCGGCTGTGGCCGATGCGGGCGGGCGGCGAGATGCAGCTGCTCGAACCGCTCCACGACATGTCCCGAGAGCGCGAGTTGCAGGAGGAGAACCGATGAGTGTGCAGCAGGAACAGGTGACGGAGCTGATCGAGCTCGTCGAGACGGTGCCGTCGAAGCAGCTGGAGGCGGCCGTCGCCGAGCGCGACGGCGGTCTGGACGCGGCGCTGACGCTGATCTTCGAGCTCCTCGTCTCGGAGTTCAACCCGAAGAAGGCGGAGGGCCAGAAGGGCGTCTTCCAGTTCGACATCGCCTCCTCGGAGGGGCAGAAGCTCCACTACGTCGCGGTCGAGGCCGGCGCGTGCAGCACCGACAAGGGGCAGCACGACAGCCCGGACATCACGATCGGGATCAAGTTCCCCGACATGCTGGCGATGGGCGTGGGCAAGCTGCCCGGCGCGAAGGCGTTCCTCACCGGCAAGCTGAAGCTGCGCGGCAGCCCGCTGATGGGCACCAAGCTCGGCGAGTGGTTCGACCACCCCGAGGTGTGACACGCCGCGACGCGACACGGAACCGCCGCCGGGCCCGGGCCCGGCGGCGGTTTCGTGCGTACGGCGGGCGGCGTGCGGTCAGTAGTCCACGCCCAGGACGGACATGTGGGCGACGGAGATCATCGCCTGCTCGTGCACCAGGGCCAGGTACGCGTCCGGGTGGTCCGGGCGCGCGGGGTGCTCCAGGTACGGCTCCAGCCAGGCGTCGGCGTCCTGTCCGAAGCACCGGTCGGTCAGGTAGCCGACGACGTCGTACGGGTGGCCGTCGTACTGGACGACCCGGACGAGGGTGTCCTCGTGCAGGAACAGCGCCGTGCGGACGATCGTCGGATGGTCCGCGGACAGCAGCAGCGAGGCCTTGCGGTTGACCGTGCCGCGCTCCAGGGCCAGCGCGGCGCCCGCGCCCTTGCGGAGCTGGTGGCGCAGCGCGACGGTGCCGGCCGCGGGCCGCTCGTCGGGGCTGTGCTGTTCGAGGGCGGTCATCAGGCTGCGGTGGAAGTGCTGCCGGAAGCCCTCGGGGGTCTCGGTGTCGCGGGGTTCGACGAGGAACGGCAGGATCGCCCGCTCGGCCTCGTGGACCCCGTTCTGCACCGACATGTGCCGGGCGACGCGGGCCGCGCTGACCCCGTCGTGGTGGATGACCCGGATCACCGTGTCGCCCTGCACGAACAGGCCGGTACCGAGCAGCATTCCGACGGTGGCGCCCGCGTCGTCCTTGATGACGGGCGAGTCGACCCGGGTGAAGTTGTGCGGCGAGAACACCTCCATCAGGTCGTCCTCGCATCCGGGCCGGACGCGATAGGTGATGGCGTCGAGTGGCATGGCGGTTCCTCCTCCTAGGAGCATGCGGTTCAGGGGGTGGCGAGCACCGCGAAGGTGACGGCCGTCAGGGCGAGCGCGGCGAGGGCCGTACGCAGCCGGTGCCAGGCGCGCCAGAGCGGCCGCGGGTCCTTCCAGGGGCCGTTCTCGGAGAGTGCGCTCAGGGAGCGGTTGATCGGCACGTTGCCGAGGTGCGAGACGGCCTGCACGCCGATGAGCAGCACGGCGGCCACGGGAAACAGCACGTCGCCCGGCGAGGGCGCGAGCCAGCCGAGCACGAACCCGCTGATGGTCACGAGGTTGACCAGGATCGGCATCAGCGGGTGGTAGCCCTTGCCCAGCAGGGCGTGGGCCCGGAGGTACTCGGCGCGTCCCATGGCCGACATGGCGGGTCCCACACTGACCAGGACAGCCACGAAGATCCCCGTGACGGTCCCCGTCCCGATCAGTACGACCCCGCTCAGCACTTCCTCAAGCATCACGACTCCCGGTCCACGGTTGATGTCCCGGCCACCCTGCTGCCACCTGCTCGATTCGCTGTGGAGGGGTGCTCGACGGCGGGCGTTTTTGGCCTGGTGGGGCGCGATCGAGCCGTCTTCGAGTCCGTTTCGACCTGCGGATCCGAGAGTCGTCGCAGTGGTCCCGCCGCACGGCGCGGCGGGGCGGCAGCTTCGGAAGGGTGATGCGTGGTGGACCCGATGCGGATACTGATGCCCGCGGCGCTGTTGGCCGGTGGTCTCGCGGCCGGCGGTCTCGCGATCTCGGTGCTCGCGGCGCCCCTGTTCAACACGCTGCCGACCGGGATGTACGTCCCGGTGCACAAGGGGCTGGTCACCCGCTTCGACCCGTTCATGCCGATCTCGCTGCTGAGCTGTCTGCTGTGCGACCTCGCCCTGGTGGCGACCGCGCCGCTGACCGCGGTGCGGGTGCTCGCGGCGCTCGGCGCGCTGCTGCTCGCCTGCGCGATGACGGTGTCGCTGACGAAGAACGTGCCGATCAACCGCTGGCTTTCGACGCTCGACCCGCAGGCGCTGCCGGCCGACTTCGACCGGCGCGACCCGCGCGAGCGCTGGATCCGGTGGAACCGGGTGCGGGGCCTGCTGGCCGTCGCCGCGCTGCTGGCGAACGTCGGCGCGACCGCCGTACTCATCTGACTTCCCAGAGCCTAGGAGAAGGTGTGGACACCATGACCGGTGTGGTCGGCCCGGCGATGACCGCCGCGCTGCCGCCCCACGTACGGCTGTTGCTGCTGACCGACGGCAAACGGATATCCCGGGTGCTGCACGTGGTCGCCGAGCTGGGCGTCGCCGACGCGCTGGCCGACGGCCCGCTGACCGTGGCCGAGCTGGCCGAGCGGACCGACGCACACGCGGACTCGCTGGGCCGGGTACTGCGGGTCGCCGCCGCGTTCGGGGTGTTCACCGAGGAGGCCGACGGCCGGATCGCGCTCAACGAGGTGAGTTCTCACCTGCGTTCGGGTGTCCCGGGCAGCCAGCGGGACATGGTGCTCTACAACGGCGACGAGATGCTGTGGCGTTCGTACGGCCGGCTGATGCACACGGTGAAGACCGGGGAGCCGGCCTTCGAGGCCGCGTACGGGCACACCTTCTTCGAGCACCTGGAGCAGGACCCGCGGGCGGGCGCGCTGTTCGACCGGGCGATGACCGGCATGAGCCACGCGACCGCGCGGATGCTGCTCGACGGCTACGAGTTCGGGCGGTACGGCCGGATCACCGACGTCGGCGGCGGCCGCGGCCTGTTCCTGGCCGAGCTGCTCGCCCGGCACCCGGAGGTGCGGGGCACGCTGGTGGACCGCCCGTCGGTGGTGGCGGAGGCCGACAAGATCTTCGGCGAGGCGGGCGTCGCGGACCGGGTGGACGTGGTCCCGGGCGACTTCTTCGAGGAGCTGCCGAAGGGCGCCGACGCGTACGTGCTGAAGGCCGTGCTGCACGACTGGGACGACGAGAAGGCGGCCGCGATCCTCGGCCGGATCCGCGAGGCCCTCGCCGGCAACCCCGAAGGCCGCCTGCTGATCTGCGAGTTCCTGGTGGGCCCGGCCAACGAGTGGGACCGGGGCAAGCTCCTGGACCTGGACATGCTGGTCCGCTTCGGCGGACGCGAGCGCTCCGAGCAGCAGTGGCGCGCGCTGCTCGCGACCGCGGGCTTCGAGCTCGTGAACGAACCGGCCGCCGGCCGCTGGGCGGTCCTGGAGTGCCGCCCCGTGCCGGCGGCCCGCTGAGTACCCGCTGATCACCCGATCCCGTACGGAGGAAGACGAGATGGAACTTCGACTGGTGGGCAAGAACGCGCTGGTCACCGGTGGCAGCCGGGGTATCGGCCGGGCCACTGTGCTGGCCCTGGCGAAGGCCGGCGCCACGGTGGTGACCTGCTACCGGCAGGAGGGCGAGGCCGTGGACAGCCTGGCCCGCGAGCTGAAGGAGATCGGCGGCGACCACGCCCTGGTCCGCGCGGACGTGGGCACGGCGGAGGGCGTGGAGACGGTGCTCCAGGCCTGCCGGGACCGCTTCGAGACGCTGGACGTGCTGGTCAACAACGCCGGTGTGATCAGCCAGATCCCGTTCGCCCAGCTGCCGTTCGAGGAGTGGGAGCGGGTCGTCACCACCAACCTCACCGGCCCGTTCATGGTGATCAGCAAGGCGCTGCCGATGCTCCGCGAGGGCTCCTCGGTCATCAACATCGGCTCCCGCGGCGCGATGGCGGGCATTCCACTGCGCGGCCACTACACCGCCTCCAAGGCCGGTCTGGTGGGCCTGACCCGCTCGCTGTGCAAGGAGCTGGGCGGCAAGGGCATCCGCTTCAACGTGGTGGCCCCGGGCGTCATCGACACCTCGGAGCCGGACGAGCTGACCGACGAGCAGCGCGCCGCGTACAACGAGCGCTACCTGCGGATGATGGCGCTGGGCCGGTTCGGCCGCCCGGAGGAGATCGCCGGCGCGGTGCTGTTCCTGGCCAGCGACCTGTCCACGTACGTCAACGGCGAGACCCTGCACGTCGACGGGGGTGTCTGAGGTGGCCGCCACGACGGGCTCGTTCCGCGTCCTGCTGACCGTCCAGGTCGTCCCCGGCAGGGAGGCCGACTTCGAGCGGGTGTGGACGGAGGGCAGCAAGGAGGTCACGGCGCAGCCGGCGAACCTCGGGCACACCCTGGCGCGCAGCGCGAAGCCGGGCGAGGAGTCGGTGTACTTCGTGGCGAGCGACTGGACGGACATGGAGTCCTTCCTGGCCTTCGAGCGCAGCCCGGAGCACGTCGCCCACCGCGAGAAGCTGCACCCGTACCGCACGGGCGGCTCGCTGGCGATGATGCGGCTGGTCGAGGTCGCCGGATGAGCGGCGCCCCGGGCCGGGTGCGGATCCTGCTGCACCTGCGGCCGGCGGCCGGCGAGGTGGAGGCCGTCGAGAAGGCGTACCACCGGATCAGCGAGGACCTGGCGGGCACGCCGGGTCTGCTGGGCAACGAGCTGCTGCGCGAGCTGACCGACGACGGCGCGTACGCGGTGCTCAGCGAGTGGGAGAGCATGGCCGCCTTCAAGGAGTGGGAGGCGGGCTCGGCGCACCGCGGGACGACGTCCCCGCTGCGGCCGTACCAGGACACCGAGCGGCCCAGCCCGTTCGCGCTGTTCGAGGTGCAGGCGGCGTACTGAGGTCCGTGGACGTAGAGCGCCGGGGGGGGGGGGGGGGGGGGGCCGCCGGGGGGGGGGGGGGTGTTGGGGGGGGGGGGGGGGGGGGGGGGGGGTGGGGGGGGGGGGGGGGGGGGGGGGGGGGGGGGGGGGGGGGCGGG
>NZ_JBICVX010000010.1:100076-310497 GCF_043199435.1 Streptomyces sp. NPDC048604
ACCCCGCCCCCCCGCGCGGGTGGCTGTGTGTGGGGGGCGGGGGGGGCTGGCGGGGCCGGTCCCCTCCCCGGGCCCGGCCCGCGGGCCCCCCCCCCCCCCCCGCTTCTGTGTGTACGTGCGCTGCTGCGTGTGCGTACGCGAGATGACGGCGGGCGCCCGGGCCTTGAGGCTCCGGGCGCCCGTCGTGTGCGTGGGGCGGGGGTCAGGGGAGGCGGACGACCTGGCCGGCGTAGACGAGGCCGGCGCCGAAGCCGATGAGCAGGGCGAGGTCGCCGCTGGAGGCCTTGCCGGAGGCGAGGAGTTCGTCCATCGCCAGCGGGATGGAGGCGGCGGAGCTGTTGCCGCTGGTGACGATGTCGCGGGCGACCGCGGTCCGTTCGGTCAGGCCGAGCTGTTCGACGACCACGTCGGTGATGAGTATGTTGGCCTGGTGCGGGATGAACGCGTCGAGCTGGTCGACGGCGACGCCGGCCGCGTCGAGCATCCGCTGTGCGGCGGGGACGAGTTCGTTGGTGGCCCAGCGGTAGACCTTCCAGCCGGCCATGGTGATGGCGGGCCGGTCCTCGGGCCGCTCGCCCGTGCCGTCGTGCCAGGGGGCGGTCATCTTCAGGGCGGCGTTGCGCGAGCCGTCGGCCTGCCAGACGACCGGGCCGATGCCGGCCTCCTCGGAGGGGCCGACGACGACGGCGCCCGCGCCGTCGGCGAAGAGGAACGCGGTGTCGCGGTCGGCGTGGTCGAGGATGTCGGTCATCCGCTCGGCGCCGATGACGAGCACGTACTCGGAACGGCGCAGCCGCACCAGGTCGCCCGCGAGGGCGACGGCGTGGCAGAAGCCGGCGCAGGCGGCCGATATGTCGAAGGCGGCGGCCTGCCGGGCGCCGAGGCGGTGGGCGACCTCGACGGACACGGCGGGCATCTGCTCCATGGAGGTGATGGTGGCGACGATGACGGTGCTGATCCGGTCGGCGCCGATCCCGGCCGCGGCGAGCGCCTTCTCGGCGGCCGTGGTGGCCATGGTCGGCAGGGTCTCCTCGGGGGAGGCGTAGCGCCGGGAGCGGATGCCCGAGCGGCTCTCGATCCAGGCCGGGTCGAGTCCGGTGCGCTCGGCGATCTCGGTGTTGGGCACGGACCGTTCGGGGCGGTACACGCCGAGGCCCAGGAGGCGGCTGTGCCGCAGGTCCTGGGTGTCCCGGATGGCAGGGGTGGTCGTGGTCATGGTGGCCGGTCGTCCTTTCGGGGCGCTCGGGTGGCGGGGAGCCCGGGCGGGCGGGCGGTTCAGCGGGCCGCGGTACGGGCGGCGGGGGCGGCGCGGCGGCCGCGGCGGGTGAGTCCCCAGGGCTTGTACGTGGAGACGGCCGTCATGAACACGAGGGTGAGCACGGCGAGGGCCGCGGCGGCGGCCATGGACCAGCCGACGGTGTCGAGTTCGCCGCCGCGCACCGGCGCGCCGGCGTCGACGAGTTCGTTGGCCTTGAGGATCAGCTGGTGGATGACGGAGAAGCCGAGCAGCATCACGCCCATGGTCGTGAAGAACTTGACCATGACCCAACGGCGCTGCATGAGGCCCCACTTGGTGCCGGCGCCGACCACGATCCCGGTGATCAGCGCGAACATGCTGGTCATGCCGAGGAAGATCTCGTCGAGCATGGACATGGTCCGGTACATGGCGGCCTGCTGCTCGGCGTCGCTGGTGGTGGCGCCGGCGATCGACATCGCGAGCATGCCGGTGATCAGTCCGAGCCAGCCCACGGAGATGGCCACATGGCAGGTGAGCATCAGTTTGCGCAGCCGCGGGGCGACCATCCGGCTGCCGTCGCGGACCTCGGCCATCCAGGCGTTCGCGGACGGCACGAACAGCAGGACGAGGCCGACGACGGAGGCGACGAAGCTGAGCACGGCGAGGCCGGCCTGCAGCGGGCCGACGAAGAGCCGGCCGCCGATCCCGGCGAGCCCGAGGCCGGTGAACAGCAGCCCGAGCGCGGTGAAGACGGTCAGCAGCACCCGGCCCCACTGCCGGCCGGCCCGCAGCATCTCGGCGAAGAAGCCGAAGAGTGCGCAGAAGGCGATGGTCAGGACGAGGTCGCCGGTGGTGGCGGCGCCGGCGACGCCGGTCTCCACCTGGTGGGCGATCTCGAAGACGTTGCTGGCGATGGCGGCGAGCGTGGCCACGATCACCATGGCGTAGGCCCAGCGCAGGGCGGCCGGGACCGGGGGGCGGGCGGACGCTTTGGCCCCGGCGGGGGCGGGTCGGGTCTTGGGCCGCTGATCTGTCCGGTCGGTGGTACTCACCGTTTCGCGCCTCCTTCAAGACAGGCGCGCGCACCCGCGGTTGCGGGGCTCTGATGCGCCGTCGGTAGCGGGGTGTTGGCGCGATCAGCGTCTCCGGGGCGGCTCGAAGCCGCCTCGAAGTCCGGTGGGAAGCGGGTCAGCGGCGCCCGGCGTCGTCGAGGGAGTGGACGAACTTGGTGAGCAGCCGCGCGAAGTCGCGCTGCTCCTGGTCGTCCCAGTCGCCGAGCACGACGGAGTAGAAGCCCTGCCGGGTGCGATGGGCGGCGGCCACGGCCTCGCGCCCGATGTCGGTGAGCTCCAGGCAGCTGCGCCGGCCGTCCTCCTGGGAGGCGACCCGGCGGACGAAGCCGGAGCGGACGGCTTCGGCGACGATGCGGCTGGCCCGGGAGGGGTCTATGGCGAGCCGGTCGGCGACGAAGCCGACGGTGACGTCCCGGCCGTCCTCGCCGGCGCCCTCGTCGACGGCGTCGACGACGGCCAGCGTGTTGAGGTCGACGGGCTCGGTGAGGCCCATGACAACGGGCCGGGCCAGGCTGCGCCTGGACTGCCGGCGGCGGATCCGGATCATCGCGGACTCGACGGCGTCGAGCACGCCGGGGTCGACGCCGGCGGCCCCGTCGTCGGGGCGGGTCTCGTTCTCGATCGTGTCCGGGGCGCTCACGGCTTCCAGGTTACCTGCATGTGACTGGACGAGACATTCTTTGACGTGAGAACATCATGTGCGGAAGTCACACATATAAATCAGGCATTCATTTACGACCGGTGCTCGACCCCGTCGAGTCCGCCGGACCCGCCCCGGAAGGAGCCCGCCATGACCGCAACGCCCACAGGTACCGCCCCCGCACGCACCCGCGCCCTCGCCGTCGTCGCCGCCGTGGTGGTCGACGGCCTGATCTGGCTGCTCGCCTCCACCGTGCTCGACATCGACCTGCGGATCCCGGACGGCCCGGGCTCCACCACCACCAGCGAGCTCTACCTCCCCGCCGTCCTGATCGGCTCGGCGGTGGTCTCCCTGCTCGGCTGGGGCCTGCTGGCCCTTCTGGAGAAGTTCGCCGCCGGCCGCGCCAGGACGATCTGGACCGCCGTGGCCGTGGCGATCCTGCTGCTCTCCCTGTTCGCCCCGCTCTTCGGCGCGGGCCTGACGGCCGGCAACCGGGCCACCCTGGTCCTGCTGCACCTGACCGTCGGCGCCATCCTCGTCCCGGCGTTCCGCCGCGCCCCGGCGACGGCCTGACCCGGACACGCGACCGCCCGCTCCCCCGTGCGAGGGAGCGGGCGGTCGTGCGTCGTCACTGACCAGGCACCGCCGCGGTCAGTCCACCTCGTACAGGTCCTCCGTCTCCATGACCCGCAGCGCCTCGTAGTCCCGCTTGATCTGCTCGGCGTCGTCGTGCACCAGGTAGCAGACGCCCGGGGACGTGGCCGAGTCGACGGTCGGGGCGATGCGGTCGCCCACGTCCACGCCGAGGCTGAGCGCCGCGAAGGACTCCAGCGCGCGGACCCGGTCGAAGCGGTCCAGCGAGGTCAGCCGGCCGGCCGCGGGAGAGATCAGCGACACGTACCGCAGATTGGTCCGCAGCGCGGGCATGGGGCCCGCCTCGGCGGCGAAGCCGGCCGGGTCGCCGAGGGCCCGGGCCGTCAGCGCCACGTGGTTGGTGCCGAAGACCCGGTCGACGACCTCCGGGACGATCGAGCCCGCGAGCCGCGCCCCGCTCTCGATGAGCGTCGGGCCGTGGTCGGTCAGCATGATCTCGGAGTGCGCGGGGCCCTGGCGCACCCCGAGCGCGTCGAGGACGGAGAGCACATAGGGGTGGATCCGGCGGGCGGCCGGGTCGTCCGGGGCCAGCGGCTCCTCGTAGTCGTAGATGGCCGAGCCGTTGCGGCCGGGGCGCTTGTGGTAGCGCCAGATCTCGGCGACGTGGTGCCGGCCGTCGACGCTGACGGTGTTCGCGAAGTACTCGGTGCCGGCGAGGTACTCCTGCAGGACGACGGTCCTGTTGACGAAGCCCATCAGATTGCGCGAGCGCAGGATGCGGTCGAAGGCCGTGCACAGTTCGACGGTGTCCGCGCAGAAGTAGACGTTGTCCGTGCCCGCGCTGTCCGCGGGTTTGACGACGAGCGGCCAGCGGTCGTACGCCTTCGCCCAGGACAGCGCCGTGTCGAAGTCCTCGGTGCGCAGCGTGTCGGGGGCGCGCAGGCCGTGGGCGCGGACGGCCGCCGCCATCTCGTACTTGTCGCGCCGCGGCCGCCTGGCGTCGAAGGTGTTGCCGGGCAGGCCGAGGCGGGCGGTGAGGGTGTCGGCGAGGTCGACGCCGTTCTCCGAGCCCGCGACGACGAACGCCGGGTTCCTGGCGCGCAGTTCGGTGACGAGCGCGTCGAGGTTCGCGCCGTCCAGGCCGGTCTCGTCGTATACGAGCCGTTCGGAGGCGGGGAAGGCCTCGGCCGGGAAGCTCTTCGCGAAGAAGTCGGGCACCTCGGGGGAGCTCTGCACATGGGTGCAGCTCACACCGTGCCGGCGCAGGGCGTCCGGCAGGTACCTGCCCGTCGAATACGCGTCAATGATCACGCACTGCATGGACGAAGTCCTCGTTCTCTGCCGTGGGAGGAGGCGCCGACCGCTGCGCGGAGCGCCGCGCGAGGAGGCCCACGCCGATGAACAGGGTGATGACGCCGATGCCGACGGCCGAGACCGTCGAGAACTCCAGCCGGGTGTCGAAGAACTGCAGCAGCAGCGTCAGGACCGGCGCCAGCGAGATCACCATGGACGCCGTCATCGGCGGCACCCGGCGCACCCCGATCTGTACGAGATAGGCGGGCACCGACACCCCGATGACGGCGACCACCACACCGGGCACGACGGCCTCGCCCAACGCGTCGAAGCCGGCGAACCCGGCCATGACCCAGCCGCCGACCGCGACCAGGCCGAAGCGCAGGCCCATGACGGTCGGCACGTCGACCCCGGCCGCGCCGAGCCGGGCGGAGAACACCACGTTCCCCGAGGTCGCGGCTCCGGACACCACCGCGGCGACGACGCCGAGGGACATCGCCGTCAGATCGCGTGCGCCGACGCCGCTCTCGCCCGTCAGGGACGCCCAGACCAGCAGGATCAGGGTGGCGAGGATGCCGACGGCGGAGACGAACTCGCCGGGCAGCACCTTGTCCCTGCGCCACCACAGCATCTGCATGACGACGGTGAAGGCGGGGCCGATGGCGATCGAGACGACGTTGGCGACCGCGGGCTCCATCAGCTTCAGCGCGTACAGCAGGCTGAGCCAGGACAGCGCCGTGGTCACGTTGACCACGAGGAGGTCCCGGGCGTGGGTGCGCGCCACGGCGACGAGCGGCTTCCACCGCAGCCGGACGACGGCGGCGGTGCAGAACACTCCACCTGTAAGAGTGAACGCGACGGCGGCCACGGCGCCCGGATCCACCTGCTGGAGCCGGGCGCCCGCGAACACGTCGACGAGCGCCGACAGGAGGCTGAAGGCGAAGAGCGGTACCACGCGTCCCCTTCCGGGAGTTCTGCTGTGCGGTGGCCGGCGGGCCGGCCGGGGGTCAGGCCGGGGGCGCGGCCGGCGGCCGGGGGCCGAAGACCGCGGACCCGATCCTGACCATGCTGGACCCTTCGGCGGCCGCCGCCTCGAAGTCCGAACTCATGCCCATGCTCAGCGTGGGCAGCCCGGTGTCCGCGGCGAGCGAGCGCAGGAGGCGGAAATGCGGTACCGGATCGGCGGCGACCGGCGGGATGCACATGAGCCCGGCCATCGGCAGGCCCAGCGTCTCCCGGCACTCCTTGACGAAGGCCGCCAGCTCGTCGACGGCGATGCCGCCCTTCTGTCCCTCGGCGCCGGTGTTGACCTGGACGAAGCAGCGCGGCCGCCGGCCCTCGCGGTCCATCGCCCTGGCGAGGGCGGTGGCGACCTTGGGCCGGTCGACGCTCTGGATCACGTCGAAGGCGCGCACCGCCTCGGCCGCCTTGTTGCTCTGCAGCGAGCCGATCAGGTGCAGTTCCACGTCGGGGAACCGTTCGCGCAGCGCCGGCCACTTGGCCTGCGCCTCCTGCACCCGGTTCTCGGCGAACCGGCGGTGGCCCGCGCGCAGTACGGGCAGGACGGCGTCCGGGCCGTGGAACTTGCTCACCGCGAGCAGCGCGACGGCGTCCTCAGCGCGTCCCGCCCGTGCGCAGGCGGCCCGCAGCCGCGCCGCGACCGCGGCGAGTCGCTCGGCCGCGTCGGTCATGCCGCGGGTCCCGTAGGGGCGGCGGAGCCCGTCTCGTAGTCGCTGTACTTGCCGTCCCAGATGCTGAAGTACTTCCAGGCCGAGTCGAACAGCACGGTCACCACGACCTGGTCCGGGCCGAGCCGGCGCGCCAGCCGCTGCGCGGCGAACACGTTTCCGCCGGCGGTGGGGCCGACGTAGAGGTCCTCCTCGGAGATGAGCCGCTTCATGGTGGCCCAGCCGTCGTCGCCGGTGATGATCTCGACCTCGTCGACGAGTTCCTCACGCAGGTTCGCGGGCATCTTCCCGGGACCGAGGCCCATGAGATTGTGCGCCTGGTGCTCGAACTTCAGGCCTTTTCGCTTCGCATAGAGCGCGGCGGACCGGTCGACTTCCACGGCGGTCGTCACCACGTCGGGGAACGCGTCCTTGAGGACGTCGGCGATTCCGGTGAAAGTGCCGCCGGTGCCGATGGAACAGATGAAATGGTCGGGAGTGATTCCCTTTTCCTTCAGCGAGGCGACGATCTCCTCGCCGCACAGCCGCCAGGAGCGCCAGTTCAGCTCGTTCGTCGACTGGTCGAGGAAATAACTGCCGGGATTCTTCTCGACGTAGGCCCGCGCCGTGTCCTCGCTCTCCAGGAGGAATCCCTCCCCCGCGGTCTCCAGGATCGTGCCGCCGAGGGCCTCGATCTGCCGCGTGCGCTCCGCCGTCATGCCCCGGGGCATGATGATGACGACCTGGTAGCCGCGCTCTGCGCCGACGCGGGACAGCGCGGCCCCGCCGTTGCCCGTGGAGCATTCGACGAGCGTCATGCCCGGCTTGATCGCGCCCTCGGCCTCCAGCTCGTCGATCATGTAGGAGAAGACGCGGTCCTTGTGGCTGCCGGTCGGGTTCTTGAACTCGCACTTGGCGAGGATCCGGGCCGCGCCCGGCTCCGCGACGCGGGTGAGTTCGTACAGCTCGGTGGGCTTGAGGCCGCCGTTGTCGGTCGACACGTTCAGGGACTCCTTCGGTACGGGTGGTCAGGTCCGGGTGGTCGGTCCGGGTACGGGGCGGGCGGTCAACTCACCACGTACGCCTTGTGGGTCTCGCCGTCCACGGCGACCCTGATCAAGGTCCTGACATCGATGCCGAACCGGTCGGCGACCTTCTCGCAGCCGCCGTTCTCCGGCTTCTCCACGGCGACGAGCACCTCGGAGACGGTGGCGCCCGCGGCCTGCACGGCCTCGATGAGCGCGATGAGCGTGCCGCCGGTGCTGATCGTGTCGTCCACGATGGTCACCCGGTCGCCGGGCTCGATCCCGTTGACGTAGAGCGTTCCGGCGAAGTACTCGCTGTCGATCGGCACCGAGATGGACCCGCCGCCGAGGTCGTAGGTGTACCAGCGCGCCACCGCCAGCGGGAGATTCGCCGCGAGGCTGACCACTCCGCCGAGGATCGCCCCCTTGTCCTCCTCCACGAGAATCTTGTCGGAGTCGAACTTCCCGATCGCCACCAGTCGTTCGGCCGCCTCCTGGAGAACGGTGGGGCGCAGCGCGGGCGACTGGTCGGTGAATTCGTTCACGGTCGTCCGGTGCCGCCCCGACTGAATGGTCGGCGCGCCGTCATAAACCTGTTCGAGCAGCATCTGATTCCCCCCTGGGTTCAATCCGATGCATGAATATGCCTGTTGGTCAGAATGTGCTGTTTCAAGTCCTATCCCGGGGGTGACCGAGGGTCAACGAGAGGATCTCTCGAATGTCAGGTCTCCGTGTCGAGTGCCGCTCCACACCGCTTCGAGCGCGTCCCGGGATCTTTGCGGCCAGGGCAACCGACAGCCACGGAAGGAGAACCGCATGTGCGGCATCGCAGGCTGGGTCCGCCGCGAGGGCGGGCCGGTCACGGAGGACCCCGGGCTCGCGGAGGGCATGGCGGGGACCATGGCCTGCCGGGGGCCGGACGGGCGGGGCGTGTGGACGGACCCGTACGTGACGCTGATCCACACCCGGCTCGCCGTCATCGACGTGGCCGGCGGCGCGCAGCCCATGGCCGCCGCGCCCGCGGGGGCCCCGGAGGACGCGGAGTCCGCCGCGGTCCTCACGTACAACGGCGAGGTCTACAACTTCCCGCAGCTGCGGGCGGAACTGGCCGGTCTCGGCCACCGGTTCCGCACCCGCAGCGACACCGAGGTCGTGCTCCACGCGTACCTGGAGTGGGGCGAGCGGTGCGTGGAGCGCCTTGAGGGCATGTTCGCGCTCGCGGTGTGGGATCCGCGCCGGCGCAGCCTGTTCCTCGCCCGCGACCGCTTCGGCATCAAGCCCCTGTACTACGCGCCCACCGCCCACGGTCTGGTGTTCGGCTCCGAGCCCAAGACGCTGCTGGCCCACCCGGCGGTGACGCCGGCCGTGGACCTCGACGGGCTGCGGGTGCTGTTCTCGATGGCCCGGGCGCCGGGCGAGAGCGTGTACCGCGACGTCCGCGACCTGCCGCCCGGCCACACCCTGACGTACGGCCCGGACGGACGGGTGTCCCTGCGCCGGTACTTCCGGCTTGAGGCCCGGCCGCACGAGGACTCCCTCGACGACACCATCCGCACCGTGCGCGAGCTGCTCGAGGCCAGCGTCGCCCGCGAGCTGGTCTCCGACGTGCCGCTGAGCGTGCTGCTCTCCGGCGGCCTGGACTCCAGCGCCGTCGCCGCGCTGGCCGCCCGCGCCCGCCGGGCCTCCGGCGGCGACCGGATCCGCACCACCACCGTCACGTACAGCGGCTACAGCGACGACTTCAAGGCCGACCTGGTGCGCAGCGCCCCCGACGCGCCGTACGCGCGGGCGGTCGCCGAGCACATCGGCGCGGACCACCTGGAGATCGAGCTCACCACCGCCGACCTCATCGACCCGGCGGCGCGCCGCGGCGTGCTGCGCGCGCAGGACGTGCCCGCCCCGTTCGGCGACATGGACACCTCCACGTACCGGGCGTTCGCCGGGGTGAGCCGGCACTCCAAGGTGGCGCTGACCGGCGAGAGCGCCGACGAGATCTTCGGCGGCTACAGCTGGGTGCACATCCCGGACCTCGCCGACGAGGCGCAGTTCCCGTGGGTGGCCTTCGAGCAGTGGCACCCGGGCACCCGCGACGGCCTGGGCCAGGGGCTGCTCTCGCCCGCCTTCGCCGCACGCCTGGACATGCCCGCGTACTACGCGGAGCGCTACTCCCAGGCCATGGCGGACATCCCCCGGCTGCCCGGCGAGTCCCCCGAGGCCCGCCGCGCCCGCGAGATCTGCCATCTGCACCTGACGCACTGGCTGCCCCGGCTCCTGGAGCGCAACGACCGGCTCAGCATGATCTCCGGCCTGGAGGTCCGGGTGCCGTTCTGCGAGCACCGGCTGGTGCAGTACGCCTACGACATCCCGTGGGAGCTGAAGACCTTCGACGGCCGGGAGAAGAGCCTGCTGCGGGCCGCGGTGGCGGACCTGCTGCCCGAGCAGGTCCTGGAGCGGCCGAAGGCGCCGTTCCCGGTGAGCCAGGACGCCACGTACACCAAGGCGCTGCACGCGGAGTTCGCCGAGGTGCTGGCCGACCCGGCCTCCCCGGTGCGGCCGCTGCTCGACCTGGACAAGGCCCGCGCGGTCACCGGCCCGGAGGGCGAGGCGAACGCGCAGGACTGGCTGCACCGCATGAACATCGAGATGGCGCTGCAGGTCAACACCTGGCTGGTGGAGCACGGGGGCAGCGTGGACCTGTGAGCGGTACGCGTGGTGGGGGCGCCCCGGCCGGGACGCCCCCACCACGCGGGTACGGCTCAGGCCAGCGCGCCCACCGGAACCGTGCGCAGGGCCATGCGGAGCAGCGGCGGCATCCGGTACTGGAAGAACCGCTCGGAGGAGCCGTCGCGGACCAGGTCCACCTCCAGGAGGAAGAACTCGACCAGTTCCTCCAGGAGTTCCTCGGCCAGGTCCGCGTTCCGGCCCAGGATCCGGGCCGTCTGCTCCACCGTCAGGACGTCGTCCGCCTCCCAGGCCAGTTTGACCAGGGCGTCGCCGACCCGCGGGTCGAGCCCGCCGCAGCGGCGGCGCACATGGTGGAACGGGTGCGGGCGCTGGCCGGTGAGGGCGGTCGGCCGGTCGCGGCTCATCCAGTCGACGAGCTGCCGCACCGACCAGTGCGGTCTCAGCTCCAGCAGGCCCACGGCCTCCGCCATCGGGCCCGGCAGCCCGCCGAACAGGTCCAGCATGGTGCGCGAGGAGCCCTCACCGAGCAGCCGCTCCCGGCCGAGCGCGGCGAGGAACAGCTCCAGGGACTGCTCCGGCCCGAACGGCAGCAGGTCCACCGGCGCGCCGAACTGCCCGCCGCACAACCGCCGGTAGCCGGCGACGAGGACGGCGGAGCCGGTGTCCTCCGGAAGCAGGTCGGTGACCTGGTGGGCCGCGGCCACGTGGTCGGCGACGATCAGCACCCGGCGGCCCGCGGTCCAGGCGCGCAGCAGCGCGGCCCGATCGGCCCGGCCGTCGGGCAGCGCGGAGCGGGCGTGCCCGACGGCTTCGAGCAGTTCGCCGAGGACGTCCCCGACGGGACGCGGAGCGGCCGGGTCGCCGAACGAGACGTACAGCCGGCCGTCCGGGAAGGCGTCGCCGAGCCGGTGGGCGAGGGCGACCGTGAACGACGTGGCGCCGACACCGGGCGCGCCGGCGACGCAGACGCACTTGGGGCCCTGGACGGCGGGCTCCCGCAGCATCCGCCCGACGCGGGCGAGTTCGGTGTCACGGCCGATCAGCGGCGCGTCGGCCGGGAGCTTCACCGGGGGGCGGCTCTCCGGCGCGGCGTGCACCATCGGCCGGCCGGCGGGCAGGTCGAGCCCCCGGTCCCCGGCGAGCACCTGCTGGTGCAGCCACTGCAGATCCGAGCAGGGCTCCAGGCCCAGCTCCCGGATCAGCACCCGGCGGATCTTCTGGAAGACCTCCAGGGCGTCCGGCCGCCGGCCCGCGCGGTAGAGGGAGAGCATGAGCTTGGCGTGCAGCCCCTCCCGGGTGGGGTTGTCCGCCGCGAGCGCGGTCAGCTCGCTGATCAGCCGGTGGTGCCGGCCGAGCAGGAGGTCGGCGTCGATGCGCTCCTCCAGGACCTCGTACCGCTGCTCCGCGAGCCGCAGTGCGTCGATCCCCACGACGGGGCCGGGGGTGAGGTCACTGAGAGCGGGCCCCCGCCAGACGGCGAGGGCCCGGTGGAGCAGGTCGGCGGCCTCGGTGACCCCGCCCTCCTCCATGGCCTTGCGCCCGAGGTCGGCGAGCTCGGTGAAGCGCCTGCTGTCCAGGGACCCCTGGGGCACCGACAGCCGGTAGCCGCCGGGGGTCGTCTCCAGGCTGAGGCCGGGCAGCTTGCGCAGTTGGTAGATGTACGTCTGGAGCGTCGTGGCCGCGCTGGACGGTGGTCTTTCCTCCCAGAGCTCCTCCACGAGCTGGTGCAGTGGAACGGTGCTGTTGGCGCGGAGCGCCAGCAGGGCGAGGACTTGTCGGACCTTTGGAGCGGAGGGCGTGACATTCACGCCGTCGTGCACGACTTGCAGGGTTCCCAGTAACCCGATCTGCAGCACTGCCCCTCCCGTGGCTTGCATCTCCTACGGCCTGATGCACTTCGTGAGCGTGAGGTGGATCACTTGACTTCCGCTTGAGCTGCACTCGACAAGAGCCGAGAAGAAGCCGCTCACCAGGAAGCCTGCGAAACCTCACGGATGGAGCCGGGTTTCGAGGTTACGCTACACAGGGCATTCATATGAGGAAAGCATGTAATTGATGAACAAACCTACATGCGCCTTAACCTATGGAGGAACGACGATGACCGGACCCAGCCCGGGCCGCCCCCAGGGACGGGCCCCCGGAGCCGCACCCGAGCGCCCCCTGCCGCCACGGTTCCCCCTGCTCCTCGCCGCGCTGCTGCTGACCAGCGCGATGTCGATGCTCGACCAGTCGATCGTCGCGACCGCGGGCCCCCGTCTGACCGCCGAGCTGGGCGCCCTCGAGCTGTACAGCTGGACCTTCACCGCGTACATGCTCACCTTCAGCGTGGCCATGCCGATCTACGGCAAACTCGGCGATCTGTTCGGCCGCCGGACGGTGTACATGTCCGCGGTCGTCATCTTCCTGGTGGGTTCCGCGGCCTGCGGCGCCGCCGACTCCATGGGCGAGCTGATCGCCTACCGCGCCCTGCAGGGACTCGGCGGCGGCGGGCTCCAGGTCAGCGCGTTCGCGGTGCTCGGCGACCTGATGGCGCCGCGGCAGCGCGCCAAGTACCAGGGCTTCTTCGCAGGCGTCATGGTGCTGGCCAACCTGGCGGGGCCGCTGGCCGGCGGTGTGCTCACCGACCAGTTCGGCTGGCGCTGGATCTTCTACGTGAACATCCCGCTCGGCCTGCTCGCCCTCGCCGGCATCCGGTTGCTGCTGCCCGCCGGCCCGCGCGCGGCGGCCCGGCCGCGCGTCGACTACCCGGGCACGGCGCTGCTCACCCTGCTCATCGCAGCCCTCGTCCTCGCGACGGACTTCGCCGGACGCGAGGGCTGGAGCGACCCGCTGGTCCTGGGCCTGGGCGCGGCGGCGGTGGTGCTGGCCATCGCCTGGGTCCTGCGCGAGCGTAAGGCCCCGGAACCGATCGTCCCCCTCGCGCTCTTCGGCAACCGCACGTTCACCATCTGCGTGACGGTCGCCTTCGCGGTGAGCTTCGCCTTCTTCGGCTGCGTCAACTTCGTGCCGCTGTTCCTGCAGACGGTGACCGGGGCCAGCGCCTCGCAGACGGGCCTGCTGTTCCTGCCGGCGATGATCGGCATGGCCGTGGCGACGGTGGTGGCGGGCCAGATCATCGGCAGGACCGGCCGCTACAAGTGGTTCCCGGTGGCGAGCACGGCGCTGGCCGCGGTCGCGGCGCTGCTGATGTCGCTGGACCCGGCGACCATGGACGCGGCGACGGTGGCCCTGCTCCTGGCCGTCATGGGCGTGGGCGTGGGCCTCTCCTCGCAGGTCACCACCCTGGTCGCGCAGAGCACCGCGCCGCGCGAGCACATGGGCGTCAGCACCTCCACCGTCGGCCTGGCCCGCAACCTCGGCACCGCCTTCGGCGCCACGGTCTTCGGCTCCCTCCTCAACGCCCGCCTGGCCACCGAGGCGACCCGCCTCCTCCCGGCCGACACGGCGCGATCGGTGACCGCCGGCACATGGGACCCGTCGAAGACCTCCGGCCTCCCGGCACAGACGGTCTCCCAGGTGGCCGAGGCCTACGGCAACGCCCTCGGCACGGTCTTCCTCTCGGCCGTCCCGGTCCTCGTCATCGGCCTGATCCTGTCCCTGATGCTGAAGAACGAAAAACTGGAACCCAGAGGCCCGGGCGCCGGCCCGGGCAAACCAGGTGAAGCGGGCGCGAGGTCCGGGGACGGCGGCGCGGAATCGGCCCCGTCCCGGACGTGAGGCCCGCCCCGCCCGCCCCGCACGTCCCTTCGAGTCGTCGTCGAGTCGGGGATGTCAGCCTGCGGGCCATGCGGAGCGACGAGAGCAGACGGAGCGGGATACGGAGCGGCGGGATGCTGGCGGGGCTCGGGCGGCGGCTGGGGCGGGTGCTGGGGTCGCCGGCCGCCACCGCCCCGGCGCCCGCCGGGGCCCCGCCCATCGCCGGGGTCGGGATCGACGTGGCGGCGATCACCCGGTTCGGGATCGCCCTGGAGCGCAACCCCGGTCTCGCCGACCGGCTGTTCACCCCCGCGGAGCTCGTCGGGCCGTCCGGCGCGCGACGCGCGACGGCCTCCCTGGCGGCGCGGTTCGCCGCCAAGGAGGCCGTCGCGAAGTGCCTGGGCGCGCCGGGCGGGCTGCGCTGGCACGACGTCGAGGTGCGCACCGGGCCGGGCGGCCGCCCCGCCCTGCACGTACGGGGCAGTGTCGCCGTGGTGGCCGCCCAACTCGGCATCGGATCATGGCATCTGTCGCTCACTCATGACGCGGACGTGGCCTCGGCGGTCGTGATCGCATCGCCTTAAGTTCCGGCTCCGCGTCGAGCCACACGTCCGCCAACTGGGCCCAGAGCACGGCCTCCTGCGGCGTCATCCTCTCCGGGAGCGGCTCGGCGGCGGCGGGCACGGCGGCGTAGCCGTAGCACTCCGGGACGGTGTAGAGCCCGAAGCCCTGCCCCAGCGCGGCCAGCCCCACCTCCGCGTCGCGCCAGAGCCGGCGCAGCCACTTCCTGGAACGTCCCACGAGGGTCTCCCTTCGCCGTTTCGGTGCAGCGAAGCTAGAGAAGCGTCCTCGAAGGCGGCTGGAGCGAGGCTCCGACGAACCGTCAGCAGCACTCGAGCCCCGTGCGTCACGCTGAGAACGTGGGCGCGCCACGGCCTGCACGCCCTCACCAGATGGGGCGGAGCACCGCGCTTCTTCACCCCCGTGCTGCGCGGTGCTCCGCCCCACCGTTCCGCTCCGGATCCCCGACCCCCTGGACAAGTCGCACTGAGGTTAGGCTAACCTACCCTCGACTTCGACCAGGCCGGCCCCCGGCACGCACGAGAGCGGATCCGCCATGCCCAGCAACGCCCGAGCCACCCACCTCACCCGTCGCGGCCTGCTCGCCGCAGGCGGCGCACTCGGGCTGGGCGCCGCGCTCGCGGCCTGCGGCACCGAGAAGAAGGACACCGCCAAGACGTCGGAGAAGTCCGGCTCCTGGGAGTTCAAGGACGACCGCGGCCAGGTCGTGAAGACCAAGTCCGTCCCGAAGAACATCGTCGCCTTCACCGGCACCGCCGCCGCCCTCAAGGACTTCGGCATCGAGGTCAAGGGCGTCTTCGGCCCGACGTACGTCGAGGACCCGAAGACCAAGGAGAAGAAGCCGGACGTCCAGGCCGGCGACCTCGACATCACCAAGGTCAAGGTCATCGGCAACGTCTGGGGCGAGTTCAAGATCGAGGAGTACCTCAAGCTCGAGCCCGAGGTCCTCATCACCGACATGTGGGAGAAGAACGACCTCTGGTACGTCCCGGCCGAGCAGAAGGACAAGATCCTCAAGATCGCCCCGTCCGTCGCGCTGTGGGCCGCCGACAAGTCCATGCCGGAGGTGCTGCAGCGTCACGCCGACCTCGCCGCCTCGCTCGGCGCGGACGTGAAGACCAAGCAGATCCTGGACGACAAGGCCCGCTTCGAGGCCGCCGCCGAGCGCGTCCGCAAGGCCGCCAAGGGCAAGAAGGACATCAAGGTCCTCATCGGCTCCGGCTCCCCCGACCTCTTCTACGTCTCCACCCCGGTCCGCCCGACCGACACGCTCTACTTCAAGGAGCTGGGCGTGAACCTGGTCGTCCCGACCAAGCTCGACCCGGCCGGCTGGTTCGAGGGCCTGAGCTGGGAGAACGTCGACAAGTACGCGGCCGACATCATCATGCTCGACAACCGCACCTCGGCCCTGCAGCCGGAGGCCCTGAAGGCCAAGCCGACCTGGGCCGCGCTGCCCGCCGTCAAGGCCGGCCAGGTCATCCCGCGGGTGACCGAGCCCGTCTACTCGTACGCCAAGTGCGCCCCGCTCCTGGAGGACCTGGCCAAGGCGCTCGAGAACGCGAAGAAGGTGGCCTGACCCCCATGACGACAGCCGAGACCGCCCCGTTCCAGTTCTTCTCCCTCCAGGTCGACCGGACGAGGCGGCTCGGCCCGTCCCTGGTCCGGGTCACCTTCACCGGAGACGACCTGAAGAACTTCGCCTCCGGGGGACGCGACCAGTCGCTCTCCCTGTTCCTGCCGCACCCCGGCCAGGACGCCCCCGTGCTGCCGCCGCTCGACGACCCGGACATGTACGCGATCCTGGGCGCCTGGCGCGCGATGCCCGACGACGTGCGCGCCGTGATGCGCTCGTACACCGTCCGCGAGCAGCGCACCGCCCCGGCGCCCGAGGTCGACATCGACTTCGCCGTCCACGAGGACGGCGGCCCCGCCTGCCGCTGGGCCCAGCAGGCGAAGCCCGGCGACCGGGTGGTCGTGCTCGGCCCGGCCGTCGCGCAGAACACCGGGGTCCGCTTCCAGCTCCCCGACGACGCCGACTCCGTACTGATCTGGGCGGACGAGACGGCCCTGCCGGCCGCCTCCGCGATCCTGGAGTGGCTGCCGGCCGAGACCCGCGCCCATGTGTTCCTCGACGTGCCGTACTCCGGCGACCGTACGGAGCTGGCGACGCAGGCCGATGCCACCGTCACCTGGCTCGTACGGGAGGAGGGCGCGCCGTCCGCCGTCGAGGCGGTCGCCGCCGCCGAACTGCCGGGCGCGGAGCCGTACGTGTGGATCGCCGGCGAGTCCGGCGCGATCAAGGCGCTGCGCCGGCACTTCGTGCGCGAGCGCGGAATCGACCGGCGCCGGGTCACCTTCGTCGGCTACTGGCGCAAGGGCCTGTCCGAGGACGCCCTGCGCGAGGTCCCGGACGAGACCCAGGAACCGGACGAGACCCAGGAATCGGCCGCGTAGAGCGCTGTCCGAGCCGGACAACCCATCACGTCCCGAGGGGGCGAGGGGTCGTTGCGAGGTGAAGTTAGGTTAGGCTAACCTCACTTCACGCAGCCCCCCTCGCCCCCTCGCCACGTCCGGAGGACCCATCCCCATGCGCTCGCACCTGCTCAACGACGCGACGGCGGACCGCTACCGTCGCTCCGTCACCGAAGGAGTCGAGCGGGTGGCGGACCGACTCGCCGCCACGCGACGTCCGTTCACCGGCATCACGCCCCAGGAGCTCGCCCCCGTCGTCGACGCCGTCGACCTCGACCGGCCGCTCGGGAACACCTCCGCCGCACTGGACGAGCTCCAGGACGTCTACCTCCGCGACGCGGTCTACTTCCACCACCCCCGCTACCTGGGCCACCTCAACTGCCCGGTCGTCATCCCGGCGGTGCTCGGCGAAGCGGTGCTCTCCGCGGTCAACTCCAGCCTCGACACCTGGGACCAGAGCGCCGGCGCCACCCTCATCGAGCGCAAGCTCATCGACTGGACCACCGGCCGCATCGGCCTCGGCCCCTCCGCCGACGGCGTGTTCACCTCCGGCGGCACCCAGTCCAACCTCCAGGCGCTGCTCCTCGCCCGCGAGGAGGCCGGCACGCAGGACCTGTCGAGACTGCGGATCTTCTCCTCCGAGTGCAGCC
The DNA here is from genome assembly GCF_043199435.1 of Streptomyces sp. NPDC048604. Taxonomy (NCBI): domain Bacteria; kingdom Bacillati; phylum Actinomycetota; class Actinomycetes; order Kitasatosporales; family Streptomycetaceae; genus Streptomyces; species Streptomyces sp. NPDC048604. The sequence goes on from NZ_JBICVX010000010.1 coordinate 117,691, forward strand.
ACTTCAGCGTCCAGAAGTCCGCCCAGCTGCTCGGCCTCGGCCGCGAGGCCGTCATCCCGATCCCCGTCGACCGCGAGAAGCGCCTGCAGTCCGTGGTCCTCGCCGCCGAGCTGGAGACCTGCCGCGCCGAGGGCCTGATCCCCATGGCCATCGTCGCCACCGCCGGCACCACCGACTTCGGCTCCATCGACCCGCTGCCCGAGATCGCCGCGCTGGCCGCCGAGTACGGCGCCTGGATGCACGTCGACGCCGCCTACGGCTGCGGGCTGCTCGCCTCGCGCACCCGCCGCCACCTCCTCGACGGCATCGAGCTCGCCGACTCGGTCACCGTGGACTACCACAAGTCCTTCTTCCAGCCGGTCAGCTCCTCCGCCCTGCTGGTCCGCCACGGCGCCACCCTGCGGCACGCCACCTACCACGCGGACTACCTCAACCCGCGCCGGACCATCGCCGAGCAGATCCCCAACCAGGTGGACAAGTCGCTCCAGACCACCCGCCGCTTCGACGCCCTCAAACTGTGGATGACCCTGCGCGTGATGGGCGCCGACGGCGTCGGCGAGCTCTTCGACGAGGTCTGCGACCTCGCCGAGGCCGGCCACGCCCTGCTCGCCGCCGACCCGCGCTACGACGTGGTCGTCGCCCCCCAGCTCTCCACGCTCGTCTACCGCTACATCCCCGCGTCCGTCACCTCGCCCGCCGAGATCGACCGCGCCAACCTCTACGCCCGCAAGGCCCTGTTCGCCTCCGGCGAGGCCGTGGTCGCCGGGACGAAGGTCGACGGCCGCCAGTACCTGAAGTTCACCCTGCTCAACCCCGAGACGACGGTGTCCGACATCGCCGCCGTCCTTGATCTGATCGCCGGCCACGCCGAGCAGTACCTGGGAGAGACCCTTGTCCACGCAGCCTCTTGATTTCATCGGCATCGGGCTCGGCCCCTTCAACCTCGGCCTCGCCTGCCTGACCGAGCCCCTGGACGAGCTGAACGGCGTCTTCCTGGAATCCAAGCCGGACTTCGAGTGGCACTCGGGGATGTTCCTGGAGGGCGCGCACCTCCAGACCCCGTTCATGTCGGACCTGGTCACCCTCGCCGACCCCACGTCGCCGTACTCCTTCCTCAACTACCTGAAGGAGAAGGGCCGGCTGTACTCGTTCTACATCCGCGAGAACTTCTACCCGCTGCGCACCGAGTACAACGACTACTGCCGCTGGGCCGCCGGCAAGCTGAGCAGCATCCGCTTCTCGACGACCGTGACGCAGGTGACGTACGACGAGACGGCCGGCCAGTACGTCGTCGCCACGGACACCGGAGAAACGTTCCGCGCGGCCCGCCTCGTCCTCGGCACCGGCACGCCGCCGTACGTCCCCGAGTCCTGCCGGGACCTCGGCGGCGACGCGATCCACAACTCCCGCTACCTCCCGAACAAGCAGGAGCTGCAGAAGAAGAAGTCGATCACCCTGGTCGGCAGCGGCCAGAGCGCCGCCGAGATCTACCTCGACCTCCTGAGCGAGATCGACGTCCACGGCTACAAGCTGAACTGGGTGACCCGCTCCCCCCGCTTCTTCCCCCTCGAATACACCAAGCTCACCCTGGAGATGACCTCTCCGGAGTACGTGGACTACTTCCACGCCCTGCCCGAGCGGACCCGCTACCGCCTGGAGACGGAGCAGAAGAGCCTCTTCAAGGGCATCGACGGCGAACTGATCAACGAGATCTTCGACCTCCTCTACCAGAAGAACCTGGCCGGCCCGGTCCCCACCCGCCTCCTCACCAACGCGGCCCTGCACACGGCCGCGTACGACGCCACGTCGGGCACGTACACGCTCGGTTTCCGCCAGGAGGAGCAGGAGAAGGACTTCACCCTGGACACCGAGGGCCTGATCCTCGCCACCGGCTACAAGTACTCCGTCCCCGCCTTCCTGGAGCCGGTCCAGGGCCGCCTCCGCTGGGACGGCCAGGGCCGCTTCGACGTGGCCCGCAACTACTCCGTCGACACGACGGGCGGCGCCGTCTTCCTCCAGAACGCCGGCGTCCACACGCACTCCATCACCTCCCCCGACCTGGGCATGGGCGCCTACCGCAACGCCTACCTGGTCCGCGAGCTGCTGGGCCGCGAGCACTACCCCGTCGAGAAGTCCATCGCGTTCCAGGAGTTCGCCATATGACCGCCGTACACATCCGTCCCCTCGACCCGACCGAGGACGCCGAACTGATCCACCCGTGGGTGACGCACCCCAAGGCGGCGTTCTGGATGATGCAGGACGCACAGCTGCAGGACGTCGAGCGGGAGTACATGGCGATCGCCGCGAACCCGCACCACGACGCGTTCATCGGCCTGGTCGACGGGGAGCCGGCGTTCCTGATGGAGCGGTACGACCCGGCGAAGGCCGAGCTGGTCGGGCTGTACGAGCCGGAGGCGGGGGACGTGGGCATGCACTTCCTGGTCGCGCCGAGCGACACTCCCGTCCGCGGCTTCACGCGCATGGTGATCACCGCGGTGATGCGGGAACTGTTCGCCGACCCGGCGACGGCCCGCGTGGTCGTCGAACCCGACGTCCGCAACACGGCCGTGCACGCGCTGAACGAGGCCGTGGGCTTCGTCCCGGAGCGGGAGATCCAGAAGCCGGAGAAGACGGCGCTGCTGAGCTTCTGCACGCGAGCGCAGTTCGAGGCGGCCGTGGGGGTCTCCGCATGAACCCCGTGGCACACCTCACCCCCGAACGCTGGGCCGACGCCAACCGCGCGCTGATCCGCAAGGGCCTGGCCGAGTTCGCCCACGAGCGGCTGCTGACGCCGGAGGACCTGGGCGACGGCACGTACCGGGTGCTGTCCGACGACGGCAGGACGGAGTACCGCTTCACCGCGGACCGCTACGCCCTGGACCACTGGCAGATCGACGCGGAGTCGATCACCCGAACCCGAAACGGCACGGAACTCCCCCTCGACGCCCTGGAGTTCATCACCGAACTGCGGCAGGCGCTGGCCCTGACGGACGAGATCCTCCCGGTGTACCTGGAAGAGATCACGTCCACGCTGGCCGGCACGGCGTACAAGTCGACCAAGCCGCAGACGTCGGCCGCCGACCTGGCGGAAGCGGACTTCCAGGCGATCGAGACGGGGATGACCGAGGGCCACCCCTGCTTCGTCGCCAACAACGGCCGGCTCGGCTTCGGCGTGGACGAGTTCCGCGCGTACGCCCCCGAGGCCGCCTCGCCGATCCACCTGATCTGGCTGGCCGCGCGGCGCGACCGCGCGACGTTCACGGCGGGCGCGGGGCTGGACTACGAGGAGTTCATCCGCGCCGAACTCGGCGACAAGGCGGTCGACGGCTTCGCCGAGACGCTCGCGTCGCGCGGCCTGGACCTGGCCGACTACCTCCTGATGCCGGCGCACCCCTGGCAGTGGTGGAACAAGCTGTCCGTCACGTTCGCGGCGGAGGTGGCTCAGGAACGCCTGGTCTACCTGGGCGAAGGCGACGACGAATACCTGGCCCAGCAGTCGATCCGCACGTTCTTCAACACGTCGCACCCCTCCCGGCACTACGTGAAGACGGCCCTGTCCGTCCTCAACATGGGCTTCATGCGCGGCCTTTCCGCCGCGTACATGGAGGCGACCCCGGCGATCAACGACTGGCTGGCCGGCCTGATCGAGGCGGACCCGGTCCTGAAGGAGGCCCGCTTCTCGATCATCCGCGAGCGGGCGGCGGTCGGCTACCGCCACCTGGAATACGAGGCCGCGACGGACCGCTACTCCCCGTACCGCAAGATGCTGGCGGCGCTGTGGCGCGAAAGCCCGGTCACGCAACTCCAGCCGGGCGAGCGCCTGGCGACGATGGCCTCCCTGCTCCACGTGGACCACGCGGGCAAGTCGCTGGCGGCCGCGCTGATCCGCCGGTCGGGCCTGCCCCCGAAGGAGTGGCTGGCCCGCTACCTGGACGCGTACCTGCTGCCGGTCCTGCACAGCTTCTACGCCTACGACCTGGTCTACATGCCGCACGGCGAGAACGTGATCCTGGTCCTGGACGAGAGCGGGGCGGTGGTCCGGGCGGTGTTCAAGGACATCGCCGAGGAGATCTGCGTCATGGACCCGAACGCGGTCCTCCCGCCGGCGGTGGAACGCATCCGGGCGGAGGTCCCGGAGGACATGAAGCTCCTGTCGGTCTTCACCGACGTCTTCGACTGCTTCTTCCGCTTCCTGGCGGCGACGCTGGCGGCGGAGGAGGTCCTGGACGAGGACGCGTTCTGGCAGACGGTGGCGTCCTGCGTCCACGCCTACCAGTCGTCGGCCCCGGAACTGGCGGACAAGTTCGCCCAGTACGACATGTTCACCGAGACCTTCGCCCTCTCCGCCCTGAACCGCCTCCAGCTCCGCAACAACAAGCAGATGGTCGACCTGGCGGACCCGTCCGGCGCCCTCCAGCTCGTCGGCGACCTGGCGAACCCCATCGCGCGTTTCGCCTGACCCGACCCAGCGCGGGCCCGCCGGAGTTTACGGTCCTCCGGCGGGCCCGCGCTGCTCATCGCGCGCGGCAAGCAGGCCCCTGCGGGTGGCCCCGCCGCAGCCCTCGCACGACACGATCACAGCCCCTTCGTAGACGACGGCGACGGTGTCGGTGCCCCGGCACTCACGGCACGGCGTCCGGCCGAGCCGCTGCTGCACGCGCGCGAACGCCCTGCCGACCTCGGCCGCGTTCACGGAACCGCGGTCACGCCGGCCCGCTCCATCTCCGCACCGGTCGCGCGCAGGTGGTCGAACTCTCCGTCGACGACTCCATCCAGGAACTTCGTGAACTCCGCCCGACTGAAGTAAAGAACCGGGGCAGCCGGGTCCTTGTCATCGGACAACGCGACCATCCGCGTCCCGTCCGGGATCCCGTCATGCGGATGACCCTCCGCGTCGGGCGCTTCGGCCACGATCACGCAGTCCTTCAGAATCGGATCGAGATCCGTCCGACTGGACTTGAGCCAGTCCAGTCCGGGCGCGTTGAGGTTCTGGTACGCCTTGATGCCGCACCCGTTGCTGATGGTTCCGACGACGCTCATGCTGCTCCTTAGCTATGCACTCGGCGAGCAAGCCCCGCAACGACGTATACGTCCGGCCACCGCCACGCGCTCACGGCACGCCCGACGGCAGGCCGCCCCGGCCGTTGCTCCTGTGGCACGTACAGCCGCACTTGACGGTGAAGACGACGTCGCCATGTGACGTCGTGACCGGGCCGGGACGGCACCAACCGTGGGCGTCCAAACGGCACTCCGGCGTCCTGGGCGGAAGGGCGGTGGCGATTCTCATGTCGGCGCTCCATCACGTCCTCGGCCACACCCCGGGAGTTCCAGCCTCGCCGGGGTTCTGTCATCTCTGCCGAGGCTAGGAGTGCGATGTGCGGCACCACCAGCGTTGTGCAGATCTGTGCACCAACCCTCGATTCCCTGGGCGTTGGTCGAAGATGCACCCTTGACCCAGATGCCCGGCAGGATCACTGTTGTGCATAACCCTGCACAACTGCGGATGGAGGCGGCCATGTCCCTACAGTTCATCGGGATCGACCCGAGCACGGGTGACGACGAGAGTCCCACCGTGTGGGTCGACCACGAACAGAAGGAACTCGTGCTTCAGGGATGGAAGCCGGGCCCGGAACTCGAGGCGGAGTGCGCTGCGTTCGATCTCCCCGGTCACGCCAAGGGCATCCCGGACCATGAGGCGGTGATCAGGATTCCCGCGCGGATGGTGTCGGTGATCAGGAAGGCGTGCGACGAGGTGGAGCGTGCCGATGTTCGCTGAACTCCTCGCCGGCTGCTCGGAATCAGCCGTGCACCTGGAGATGCGTGATGTCTACGCGGTGGACAACGAGCGGGAACGGTTCGAGGCATGGCGGAAGGGACTCCACCTCGATCCGGCCGACGAGGCTTCCTGGTGGCGGCCGTGGCTGGATCTGATCCAGGAGACCGTCGCGCGAGGTGTCGTCGTCCGTCGGGCCCGGATCGTGTCCGAGCCCGTCACCGACTACATCCGCTTCGAACACTCCGGCACGTTCACCAACATCTCCGCAGGCGAAGAGGTGCGGTGGCTTCCGCGCCGGCAGGCGTCGGATCTCGCCCTGCCGGGCAATGACTTCTGGTTGTTCGACGGCCGCCTCATCCGCTGGAACCACTTCACTGGCGACGGCCATTCGGCAGGCCCTGAACTCTCCGACGACCCGGCAGCTGCCAAACTATGTGCGCAGGCATTCGAAGCGGTGTGGGCTCGGGCCACTCCGCACGAGCAGTACGAGATCCACTGACCCGCACGCATCTGACAGGCCGGCTCATGCCCATATCTCCGTCCACCTCGGCACAGGCCGCACGCAAGGTCGTCGCCGCGCGTCTGCGGGATATACGCAAGGGTGTCGGGCTCACGGTCACCGAGCTGGCCGACCGGTGCGACTGGCACCACTCGAAGACGTCCCGCATCGAGAACGCCCGCACTGCCCCCACCGCGACAGACATCCGCCGTTGGTGCCGGGCGTGTGACGTCGCGGACCTGGCCGACGACCTGGTCGCACAGTCGCTGCATGCGGAGTCCATGTACACGGAGTGGCGCACACAGGTCCGCCACGGCCTCAAGCAACTTCAGGACAGCTCCGTCTCGTTCTTCCGCGAGACCGAGTTGTTCCGCGTCTACTCCTCTTCCCTGGTACCCGGACTGCTCCAGACCGAGGGGTACGCCGGCGGCGTGCTGAGCATCAGCGCGGACTTCCGGGAGCTGCCTCGGGACGACAGCGCCGAGGCTGCACGCGCCCGCGTCGCCCGCAGCGCCGTCGTCCACGAACCGGGACACCGCTTCGTCTTCGTGGTGGAAGAGACGGCGCTGCGCCACCAGGTATGCGACTCGGAGGCGATGGCTGCCCAGCTCGGCCACCTGCTCACTGCCGGCGCGATGTCGCAGGTGTCACTCGGCATCATCCCCATGGACGTACCGCAGCGCCCGCAGTGGCCACGCGAGACCTTCCACGTCTACGACGACCGCCTCGTCTCAGTGGAGCTTGTATCGGCCCGGGTGAGGATCACCACGCCCTCCGAGGTCCGCCTGTACTTGCGTGCCTTCGAGCAGCTGCGCGCCATGGCCGTGTACGGAGCTGACGCGCGGGCGCTGGTCCTGAAGGCCATCGAGGCCCTGCGCTGACTCCGGACACGGCCGGGCCGCCCGGTTACCGCTCCGTCTCCCAGGGGACCTGGGGTGAGCGGTAGTAGTCGATGCCGAGGGCGGTCAGTCTCGGGCCCTGGGCTGCCAGGCGGAGCTTGTACGAGGGCCAGTCGTGCGCCGCCGCCGGGGACCAGCCCAGTTCGGCCACGCCGGGGAGGCGGGGGAAGGCCATCTGGTCGATGTGGGCGTTCTCGGAGATCGTCTCGGTCCACAGGGGGGCCTCGACGCCGCGGATCGCGCCGGCGGGGGCGCCGGGGAGGTACGCGGCCGGGTTCCAGTCGTACGCGCGCTGGACCTCGACGTAACCGGCCCAGGAGAGGCCGAGTTTCGTGTTGCGGTCGTACTTCATGTCCAGGTAGATGCGGTCGGCGGGGGAGAGGATCAGGCCCGTGCCTGCCCGGGCCGCCGCCGCCACCTGTTCCTTCTCGGCCGCGCTCGTGCCGTCCAGGCCCCAGTACTGGGCGAGGGCGCCCGGCGCCGGGGTCGCGCCGGTGATCTGGTGCCAGCCGACGACGGTCTTGCCGTACTTGGCGACGACCGGCTGGACCCGCGCCATGAAGGCCACATAGTCGGCGTGGCTGGTGGAGTGGGCCTCGTCGCCGCCGATGTGGAGGTACTTCCCGGGCGTCAGCGCGGCGAGCTCGCGGATGACGTCGTCGACGAAGTCGTACGTCACCTCCTTCGGCACGCACAGCGAGCTGAAGCCGACGTTGGTGCCGGTGTAGAGCGGCGGGGCGACGCCGTCGCAGTTCAGTTCGGCGTACGAGGCGAGGGCCGCGTTGGTGTGGCCGGGCAGGTCGATCTCGGGGACGACCTCCATGTGCCGGGAGGTCGCGTACGCGACGATCGCCTTGTAGTCGTCCTTGGTGTAGTACCCGCCCGGCCCGCCGCCGACCTGCGTGGAGCCGCCGTACGTGGCCAGGCGCGGCCAGGAGTCGATGGCGATGCGCCAGCCCTGGTCGTCGCTGAGGTGCAGATGCAGTTTGTTGATCTTGTAGAGGGCGAGCTGGTCGACGTACCGCTTCACCTGGTCGACGGTGAAGAAGTGGCGGGAGACGTCGAGCATCGCGCCCCGCCAGCCGTACCGGGGCGTGTCGGTGATGGTGCCGCCGGCGACGGTCCAGGGGCCGGGCTGGACGGTGCGCCGTTCGATCCGGGCGGGCAGCTGCTGGCGCAGCGTCTGGACGGCGCGGAAGAGGCCGGTGGGGGTGCGGGCGGTGAGGGTGACGCCGCCGCGGCCGGACTGGAGGCGGTAGCCCTCGTCGCCGAGGGCGGTGTCGCGGGCGCTGAGCCGGAGCAGGATGCCGCCGCGGCCGGTGTCGTCGGTGACGGGCAGCGGGTAGCCGGTGGAGGGGCGCAGGACGCCGGCGAGGTACTCGCCGGCGGCGACCGCGCCGCCGGCGTCCTGGTCGACGCGGATGCGGGTGGCGGCGGTCAGGGTGTACGGGGAGCCGGCGGGGCGCACCGAGGCGGGCGCGGGGACGATCGCGCCGAGCGGCCGGGTGACCGGCTCGACGGGGGCCTTCCCGGCCGCGGCGGACGACGCGCCGACGCAGGAGATGCCGGCGGCGGCGACGAGGAGCAGGGCGCCGAGCATGCGCGGAAGCGTGCTGTGCTGTCTCACAGGCAGTCCCTTTCAACGGGCTTGTCGACGGGCTTGTGCGGCTGTGGGCATGCGTAACCGAAGCGTCACCATGCGTACCGTGCACCCCAGAAGGAGTCAAGGTGTAGACCAATTTCGACGCTCAGGGGCGTGATCATGAACACGCTTGCCCGAAATCGGGCAGGATTCTTGCAAACCCGGCCCCGCTCCCCCAGTATTTCGGGGTGCTCGAACGCCGCCCGTCGCACGACGACCTGATCGACCACCTGGTGCGCAGCACCGCGCTGCCGCGCGGGGAGGCCACCCGGGTGGTGCTCGACGTGCTGGCGTACTTCGACGAGTCGACCGAGGAGTTCGTCCGCCGCCGCCATCGCGAACTGCAGTCCGGCGGGGCCGTGAACGCCGAGATCTTCGAGCGCATCGCGGCCGAACTGCCGCACCGCGCGGTGGCGCCGCCGGAGCTCTCGCTCCGCCAGCTGCGCCGCATCGTCTACGGCTGAGAAGCCGGCGGCCACGGGACGGCCGGGGCACACCACAACCAGGAGGGGTTTCACCTATATGTGCGGAATCGTCGGTTACATCGGCAAGCGCGACGTCGCTCCGCTGCTGCTGGAGGGCCTGCAGCGGCTGGAGTACCGGGGCTACGACTCGGCGGGCATGGTCGTCACCAGCCCGAAGTCGTCCGGCCTGAAGATGGTCAAGGCCAAGGGCCGGGTCCGTGACCTCGAGGCCAAGCTCCCCAAGCGCTTCACCGGCACCACCGGCATCGCGCACACCCGCTGGGCCACCCACGGCGCGCCGAGCGACATCAACTCGCACCCGCACCTGGACCCGGAGAACAAGGTCGCCGTCGTCCACAACGGCATCGTCGACAACGCCGCCGAGCTGCGCGCCAAGCTGGAGGCGGACGGCGTCGTCTTCGCCTCCGAGACCGACACCGAGGTCATCACCCACCTGATCGCCCGCTCCCAGGCCGAGACCCTCGAGGAGAAGGTCCGCGAGGCGGTCAAGGCCATCGAGGGCACCTACGGCATCGCCGTGATGCACGCCGACTTCAACGACCGCATCGTGGTCGCCCGCAACGGCTCCCCGGTGATCCTCGGCATCGGCGAGAAGGAGATGCTCGTCGCCTCCGACGTCGCCGCCCTGATCGCGCACACCCGCCAGGTCGTCACCCTCGACGACGGCGAGATGGCCACCCTCAAGGCCGACGACTTCCGCACCTACACGACCAACGGCGCGTCCACCACCGCGACCCCGGAGACCGTGGAGTGGGAGGCTGCCTCCTTCGACATGGGCGGCCACGACACGTACATGCACAAGGAGATCTCCGAGCAGCCCGACGCGGTCGACCGCGTGCTGCGCGGCCGGATCGACGACCGCTTCTCCACCGTGCACCTCGGCGGCCTGAACCTCGACCCGCGCGAGGCCCGCACCATCCGCCGGATCAAGATCCTCGGCTGCGGCACCTCGTACCACGCCGGCCTCATCGGCGCCGGTCTGATCGAGTCCATGGCCCGCATCCCCGCGGACGCCGAGCCGGCCTCCGAGTTCCGCTACCGCAACCCGGTCGTGGACCCCGACACCCTGTACATCGCGGTCTCCCAGTCCGGCGAGACGTACGACGTGCTGGCGGCCGTCCAGGAGCTCAAGCGCAAGGGCGCCCGCGTCCTCGGCGTGGTCAACGTGGTGGGCTCGGCCATCGCCCGCGAGGCCGACGGCGGCGTGTACGTGCACGCCGGCCCGGAGGTCTGCGTGGTCTCCACCAAGTGCTTCACCAACACGGTCGTCGCCTTCGCGCTGCTCGCCCTGCACCTCGGCCGCATCCGCGACCTGTCCGTCACCGACGGCAAGCGGATCATCGAGGGCCTGCGCAAGCTGCCCGAGCAGATCGCCGAGATCCTCGAGAACGAGGACGAGATCAAGAAGCTCGCCGAGGAGTACGCGGGCGCCCAGTCGATGATGTTCATCGGGCGCGTGCGCGGCTACCCGGTCGCCCTGGAGGCCTCCCTCAAGCTCAAGGAGATCTCCTACATCCACGCCGAGGCCTACCCGGCCTCCGAGCTGAAGCACGGCCCGCTCGCCCTGATCGAGCCGGCGCTGCCGACGGTCGCGATCGTCCCCGACGACGACCTGCTCGAGAAGAACCGCGCCGCCCTTGAGGAGATCAAGGCCCGCAGCGGCCGCATCCTCGCGGTCGCGCACCAGCCGCAGGAGAAGGCCGACCACACCATCGTCGTGCCGAAGAACGAGGACGAGCTGGACGCCATCCTCATGGGCATCCCGCTGCAGCTCTTCGCCTACCACACGGCGCTCGCCATGGGCCGCGACATCGACAAGCCGCGGAACCTGGCCAAGTCCGTCACGGTCGAGTAGCAGCCCCTGGGGCCCGTCCCCCGGGGCCGCCTCCGGGCCTGTCCCCCGGAGCCTCGGCCACGGCCGGGAAAGCCCGTCCGGCGCGCTTCCGGCCTGTCCCCGGAGCCCGGACGCCCGGCCGGACACAGGAGCGGTCCCCGCGCACGCCACGCGTGCGCGGGGACCGCTCTTCTTCACGGGCCCACGGCCCCCGCCCAGGGGCGGCGGGCCCGGCGGGGCCGCGTCAGCCGGTGGCCGTCACTCCCCGGCCCGCGGCACGCCCCAGGGACGTCGGCCAGTTCGCGACCGCCGCCGTCGCGCCGTACCAGGCCGCGAGGCCCGCCACCGCCGCGACCCAGCCGCCGGCCTTGCCCAGTCCGTCGTTGCCCGCCATCGCGGCGACGCCGGACAGCAGCAGGGAGAGGAACAGGAGCCCGTAGACGCCCTGTCCGAAGAGTCCGCCGCCCTTCGCCGACATCGTCAGCGTGAGTGCGAGCAGCGCCCACAGGAGCAGGAAGAGCCCGGTCGCCTCGGCGGACGACTGCTCGCCCGCCGCGGTGCCCCAGGTGAACCAGAACGCGCCGAGGGCCGAATACGCCGTGCCCTCACCGGAGTTGCCCGCGCGCAGCGCGAGCAGACCGACGAGGAACAGGGCGACCCCGCCGACCCAGGTGGCGAGGGAGGCGGCGTCCGACGCCGCGACGTTGTCGATCACACCGGTGCCGCCTATGCCGAAGGCGAGCAGTGTGAGTCCGAGAGCGAGCTGACCGAGTGTGGAGTTGCTGTTCCCCGCGGCGACGTCCTTGTCCACGGCGAGGCTCCCTTCAGGTGCGCAGTGGTGCTGCGTGGGGTGCTGGATCCGGTGAGCTTTATCTACCCTTCACAAGCACACAATTCACCTGACGACGGAGAAAATTGCCGAGGAGCAGGGGGAGTTGGTGAGCGACGGTTCCGGAAGACCTCGTGAGACCCCGTGCGAGAGGGAGTGCGAGGGGGACGAGCGAGGGGACGAGCGCGCGCTACGGGATGACGACGACGGGCCGCTGCGCGCGGCGCGCGAGCCGGCCGGCGACCGAGCCGAAGATCCGCCCGACGATCCCGTGCGTGGACCCGACCACGATGGCGTCGGCGGAGTACTCCTTGCCGACCTCCTCCAGCTCGTGGCAGATGTCGCCGCCGCGCTCGACGAGGATCCAGGGGACCTCGCTCAGATAGTCGGCGCAGGCCAGCTCCAGACCGAGGACCTCGGTGCGGTGATCGGGCACGTCGACGAAGACCGGCGGCTCGCAGCCCGCCCAGACGGTGGTGGGCAGCCGGTTGGCGACGTGCACGATGATCAGGCCGGAGCCGGAGCGGCGGGCCATGCCGATCGCGTACGCGAGGGCGCGCTCACTGGACGTGGAGCCGTCGAAGCCCACCACGACGCCGTGCCGGAAGGCCGGGTCGCAGGACGGACGTGGCTGTTCCACCGCAAGCGGGTCGACCGTGGAGTCGGCGACGCGCTTGCGGTCCGCGGGTTCGGGAAATTCGTGACCGGCCATCGGTGTCTCGGCGAATCAGGTCCTTGAGGAAGGAAACGAGGAAGCAGTCGAACGGAACGACGGTGGGTGTCGGAGCCGTGTCCGGGAATCATCTTCCCAAGCCCATACCCCCAAGGGTACGGCGACACTCCTCTCCTGCCCAGGGCCGACCGTCCCATGCGCGGCTTCCGCACGGCGTTCCAGGGAGCATGCACGAGGCGCTCCCGATATGGCAATGCCGCTTGTGCCCTACAGGCGTCCGAACGGGGGCCGAACGAACGTCCACGCAGTGACCGGAACGTTCCGCTCCTCGTTGCCACGGGGTCACACCCCCCGACCCCGAGGGAGTCCCTCCGTGCCCGGATCGCCGGCCGCCCCCCTGTCCGCCTCCGCCGCCCAGCCCGCGGGTGACGTCGTCCGGTGGGCGGTGTTCAGCTGCGTCCTCGCGCCGGTCGTGCTCCTCGCGTACGGGACCTCGCTCGGCGGGGCCGCGGGCACCGCGCTGGGGCTGGCCGCCGTGACCGCGGCCTGCCGGGTGCTGCTGCGGCGCTCGGAGCGGCATCTCGGCGGGAAGCGGCCCCGGAATCCCGCCAGGACTGACGGACTCGCACGCACGCACCCGTAGGTTTTCAGCCAACTTCACCTGACCGGCGAGTCCTTGCCGGAACCACCCCGCAACCCCCCTGTCACCAGCGAGGAAAGCCCCGGAAGTGTCCGGCGCACCCTACGGGGACGGGCCATGAGCGCCCGGCCCACTTCCCTGCGGGGCCCGTGAGTGGAACGCTTCGTGATCGAATGCTTCGCGCCAAGTTGCCTTGTCGACAATGTGCCGGATGGAGAACTTGTCACGCCGGCGCCACGGGACGCAGTAGATTCGATCATGGGTATCGAAGACTGGGGACTCGTGCAAAACCGAGGGGAAACGTGCAGGAGCGACAGGACCAGGGAGACGCGAACACCGAGGGGGGCTTAGCGTCATGAGCCAGGACTCCGTTGCACCGGAGGCCGCGCGGAAACTCTCCGGGCGCCGCCGCCGCGAAGTCGTCGCGGTGCTGCTGTTCAGCGGCGGCCCCATCTTCGAGAGCTCCATCCCGCTCTCGGTGTTCGGCATCGACCGGCAGGACGCCGGCGTGCCCCGCTACCGGCTGCTGGTATGCGCCGGCGAGGACGGCCCGCTGCGGACCACAGGGGGCCTCGAACTCACCGCGCCGTACGGACTGGACGCGATCAGCCGGGCGGGCACCGTCGTCGTGCCGGCGTGGCGGTCGATCACCTCTCCGCCGCCCCCGGAGGCGCTCGACGCCATCCGCCGGGCGCACGAGGAGGGGGCCAGAATCGTCGGGCTGTGCACCGGCGCGTTCGTCCTCGCGGCGGCCGGGCTGCTCGACGGCCGGCCGGCGACCACGCACTGGATGTACGCGCCGACGCTCGCCAAGCGCTACCCGTCGGTCCATGTGGACCCGCGGGAGCTCTTCGTCGACGACGGGGACGTGCTGACCTCCGCCGGCACCGCCGCCGGCATCGACCTCTGTCTGCACATCGTGCGGACCGACCACGGCACGGAGGCCGCGGGCGCCCTGGCGCGCCGGCTGGTCGTCCCGCCGCGGCGCAGCGGCGGTCAGGAGCGCTACCTCGACAGGTCTTTACCGGAGGAGATCGGCGCCGACCCGCTGGCCGAGGTCGTCGCCTGGGCGCTGGAGCACCTCCACGAGCAGTTCGACGTGGAGACCCTCGCGGCGCGCGCGTACATGTCACGGCGCACCTTCGACCGCAGATTCCGCTCGCTGACCGGCTCCGCGCCGCTGCAGTGGCTGATCACCCAGCGGGTGCTGCAGGCGCAGCGGCTCCTGGAGACCTCGGACTACTCGGTCGACGAGGTCGCCGGCCGCTGCGGCTTCCGCTCGCCGGTGGCGCTGCGCGGGCACTTCCGCCGCCAGCTCGGCTCCTCGCCCGCCGCGTACCGGGCCGCCTACCGGGCCCGCCGCCCGCAGGCGGAGGCCCCGACCGCGGTCCTGGACCCGATGGTCCCGGCTCAGGCGTCCGTGGCCGGCCGGCGGCCGTCACCGCAGCTCGCCCCCGAACCGGGCAAGCCGCACGCGGACGCGTACGCCTCCGGGCGCCCGGCTCTGCCGGGACCGCGCAGCGCGAGCTGAAGGCACCGTCGCGCCCGATGGGCGTCCGGGGGGCTCTCCCCGGGCGCCCATCAGCCATAAGGTAGGACGCATGAACGATCGCATGGTGTGGATCGACTGCGAGATGACCGGGCTCTCGCTGACGGACGACGCACTCATCGAGGTGGCCGCACTGGTCACCGACTCGGAACTGAACGTGCTCGGCGACGGAGTGGACATCGTGATCCGCCCGCCGGACGCGGCCCTGGAGACCATGCCCGACGTGGTGCGCACCATGCACACCGCCTCCGGGCTGCTCGACGAGCTGGCGGGCGGCACCACCCTCGCCGACGCCGAGGCCCAGGTCCTCGCCTATGTGCGCGAGCACGTGAAGGAGCCCCGCAAGGCTCCCCTCTGCGGAAACTCGGTCGGCACCGACCGCGGCTTCCTCGCCCGTGACATGTCCGCCCTGGAGAGCTACCTCCACTACCGGATCGTCGATGTCTCCTCGGTCAAGGAGCTGGCCCGCCGCTGGTACCCGAGGGCGTACTTCAACAGTCCGGAGAAGAACGGCAACCACCGGGCGCTCGCCGACATCCGCGAGTCCATCGCCGAGCTGCGCTACTACCGCGAGGCGATCTTCGTCCCGCCGCCCGGCCCGGACAGCGACACCGCCCGGAAGATCGCCGCCAAGCACGTGCAGCCCACCGAATGACCCGGGGATGACCTGCGGCTCGCGCCCGGATTCCGTCGAAGAACAATGTGGGCGCGAGCACCCTCCCGGACCCTGTAGACTTCTTCTCGGCCGGTCGGGGAAACCTTCGGGTAAACCGCCGGTCATGGTGGGTGTAGCTCAGTTGGTAGAGCACCTGGTTGTGGTCCAGGTGGCCGCGGGTTCAAGTCCCGTCACTCACCCTGACGAATGAAGGCCCGGTCTGGAAACAGACCGGGCCTTCGTCGTGTCCCCACTCCCCGACGGCCCCGGCCCCTAACGTGTCGCCATGCGCACAGGCCTCAGCTCCCTCCTCGCGGCCGCGCTCGGCGCGACGCTCCTCGGCGGCTGCGCACCGGACCACGACGGCGCGGGCGGGACCGGCGGCAGCGGTGTGACGACCCTCACGGTCGGGGTCTTCGGGGCCTTCGGCTACCAGGAGGCCGGGCTGTACGACGCGTACACCCGGTTGCATCCGAACGTGGTGATCAGGCAGACCTCGATCGCCCGGAACGAGAACTACCACCCGCAGCTGCTCACCCATCTCGGCGCCGGCTCCGGGCTCGCCGACATCCAGGCCGTCGAGGTCGGCAACATCGCCGAGATCACCGCCACCCAGGCCGGCAAGCTGACGGACCTCGGCCGCGCACCCGGCGTCGACCGCTCCGCGTTCCTGCCCTGGAAGTGGGCGCAGGGCACCGCCCGGAACGGAAAGACCGTCGCGCTCGGCACCGACATCGGCCCTCAGGGCGTCTGCTACCGCAAGGACCTGTTCGCCAAGGCCGGGCTGCCCACCGACCGGGAGGCCGTCGGCGCGCTCTGGGCCGGCGACTGGCGGGCCTATCTGGAGGCCGGCACCCGCTACCAGGAGGGCGCGCCGGAGGGCACCGCGTTCGTGGACTCCGCGTCCGGGGTGCTCGCGGCGATCAACGGCAGCGGCGCGGAACGGTTCTACGACGCGAAGGGCGAGGTCGTCTACAAGACCAACCCGGCCGTGAAGGACGCCTGGAACCTCGCCGCCGCGTTCGCCGAGGGCGGCCTGACCGCCCGGCTCCAGCAGTTCACCCCGGCCTGGGACCAGGGCTTCGCCGAGGGCGCGTTCGCGACCGTCTCCTGCCCGGCCTGGATGCTCGGCCACATCCAGGACAAGACCGGCCCGGCCGGCAAGGGCAAGTGGGACGTGGCCGCCGCGCCCCGGCCCGGCAACTGGGGCGGCTCCTTCCTGGTCGTGCCGTCCGCAGGGAAGCACACGGCGGAGGCGGCCCGGCTCGCCGCCTGGCTGACCGCGCCCGCGCAGCAGGCCGTGCTGTTCGAGAAGCGCGGCAGCTTCCCGAGCGCCTCGGCCGCGTACCGGCTGCCCGTGGTGGCCGGCGCCACCCATCCGTACTTCGGCGGGGCGCCGATCGGCGCGATCTTCGCCCGTGCCGCGCAGGGCGTCCCGGTGGCCGCCGTCGGCCCGAAGGACCTGGTCATCCAGCAGAACCTGGCGGACGTCGGGATGCTCCAGGTCGACCAGAGGGGCCGGTCCGCCCAGGAGGGCTGGGACGCGGCGGTGAAGGCCATCGACAACGCCCTGTGACCGCAGATCGTGGGCGGGCGGCATCATGCAGGGCGCGGTGAAGGGCTGAGCCTCGGAAGGCCGGCCCTTCACCGCGCCCTGACTGTGGGGGGCCTTGCGGTGGGCTCGCGGTGGGTTTTGCGGTGGGCTTGCGGGATCGGCTACTTGTACGCGCCGAACGCCTTGGTGAAGGCCAGCGGCTGCTGGAGGATCGACGAGCAGGTGGCGTCGGCGTAGTTCACCGCGCCGGCCGCGCACTGCTTGTCGCGGGTCGAGGACCACATCGACAGCCAGCCGAGGCCCTTGGACTTCGCGAAGTCGACCAGCTGGGTGGCGTCGTCGACCTTGAAGATCTCGGTCGTCACGTCGTTCACACCGATCATCGGGGTGACCGCCACGGCCTTCCACGCGGCCGCGTCGGACAGTCCGAGGACGCCCTTGATCTGCGCCTGGGCCGCGGTCGCGGCCTGGATCGCGTACGTGCCCATGTCGGCGCTGTAGGCCGGGCCGTAGTCCATGGCCATGATGTTGACCGCGTCGACCCGGACGCCGTTCCTCTTGGCGTCGGCGAGCAGGTCCACGCCCGGCTGGGTCAGGCCCTCGGGCATGACCGGCAGGGTGAAGGAAACGTTCAGGCCGGGGTGGGACTTCTGGAGCTGGGCGATCGCCTGGGAGCGCCGGGTGTTGGCGGCGGTGTCCGGCAGGGCGGCGCCCTCGATGTCGAAGTCGACCTTGGTGAGCTTGTACTGGTCGATGACCTTGCCGTACGCGGCGGCCAGGTCGCCGGCGGAGGAGCAGTTCAGGGCCAGTTCGTGGCCGGCCGCGCCGCCGAAGGAGACCCGGACGTCACCGCCCTTGGCGCGCAGCGCGCCGATCTGCGCGGCCACCTTGTCGCTCGCCAGGTCGCTGACCCCGCCCCACAGCGGGGCGCAGCCGCCGCCGGAGGTGATGAAGGCCAGGTTGAACTCCTTCACGCCGGTGGCGTCGGCGGTGGCGAGGAGGTCGTACGCCGGGTAGAGCGAGGTGTCGACGTACGGGGCGAACTTCGCGCCGCCGGCGGCCGGGGGCGTGGTGGGGGTCGGGGTGGCGGTCGCCGTCGGCGTGGGGGTCGGCTTCACGGTCGGGCTCGCCGTGGCCGTGGGGGTGGGGGTGGGGGTGGGCTGCTCGGTGGGGCGGCCGGTGGGCTGCGGGGTCGCGCCGGTGTCGACGGAGCAGGCGGCCTGGTTGATGAGGCAGTCGGTCGGGTCGCCGGCCGTGCCGGTCGCGGAGGTGACGAAGCCGACGGTGACGGACTGGCCGGGCGCGAGGTCCTTGTTCCAGCTCGCGGGCTTCACGGTGACATGCCGCCCGGAGACGGTGTGCTCGCCGTTCCACAGCGAGCCGACGGCGGTGCCGGCGGGCAGGTCGAACTCCAGAGTCCAGCCGGACTGGACCTTGTCGGTGCCGTTGGTGACGACGTACTGGCCGGTGTAGCCGCCGGTCCAGGAGCTGGTCCTGGTGTACGCGGCGCCGACGGCCGACGCCTGCGCGGTGCCGGTGAACGCGAACGCCGCGCCGCCGATCACCGCCGCGGCGACGACCGCGCCCACGGCCTTCGTCCGGCCGCTCGCCCTGCGCCGATGCGAACTGGTGCCCATCGCGTGCCTGCCTCTGCGTTACGGGGGTGGGGTGCGGGCAGCACGCTAGCGGCCGGGATTCGGACAAATCCCCACGAGAGGGCCGGGGTTGAGGATCCTTAGGCTCCGCTTAAGGAAGGCATGGGGCCGGGGAAAGGTTGGACCGCGAGCGGGGCCTCACGCCCGCTTGCGGCGGCTGCGGCGGGTGGTTCCACGGCGGTCGCCGTGATCGGCCAGCGCGATCCAGATACGGACCTCCGTGCCGCCGAGGACCGAGTACCCGAGGCGGACGTCGCCGCCCGTCGACTCGGCCATGCGGCGCACGATGTCCAGGCCGAGGCCGGTGGAGCCCGCCCGCTCGCCGCTGTTGCCGCGGGCCAGGGCGGCCGCCGGGTCGGCGATGCCGGGGCCGGCGTCGGAGACCAGCACGATGACGGCGTCGTCGCCGTTGTGGACGTCCACGGAGAACGCGGTGCCCTCCGGGGTGTGCCGGAAGACGTTGCCGAGCAGCGCGTCGAGGGCGGCGGCGAGTTCGGGGCGGGCGACCGGGATGCGGACCGGGCGCTCGATGCCGGCGACCCGCACCTTGCGGCCCTCGTCCTCCGCGAGCGCGGACCAGAAGGCCATTCGCTCCCGCACCACCTCGGACGCGTCGCAGCCCCCGCCCGGTCCGGTCGCCTGGGTCTGCGGCTTCGCCTCGCGGGCGGTGCGGATGATGGTGTCGACCTCGCGCTCCAGCTGCTCCACCGCGGCCATGGTCTGCTCCGCCGCCGGGCCGGAGCCCAGGGAGGCGGCGTTGAGCCGGAGCACGGTCAGCGGGGTGCGCAGCCGGTGCGAGAGGTCGGCGGCCAGTTCGCGCTCGTTGGCGAGCAGCTGGACGACCTGGTCGGCCATCGCGTTGAAGGCGATCGCGGCGGACTTCAGCTCGGGTGGCCCCTCCTCGGGCACCCGCGCCCCGAGCCGCCCCTCGCCCAGCTCGTGCGCGGCGCCGGCGAGCCGCTGGGCCGGCCGGACCATCCGTACGCCGAGCCGGTCGGCGACCGCGACGGAGCCCACGATCAGCGCGACGCCGACGCCGGCGAGGACCAGCCAGGCCGTCGCGACCCCGTTGGACCGCTCGCCCTCCGGCACGAACAGCTCGACGATCGCGACCCGCCCCGAGCCGACCGCGGTGGGCTGCAGCAGCACCGAGCCTCCGGCGACCTCCACGACGGTGGCCCGGCCGAGCCGCCGGGTGGTCTCCAGGTCCTCCGCGGCGGCCCGCCGCGTACCGATCTCCACCGGCCCGGCGCCCGGCTCGTCGCCGGCCGGGACGTGCACGGCCAGGCGGCCGGCCGCGCCGTCCTCGGTGCTGGCGACGGCCCGGTCCAGCTCGGCGCGGTCGGTGGTGATGGCGAGCACCGGGGCGAGACCGGAGGCCCGTCGCTCGGCGTTGGAGAACGCCCGGTCGCTGGCCATCTCCCTGACGACGAGCGCGAGGGGGACGGCGAAGGCGATGACGACCATGGCGGTGACCGCGAGGGACACCTTGACGAGCGCCCATCTCACTGCGGCGGCTCCAGCTTCACGCCGACGCCCCGCAGGGTGTGCAGGTACCGGGGCCGGGCCGCGGTCTCGCCGAGCTTGCGGCGCAGCCACGACAGATGGACGTCGATGGTCTGGTCGTCGCCGTACGACTGCTGCCACACCTCGGCGAGCAGCTCGCGCCGGGAGACGACGACACCGGGCCGCCCGGCGAGGAAGGCGAGCAGGTCGAACTCCCGCCGCGTCAGATCGAGGGAGACCCCGTCCAGCTCGGCCTGCCGCCGCAGCGGGTCGATGGAAAGCCCGCCGACGCTGATCACCCGGCTCGGCGGCGCCTCGCCGGCGGACCTTGCGCGGCGCAGCACGGCGGCCATCCGCGCGGACAGGTGCTCCACGGAGAACGGCTTGGTCAGATAGTCGTCCGCGCCGTCGTTGAGCAGCCGGACGATCTCGGCCTCGTCGTCCCGGGCGGTCGCGATGATCACCGGTACGTCGGTGATGCCGCGCAGCATCTTCAGCGCCTCGGACCCGTCCAGATCGGGCAGTCCGAGGTCGAGGATGACCACGTCGAACCGGAAATGGGCGACCTCGCGCAGCGCCTCCAGGGCGGTGCCGACGCTGCGCACGGTGTGGGCGGCGTCGGTCAGGTGCCGGATGAGGGCCGAGCGCACGAACGGGTCGTCCTCGACCACGAGCACACTTGCCATGGGCGGCACCGTACGCCATGTGGGGGACATGGGGGCCCGGGGCGTGGTGCATGATGGCCGCGATGCGAAGAGGACTGGTACACGCCCTGGCGTGGTCGCTCGCCACGGGCGCGGCGGTCACGCTGTCCTGGTGGGGCGTGCACACGGTGATGGCGGGCACGGCGTACGACCCGCCGCTCGCGCTGCCGATCCCGGCCGCGGGCTCCGGCTCCCCGAAGGCGTCGTCGACACAGCACCCGCCCACGCCGGCGCCCTCGAAGACGCCGCGGAAGAAGACCCCGCCGCCCCCGAGCCCGACCCCGCAGAAGCCGACGACGCAGCCGCCGTCGCCGGACGCGGGCCGGGTCAAGAGCTACACGGTCGACGGCGGAAGGGTGGTCTTCGCCCTGGGCGAGACCTCCGCGGAACTCGTCTCGGCGACCCCGTCGGCAGGCTGGCAGATGCAGGTGTGGAAGCAGCCCACGTGGATCCGCGTCACCTTCACCCGCGACGCCCACGAACGCTCGGTCTTCGCCGTCTGGCACGACAGCGCCCCCCGCGTGGAGATCGACGAACGCTGAAGCCCGGCCAGGGCTGCCGTGCGCGTCGCGCGGCAACCCGCCGCGGCTCCCTCCTAGGACGGCAGCCTCGACTACGCGAAGGTGGCCCCTGTCGTAGCCGCAGCGGAATCACAGAACCGAAGCCCGGTCCCGGTCCCTGCTCCGGCTCCGACTCCGGCTCCGACTCCGGCTCCGGCTCCGGCTCCGGCTCCGGCTCCGGCTCCGGCTCCGGCTCCGGCTCAGAGATCTGACCCGCCCGGCCGGATCAACTCGGCCTCGCCTGGCATCACCCGATCGGTGGCCAAGCCGCACGGGCCCACCTGCGGATCCACGGCGATGCCTACTGGGGCGGCATCTGCTGCCCACCTAGAGTGGCGAGAACGGGCGTGAAGCCGTCTGGTCCATGGCTGTAACCACGTGTGACCGTCGAGGTCGTGGGCACTAGGTGGGAGGTCGCATCGCGGTGGTGGCGGTTGAGCTCGCAGGCGCTGTCGTGGGTTGGCTGGTCGCGTTCTCCAGCGACTCCGGCGTTCGGTTGATCAGGGGACAACACGATGAGCGGGCGCTGAAGAAGGCTCTCACCCACGCTCTCGCACCGGTCGTGGCCGGGACGGACCCCGCTGTCCGGCCCGTCCTGGAACGTGGACTGACTCGTTTCTTCGCCGCACCGTCGAAATTCCGCGTGGTCAACGCGCCTTCCGTGCGTGAGGCCCTGGCAACCGCCGTGGCGAGCCAGATGACCGACCTGGAAGAGTGGGTTGCCGTCAAGACGGGACGACCGTTCCGCGAAGTGGTGGCCATCGAGGCGGAGGAGTTCACCGCAAGGGTCACCCAAGCTGTCGTGTCGGGCCTGCGTCAGTACGCAGCGGCTGGGGAACTCACCGAGCTGGTACGCGCCCTGGACACCGCGGAGATCATGGGCCGGCTCGATGTGCTGGGGATGCAGATCACCGACCTCGCCGTGCCCGGCCGGGCCGCCGCGACGTTCAGTCTGCCCCGCGGCATCTCGTCCTTCACCGGACGAGCTCCCGAGCTCGAGCACATGGTGCAGGTCCTGGACACCGCAGGTACCGGCGGAGCCATCGACATTCATGCGATCAAGGGATGCCTGGCATAGGGAAGACTGCCTTTGCCCTGCACGCCGCTCACCTTCTCGCCCCACGATTCGAGGACGGCCAGCTCTTCCTCCATCTCCATGGCCACACTCCCGGCCAGCGGCCCGTCGACCCTTCGGACGCTCTCGCTTCACTCCTTCTCGCGGTAGGGGTGCCGGCCAGGCAGATTCCGGCTGATCGGCAGTCCCGGTCCACACTGTGGAGGCAGCGAGTATCTTCCAAGAAAATACTGCTGTTGCTGGACGACGCGGTGTCAAGCGAGCAAGTACGCCACTTACTCCCCGGCTCGCCCGACAGCCTTGTTCTGGTCACCAGCCGCCGTCGGCTCACCGCACTGGAAGGAGTGGTTCCCATCACTCTGGAAACACTGCCGCCGGCAGAGGCGACCACGCTCTTCTCCCGGTTGGCAGGCCGTCCCGACCTGTTTCCGTCCGACCCCCACGTGGCGGAGATCGTGCGCCTGTGCGGCTACCTTCCGTTGGCGATCCGGCTGACAGCAGGCAAACTGGCTCACCACCCCAGCTGGAGCGTTCGCGACCTCGTCGCCGATCTGACGCGTACCCAGAACAGGATCGCGGCGATGCGGGCCGAGGACGACTCCGTAGCCTCGGCGTTCGATCTTTCCTACCGCGACCTCTCGCCGGATGCGCAGCTCCTGCTTCGACGGCTCGGTCTGCATCCCGGCTCTGACATCGACGCGTATACCGCTGCCGCGCTGGGCGACATGCCGCTGGCGACCGCGCAAGATCTCCTCGACGTGTTGTTCATACACCATCTCCTCGAGGAACCTGCGCGCGGCAGGTATCACATGCACGACCTCGTGCGACAGCGGGCCAAGTTCCTGGTCTCCCTCGACCCCCCGCTGGAGGTCGAGGCAGCGCTGGACCGGATGTTGGACTACTACCTGCACACCGTTCAGCACGCGGCACGATCGATCATCGGGCGGGCGCCCGCCTCGGCAAGGCTGGCAGTGCGGTTCCCGCCTGCCTGGTCCCCAGAGATCGACAATTCCGACCAGGCCCTCGACTGGCTCGGCGAACAGCGCTCCAATCTCCATGCGGCGATCGACTTCGCCGCCTTTCGCGCCCACCCGAAGCACACCGTCTACATCGCAGCGGCGATGAACGACTTCCTTCGGATCCAAGGCCATTGGGACGAGGCGATCACGGCTCACCGGTGCGCGCTGGAAGCAGCGACGAGGACCGCGGACCGTCTCGGTGAGGCACTGGCTCTGGGGAACCTGGGGTCGTTGCAGCGGCTCAAGGGCGAGTACGAGGCCGCGGTCCACAGCCAGGAACAGGCACAAGAAGCCTATCGGGACGCGGGTGACCGCCTCGGTGAGGCGAACGCCGTCCATGAACTGGGCATCGCGCAGCGACTCTGCGCCGACTACGCGGCCGACCGAGTCAGCCAGGAGAGGGCCTGCGGACTGTACCAGGCCCTCGGGAACAGACTCGGCGAAGCGAACACCCTCCATGAACTCGGCACGATGTACTTCCTCAGGGGAAATCTACGAGAGTCGCTCACTGTGCAGACACGCGCCCTCGAAATGTTTCAGGAACTCGGAAAGCCTTACGGCCTGCCCTTCGCATACAACGAACTGACCGTGGTCTCCTACCTCATGGGGGACTACCCTGCCGCCGCCACATGCGTAGCCCATGGAATGCGCCTCCATCACGAACTCGGCAACACGTTCGGTGAAGCCTATTCGCTGAAAGAGCTGGGCGTCGTCGAGTACCTGACGGGAAATCTGAGTTCCGCCGTCACCACTCTGACCGCATCCGTCGACCTGCACCGTCGACTCGACAGCAGGTACGGGATGGGGCTGGCCCTCACTGAGCTGGGAACGGCCCATCGCCTGTCAGGTGATCAAGAGAACGCGCTGAGCGTGCTCGTCCAAGCACTCAGTCTGCACCGCGAGTTCGCCTTCAGATATGGCGAAGGTTGCACGCTCAAGGAACTCGCCGTGGTCAAGGACCTGAGGGGAGACCGTGCCGGTGCGGACGCCGATATCGAATCCTCGCTCCACTTGCACGCCATGTTCGCCCACCGTCACGGTCTGACCGACGCCGTCGTCACACAGGCGGAAATTCTGCTCCGACGCGGCGAACACGGCTCCGCTCTGGAGAAGTTCACCAGTTCACTGGGACCGGCGCGGGAAATCGGCGCCCCTCTCTTGGAGGCACGTGCCCTCGAAGGTCTAGGGCACTGCCTCCTCCGTACCGACACTGCCCAGGGCTTCGTCAAGCTCAGAGAGGCACACACCGTCTACCGACGCATCGGCGCACCCGATGCGTCCCGAGTCGAGCAGGCTCTGGGCGCCTGACGGAGAGTCCCCCTCCGCGTGCGACTCCTTGTCCCTACGGCCGCCACGAGACGCGGTGGCCGGACCAGAAGTCCCACGTGGACATCATCGCCTCCCAGCCGTCCGGGAACTTGACTGTGACGCCCAGTTGGACCGGTTCTGTGGAGGGGTGGTCGTCCAGGAGGTCGGCGACGCCGGCGCGGCAGACGACGATGCAGGCGTGGCGGTGGCGGGAGGCGAGGACGCACAGGCGGCCGGTCTCCAGGTGGAAGGCCGTGGCGTCCGGACGGCCGGACAGGGGGTGGAGGACGACCGTCACGTCGTACTCGCGGCCCTGGAGGCGGTTCGCCGTGTCGACGGTGACGCCCTGGACGCCCAGCTCCGCGAGGGCCGTTCGGACGGACGCCGCCTGGTCGCGGTGGGCGGTGCCCACCGCGATGCGGTCCGGGGTCAGGGGGGTGGGCTCCGCGGCGCGCTCGCTCACCGCCGCGCCGCCGCGGTCCAGGAGCCGGCGCACCACCAGGGCCACCGCGCGGACCGCCTCCGGGTCGGTGCGGGGCGTGTGCCGGGCGGGGAGCTCCAGCAGGCCCCAGCCCGACTCCGCCGCCTCGTCGAGCACCCGGTCGGGGCCCGAGCCGTCGGACGGCACGCCGAACGACAGCCGCCGGTCGCCGTGGTCCGTGCCGCTGCGGAACGGCGTGTACGGGTAGAACGCGGCGGAGACCAGCGGTGCCGCCGACGCCGGCAGGCGCCAGGAGACCGGGAGGCGGTGCTGCGGAAGGTCCGGGTTGTGGGCCAGGAGGGTGCTGACGGCGGAGGCCGAGGGGTCGTACGACAGGCCCGCCCACTGTTCCGCGCCGACGACCGAGAACGGGTCCAGCTGCCCGGGGTCGCCCACGAACAGCGCCCGCTCGAACAGGCCGGCCACCGCGAGCAGCGCGTCCGAGCGCATCTGGTACGCCTCGTCGACGATCGCGTGCGCCCACGGCTCCACGTTCTTCACGTGGGCCCACTTCGCGGCCGTGGAGAGCACCACCGGCAGCCCGGCGAGGTCCCCCGCCTTCGACGACTTGCGTACCTGGTCCAGGCCGTCGAGCGCCTTGTCGTACGGGTCGCTGTCGTTGGAGTGCAGCCGGCCCACCTCCAGCTCCGGCTCCTTCTCCGCGAGCCGCAGCACCAGGTCGTCCACCTGCGCGTTCGTCTGCGCGACGACCATCAACGGCCGTCCCGCCGCGGCCAGTTCCAGCGCGGCGCGGACCACGAGCGTCGACTTGCCGGCGCCCGGCGGCGAGTCGACGACGACGCCACGCGCGTCCCCGTGCATCGTGCTCGCCAGGATGCCGGCCGTCGCGCGGCCCGCCTCGGCGGAAGGGTCGAACGTCACAGCAGGTCCTCCGCGGTCACGGCGTCGGGCAGTTCGGCGGTGTCCGTGCGCGGCGGGCCGCCGTGTGTCCAGGGCGTCTCCTCCGGGTCCGGCAGCTTCGCGCCCACCCGCGCCTCGTGCTCGAACAGGGTCCAGGCCAGCCGCTCGCCCTTCTCCGGCACCGAGCCCTCGGCCGGCTCCTTGCCGCGGCCCATCCGGTCCAGGATCCGCAGCACCAGGGCGCCGTCCTCGTCGTACCCCGCGAACTGGGCGGTCTGCGGCTTGCCGTCCAGGGAGCGGTACGCCTTCACGCCCTCGCCCAGATGCGGCCGGTCCTCGGTGCGGACGGTGAGCAGCGGCCGGGGTGCGGGCCGCTTCGACTCCGTCCAGGCCATGGTCACGTCCACCACCTCCGCCACGAACGCCTCCCCGGACAGCCGCCGCCCCGCGAGCACCAGCGGGTCGTCCAGCGCCTCCTGGGCCTCCAGCTGGCTCTGCGCCTGCTCGCGCGCGGCCAGCTTGCGGGCCGCGGTGACCGCGTCGTCCCGGCGCGGCTGCGGCGGTTCGCCGGCCGCCACCCGGTCCCGGTGGGCGGTGAACGACCAGCGGTCGCGCGTCCAGCGGTCCGGCACCCGGGCGCCCTCCGGCAGCTCCCGCAGCAGCCCGACCGCCCGCCACACCGCGTCCCAGGTCGGCCTGAGCTGGGCGGCGATCAGCCGGCGGATCTCCCGCTCGGCGCGGTGCAGTTCGCCGAGCCGGTCGTCGGCGGCCGCGCCGTCCTCGGCCGCGCCCAGCGCCTGCCGGGCCCGGTCGTACTTCTCGATCGCCGGCGCGAGCAGCCGGTTGTCGAACGCCGGGTCCGTGGCCGGGCCGGCCGGCGGGCACAGCAGCTGACCGGCCGCGTCCCGGCCCAGCTCGGCACGGAGCGCCGCCTGTGCGCCGGA
The DNA here is from genome assembly GCF_043199435.1 of Streptomyces sp. NPDC048604. Lineage (NCBI taxonomy): Bacteria > Bacillati > Actinomycetota > Actinomycetes > Kitasatosporales > Streptomycetaceae > Streptomyces > Streptomyces sp. NPDC048604. The sequence continues at coordinate 144,840 of NZ_JBICVX010000010.1, forward strand.
CGCGCCGGGCGCGTCCTGCGGTACGTCGATCCAGGCGAGCAGCGCCCCGAGGTGCTGGTCCTCCAGGGAGGACTGGCCGGTCGCCCAGTGCCAGCCCAGCAGGTCCGTCGCCGAGAGCAGCAGCGAGGAGCCCGGCACCCGGGCTCGCTCGCCGAAGTGGGTCAGCCAGCGGCCGAGCAGCGGCACCCGCGGCGGCGCCGGGAACGGCGTCTCCGGGTCGGTCTCGGCCGTCCGGCGGAACCGCATCGACCGGCCCAGGAGCCGTACGTACTCGGCGCCGGCCCGGCTCGGCACGATCAACTGGGCTGCGTCTGCGCACAGTTCGACTTCGACCTTGACCTTCTTGCCGGTCTCCGGGTCCGTTTCTTTCTTCTCGACCGACTCGACGCCGTCGGTGAACGAGTCGATGTACGGCAGGATCTCGTCGGCCAGCTCGGCGAGGAACGCGAACCGCAGGTCGCGGTCGCGCGGCTGCGGCACGACGAGCAGCCTGGGCTGCCCGGGGTCGGTGCCGACCAGTGCGCCGAGCGGCGCGCCCGCCTCGCCGGCGGTGGTCAACGGGACGAAGACCAGGGGCCGTTCGGCCAGATGCCGGTGGCGTACGGTCGCCAGCGGCTGCGCCCGGCCGGTCTCGACGGCCTCCATCCGGGCCAGCGTGGAGATCAGCGACATGCCATCGCCTCCAGTGCCTCCGCCCGCAGCGCCCGCGCCCGGCGCACCGCGGCGACCGTCGGGTCGTCGGCGTCGGCGTCGACGTCGCCGTCCTGCCCGCGCGCCGCGTCGAGCACCGCGCCGATCGTCGTCAGGCCCCCGAGCTCGCCGCGCACCGAGCGGCCGAGCACCTCCACCACGCCCGCGAGCCGGGCCCGCTCCCGGCAGTGGAAGGCCAGTTCGCAGGCGGCCAGGCACTCCGGCGCGTACGCGTGCGGCACCGCCTCGACCGCCTCGGCGAGCTGCTCCGGCGTGCAGCCCTCCACGTCGAAGGTGAGGCCCTCCGGCAGGTCCGCGGCGATGTCCTCGATCCGGGTCAGCCGGGCGAGCTGACGGCGGGTCACCGCCGTCTGCTTGCGCACGTCGACCATCGAGCCGGCCGGCAGGTTCGAGAAGTCCTTGGGGCACACCAGCAGCACCGACTGCGCCACGCTCGCGCCCGCGGTCACCGCCGCGACCCGCTCCAGGGCGAGCACGTACACGGCCGCCTGGCGCGCCGCCGCGCCGACCTTCGAGGCGTCCGCCGAACCGTCCACCATCGGGAAGGACTTGATCTCGACGACCGTCCACCGCCCGTCCGGGCGGACCACCACCGCGTCCGGCTCCAGGAACACCGGGGAACCGGCCACGTCCAGGGCCAGCAGCGGATGGTCGAGCAGCGTCCAGGCCCCGGCCGTCCCGGCCGCCGTCGCCTCGCGCAGCGCCAGCGAGGTCCGCGCCGCCCGCCCCTCGGGGCCGGCCGCGGCCAGGTCCGGGACGAGCACCTCGGCGGCGTCGTCCACGCCGAGCAGCCGCAGCAGTTCCCGGCCGCCGTCCGCCTTGACCTTCGCCTCGAACGCGTTGCCCCGCATGATGGCGAACTGGGACTGTCCGTACGCCGCCGGGGACCCGAGCAGTGACGCGAGCGCGGTCTTGTCGACCCCCGCGCCGTCGAGCAGCGCGCGCCGCCTGCAGCCGGGGTTGGCGGCAAGGGCGGCCAGCGCCCGCGCGTCCATCGGACGCGGCGGGACCGCCGGTCCGCGCAGCTCAGCGAGCCGGCGTCGGAGTCTCGTCTGCGGAGCTGGGGGCGCTCCGCCGGCCTGGGATTCGCTCACCCGCGGAAGTGTCGCATCCGGCGCTGACAATCGGGGCCCGAGCCACCGGCGCGCTGCTCACCGGGCGGGCCCGCAGCCGGTCCGCGGCGCGCAGGAACGGGGCGGTGAGCAGCAGTCCGAGCCCCATCACGGCCGCTCCGGCGACCGCGTCCAGGAAGTAGTGGTTCGCCGTGCCCATGACGACGATCACGGTCAGCAGGGGGTACGCCACGCCCAGCGCCTTCAGCAGCGGGGTGCGCCCGTACCGCCACAGCATCACGCCGCACCACAGCGCCCAGCCGACGTGCAGCGAGGGCATCGCCGCGTACTGGTTGGTCAGCCCGCCGAGGCCGCGCGGCGCGCTCGCCGCCCCGCCCCACCAGCCGTACGCGCTGAACTGGGCCATGGTGTCGACGAATCCGTGGTGCGCGTCGAGCAGCCGGGGCGGGCAGGTCGGCAGCAGCGTGAAGCCCACCAGGCCGAGCAGCGTGGAGAGCATCAGCCAGGTGCGGGCGGCTCGGTAGCGGGCCGGGCGGCGGCGGAACAGCCAGATCAGCACGGCCGGAGTGACCAGGTAGTGCAGGGTCGCGTACGCGAAGTCGGCGGGTATCGCGAGCTCGGGCGTGGTGGTGAACAGCCGGTTCAGCGGGTGTTCGGCGTTCAGGAGCAGCAGCTTCTCGATCCGCAGGATCGCCAGCCCGTGGTCCACCGCGGTCTGCGCGTCGCCGCGGGCGAGCAGCCGTCCGCCCGTGTACGCCCCGTACACCACGACGAGCAGAAGCAGTTCGGTCCACCAGCGGGGCCGGGCCCCCTGAGCTGCGTGCGGCAGCGGCATCCGTACATCCCCCCGAGGTGCACTGATCCGAAAATTTGATCGGTCCTGACCTCAGGGGGACGCGACGGAAGGGGCCGGGGTTGCCCGGGAGGAGCCGCGTCTTCGGGTGCGGGATGATGGACGTGCACCTTCGTGCACCCATTCGAGGACATTTCAGGGAGAAGTCTTCATGGCACCGCGCATCCTGCTCGCCCGTCACGGCCAGACCGAGTGGTCGCTCCTGGGCCGGCACACCGGCAGGACGGACATCCCGCTGCTCGACGAGGGCCGGCGCGGCGCGAAGCTGCTCGGCGAGCGGCTGCACCGCGGGCCCTGGCAGGGCCTCCCCGGCGTCGAGGTGCGCACCAGCCCGCTCTCCCGCGCGGCCGAGACCTGCGAGCTGGCCGGGTTCGGCGAGCGCGCGGAGCGCTGGGACGCGCTGCTGGAGTGGGACTACGGCGCGTACGAGGGGCTGACCCCGCCGCAGATCCAGGAGCGCGACCCGGGCTGGCTGCTGTGGCGGGACGGCGTGCCGGAGGGCGAGAGCCGCGCGGACGTGGCGGCCCGCGCGGACGAGGTGGTGACCTGGGCGCGCTCGGCGGACCGGGACGTCCTGGTCTTCGCGCACGGCCACATCCTGCGCTCGATCGCGGCGCGCTGGCTGGGCGAGGACGTGTACTTCGGCGCCCGGATCAAGCTGGACCCGACGAGCCTGTCGGTGCTCGGCTGGCAGTACGGCGCGCCCGCGGTGGAGCGCTGGAACGACACCGGGCACCTGGAGGCGTAGCCCCGGGGCCACGGCGCGGCCCCGGCCGCGCCACCGGGCCCGTCCTCACGAGGTGGCGAGGAGCTTCCGGGTCGCGTCCAGCATCCGGCGGATCCGCTGCGACTGGACGCCCTCCAGGGAGGCGAACACCCGCTGCGCCTCCGCCGCCGCCTCCTCCGGTCGGCCGGCGCGGGCCAGGTCGCGGGCGAGCTGCGCCCGGTACAGCGCGAGGTTCCGCGCGAAGTGCGGGTTCTGCAGCACGGTCGCGCGGTGCGCGTGCCGGGCGGCCCGGCCGTGCTCGCCGAGCGCCGACCAGCACTGGGCCTCCAGAGCCTCCAGCTCCGGCTCGCCGAAGAACGACATCCACTCCGGGTCCGCGTCGCAGGCTCCCCTGGCGAAGTGGCCGTGCGCCCGGCCCAGCGCCTGCTCGCAGGAGGATCGGTCGCCGAGCCCCGCCCAGGCCCCGGCCTCGCGCAGCGAGAGCAGCGCCTGCAGCCGCGCCGACGGCACGGCGCGGGCCGCGTTGAGCCCGGCCTGGGCCGCCCGGACCGCCTCGCGGAACCTTCCTGCATCGCGGGCCAGGAAGGCGGTGTTGCAGAAGGCGTGCGCCTCCAGGGCCGGGTCGCCGGCCACCCGCGCGGTGGCCAGGGCCTCGGCGTAGTGGGAGCGGGCCTCGCCGAGCCGGCCCGAGTCGTGGGCCAGCCAGCCGACCGAGATCGCCAGCTCGCCCGCGCCGGACTGGAGCCGGGTCTCGGTCGCGCGGCGGGTCGACACTCCCTCGTCCAGCAGCGCGTACGCGGCCCGCAGCGGCTGGGCGGCGACCTTGTACAGGCCCTCCGCGCCGTGCCGGTCGTCCAGCAGCCGGATCCGCCGTACGGCGGCCTCGACGGCCCTGACCTCGGCGTCGCCGATCCGGTGCGGGGACCGGGGGGCCGGGATCGCGGCGGCGCTGCCGCCGAGTCCCAGCGAGGCGGCCGCCACGGTGGCGGTGCCGCTCGTCATGAATGCGCGACGCAGCACGTCGCTCTCCTCATCGTTCCGGGTGGTGAGGGCGGGCGGGGGCGCCGCGGCCGCGGCGGTCGTCCGCCGCCCCCGTACGTCCTCCCGCGCCGCGAAGCCCAGGTCCGCCGGTGTCAGACCGGGGAACATGTGCCGGAACACCCGCTCGTAGGCGTAGTTGGGGCAACGGATCTCTCCGGCCTCGACCCGTCCGATGTAGCGGGCGTCGCAGGCGACCTGCTCGCCGATCTCCCGAGCCGCCCGGCGGACCGCGGCGGCGAACTCCGACGGCGACTGCTGTCCACGGAGTCTGCGGAAGGCGAGATTGGGAACTGCCCGTGACGTCGCCATGGCCGAGCCCTCTCCTGGTGCTGCCGGTGTTCCGGCGGGGCAAGAACGTACCTGCTGTGACCGGTCGCTCACCCGGTGTTTGGCTACAAACCGGATATCTCACCCGCGATCCGCCATGAACTGCCATCCTTTGCGGCGGCGTGCCGCCGTAGCCGTTGACGGGTGCGGACGTTGAACCATGCGGAGAGACGGAACGTGTCTGCTCCCCTGGCACGAGGAGGGGATCCCTTGTTGGAGACCGGCATGGAGATCAGCCCACGGACCACGACGGCGGGGCACGAACCCACACCCGATGCGAGCGCCCCGCACGGCGAACCCGCAGCGCCCTGCACGCCCGCCGCCCCCTGCACCCCGACCGGCTCCGCCGGTTCCGCCGGCCCCGCCGAGCCCTGCGATCTGGTGACCGTCCCGGTCCGGCAGGGCCTGGAGGCCGTCGACATCCTGCGTCGCGGCGCCGCCCCCACGGTCGGTCCCGTCCTGCACGACGGGACCTGCGACACCCTCGGCTTCCTCGTCCCGCCCGGCACCGCGAAGGGCTGGGACATGCCGGGCAGCGCCTGCACCCAGACCGACGGCCGCGGGCTGCGCCTCCCCGAGGCCCCGGCCGCGGACGGCGCCGCGCGGCCCGCCGACTGGCTGCTGCCGCCCGGTGGCGACGGCCAGGTGACCGATCCGGCGGTGCTGCGCGAGGCGCTCGGCGAGGCGGCCCGGCTGATCGAGGCGGCGGACGGCTGCCGCTGACCGCGTCCCGACGCGCCCGCCGTTCGATAATGGGCGGGTGGCAAGGAACAAGCAGCGCGACCGGGCGGCCGCGGCCGGACCCGTCGTCGAGAAGGTCGACGGCGGACTCGCCGAGCTCATACCCGACCGGGAGCGCCCCCGCGGCTGGACGCTGCTGGTCGACGGCGCCCCGCAGTCGCACGTGGACCTCGACGACCCGGCCCACCTCTCCTTCGAGTACCAGCGGCGGCTCGGCCACCTCGTCGACCTCGTCGCACCCCCGAACCGTCCGCTCCAGGTCCTGCACCTCGGCGGCGGCGCCTTCACCCTCGCCCGATACGTGGCGGCCACCCGGCCCCGCTCCACGCAGCAGATCGTGGAGCTGGACGGGCCCCTGGTCCAGCTGGTCCGCCGCGAACTGCCGCTCGACCCCGGCGCCCGGATCCGGGTCCGGTCCACCGACGCGCGCGCCGGGCTCGGCAAGGTCCCGGACGGCTGGGCCGACCTGGTCGTCGCCGACGTGTTCAGCGGGGCCCGCACCCCCGCCCACCTGACCAGCACCGAGTTCCTCGGCGAGGTCCGCCGGGCGCTGCGGCCCGGCGGCTGGTACGCGGCCAACCTGGCCGACGGCCCGCCGCTCGCGCATCTGCGCGGCCAGATCGCCACCGCCGCCGCGGTCTTCCCCGAGCTGGCACTGACCGCCGACCCGACCGTGCTGCGCGGCCGCCGCTTCGGCAACGCGGTCCTGCTCGCCTCCGACGCCCCGCTCCCGGTCGCCGAACTGACCCGCCGGGTCGCCTCCGACCCGCACGCCGGCCGCGTCGAACACGGCCGGGCACTCATGGACTTCACCGGCGGCGCGACCCCGGTCACCGACGCCGGCGCCAAACCCTCCCCGAAGCCTCCGGCCTCGGTCTTCCGGTAGTTGGCCGGGGGCCCTCTTGCGGGACGCGGGAGAATGGAAAGCGGCCCGGGTGTCCGGGCCGTGCGTTTGCGAGGAGGAACCACATGGCGGAACCCGAGCGGAGCGAGCAGCGGCGGCTCCGGCCCGCACCGCTGATCTTCGAGCCTGCCGAGGCTGCCGCCGACCCCGAGCACTTCTTCGACCTGGAGTCCATCGAGGACCCGCGGGAGCTGCTGGCCCGGGCGACCGAGCTGACGCTGGCGTTCCGGGCGGCCGCGGACCGGGCGCTGGAGTACCAGGCGATCGCGGCGGCCCAGCTCGCCGACCCCGGCCGCTTCGACCGGCTCACCGACGAGGCGATCGCGGAGCGGGCGGAGTGGACGCCGGACTACGCCCGGAAGATGGTCGAGTTCGGCCGGGACCTGATCCGGACCGGCGGACGGCCCGACGAGGAGTGATCCGGCGCCGGGGGCGTTCGTCCGAAGCCCCTGGCGCGTAGCCCTGGCATATGCCGGGCGGGCACGATACTCCCCCGGACCGGCCCCTGTCCGGGTTTCCGGCAACCCGGGGCGACCGGATCGTCACTCCCGGTAGACCTGAGTGCATGAGCGCATGGCTGCGAGACGAAACCCCGCTGAACCCGGCCCAGAGCGACCTCGACGAGCGCCGGTCGGACATCTTCGCGCTGCTCCGTGACGAGGGGCGGCACCGCACCGCACAGGTGACCGCGCCCGGCGCGGAGTGGCTGGCCTCCGCGGCGGTCTACCCGCACTCCGCGCTCTCGCTCTGGCGGGCCCGGCCGGCCGCGCCGGCCGTCCTGCCCTGCGGCTCGGTCTTCGACATCGTCAACGTGCCCGCCGTCTTCGGCCGCCGCATGCTCGACCGGCTGTGGGGGGACGGCCCGGGCTCCGGGCCGGTCGCCGTGCACCGCGGCCGGATGCTGCTGTTCACGGCCCCCGGCACGGCCCACCGGCTGCCGTCGCTGCTCCGCTGGGAGGAGTTCGGCGACGCCGTGCCGCCGCTGCTCTGTCACGGCGTCGGCGACGCCGTGACCATCCCGGCGCTGACCCCGCAGTCCGCCGAAGGCCCCCGCTGGGTGGTCGCGCCGGACACCCGTCAGCCCTGGCTCCCCGGCCCGGAGGTGCTGCTCTGGGCCTGTGTCCGGGCGGTCCGCACCGGCCGCGCCGCCGACGTGCGGGTATCGATTTTTCCTGCGGCGGAGCAGGATGCTACTGTCTACGACGTCAGCAGGCGCCGCTAGCTCAGTTGGTTAGAGCAGCTGACTCTTAATCAGCGGGTCCGGGGTTCGAGTCCCTGGCGGCGCACAGACGGAAGAAGCCCCTCGCGCAAGCGGGGGGCTTCTTCGTGCGTCCGTCACTCCGGCTCCGGAAGCGTGATCTTCACCGTCCACGCCCCGCCGGGCGAGCGGTCCGCGACCTCCACCCGGACGCCTTCGCCGGGCACGGTGAAGGTCTCGCCCTCGGCGACCGGCGCGTCCGCCAGCGGCGGGTACACCGAGCGGTCCCAGCAGGCCTCGGTGCGCGGATGGGCGTCCACGACCTCGACCGGCCCGTCGCCGGACGCCGCCTCCGCCCGCACCCGGTAGACCAGGACGCCCTGGGTGCAGGTCTCGGCGTCGTTGCCGGTCGCCCCGCGCGCCTCGAAGGCCAGCACCGAGTCCTCGCCGGTCCGCACCACCGCGAGCCGGGTGCCGAGCGAGCCGCCGGCGGCCGGCGCGGCGGCCATCGCGTCCAGACTGACCAGGGTCGGTCCGGCGGTCTGCACACAGCGCACCTGCTTGCGGTCCAGCCAGCCCAGCTTCCACTTGTGCCAGCCGAAGAGGTCCGGGGCCAGGCCGAACTGGCTGCCCATGACGTCCCAGTCCCCCACATGGGTGTCCCAGTCGCCCTTGCCGTCCACCGGCCGGTGGTACAGGTCCGGCAGGTCGAAGACGTGCCCGGTCTCGTGGGCGAGGACGTTCCGGTCCGGCGGGTGCCGCTCGAACACGGTGACCACGCGCTTGATCTCCGCACCGTCGACCGTGAGCGGGCTGTCCAGGTTGACGACCTTGGTGGCGTCGGAGTCGACGCCGGGCGCGTCCGGGTCGGCGACCAGGTAGACGATGTCGTACTCCGAGAAGTCCACCTTGCCGTCGGCGGCGGCCAGCGCGTCGCGCAGGTACGCGGTGCGTTTGTCGGTCGCCCAGTCACGCCGTATGTCGTACGCGGTGGAGTCCCGCGGCATCTCGATCCACTCGCGTCGCGGATGCGCGCGCAGCGCGAACCGGCCGTAGGAGGCCTTCTCGAAGAACTCGCTGGTCGCGGGGAAGTGGTCGGCGGCCAGCTCCGCGGGCGAGAGCAGCGGTTCGGCGTCCGGGAAGGACAGGAAGAGCATCACCGCGTCGAGGGAGCGGACCGGCTGGGGGTAGGCGGGGTTCCAGGTGTCCAGGCCGAGGGAGTGGTGGGCGGCGGTGCGCGGCAGCGCGCAGGGTCCGGCCGAGGGCGCGCCCACGGCGGGGCCCGCGACGAGTCCGGTCGCGGCGAGTGCCACGAGGGACGTGAAGGCCGCCCCGCCGGCGCGCAGCCGTGGACGTTCCACTCCCTCGGGTGTCTGCTGACCCTCCACGTAGACCTCCGGCTGCGGCATGGGGGACACCTCAACCACCTTGTGATGTTTTCTGCCGTTTCGCCCCTTTTCGGTGCCCCGGTCGGGTGAGTGGGCGACGCGCCGGTCGACGCGTGCGATTCATCGAGCGTCACTTTCGGTCACATCGCCGCCGCCCCCGTGTCACACCCGCGCAGAAACGATCGGGCGGCCTGAGCCGTGGGCATACTCACCACAGCGGGCGGCGTCCACCGCCCGTTCGGAGCTGGATGGGCCGCACGGGCAACCTCTATGATCGGCACACTTTCCTGACCGACCCACCCCCGAACACACCTGTACGGAACGACTGCACTGCGGGAGCGAGCGGTGAGCGGAACCTCCGAAGGACCGGCGCACGTACCGCTCTCCGCCGCGCCGGGAACGCCCCGGATGATCACGGAGCGTCATCGCGGCGCACGGCGCGAATCCGAACTGCGCGACTGCCGCGCCGCGTTCCGCGCCGCCCAGCTCGCCATGGCGGTGGTGGACCAGGAGGGCCTGGTGGTCTCGGCCAACGACGCGATGGCCGCGCTGCTCGGCACGGACACCGGCTCGCTGCTCGACCAGGCCGCCGCCGACCTCGTCGACCTCGCCTCCGACGGCCGGACCTGGCACGCGTACCACGAGGTGCTGCGCGGCCGACGGACCCGCTTCCGCTGCACCCGCCGGCTCAAGCACCCCGACGGCCGGTCGCTGTGGGCCGAGGTCACGGTCGCGCCGGCGGGGGACGGCGGACGGGTGCTGCTGTCGATCGCGGACATCAGCGACCGGCGCGAACTCCAGGCGCGGCTGCGGCACTTGCAGATGCACGATCCGGTGACCCGGCTGCCGAACCGCACCCTGTTCTTCGAACGGCTCGCGGTGGCGCTGGAGACGGCGGCGCAGAACGACGGCCCGGGCGGGGACGGGATCGACCCGGCCTTCCCGTCCCACCCGGCATATCAGTCACACCAGTCGTACGGCCATGGCGGAACAGGGCGGATCGGGCTCTGTTATCTGGACCTGGACGGCTTCAAGGCCGTCAACGACACCATGGGGCACCGCGTCGGCGACCGGCTGCTCGCCGCGGTGGCCGCGCGGCTCACGGAGTGCGCCGACAACGACGGATACACGCGCAGCGGCGGGCACTTGGTGGCGCGGCTCGGCGGGGACGAGTTCGCGATCCTGGTGGAGGACTCCACCGGTACCGAGCAACTGGCCGATCTGGCCCAGTCGGTGCTCTCCTCGCTGCAGCAGCCGTTCGACCTGGCCGGGCAGCGGCTCTCGGTCTCGGCGTCGATCGGCGTGGTCGAGCGGGTCGCCTCCGGGACGACGGCGACCGGGCTGATGCAGGCCGCCGACACCACGCTGTACTGGGCGAAGGCCGACGGCAAGGCCCGCTGGACGCTCTTCGACCCGGAGCGCAACGCGCACCGGATGACCCGGCAGGCGCTCAGCTCCACGCTCCGGCCGGCCGTGGAGCGCGGGGAGTTCACGCTCGAGTACCAGCCGCTGGTCGGCCTGTCGGACGGTGTGGTGCACGGCGTGGAGGCGCTGGTGCGGTGGAATCACCCCCAGTTCGGGACACTTGCGCCGAATCGGTTCGTCGGGATCGCCGAGGAGGACGGCTCGATCGTCGAGCTCGGGCGGTGGGTGCTGCGCACCGCGTGCCGGCAGGCCCGGCAGTGGCAGAGGGACCATCCGCGGGAGCGGCCGTTGTTCGTGAGCGTGAACGTGGCGGTGCGCCAGGTCTGGGACTCCGACCTGGTCGCGGACGTGGCGGGCATCCTCGCGGAGACGGGCCTGGCCCCGCATCTGCTGCAGCTGGAGCTGACCGAGAGCGCGGTGATGGGCTCGGCCGGCCGGCCGCTCCAGGCCCTTCAGGCCCTGAGCGACATGGGCGTGCGCATCGCCATCGACGACTTCGGCACCGGGTACTCGAACCTCGCCTATCTCTCCCGGCTCCCGGTCTCCGTCCTCAAGCTGGACGGTTCCTTCGTGCGCGGCTTCCAGGACGAGGCGCACGCCAACCCGGCCGACGAGCTCATCGTCGAGGCCCTGGTGCAGCTCGCCCACCGGCTGGGGCTCACGGTCACGGCGGAGTGCGTGGAGACCTCCGGCCAGGCGACCCGGCTGCGCCGCATCGGCTGCGACACCGGCCAGGGCTGGCTCTACTCCCGGGCCGTGCCCGCGGACCGCATCGACCGGCTGATCGGCGTGGCGCCGCTGCCGGCCTGACCGGTCCGGCGCCGGGCGAGGCATGGAACTGCCCCCGGCCGGGCGGGACTTCCCGGGCGGGGGCAGCGTCTCAGGGGTGAATCGGGGACGGATCAGCGGGTCAGCGGATCAGCAGGCGCCGAGGTCCTGCCAGACGCCCCACTCGCCGGTGGTGCCGGGGGCCTCGTTCTGGGTCCACCACTTGGCCTTCCACTTGCGGCCGTTGTGGGAGACCTCGTTGCCCGCGTTGTAGACCTGGCCCGCGACGTACGCCGGGGTCGAGCCGCAGCCGGTGGGCGGAGGCGTCGTCGGAGGCGTGGTGGTGGGCGGAGTCGTCGTCGGCGGGGTGGTGGGCGGCGTGGTCGGCGGGACGGTGGTGCCGCCGAGGGCCGTGTTGATCTGCTTCAGCAGCGTGATGTTCTCGTCCAGGCCGAGCAGCGAGTACATCATCGCGCCGGCGAGGCCGCGCTGCTTGCCGTAGTCCACCCGGGCCTGGATGGACTTCTGGTTCAGGCCGGTGAAGAACTCGCCGTCCTTGTAGAAGTACGAGGACTTCGACTGGTCGTCCCAGAAGGTGGTCGACGCGTTGTCGACGATGCCGCCGAGCTCCTTGTAGTGGGCGATGCCGGCCTGCTGGCTCAGCGGGCGGGCGTTCGAGCCGCCGGTCGCGGTCTGGGCGAGGCCGTTGGTGGTGCCGGCGGGCACGCCCTTCCAGCCGCGGTAGTAGAACTCGTAGCCGAGCGTCAGCTTGTTCGCCGGGAAGCCGCCCGCGATGCCGTACGCCGCGTTGCCGTCGATCCAGGAGTCGATCGCCGCGTCGATGCTGTACTTCTCGGTGCCCGGAGCGATGACGTCGGTCGGGTCGTTCGGGGACGGGTGGAGCGGGGACTGGTGGTACGTCGGCCCGTCGCCGTCCCAGGCGCCGTGCATGTCGTACGTCATGATGTTGGCGTAGTCCAAGTACTGACCGATCTTGTCGGTCTCGATGTACTTGATCTTGTCCTGACCGGCCGGCAGCGCCGCGGTCAGCATGTACTTCTTGCCGCCGTTCGCGGTGCCGTACGCGTCGAGCTGCTTGCGGAACTCGGCGAGGAGCAGCGTGAAGTTCTGCTTGTCCTCGGGGCCGTAGTGGTTGCCCAGGTGACCGCCGGAGGAGCCGGGGTACTCCCAGTCGATGTCGATGCCGTCGAAGATCCCGGCCGCGGTGCCGGCGCCGCCGAAGCCGCCCTCGACCGGCAGGTCGCCCTTGAGGTACTGGTCGATGCAGGAGGAGACCAGCTTCTTGCGGCTGGCGTCCGTCTTGGCCGCGTCGTGGAAGTACTTGGAGTAGGTCCAGCCGCCCAGCGAGATGTTGATCTTCAGGTGGGGGTACTTGGCCTTCAGTTCCTTGAACTGGTTGAAGACGCCCACGATCGGCTGGTCCCACTTGTCGGCCACGCCGTCCACGGAGTCGGCCGCGCCGAAGGACTTCTGGTAGTCGGCGTAGGAGTCGCCCGCACCGTCGCCCGCGTTGGGGTTGTTGTCGTCGCCCGCGGCCTTGTTGGCCATGAAGCAGGTGAGGTTGGTGGGGTGGATGTTGCCGAACGAGTAGTTGATGACATCCAGGTTGCTCGCGATGCCCCGGGTGTCGAGGTGCTTCGGGTAGAACGCGTTCCCGTACACGCTCCACTGGTCGTAGTACGCGATGCGGACGCCGCCGGGGGTGGCGGCCGCTGCGGTGTCGGCCGCCTGCGCGGAGCCGAGTCCGACGGTGGCGGCGAGGGTGCCGGCGGCGAGGGCCGCGGTGGCGAGCGCGGCGATCAATGGTTTGCGGGGGTGCACGTGCGGCCTCCGAGGGGGTGACGCGGTACAGGAGTTGGAGCAGTGATAGCCGCCGCGCGAACAGTGCGTCAATGGTCTGAACCAAATTGAGGACTAGACCAATTTGCAGGTGAAAGCCCTTGTCAGAGGGGTGGAGCAGAAAACGGAACCGCTCGCCACCATGCGTGACGAGCGGTTTAAGGTTCACTTAGGACAGGTCCGTCAGGTCGTTCGACACTGAACCAACGAGCGCCGGACTCACGGAAGTCGGGCCGCCGGAACCTCTCCGTCCGGCAGTCCGTAGGCGTTCGCGATCAGCTCGTAGCTCCGCAGCCGCACGTCCCCGCCGTGCGCATTGGCCGTGATCATCAACTCGTCCGCGCCGGTGCGCTTCTGCAGCTCGTCCAGGCCGGTGCGGACCTCGTCGGCGGTCCCGTGGATCACGTTCCCGAGCCAGGAGTCCACGAACTCCCGCTCTGCCGCGCTGAACGCGTACGCCTCCGCCTCCTCGGGCGTCGGGATCAGCCCCGGCCGCCCGGTGCGCAGCCGCAGCATCGACAGCGCCCCGGTCAGCACCTGCCGGCGGGCCTCCTTCTCGCCGTCGTTCGCCAGCGCCGAGACGCCGATCAGCGCGTACGGCGCGTCCAGCACGGCGGACGGCCGGAAGGAGTCCCGGTACAGATCGAGCGCCGGGACCGTGTTCCGCGCCGAGAAGTGGTGGGCGAAGGCGAACGGCAGCCCGAGCAGCCCGGCCAGCCGGGCGCTGAAGCCCGACGAGCCGAGCAGCCAGACCGGCGGCCGGCCCGCCGGCCCCTGCACCGGGCCGGGGACGGCGTGGATCCGCGCGTACGGATGCCCGTCCGGGAAGTCGTCGTCGAGGAACCGGATCAGCTCCGCAAGCTGCTCCGGAAAGTCTTCCCCAAGCTCTCGGCTCCGCTCGAGCAGGGGAGACCCCAATGCCCCTTCGTTCAGCCGCTCGGTGCGGCGCAGGGCGGCGGCGGTCGCGCCGTCCGTGCCCGGCGCGCGGCCGAGCCCGAGGTCGACCCGGCCCGGGGCGAGCGCCTCGAGGGTGCCGAACTGCTCGGCGATCACCAGCGGGGCGTGGTTGGGCAGCATCACGCCGCCCGACCCGAGCCGGATGCGCTCGGTGTGGGCGGCGAGGTGGGCCAGGATCACGGCGGGCGAGGAGGAGGCGACGCCCGGCATCGAGTGGTGCTCGGCCACCCAGTGGCGGTGGTAGCCGCGGCGCTCGGCGAGCCGGCTGATCTCCACGCTGGTCGCCAGGGCCTGCGAGGCGGTCCGGCCGCTGCCGACGGTCACCAGGTCCAGGACGGACAGCGGGACGGGCGCGGTCCCGCGCACCGTTCCCCGGACGGGGTCGCTCACGTTGTCGCTCACCTTGCCGCTCACCTCTGGGAGCCCTCCTGCGTCTGCTGACGGACATGCTGCCGAAGGAGCACAACAGGAGGGTGTCTCCGGTTATTCCGGCGCCGCTCGCCCGCCGCTCGCGCACCCCTCGCACCCCGGGGTCGTGACATGGGCATATGCCAATTTGCAGCGTCCCAGCGTACGGGCCCCTCGGGGCGGCGGAAACTCGTCAACAGCCGCCCCCGACGCGGCCCTTGACAGCTATCGTGGAACGGAAGGATCGGAAGGATCGGACACAACCGGGTAGGGGGAAACCGTGGCTCTGATGCCCGAGCCCACCGCGCCGTTCCACTCGGTGCAGTACGCCCTGCGGGTCCTGGAATCGGTCGCCCGGCACGCCGGCGGCGTCACCGAGGTCCAGATCGGCCGCGAGACCGGCCTCCCCGTCGGCCACCTCTCCCCGCTGCTGCTGATGCTGCGTCGCGAGGGGTACGTGGAACAGGTCGCCGACGGCGCGTACGTGATCGGCGACTCCCTGGTCCTGCTCGGCTCCGGCGCCACCCGGCGCGAGGCCCTGGAGCGCAAGCTCCAGGAGACCCTGCGCGAGCTGCGCGACTCCGTGGGCGCGGCGGTGTACATCAGCCGGTACATCGACGGCGAGGTGCGGATCACGCAGTACGCGGCCGGGCCGCGCACCCCGGCCGTGCACGAGTGGGTCGACTTCCGCTCGGCGGCGCACGCCAGCGCGGTCGGCAAGTGCCTGCTCACCCAGCTCGACGTGGACGGCCGCCGCGATCATCTGTCCCGGCACCGGATCGCCCGGCTGACCTCGCGGACCATCACGAACGAGAAGGTGCTCTTCTCCAAGCTGGACAGCCAGCCGGCGTCGGTGCCGGTGCTCGACCTCCAGGAGTACGCGATCGGCACGGTCTGCGCGGCGGTCCCGCTGACGGCGGGCTCGGCGGTGGGCTGTCTGGCGCTGTCGCTGCCGATCGAGCACGCGCACCGGCTGCGGACGGCGGCGGACGCACTGAACCGCAGGGCGGCGCCGATGGTGCTGTCGCTGGCGATCTGACGCCGCCGCCGAGGTGGTCCGGAGCACCCCTTCGGACCAGGTAGTATTAATTTCGTCAGCAGGCGCCGCTAGCTCAGTTGGTTAGAGCAGCTGACTCTTAATCAGCGGGTCCGGGGTTCGAGTCCCTGGCGGCGCACCGACACGGAAGGGCTTCTCGCGCGAGCGAGGAGCCCTTCCGGCTTTGTCCGGCCACCTCCGGCCGCCCCCCGTCTACCCCCGCAGATACGCGAGGACGGCGAGCACCCGCCGATGGGTGTCCTCGGCGGGAGGCAGGTCGAGCTTCCCGAGGATGTTGCCGATGTGCTTGCCGACGGCGGCCTCGGTCACGACCAGACGGCGGGCGATCGCCCCGTTCGAATGCCCCTCCGCGACCAGGCCAAGCACCTCCCGTTCGCGCGGGGTCAGGGCGGCGAGCGGATCGCGGCGGCGGCGCAGCAGCTGCCGTACGACCTCGGGGTCGACGACCGTGCCGCCGGCGGCGACCCGGGTCAGCGCGTCCAGGAACTCCTCGACCTGGCCGATCCGGTCCTTGAGCAGATAGCCGACGCCGGTGCCGTCGCCCGCGTCGAGCAGCTCGGCGGCGTAGCTGCGCTGCACGTACTGGCTGAGGACGAGGACCGGGAGCGCCGGGCGCTCGGCGCGCAGGGCGACGGCGGCGCGCAGGCCCTCGTCCTGGAAGCCGGGCGGCATGCGGACGTCGGTGACGACGATGTCCGGGTCGTGCGCGGGGACCGCCTCGCGCAGCGCGTCGGCGTCGCCGACGGCGGCGACCACCTCGTGGCCGAAGCGGGCGAGCAGCCCGGCGAGCCCCTCGCGCAGCAGGACGCTGTCCTCGGCCAGGACTACGCGGAGGGCAGCGGGCACGGTATCTCCACTCGGATCAGGGTCGGGCCGCCGGGCGGGCTGGAGATCGTCAGTGTGCCATCGAGGACGGCGATGCGGTCGGCGAGACCGGTGAGCCCGGAGCCGCTTTCGGGGTCGGCGCCGCCGCGGCCGTCGTCGTGGAGGAGCAGGGTGAGGCGGCCGTCCACCGCGTCGTACCGGGCCGTGAGCCGGGCCTTGTCCGCGCCGCTGTGCCGGCCGACGTTGGCGAGGCCCTCGCAGGCGGCGAAGTACGCGGCGGACTCCACGGGGGCGGGCAGGCGCGGCAGGTCGACGTCGGTCTCGACCGGCACGGCGGAACGGTCGGCGGCGTCCGCGAGGGCGGCGGCGAGTCCGTAGTCGGCGAGGACCTGCGGGTGGATGCCGTGGATCAGCTCGCGCAGCTCGGTCAGGACCTGCGCGGCCTCGCCGTGCGCCTTGGCGAGCTGCGCGGCGAGCGGGCTGTCCGGCGGGGCGTCCAGGCGGGCCAGGCCGAGGGTCATGGTGAGCGCGACGAGCCGCTGCTGGGCGCCGTCGTGGAGATCGCGCTCGATCCGGCGCCGCTCGGCCTCGAACGCGGCGACGAGACGGGCCCGGGAGCGGGTGACCTCGCCGATGCGGTCCCGCAGTTCGGCGTCCCGGGGCGTGAGCAGGGCACGGGCGAGGGCCGCGCGGGCGGCGGTGTAGGCGCCGAGGGGGAGCAGCAGCACGGGGAGGAGCAGCGCGCCGAGGACGGCGGCGAGGAGGGTGGGCGGGTAGGAGTCGACGAGGACGAGCTTGGCGATCTTGGCCTCGTGTCCGTCGAGGGCGAACTGGACGGGCGCGGCGAGGAGCACGACGGGCGGGCCGAGGCACAGGGCGAGCGCGATGAGGTCGAGCGGCCACAGGACGGTGGCGTGCAGGAGCGCGTACGCGGTCTCCCGCCACGTCGCCTGTTCCCGGGCCCGCAGCCGCAGCCAGGCGGCGAGGCCGGGACGGTCGGGCGTACGGTGCGGGTCGGGCGCGGGCGCCCGGTCCACGGCACGCAGCCGCCACCGCTCGAAGCGCCCGAGCGCGAGCGCGCCGAACACGAAGAGCGGCGCGGCGAGAAGCAGCCCCACGAGGGCGGCGACCCCTGCCGGCACCCCGCTCACGAGATACCCGACGGCCCGCCAGGGCCAGACGGTGCGGGGGTAGCCGAGTGGCCGGGCGAGCGCGGCACGCAGATCCATGCCGCCAAGCTACGGCCCGGGCCGCACCTCGAACGATCCCCCTGGCAGGCGTCCCTGGGGTATGCCTGCCCCTACCTCGCGGGGTGATCAGCGCCAGATCAGGTGGGCGCGGGACTGGGAGGTGTACCTCGTGTGCAGGGTCGTCAGGGACTCGGCCGTCAGGGGTTCGTAGGCCGCCGCGGGTGTGGGGCGCCACCAGGTCTCGTCGGGGCGGAGGAAGGCCTCGCGGCGGAGTACCGCGCGGTGGATCTTGTTCGTCGCCGTGGTCGGCAGCCGCCGCAGCACCCGCACGAAACGCGGCGGCATCTTCGTGCCCAGGTCCGGCTGGTCCCGGAGGAACGCCTCGAAGCGGGCCGGATCGAACGCGCGCCCCTCGGCCAGCGCCACCGCCGCCATCACCATGTCCCCCGCCACCGGGTCCGGCACCGCGTACACCGCCACCCCCGTCGCGTCCTCCCAGCGCGCCAGGATGTTCTCGATGACCGCAGCCGCCAGGTTCTCGCTGTCCACCCGCAGCCGGTCGTCCGTGCGCCCCGCGAAGTACAGGAAGCCCGCCTCGTCGCGGTAGAAGAGGTCGCCGGTCCAGTACCAGCCCCCGCGCCGCCGTTCCGCCTCCGCGTCCGGGTTGCGCCAGTAGCCCTCGAAGGGGTTGCGGCCCTTGTTGACCAGCTCCCCTATCGCCGCCTCGCCGTTCAGCAGCGTCCCCGCCGCCGAGAACCGCGCCGCCTCGCACTCCTCGCCCGTCTCCGCGTCCACGACCGCCAGCGCGTCCCCCGGCGCCGCCCGCCCGATCGCGCCGCGCGGCGTGTCCGCGGTGCGCCGGATCGCCGCGCCGCCCTCCGACGAGCCGTACCCCTCCACGAGCCGCACCCCGAAGCGCGCCTCGAACCGCGCCGCGTCGACCGCGCCCGCCTCCGTGCCGAAGCCGAGCCGCAGCCCGTGCGCCCGGTCGTCGGGGCGCTCCGGCGTGGCCAGCAGGTACTGGACCGCCCGCCCCACGTACGTGAAGTACGTCGCCCCGAAGTCCCGTACGTCCGGCAGGAATCCCGACGCCGAGAACCGGTCCCGCAGCGCCACGCCCGCCCCCGCCGCGAGGGCCGGCGCCCAGTCGGCGATCACGGCGTTGCCGTGGAACATCGGCATGCAGACGTAGTGGACGTCGTCCCGCCGCACCCCGAGCTGCTCCACCAGCGACCCGGCCGCCGCCGCGAGCCGCCCCTGGCTGCAGATCGCGGCCTTCGGCGCGCCGGTCGAGCCGGAGGTGAAGTACAGCAGCATCCGGCTCGCCGGACCGACCGGCCGGACCACCGCCTCGCCGGGCTTCGCGCCCTCGTACGGGGCGAGCAGTTCGCCGTACGCCTCGGTGTCCGTCACGAGGACGCGTACGCCGGGCAGCGCCAGGCCGTCGAGGAGCGGCACGTACGCGCGCTGCGTGACCAGCACCCGGGATTCCGTGTGGACGATGTCGCGGGCGAGCTCCGCGCCGCGCCGGGTGGGGTTGATGCCGGCGACGGCGGCCCCCGCGAGGGCCGCCGCGCCGAGCCAGAGCGGGTACTCCGGCGTGTTGTCGAGCAGCACCCCGAGGTGCGGTTCGGCGCCCCGGGGCAGGAGTTCGGCCAGCAGGGCCGCGCGGGCGGCGGCGCCCGCGGCGACGTCGTGGTGCGACAGGACCGTCCCCCGGCTCTGGAGTCCGGTCCTCCGGTCGTCCCACTGGCGCTGAACGAGCTCCGCCACGGTGGTGGCGGCCACGGTCCGTGTCATGCGCCGGACCGTAACTGACTACTCGTCAGAACTGAACATCCGAGCAGGCGTAGAACGCGTTCGCGGTGTCCGCGATCGTCCACACCGCCAGGATCAGGTGCTTGCCGGTCTTGCCCGCCGGGACGGTCCCGGAGTGCGAGAGCGTGGCCGGCGGCTGCTGGCTGTTGTACGGGACGGTCAGGAACGGCTGGGGGTCCAGCGAGGCCCGGGTGAGCTTCTGGGACGGGTTCCAGCCGTTCTTGGTGATGTAGTACTTGAAGTCGGTGGTGCGGTGCCGGGCCGTGAACTGCCAGCGGAAGGTGTAGCTCTGGCCCGCGCCGACCCGGGTCGCCGGCCAGGAGCCGCCGCGCGGATCGTCGAGCTCGGCGAACCGGGAGTTGCCCCCGGCGCAGATGGTGCCGTCCGCCGGTCCGGCGGCGGGGAAGCCCTTGAGGCCCTCGACCGACTGCGGCTCCCACTGGATGGAGCCGCAGTTGGACACGGTGCCGTTCTGGCAGAGCTTCTGACGACTGATCGGTGAGTCGGTGTAGCCGTGGCCGGTGGCGCTGCCGGCGGACACGAAGGTGACGCCGGCGACGCCGAGCGCGACCGCGGCCGCGCCTATCGTCGTTGTGCGCTTTCGCATGCTTCTGCTCCAGAAGAACGTGGGGGAGTTCTGTGGGCCGAGCGATTGCTGCTGCGCACGCGCGCGTGCAAAGGAGCTGATGGTTCCGGTCTAGACCAAGTACCAATGTATGGACCGGAGTTGAACATGTCCATACCAATCACGACGGCGGTCGGAGCGTGTTACGCGCCCTCTCCCCCGGTGCCCCGGCCCGTGTAGAACGCCACCGTCAGGTCCTTCACCAGCGCCTTGCGGTCGTAGTCGTCCAGCTCGACCAGACCACGCGTGGTCAGCCGGTGGACCATGTCGTCCACCGCGTCCACGACCGACGTCAGCACGCTGTCGCGGTGCTTGGCGTCGATCGCGGCGATCCGGCGGCGCTGCATCGCGGCGGCGAGCTCCGGGGCGTACTCGATCCGGGTCGGCTGCGCCGAGAAGACGTCGATGCCGACGGGCGCGCACTCCGCGGAGAGCAGCTTCGTCAGCGCCTCGCCGACCGCCTCCGCGTCGCGCAGAGTGGGCGCGTCCTCGTGGAACGCGTCGGCGGGAAGCTGGGACAGGACCCGGGCCATCGCCGCCTCGACCTGCTCGCGCAGGTACTCCTCGTGGTGCTCCACCCCGAGCGCGGCGCGGACGGTGTCGCGGATCCGCCAGACGACCAGGACGACGACGTCGAGAGCGGTGCCCTTGGCGTCCACCGCGGGCAGCGGCTCGCTGCGCCAGTGACGGAGCCGCACGTCGACGCGGCGGCGGAGCAGGAGGGGGCTCACCCACAGCAGGCCCGTGTGGCGGACGGTGCCGCGGTACTCGCCGAACAGCGTGAGCACCCAGGCGTAGCCGACGCGGCCGCGGCCCAGGCCGCCGAGCGAGAAGAGGGTGAGAAGCACGCCCAGGGCGAGCAGGCCCCACTGGCCGAGATGGATGCCGTGGTACGGGCGGGCCGGCAGCCGCAGCATCCGCGTGACGGAGTCCGGCACGGCCCCGGCCCACCACACCACCGCGGCGCACCCGACGAGCGCGACGGCGCCGACGACGACCCCGATCCAGCCGGGCAGCACGGGCCCGGGCCGTTCCCGGAGCGCCGGGTCGGCGGTGGGCGCGGGCCGCTTCGCCGCGGGCGGGGGCTTGGGTCCGGTCCCCCGCCGGTTGTCGCCGGCCGGGCGCGCGGCACGCGGCACGACGCCGCCGCCGAGCCCCGTCGGCCGTACGTCGGCGGCCTGGAACCCGCCGCCCCCCGAAGCCTCGGCCGCCGCCCCGACCGACACGCTCGCCTGCCCCGGCGCGAACAGCGCCTCGAAGTCGAACACCCGGTGCCGCGGCGGGGGAGCCGCGTCCCGCGGCGCGGCGGGCGCCCCGATGACGGCCTCACGCGACGCGTCGGAGTCGTCGCGGGAGATGACGGCGCGCTCCGCCGGGGCGGCGGCTGCCGGCTCAGGAATCAACGCCCCGGCCCCCGCTGACGGAGCCTCACCGGAGGCATCCGCCTCCGCGCCGGTGTCGGCGCCGGTGTCGGCGTCCGTGTCGGCGTCGGCGTCCGTGTCGGCGTCCGTGTCGGCGTCGGCATCCGCGTCCGCCTTGGCGTCCGCCGGCTCAGCAGCGGCCTCCGGCGCGGAGGTGGGCTCCGGTGCCGGGTCGGCCTGCGATGCCTGGTCCTGCGATGCCTGGTCGGTGGGCAGTTCGGCCACTTCCTGCGGTGTCTGGGGTTCGGCCGCGTCCTCGGCCGCCGTACCCTCGGCCACCTTCGGCTCTGCCGACTTCGGCTCTGCCGCCGTCGGCGGCTCGGTCCGGGTGTCCGTGTGCGGGCGGGCCGGGGGGACGGGAGGCGGCGGGAAGGCCGGGCTGGAGAGGGCCTCGAAGTCGAAGACCGTGTCCGGGCGGCGGTGGCCCTCGGGGCGGGGCGTGAGGCCGGGCATGGGCTGGGTGTCCGGGCCCGGGTCGGCCTCGCCGCCCGAGGGCGGCGGGGCCGGCGGGTCCTCGCGGAACAGGCGGTGCACCGGGATGGCCCCGGTCGTCTCCACCCCGATGACCGGGGTCCGCCGCCCCGTCGGCGTACGCGGCGCCTCCGTCCCGGGGGGCGGGCTGTCCGGCCGCTCCGCCTCAGCGACCTCCGGTCCGCCCTCCGCGGCCGGCACATGCTCCGCCCCCGTGGGCGGCGACGCGGTCGGGGTGCGAGGGGGCAGGCCCTCGCCCTCCCTGTCGCGGTCGGGTGTCGCTGTGGTCATCCGTTCCACCTCACGCTCTCACTGGTTCATCGGAACAACCGGCGCCAGGTCTCCGGCCCCGGGTAGCCGTCGGCCGCCGCACCGCGCCAGCCCTGGGCTCGCTGGAAGGCCTCGACGTTGCGGCGGTCCGCCTCCGTCCAGCGCGGACCGGGGCCCGACACGTAGTGCTTGCCGAACCCCCGCTTCACCAACTGCTTGCCCAGTTTCTCCACATATGCGTTGGACTGCCCCGGACGGAAGGAGGCACGCCCGGGGAACGCCGGCACAGTCGCCGTCGACCCGCCCGAACCACTCGAACCGCCGATGCTCCGACCCTTGCCGACGATCAGCAGCCGCCAGGTCTCCGCGCCCGGCAGCCCGTCCGCGTCCTTGCCCGTCCAGCCCTGCGCCTGCTGGAACGCCTGGGTCGCCCTCCGGTCCGCCTCGCCCCACTGCGGTCCGGGGCCCTCGCCGTAGAAGCGCCCGCCGCCCCGCTCGACGAGCATCTTCCCGAGCTGCGTGACGTACTTGTTGTTGGCGCCCGGACCGAAGTACTCCGCTCCTGGGAACGCCGTCGTCGAGCTCGACCCGCCGCCCACACCGCCCGGGCTGCCCGGGCTGCCGCCGTCGCTCCCGGCGACCACGCCCTTGTAGCGGTACGCGAGGTAGCGCTCCGAGTTGTTCCAGTACGCCATGGGCGTGGCCTGCTTGCGGGTGCGCGGCTTGGTCTGTTCGTACGCGACGTACGAGGTATGGGTGTAGTCGGTCCACCCGCCGAAGATCGTCACGTGCGAGCCGCGCGTCGGGTTGTCGGGGTTGTGGAAGAGCAGGATGTCGCCGGGCTGGAGCTCCGTGCGGTCGATCGGCGTCCCGTACCGGGCGAGGCTGCCGGTCCACTCGTTGCTGCGGAGGTTCCAGGCCATCGAGATGTAGCCGGAGCAGTCCTGGCGGTAGCCGTCGGACCAGTACGTCGACATCGAGTACGGGACCTGTGCGCTCACCCAGAGCTTGGCGCGGTTGATGATCTCCGCGCGGGTGCTGCGGGGCAGCGTCTCCGGGGAGATCTGGGTGTTCGCCGGGGTGGGGCTGGCCGACGGGGGTCCGGGGTTGCCGGAGGTCCCGCCGTGGAGCGGGCCGGTGTAGCCCTGCGGGGTGTCCGGGAGGGGGCGGACGTCGGCCCCGCCGGACCGCGCCCCGGCGGACCGCGCCCCGGCGGTCGGCCCGGTGGTCGCCGCGGTCACCGCCTCCCCGGTCACCGCCTCCCCCGTGTCCGCCGGCGTCGCGCCCGGCGTCCCGAGCCCCAGCTCCTCCGCCACCGCCGCCGTCCCGCCGCCGCCCAGGACCACGCCCGCCGCGGTCATCAGAACCAGGGCGCGGCGGGCGCCGTGGGCCGCCGGGTGGCCGCCCGCGCGCACGGGGAGGCCCTGCGCGAGCTCGCGCCGCTGCCGTGCGCAGCCGGGGCAGCCGCAGTCGGCCGCGGGCTCGTACTCCTCGAAGACCGGCACACTCATGCGATCCCCTCCACACTCGTCAAGATCTTCTGGCGCTGTTGCACGGGCGTCAGTGTCTCAACTGTCCGGACATATCGCATTTTGACGGATCGAAGCTACGAAACGACCATCCGACAGGCCGGGCGCGCCCGGAAATGGTCGGGAGCACGCTCAAACATCAGGTAGAGTTTTCTTCGTCAGCACGCGCCGCTAGCTCAGTTGGTTAGAGCAGCTGACTCTTAATCAGCGGGTCCGGGGTTCGAGTCCCTGGCGGCGCACGCTAAATCGAGGCCCCCTCACCAGCGGTGAGGGGGCCTCGATCATGTTCGCAGGCAAGGCCCTCAGGCCTTCGCCACCGACCGGAACCCCGTCAGGTACGCCGAGACGACCACGTTCGCCGTGTACGCGCCGGTCTTGCGGTCGAAGGTGCCGCCGCAGGTGATCAGGCGGAGTTCCGCGCGGTCCGGGTCGCGCTGCCCGTACGCCTTGCGGGGGTCGAAGTGCTCGCGCGGGAAGACCTGGACGTCGTCCACCGTGAACTCGGCGACCGAACCGTCCGCCCGGGTGATCAGGACCTTCGCGCCGGGGCGGGTCGAGCTGAGGTTGTAGAAGACCGCCGGACGGGTCCGGGTGTCGACATGGCCGACGAGCAGCGCCGCCCCGTCCGCGCCGGGCTTCGCACCACGGTCGAACCAGCCGACCGACTGCGCCATCTCGTACGGCGGCGGGTCCACCGCCCCCGTGCCGTCCAGGCCCCGGGGGACGATCGGGGCGGTGACGCCTATGGAGGAGATCTCCAGCTTCTGCGGCTTCACCGGGGCGACGGGCCGGTGCGCCGGGGGCAGCGCGACGCCCAGCGGGCGGCCGACGGCGGCGACGTCGCCGGTGGTCGGCGCCGAGTGCCCGCGGGGGCCGGAGGTGACCTCGCGGCCCCACAGCCACAGGCCCAGGAGCAGCACCGCCCAGGTGATGCCGGTCAGCAGCCGCCCGGTGCCGCTCGGGCGTTCCTCGCCGGACATGTCACTCCGCGTCCTTGCGCGCGGCGGAGGCCCGCAGGTTCGCCCGGCGGCGGCTGTGGCGGAAGGCGACGGCGACCGCGGCGACGCCGGCCAGGCCCAGGCCGATCAGGGTGTGCGGGGTGCCGGGGCCCTGTTCCTCGACGTTGCCCTGCTCCGCGCCGGGCGCGGCGAGAGCCGCCGCCCCGCCGCCGCCCGCGCTGACCGGGGCGACGGGGGTGGTGTGGTGGGTGGGGCGGTGCGTGGGCCGGTCGGTGGGCCGGTGCGTGGGCTTGTGCGTCGGCTTGTGCGTCGGCTTGCTCCGGTGCTCGACGCGGACGGAGCCGGCATCCCGGTGGTCGCGGCCGTCGCAGGTCACGGTGATGCGGTACGTACCGTCGTCCAGGTTCGACTTCAGCGTGGTGTCGCCGAACAGCGGGCGCCCGCCGCCGTCCCGCCCCGACAGCTCGGCGTCCGCGACGAAGGCCGGGGACTTGGCGGCGCCGGTCGAGCCCTTGCAGCCGCTGACCCGGAGGTCGACGTCGGCGCCGGGTTTCGCCGTGCCCGGGGTGACGGAGACCTTCACGCCTTCGTCGGCGTGCGCGAGACCCGGTACGGGGGCGAGGACCAGCACGACGGCGGCCGCCCCTGCGGCACGGAGAGCAAACGGACCTGAACGCATCGTGACCTCCTGGTACCAGAAGGTTCGCCCGGTTTCGCCGCTCCCGCATCCGCAGGGGCCCGACCAGGGGATCCAGGGCCGGTCCGACGGACAGGCTCTAGTGCACGAGGTCCACGATGTCCGCGATCGAGTCGACGATCTTCGACGGGCGGTACGGGAACCGGTCCACCTCCGTGTGGCCGGTCAGCCCGGTCAGCACGAGGAAGGTCTGCATGCCGGCCTCCAGGCCGGCCAGGATGTCGGTGTCCATCCGGTCGCCGATCATCGCGCTGGTCTCGGAGTGCGCGCCGATCGCGTTCAGCCCGGTCCGCATCATCAGCGGGTTCGGCTTGCCGGCGAAGTACGGCTCCTTGCCCGTCGCCTTGGTGATCAGCGCGGCGACCGACCCGGTGGCGGGCAGCGGGCCCTCGAGCGAGGGACCGGTCTCGTCCGGGTTGGTGCAGATGAACCGGGCGCCCGCGTTGATCAGCCGGACCGCCTTCGTCATGGCCTCGAAGGAGTACGTCCGCGTCTCGCCCAGGACCACGTAGTCGGGGTCGTGGTCGGTGAGCACGTAGCCGATGTCGTGCAGCGCGGTGGTCAGACCGGCCTCGCCGATGACGTACGCGGTGCCGCCGGGGCGCTGGTCGTCGAGGAACCGGGCGGTGGCGAGCGCCGAGGTCCAGATGTTCTCGACGGGGACCTCCAGGCCCATGCGGCTGAGGCGGGCGTGCAGATCGCGGGCCGTGTAGATCGAATTGTTCGTGAGGACCAGGAACGGCTTCCCGGTCTCCCGCAGCTTCTTGATGAACGCGTCGGCGCCGGGGATAGGCACACCCTCGTGGATGAGGACGCCGTCCATGTCGGTGAGCCAGGATTCGATCGGCTTGCGCTCTGCCATGGGTGCGGGACTCCTGCCGTACAAAACGTGCGTGTGCTGGGGGCGACGCGACAGCGCTGTGGCGACGCCCCCAGCCTAGGTCAGGAAGTGCGGACTGTGACCCCGTCGATCACCCAGTACCAGTTGTTGGAACCGGTGTAGCGGAAGCGGAAACTCACGTTCGACGCGCCGGCGGGAACGTTCACCGTCAGCGACTGCGGCTGCGAGATCACGTCCGCGGTGTAGCTCTTCACGACGGTCGGGGCGCCGCCGTTGAAGGAGGCCAGGATCTGGGCGGTCTGGCTGCCCTCCTGCCGGTAGAACGTGGTGAAGTCGAGCGTGACGCGGGACGCGCCGGCGACCGCGTACGCGGGCGAGACCAGCGTCGAGTCGTACGGGCCGGAGAAGGCCTTGTCGGACCACTCGTCGGAGTCGGCGACCGCGAACACGCCGCGGGCGCGGACGTTGAGCTCGCGGGACTGGTCGCGCTGGGTCCGGGACCAGAACTCGTCGGTCGCGAAGGACCAGCCGTGCCACTCGGTCACGCCGCCGGTGCCCATGGCGTTGTTGACGACCGACCAGCCGCTCGGCGCGGTGCGGGTGAAGCCGAGGACGCCGGCCGGGATGCCGGTCTCGTCGACGCGGCCGGTGAGCGAGGACTGCAGGGAGTCGAACGGGTCCGTGGAACGCTGCTGGACCGGCTTGCCGTCCAGGCCCCAGGCCGGGTCGGGGGTGATCCCGAGCTGGTGGAAGACGGTGGCGGCGACGTCGACGAGCCGGGTGTCGATGGGCCGGGCACCGGCGGCGATGCCGGGGCCGGTGGCGAGCACGAAGGTGCGGCGCTCCTCGATGGACGAGCCGCCGTGGCCGCCGGCGTCGGCGTGGCCGTGGTCGGTGCAGACGATGACCGTCCAGCGCTCGGTCGCGTACGCGGGGCGGGCCTTGATCGCGGCGATCAGACGGCCGAGCTGGGCGTCCTGGACGGCGATGGCGTCGAGGTACCTCTGGCCGGTGCCGTTCGCGTGCGCGACGACGTCGGTGTTGCCGAGGTAGACGAAGGCGACGTCCGGGTTCTGGTCGCGCAGCACGCTCACGCTGTCGACGGTGATCGTCTCGTCGTGGCCGGCGTAGCCGTCCCGGTCGCCGTCCAGCGCGATCTTCGCGTCGGCGCCGGCGGTGACCGTGCCGTACGTGTCGAGCGGCTTCCAGTCGACGGCGGCGAAGAGCGAGAGCCCGGGCCGCACCTGGTTCAGGCGGGCCAGGAAGCCGGGGTACTGGCCGTAGTTGCGGCCGGTGAAGGAGTTGTCGCGGACGCCGTGCTTGTCGGGCCAGACGCCGGTGGAGATGGTCGACCAGCCGGGGCCGGAGGAGGTGGCGGCCATCGGGTTGGCGTAGAGCAGGGAACGGCCGTAGGTGCCCTCGGCCATCATCCGCTTGAGGTGCGGGGCGTTGGCGGCGTCGATGCGGTCGTGGCGCAGACCGTCCATGCCGACGACGAGCACCTTGTCCTTGCTGGTGCCGTTCGGGAGCGTCGGGGCGGCGGCGTGGGCGGCGGGGGCGGTGACGACGCCGGTGGCGGCGAGCGCGCCGGTGGCCGCACCGGCGGCGAGCACGCTGCGGCGGGATATGCCGTTCGTCGGCATGGGGTTCCTCCGTGGAAGGGGGGAAGGGGGCCGGATGACACGCCAACGCCCCTGATTCCTCAGGGGCGTTGGTCCGTACCCGTTATCTTTCCGCGATACTTCGGGGGGCGGAAGAGACGGGCGGTGAACTCTTAGCTGCCGGTCGCGGACTTCCAGGCATCGACGTACGTGGCCAGGTTCTTGTCGATGTCGGCCCAGTCGGGCTCGAAGATCTCGATGCCCTCCATGAGCTTCGCCAGCTCGATCGCGTTGGCGTCGGTGGGCTTGACGTCCGTACGCGCCGGGAAGCCGCCGCCGATCGCGCTGACCTGGCGCTGCGCCTCCTCGGTCAGCATGAAGTCGAGCAGCTTCTTGCCGTTCTCGCCGTGCGGGGCCTTGGCGAGAAGTCCGGCCGCGTACGGCAGCGCGAACGTGGTGGGCTTGCCGCCCTGCTTCGCCGGGAACCAGATGCCCAGGTTCGGCATGGACTTGGCCTGGGCGAAGTTCATCTGCACATCGCCGTTGGCGACCAGGATCTCGCCCTTGTCGACCTTCGGGGCCAGCTTGGAGGTGGAGGAGGACGGGCCGACGTTGTTGGCCTGGAGCTTCTTCAGGTACTCCATCGCCGGCTCCTTGCCGCCGAAGTCGTGCATCGCCTTGATGACGACGGCCGTGCCGTCGCCCGCGACGCCCGGAGTCGAGTACTGCAGCTTGTTCTTGAACTTGCCGTCGAGCAGCTCCTCCCACGTCTTGGGGGCGGCCGGCAGCTCCTTCTTGTTGTGGATGAAGCCGAAGTAGTTGTTGACGACCGAGGTCCACTTGCCGTCCGCGGACTTGTCCGCGCCGCTGACCTTGTCCGCACCCGCCGGGGTGTACGCCTGGAGCAGCCCCTTGGCGTCGGCCTGCTGGATGAACGGCGGGAGCGTGACGATCAGGTCGGCCTGGGTGTTGCTCTTCTCGCGGACGGCGCGCTGCACCATCTCGCCGGAGCCGCCTTCCACGTACTTGACCTTGATGCCGGTCTTCTTCTCGAAGTCCTTGAAGACCTTGTCGTACCAGCCGTCGCCCACCTCGCCCTTGAGGCCGTCGGCGCTGTAGACGGTGACGACCTTCTCCTCGGAGGAGGCCGAGGACGAACCGCCGCAGGCGCCGAGCGTGGCGGCGAGGGCGAGGCTGCCGGTGACGGCGGCGACCGGCTTGAGGCGCTGGTGCAGGGACTTGGTGCGCATAACGTCGTTCTCTCCTGGGGTGGGACCGGGAACGGTCAGCGGTACGAGGCTTTGGTACGGATACGGGAGACGGCGAGCAGGACGAGCAGGGTCGTCACCATCAGGACCACGGCGAGCGCCGAGCCCGTGAAGAGGGAGCCGCGGTCGGTGGCGGTGAAGATCAGCACCGGCAGCGGCAGCCAGTCCGGCGGGTAGAGCATCATCGTGGCGCTGAGCTCGCCCATGGACAGTGCGAAGCAGAGTCCGGCGGCCGCGTTGAGCGACGGCAGCAGGAGCGGGAGCTTCACCCGGAGGAGGACGTACGAGGGGCGTGCGCCCAGACTGGCCGCGGCCTGCTCGTACATCGGGTCGAGACGGAGGATGGCAGCCGAAACCGACTGGTAGGCGAACGCCGTGACAAGAATGGTGTGCGCGAGGATCACGATCCAGCGCGTCCCGTTGAGCAGCAGCGGCGGCTGCGAGTACGCGACCAGGACGGCGAGTCCGACGACCACCGACGGCACGGCCACCGGCAGCACGAACAGCGCGTCGAGCACCTTCTTGCCGCGCCTGCCGGAGGCGGCCGCGGCGAGCGCGGCCCAGGTCCCGATGAGCAGGGCGAGCAGGCTGGCGGTGACGGCGGTGACCAGGCTGGTGGTCAGCGCCTGCAGCGATTCGCCGCGTACGGCCGCCGTGTAGTGCTCGGCGGTGGGCCCGGAGGGGAAGGCCCCCGACCAGTTCGTCGCGAACGAGGCGGCGAGGATCACGAGCAGCGGCAGCGCGAACAGCGGGACGAAGAGCACGGCGAACACGGTCCAGGCCGTCCAGCGGCCGGTGCGGCTATGCACCAACACGGCGGCTCACCCCCCGGTACAGGCTGTAGAGGCCCACCGAGATCGCGACGTTGACGACCGCGACGACGCAGGCGGCGGCGTAGTCGGACTCGAGGATCGCCTTGCTGTACACCAGCATCGGCAGGGTGGTGACGCCCTTGGCGCCGGTGAACAGCACGATGCCGAACTCGTTGAGGCACATGACGAGGACGAGGCTGCCGCCGGCGGCGAGCGCGGGCAGCGCCTCCGGCAGGATCACCCGCCGGACGATCCGCCCCGGCCCGGCGCCCAGCGAGGCGGCCACCTCCAACTGCGCGGTCTCCAGCTGCGAGAACGCGGCGAGCAGCGGGCGCATCACGAACGGGGTGAAGTACGTGATCTCGGCGAGCAGCACGCCCCACGGGGTGGTGAGGAACTGGAACGGCCCGGAGCCCGGTTCGGCGCCCGTCAGATCGGTCCAGACGCCGTTGGCCATGCCGACGGTGCCGTACAGGAAGAGCAGCGCGAGGGTGATCAGGAACGACGGGAAGGAGAGGAAGACGTCGATGAACTTGGCGACCGCCTTCCCGCCCGGGAACGGCACGAACGCGATGATCAGCGCGAGCACGAACCCGAGGACGAGACACCCCACGGTGGCGGCGACGGCGAGCCAGACGGTGGTGCCGAGTGCATCCCGGAAGGCCGCGGAGGCGAAGACGTCGGCGTACGCCCCGGGCGCGAGCGACTCCTGGACGACGAGGGCGAGGGGGTAGAGGAAGAGCACGGCCAGGGCGAGGACGGGGGGCAGGGCCCAGAGGAACTTGCCCGTTGTGCGCATACGTTCTGCCAGGGCGGTGGGGGTCCCCCCGGACGGAGTCCGGGGGAGGGTGGGCACAACCCCCGGTGCGCGTTCGGCGACGACTGCGGGCTCACCCATCGGTCACCCCCGCACCCAGCAGCACCGCGTCCTCCGGCGCGAAGTGCAGCGTGACCTCGTCCCCCAGCGCCGGCGTCTCCCGCAGCTCACGCACGTCCGCCTTCACCCGGTGCCCGGACGCGCCGACCTCGACGTACAGCCGGTGCGTGGCACCCCGCCACTGCACCTCGGCGATCCGTCCGCGCAGGGCGTTGGGGCCGTCGCCGAGTCCGACGAGGTGCGGCCGTACGCACAGGGTGGCGGCGGCGCCGGGGAGCACACCGTCGGTGTCCAGCTTCAGTTCGGCGCCGTCGAAGGACACGCCGCCCGAACCGACCGTCACCGGAAGGAGGTTGGCGTTGCCGACGAAGGAGGCGGTGAACTCGGTGCGCGGCCGGCGGTACAGCTCCTGCGGGGTGCCGCAGTCCTGGAGCCGGGCCTTGTCCATGACGGCGATCCGGTCGGCGAGGGTGAGCGCCTCGACCTGGTCGTGGGTGACGTACAGGATCGAGACGTCGGGCAGCTCGCGGTGCAGCCGGGCGAGTTCGGCGAGCATCCCGGAGCGGAGCTGGGCGTCGAGCGCGGACAGCGGCTCGTCGAGCAGCAGCACCCGGGGCCGGATGGCGAGCGCACGGGCGATGGCGACGCGCTGCTGCTGTCCGCCGGAGAGCTCGCGGGGGTACCGCTTGGCGTAGGCCGCCATGCCGGTCATCTCCAGCGCCTCGGCGACCCGCCCGGGGATCCCGGCCTTCGGCGCCTTCTGCGCCTTGAGGCCGAAGGCCACGTTGTCCTCGACGCGCAGATGCGGGAAGAGCGCGTACTGCTGGACGACCATGCCGATGCCGCGCTTGTGCGGCGGCAGGGCGGTGACGTCGCGGTCGCCGAGGAACACCCGGCCGGAGACCGGCCGGACGAACCCGGCGACCGCCCGCAGCGCGGTGGTCTTGCCGGAGCCGGACGGCCCGAGCAGGGCCATGACCTCGCCGGGTTCGACGGTCAGGTCGAGCGAGTCGAGGACGGTGTTCTTCCCGTACGCGACGGTGACGGCGTCGAACCGGATGCCGCTGGTCATGCCTCCGACACCTCGATGAGCCTGGGGAGTTCGGTGACGGAGCCGAGGACGTGCGTGGCGCCGTGCTCCCTGAGCGCGGCCTCGTCATGGGCGCCGGTGAGGACGCCGGCCACGAGCCCGGCGCCGGCGCGGGACCCGCTGAGCATGTCGTACGAGGTGTCGCCGGCGACCACGAGCCGCCGGACGTCGTCGACGGCGCCGGTGCGGAGGAGGGCGGCGAGGACCATGTCCGGGTAGGGCCGGCCGCGGCCGCCCGCGTCGGCCGGGCACAGAGTGAGGGGGACGAGGTCGCGCCAGCCGAGGGCGTCGAGGATGGCGTCCTGGGTGACCCGGGCGAAGCCGGTGGTGAGGACGACGGTGCGGCCCTGCTCCTGGAGGACGGCGATCGCGTCGGCCGCGCCGGGGATCGGGGCGATACGGCCGGCCCCGACGAGGTCGCCGTACGCCTCCTCGAAGGCGACGTTGGCCTGCTGGGCGCGGGCCTCGTCGCCGCCGAAAAGATGGCGGAAGACGGAGATCTTGGACTCGCCCATGGTGGCGCGGACGTAGTCGATCATCGTGGCCGGGTCCTCGCCGAGCCGTTCGGCGGCGGCGGTGAAGGCCTGCTCGACGAGGCCGCCGTCGGCGACGGTGGTCCCGGCCATGTCGAGGACCACGAGGTCGTGGCGGTCGTGGTGGTTCTTGTGAGTCATGGGATCACCAGCCGAGGAGGTTCGCAGTGGTCTCGCCGATGGCGGGCGAGCAGGTCATGCCGCGGCCGCCCGGCCCGGTCACCAGCCAGACGCCGTCGCGGACCTGCTGGCGGTGGACGACGCGGGAGGTGTCGGTGCACTGGGCGTAGACACCGGCCCAGCGGCGGCGGATCTTGGGGAGCGGCCGGCCGAGGAAGGACTCCACGACGCGGGTGAGGTGCTCGTACGGGTCTTCGAGGGTGTCGAAGGCGAAGGGGTGCTCGTACTCGTGGGTGTCGCCGATGGTCAGCCCGCCGTCGCGGCGCTGGACCATGAGCAGCTGCATCTTGTGGGCGGCGGCGACGGGGTCCTGGGCCTGCCCGGCGTTGAGGGCATCGAGAGCGCTCGACTTGTAGGCCGGGTAGTACCGGAACGAGTCGGCGTCGGCGACGGAGGTCGTGAGGGCCTCGCCGAGGGGCTCGGTCTGCATCATCTGCAGCCGGACCCGGCGTACGGGGACCTCGCCGGCGATCTCGCGGACGAGCCCGGAGAGCCAGGCGCCGGTGCACAGGACGACGGCGTCGCCGGTGTGGACGTCACCGTGGTCGTCGCGGACGGCACTGTATCCATTTCCTCTGGCGCCGACGACGTCACGGACCTCCCGCCCGGGCAGGAAGGTGTACCGGCCACCGGCCAGCAGGGCCCGGCGCAGGGCGAGCTGGGCGGTGCGGGGCTCGACGGCGGCGTCGCGCTCGCACCAGAGCGCGGCGCGGAACTCGCCGCGGAGGGCGGGGTTGAGGGCGCGGGCCTCGTCGGCGGTGAGCAGCTTGTAGCCGCGGTCCGTCGCGTCGGGGCGGGCGAGGGCCGCCTCGGCGACGGCGAGTTCGAGGTCGTTGCGCACGGGGGTGAGCGAGCCGTTGGCCCGGAACCCGAGCTCGGGGACGCGGGCGCCGATGCCCTCCCAGAGCTCGCGGGCGCGCAGCGCGGTCTCCACCTCCTCGCCGCCGGCGCGCCCGCTGACCCATATCTGCCCGAAGTTGCGGAGCGAGGCTCCGCGCGCCTCGGCCTCGCGCTCGATGTGCACGACCTCGTGGCCGCGTTCCACTGCGTGCCAGGCGTGCATGGTTCCCACCACGCCGGCTCCTACGACAATCACCTTCATGCCGACGACGGTCCTGGGAGGGGGTGACCCGGACGGGTCGGGCGAACGACGGGAGGGTGAACGACCCGACAAGCTTGGACCAGACCCGTTATGCTCTCGTGATATTAGGGCGGGGTCCAAACCCTCACCGAAGTGTGCGAACCGGCATCAACCCTGGGGACCGAGATGGGCGGTGAAGCTGAACCGGTCGCCCCGGTAGAGCGTGCGGACGCGTTCCAGGGGGCGACCGTCGGGGTCCCGGGAGAACCGGTGCAGGAGCAGCATCGGCAGCGCGGGAGGGGTGCCGATGAGGAGGGCCTCGCGGGGAGTGGCGAGGACGGTCTCGATCCGCTCGTCGGCGTCGCCGAAGGAGATGCCGAGTTCGGTGTGCAGGTACGCGTAGAAGGAGGAATCGGGGTCGAAGTCGACGTCGAGACGGGGCAGCCGGGCGACGCTGACGTACGTGGACTCCAGGCCGACGCGCTCGTCGTCGGCGAGCAGCACGCGCTCCATGTGCCAGACCGGATCGCCGCGCGGGACGCCGAGCTCGGCGGCGAGGGCGTCGGTGGCGGGGAACTGTTCGAGCGAGATGAGCGACCGCCCCGGCCGCAGCCCCTGCTTGCGCACACCCTCGGTGTAGCTGGCGAGGGAGAGGGGCTGCTCCAGCTTGGGCCCCGCGACGACGGTGCCGCGCCCCTGGCGGCGCAGCCGCCCTTCGAGCAGCAGCTCGCGCAGCGCCTGCCGGACGGTCTCCCGCGAGACCTCGAACCGCGCGGAGAGATCCCGCTCGGTGGGCAGCAGCCCGCCCTCCCCCAACTCCTCGACGAGCACGCCGATCTTCGCCTTCACGGCGTAGTACTTGGGAATGCGCCCATGCTCCGGAATGCCGAACCGGATGGGAGCGCCTGGTACCTGGTCGTTCGGATAATCCACCTCCTGATCGTCCCAGACGGCCATGAACGACAAGGTGAACGAGGGGTTGCGGCGCGACGGTGCGGGGGATCCCACCCGCCCCCGGCCCCCGGGCTCAGCGACGCCGGCGTCTGCCGATCGCCATCAGGACCACGCCCGCCACGACCGCCGCGCCCGCCCCGATGGCCAGCGCTCCCGCCGCGCGGCGCGCCGCGGAGCCCGTCTGGGCCAGTTCCGGCGGCAGCGGCGTCGGGACCGTCGGGGCGACGGGCGGGACCGGGTTGCCGGTCAGTCCGTCGTCGCCCTCCCGCTTCGGCGGATCGGTCGGCCGGCCCGCCTCACCCCCCGACCCCCCGCCGATCACCAGCCGGTAGTCGTCCGACTCCCCCACCCAGTCCCCGTCGTCCCCCCGCCGCTGCACGATCGCCGTGTTCGCCACGACCTCGTTCGGCGCGGTGCCCGCGCGGAACGCCAGCCGTACCGGGACCGTCAGTGTCCGGCCCGCCGGCACGGCGAACCCGGGGAAGCCGTCGTCGAAGACGCCGACGTTCTCGTCCTCCTCCGTCACCTCGAACTCCACCGGCCGCCACCGCCGCGCGTGCGCGTCGTAGAAGTCGAAGCGGATCTGCCCCGCCCGCAGCACCCGGTCGCGGTCGGTGAGTGCCAGCACCGGATGGATGCTGTCGCACGCCTCGTCCGTCGTGTTCGTGAGCTCCACGTTCCATGTCGCGAACCCCTCCCCCGGCCGGTACACCGCAGGCCCCCCGTGGATCCGCGTGTCGATCGGGAACTCCGGATCGGACGCCTTCCCGCACGCCGGCGGCTGGTCCTGCCGCTCCCGCTCCCCGCCGGGCCCGGGCCCCGGCCCTACGGCCACCGCCGCCGGGCCGGAGATGATCAGGACGGCGGTACCGGTCGTGGCCGCGGTCACTCCGCGCACCAGAACGTCGCGCAGTCGCTGGGTTACCTGTCGCATGGGCTGGACCTGTGCCTTTGCTGCTCGCGGGCGTACCGGTCGCCCGCGACGCTGCCACCCCGATCCGCCCCGCCCTGGAAGCGACGCGGCCCCCGCCCGTGCCGCCATCCGTACGCCCCGCCGAATCCACCCGATCAGCCCATCATCAGATCAACGCACTGCCATCGCGCCCATCTCCGCCGACGTCGTAGCCGAGGCCTTCGCCGACGCCCTGGCCGACGCCTTCGCCCCTACCCTCACCGAGGCCCTCGCCGACACCCTCGCCCCCGCCCTTGCCGAACACCGGCGCCAGCACCAGCTGCGCCGCCCCCTCCGCCACCGCGTACACGCTCCCGGCCACCCCGACCGGAACCGGCGCCCCGGGCCCCGCCCCCGTACGCCGCCGCGCCAGCGCCCGCAGCACCTCGCCCACACCCCGTACGAACGCCTCCGGCTCCGCCTCGACGATCCGGCCGCCCAGCACCACCCGGTCGACGTCCAGCAGCGCGACGAGGTTCGCGGCCCCCGTCCCCAGCACCCGCGCCGCCTCCGCGACGTCCCCCCGCTCCACCGCGCCGAGGCACAGCACCTCCAGGCAGCCGCGCCCGCCGCAGCCGCACGGCGGCCCGTCGAGCTGGACGGTCTGGTGTCCGAACTCCCCCGCCCCGGTCCGCGCGCCCCGGTACGGCGCGCCGCCGAGGATGAGCGCCGCGCCCAGTCCCGTACCGAGGTGCAGGTACGCGAACGACTCCGGCGCGCCGGCCCGCAGCGCGAGCCCGAGCGCGGCGGCGTTGGTGTCCTTGTCGAGGACGACGACCCCGCCGAGCCGCCGCGCCAGCTCGTCGCGGAGCGGGTACCCGTCCCACTGCGGATGCCCGGTCACCCGGTGCGGCACGCCGGCCGCGTGATCGAGCGGCCCGGGCATGGCGACGCCGACACCGAGCGGCGCCGCGGCCGGGGACCCGCCCTGCGACCTGCCCTGGGCCGGGCGTCGCGACCCACCCTGGGCCGGGCCCCGCCGCGCCCCGCCGACGCCGACAGACCCCGTCACCCCCCGCACCGCCTCCTCGATCGCCCCCAGCACGACCTCCGCCGGCGCGCCGAGATCCAGCGGGGCCTGCCGCACCCCCACCACCATCCCCGCCAAGTCGACCAGTACCGCGGTGAGTTGGTCGCGGTCGAGGTGGACCCCCACCGCGTGACCGGCCTCCGGCACCAGTCGCAGCGCGGTCGCCGGCTTGCCGCCGGTCGATGCGCGCTGTCCCGCGTCCGCGGCCAGCCCCTCCGTACGCAGCCGCGCGGTGATCTTGCTGACGGCCTGCGGCGTGAGCCCGGTCCGCTCGGCGAGCTCGGGCCGGCTCAGCCCGGCCGGCCCGGCCGTCCGCAGCAGGTCGAGGACGAGGGCCGTGTTGTGGCTGCGCAGGGCGGGCTGGTTCGCGCCGGTCCGGGTGTTCTTCACCCACCCATTGTCCCTCGCGCTTGCACTTAGACAACAGCGTTGCTTAAGTACGGGCTATGACGACTGCCACCCCCCGTACCCCCCTGCGCGTCGGCCTCGTCGGCTACGGCCTCGCCGGCTCCGTGTTCCACGCCCCGCTGATCGCCGCCACCGACGGCCTCGTCCTCGACACCGTCACCACCGGCAACCCGGAGCGCGCGGCGCAGGCACGCGCCGAGTTCCCCGGCGTACGGGTCGCCGCCTCCCCCGACGAGCTGTGGGACCGGGCGGACGAACTGGACCTGGTCGTCGTCGCGTCCCCCAACAAAACCCACGTACCGCTGGCGGACGCGGCCCTGCGCGCCGGACTCCCGGTCGTCGTCGACAAGCCGATCGCCGGCACCGCCGCCGAGGCGCGCGAGCTGGCCGCGCTCGCGGAGGAGCGCGGCCTGCTGCTCTCGGTCTTCCAGAACCGCCGCTGGGACAACGACTTCCGCACCCTGCGCGCCCTCGTCGCGGACGGCGCGCTCGGCACCGTCCAGCGTTTCGAGTCCCGTTTCGAGCGCTGGCGCCCGCGCCTGAAGGGCGGCTGGCGCGAGTCGGGCGCGCCGGAGGAGATCGGCGGCCTGCTGTACGACCTCGGCAGCCATGTCGTGGACCAGGCGCTGGTGCTGTTCGGCCCGGCGGTCCAGGTGTACGCGGAGTCGGACGTGCGCCGCCCGGGCGCGGAGGCGGACGACGACACGTTCCTCGCGGTGACGCACGCGAACGGGGTCCGCTCGCACCTGTACGTGAGCGCGACGACGGCCCAGCTGGGCCCGCGGTTCCGGGTGCTCGGCGAGCACGCCGGGTACGTGAAGTACGGCCTGGACCCGCAGGAGGCCGCGCTGCGCGAGGGCCACCGCCCGGGCGGGGACGACCCCTGGGGCGTGGAGCCGGAGGAGCTGTGGGGCCGGCTGGGCGCGGGAGAGTCCCCGCTGACCGGCGGCGGGGACCCGGTGGAGTCGCTGCCGGGCGACTACCCGGCGTACTACGCGGCCGTCGCGGCGGCCCTGCGCGGCGACGGCCCGAACCCGGTCACCGCCCTGGAGGCGGCCGCGACCCTGGACGTCCTGGAGGCGGCCCGCCGCTCGGCGCGGGAGGGCGTGACGGTGCGGCTGGGGTGAGGAGAGGGAGGGGGCGAGCCCCCTCCGGTCACGCGCCCTTCAGCTCCTGCCGCTGCCGCCCCAGCCCCTCGACCTCGAGCTCCACGACGTCCCCCGGCCGCAGGTACGGCTTGGGCTCGGGCTGCCCCATGGCGACGCCGGCGGGCGTGCCGGTGTTGATGACGTCACCGGGGTACAGGGTCATGAACTGGCTGACGTACCGCACGACCTCCGCGACCTGGAAGATCTGGTCCGCGGTGGAGCCGTTCTGCCTGAGCTCGCCGTTGACCCAGAGCTTGAGCGAGAGGGCCTGCGGGTCCGGCACCTCGTCGGCGGTGACCAGCCACGGCCCGAGCGGGTTGAAGGTCTCGCAGTTCTTGCCCTTGTCCCAGGTGCCGCCGCGCTCGATCTGGAACTCGCGCTCGGAGACGTCGTGGGCGACGGCGTACCCGGCGATGTGCGCGAGCGCCTCCTCCTCGGTCTCCAGGTAGCGCGCGGTCCGGCCGATGACGACCGCGAGCTCGACCTCCCAGTCGGTCTTCACCGAGCCGCGCGGTACGAGGACGGTGTCGTCGGGGCCGACGACGGTGTCCGCGGCCTTGAGGAAGACGACGGGTTCGGCGGGGGTCGCGGCACCGGTCTCGGCGGCATGATCGTGATAGTTCAGGCCGATGCAGACCACCTTGCCGATGCGGCCGACCGGCGGCCCGATCCGCAGCCCGGTGGCGTCCAGCGCGGGCAGCACGCCCGCGCCGGCGGCGGCGCGGACGCGGTCGAGCGCGGACGCGTCGGCGAGCAGCCCTCCGTCGATGTCCTGCACCAGGGCGGACAGGTCCCGCAGGGTCCCGTCCTGGTCGAGCAGCGCGGGCCGCTCGGCGCCCGCCGGTCCGACGCGCAGCAGCTTCATGGTCTTCTCCCTGTGGTCGAGGTGAGCCCCGGCCGATGGAGTGCGGCCATCGGAGGTTTGGCCGATCCTCCAAGAATTCCGGCACCCCTGCAAGCCCCGGCTCACTCCCTGGACCATTACCGAGCGGTAGCGGGGAAGAGCAGCGTGCGCTCCACCGCCGTCCACAACGTGCTGGTCACGACGTAGAGCGCGGCCGCGAGCGGTACGACGGCGACGGTGACGAGCGTCCCGTACGACAGCAGCGGCAGCACGCCGGCGACGGCGGCGGGGACTCCGACGGAGGCGGTTGAGGCCGCGTCCCGCCGGGCCCGCAGAAAGGTGTACGTGGCGACGGCGGCGACGAGGACGAACAGCCCGACATAGACGACCCCGGCGGCCCCGAAGAGCCCACCGTGCGCGAGAGCATCGCCCCAGTTGTCACCGAGGGGCGCGGAGAGGAGAGCATGCCCGGCCATCCGCTCCCCGGAGAACAGATGGAACAGCAGAAAGAACGCCGGCACCTGCAACAGGCTGGGCAGGCACCCGGCGAGCGGCGAGACCTGTTCGCGCGAATGCAGCGCGAGCACCTCCTTCTGCAGCCGCTCGGGATTCTTCCCGTGCTTCTCCCGCAGGGCGGCCATCTCGGGCGCGAGCCGCACCCGGGCCTTCTGGCCCCGGGCGGCGGCCCGGGAGAGCGGCAGCAGAGCGAGCCGTACGAGCGCGGTGAACAGGACGATCGCGGCGGCGGTGGAATTCAGGGCGAACAGCGGCTGGAGCAGCTCGGCGAGCTGCTCGACGAGCGAGGCGAAAACGGACATGGGTGCCCTCCGGGAGAGGTCGTGCCGGGAAAGGGAAAACGGCAGGACGACAACCGGCAAGGCACAGGTACAGGTACAGGTACAGGTACGGAAGAAAGTGACTAGCCGGCCGTCGAGAGACGACGACGGCCGGGGGCTCGGGGCCGACGACGCCCGGAGGCGTCGGGATCGCGTTGCGGCAGGAAGGCGGTGCGTTGCTCGCGGTCGCGGATGGCGGTCCGTACGCGGGTGGGCGGTACGGCCGGGGCGAGCCGGGCGGTGGCGAGGGCGCTGACGGCCGCGGCGGTGATGACGACGGCGACGGCGGAGAGCGCGGACCCGTCGACGAGCAGGGCCTGGGCGACGGCGAGGACGAAGAGCACGAGGGAGACGGCCCGCAAGGACAACTGCACGCGACCCACCCCCCATTCACGTCTCTACACCTTGAGCTTAGCCCAGACGACAAGCCGATAGGCGGAACTGAACTCGGGCGTGCAGGTGGTGAGCGTGAGATAGGAGCCGGCCGTGTCGTACCCGGCGGAGGGGTGCACGAGACTGCGGGGGACGGGGGCGATGACGCCGCTGTCGCGGGGCGAGGTCCGCGCGAGGACCTGATCGACGACGTACACGTACTCGCGCTCCCTGGTCCGTACCCGGATCTCGTCGCCCCGGCGGAGCCGGTTGACGTACCGGAACGGCTCGCCGTGGGTGTTGCGATGCCCGGCGAGCGCGAAGTTCCCGGCCTGCCCGGGCCGGCCGGTGCGCGGGTAGTGCCCCACGTACCCCTTGTCGAGCACACCGCGCTTGGAGACCCCGCGGGCGACGGGCACGGAGAGGGAGAGGACGGGGATGCGCAGCACGGCGTAGGCGGAGGAGAGGGAGGGCGCGCGGGGAGCGGGAGGCTGCGGGGCGGGGGAGGTCACGGCGGAGGGCGAAGGTACGGGCGAGGCAGCGGCAGAACCACCGGCAGGCTCACCGACGGGCCCATCGGCAGGTCCCCACTCCTCCTCGAGGATCTGCACCTGGCGCTGGGCGCCGAGGCGGGCCTGGTGGTTGGTCCACCAGAGCTGGTGGACGACGAGAAGAAGGACGACGAGCCCGAGGGTGACCGCGACCTCGGCGGCGACCCAGAGGGCGTGCGCGCTCCGGGTGCGCGGCGCCCGCTGCACGACGACACGTCCACGTATCCGTTGCGGCTGCACGGGCGCACGATAGGGGCCGCCCGGTCAACTCACCAGACCGCGCGAGCCCCGCCTCGACTGGCGTACAGCAGTACGGTGTTCACCATGCGCCCCGACACGCCTGCCGACCACACGACCGAAGCCGAGCGTCTGCTGCGGACCGCGGCGACATACCCCGAGGACCACGAGCCGCTGCTGCTGAGGGCAGCGGCGCATCTGGAACTGGCGGGCGCGCGCGCCCGCGCGACGGACTTGTACGACACGCTGCTGGGGTCGTCGCCGCAGAACCCCTCCCTGATCCGAGCGCTGAAGGCCGCGAACCTGTGGGAGTACGGCCACGAGGCGGAGGCGAGGGCGATCATCGAGGGCGTGAGGACGTCGGCCCCGGGGGACGCGGCCCCGTGGGAGATCATCGCGGAGACGCTGGAGGCCCACGACGAGCTGGAGGCGTCGGAGGCGACGTTCACGGCGGCGGCACGGCTGCTGGCGGGAGGAGAGCAGGGGGACGAGGACTACGCCACCCAATCCCTCCTGATCTCCCGCCACAGGGTGCGGCGGATGCTGGCGCTGCCCCACGACGCCTGGGACACCCGCGCGGACGCCCTGCACACGGCGGAGGTCCCCCTCGACGAACTGCACGACCCGAAGCGCCTGTGGTCCCTGGGCTCGGACGACCCCGCGGAACTCCAAGCAGAAATCACCAGGCTCCGCAGCGAGTTGGGCTCCTACCGCACGGCCCTCTCCCGCCCGTTCCCGGTGGCGGTCCTGCACTGGCCGGAACGCGAGCTGGACGAACTCCTGGCCGCGTACCCGGAGCTGGAGGCGGAGTACCCCACATACCGGGCCCACCTCACGGACCTGGAAGCCTCCCTCCGCGAACTGTCCGCCGCCGGCACCCCGAACCTCGGCATCGTCCCGGCCACGGTCCCCTCGTACGAAGCCTTCGCCGCCTCGGAAGCCTCCACCCCCGCCAACCCCGCCCTCCTCCCCCAATACGCCACCACCTTGGCCGCCCGAGGCCGAGCCACCCCCTGGCCCCCGGCCCGCGGCACGGGGTGCTGGTGCGGCACTGCTGCGACGTACGGGGACTGCCACGGCGCGGACTGACCTGACGTCATACGTCACGGCCTGACCACCCTTCGAAATTCCCCTTGAGCTCGCCGCGCCGACAGCAACTGCCGTGACTCGGTAATCCGATGGGGCCGACGGACGCGGGGTCCGAGCGACGGGAAGCCATTGAGGCGATCACAGGAGAGTCACTGAACGTGCTCCGCCGCCAGCATTGGGCAGAGGCGAGGTGGCCGGACCTTCACGCCTGCCTGGACTGATGACCACCGTTCCCACTGCTCAAAGACCTACACCGGCCGGATCTTCCGCCTTACGGTCACCACGAAGGAAAGAAATGAATCCGATGGAAGCTCTCTCACAGAAGCAGCTCTCCACACCTGACACACCGTCAATCAATGATCTTATGGCGGATATGCGTCGAGGCAGACTCGCCATACCCGACTTCCAGCGAAGCTTTGTCTGGGACCCTTCCGACACCCAGAAACTCCTCGTTTCCATCATTGCGAGATATCCGGCGGGGACCCTACTGTTCTGGGAGCAGAAAACTCCGCAGATCAAGCAGCGGAAGTTCGAGGGCTTCGACGATGTCGACCTCCGCGAGAACGCAGCTCTGGTTCTCGATGGGCAGCAGCGACTGACATCAATCTTCCGCGCGTTGAGTGGGGTCGGACCCCAGAAGTTCTACGTCGACCTGAACGCCCTTCAGGCTCTTCACCGCGACCACCCCGGTTCACTCGACGCGAGCAGACTCGACGATGTCATTCTGTACCGGGAGGCCAACGCCCGATCCGTCAGGAAGCGCCCGCCGGCGAACCCGACGGAGGAGATCAAACTCGGCCTGTTCCCGCTCGCCCTCGTCGAGTCGGACAGGATCGAGGAGTGGCTCGACGAGATGGAGGATACCCCCTATCTCTTCGATGACTGGAGGGAACGACGCAAGGAGCTGCGGGACCTCATCCGCATCTACCTGCGGCCGATCGGAAACTACCGATTTCCTGTCGTGGAGCTTCCGGAGAGCACGCCGCTCGACGCAGTGTGTCGAATCTTCGAGACCCTCAACCGCACTGGCGTCAAACTGACGGTCTTCGAATTGCTCGCCGCACGGTTCTGGCCCGCGGGCGTGGATCTTCGGGAAATGTGGGACACCGCCCGCCAGAAGCACCCTATTCTCGGCTCCTTCGACGTGGACGCGTACTCCCTGCTACAAGCGGTCTCCCTACTGGCCAGCTCCCAGCGGGCGAACTCACTGGGAACCGCCAAGCGGACCGCATCCGCACAGAGAAGCGACGTACTAGAGCTCAAGCCAGAGGAGTTGAGGCTCTATTGGGATCGCGTGGCACAGGGTGCTGCACGGGCACTTACATTCATGCGTGATGAATGCGGCGTTCTCGCACCGAAGTGGCTTCCCTACTCCATGATGATCGTCCCACTTGCGGCGGCATGGAACGACGTGGAAGAGAAGCGCGGTGCCGAGAACGGTGCCGCGCTGCAAAAGATCCGACGGTTCTTCTGGTGCTCGGTCTTCAGCCGGAACTACGACCAAGGCGGCAACAGTCAGGCTGGGAGGGACTTCACCGACCTCACGTCATGGCTGTCCGGAGACGAAGTAGCGCCCGAGGCCGTCAAGGACTTCTCGTTCCCGGAGGACGTTCTGGACGCGGCTCGAATCAACCTCCAGGCCCTGTACAAGGGGATCATGGCACTCACTCTCAGCGCCGGCGCTCGTGACTTTCACTCAGGCTCTCTACTTACCCCGGAGAAGATCCTGCAGGAGAACGTTGACGCGCATCACGTATTCCCGAAGAAGTATCTGGAGGAGAACTCCTCTGGAACCAATTCGGAGTTGATCCTGAATCGAGCATTGATCGACAAGAGAACGAATCAGAGCATCGGAAGCCGCGCCCCGTCAACCTATATCACCACAATGAGCGAAGCGATGGGCGAAGAGGAAGTTTCCTCGATCCTGCAGTCACATCTGCTACCCACAGGCGAGGGGTCTCCCCTTCTTGCGGATGAGTACGACCGCTTCCTGGCGGAACGAAAGAAGCTCGTGCTGAAGGAGATTAGGCGTGCCACGGAAGCCGGCACGGAGTCCTAGAAGCCTTCTGGAGGGGCCGACGGATCTTTGATCAGGCCCCTCAGCTGCCCCTTCGAAGACCTGGGACACGGTTTGGATACGTTGCCCCCCTTTGGGGGTTGGCGTGGAAGCATCGGGACTCTCTTCGTAGGAGTTCGGTGGCCAAGGGGGGCTTGGTGCACGTGAGTTCGGTGGGGATAGGTAGACGGAGCAGGGCGCTTGCCGCGGTGGCGATGGGCACGCTCGTGGTGGCGGGGTGTGGGGGCACGGGGAGCAGCGGCGCTGACGCCAAGAGGCCGTCAGCCGTGGCTCATTCGGCATCACCCAGTCCGTCTGTCAGTCCGACGCGGGTGACGTTGACGCTGGTGGACGATCAGCAGCGGGCCGACGGGGGCAAGCCGTTGGCGATCGCCGTGCTCGCCAACGACACCGCCGCGAAGGGAGCCGGCGCCGATCCCTACCCCCTCACCGACACGCTGGGGGCCGACGGATATCGGCTTGAGGTCTTCAAGACGCCGGCGCATGGGACTGCTGTCGCCGCCGGGGACCTCGTCACCTACACGCCGACTGCCGGGTACAGCGGACCAGACGAGTTCGTGTACCGCCTCGCTCCCACCGACTCCGCCATCGAGGGCGGGACCGCCGTCGTGCGGATCACTGTCGCCGCGCCCGCCCCGTCGCAGAAGCCGACTCCGACGGCCACTCCGACCAAGGCTCCCCGCGTCTACTACCGGAACTGCGCCGCCGCGCGGGCCGCTGGGGTCGCGCCGCTGCATCGGGGTGACAGGGGGTACGGCGCTCACCTCGACCGGGATGGCGACGGTACGGCGTGCGAGCCGTACTCCGGTTCCGCCTCTGGCGGGTCTTCCTCCCGCGGCAGCGGGGGTGGGGGCGGAGGCGCGTACTACGCCAACTGCGCCGCTGCTCGCGCCGCCGGCGCGGCCCCCGTGCGGCGTGGGGACCCCGGGTACGGGCGCCATCTCGACCGGGATGGGGACGGGGTCGCCTG
The DNA here is from genome assembly GCF_043199435.1 of Streptomyces sp. NPDC048604. NCBI lineage: Bacteria > Bacillati > Actinomycetota > Actinomycetes > Kitasatosporales > Streptomycetaceae > Streptomyces > Streptomyces sp. NPDC048604. The sequence goes on from NZ_JBICVX010000010.1 coordinate 189,834, forward strand.
CGAGTAGGCGCGGTTTGAGGGCGGGTTAGGGTCGGGCTCATGGCTGCGAATCTTTCTCCCGTCTTCACCACCGTCGGGCTCGTCGGTGGGTACGCCGTCGCCCGGTACACCAAGAAGCGGCCCCTCGGGGGGCTGGTGCTCGGGGCTGCCGGGGTCGCTGCCGCGCGGGAGTGGCAGCGGGATCTCGAGGGGCCTGTCACCGCGGGGCTCACCGTCGCCTATCTCGGGGCCTTCGGGGCCGCGCATCCGCTGGCCAAGAAGATCGGGGCCTGGCCCGCCGTGCTGTCGCTGGCCGGGGTTGTCGGGGCGGCTTCCGTCGGAGCGGCGTCCGCCGTGGCGGCTCGAAGCGGCGGTCGTTGAGGCGTTGAACACCCTGCCCCTCCCCTCCGTACTACTCAGCACCTCCCCGCACGCGCTGGGCGGCTGAGCCGGGGGGTCAGCCGCCCAGGGCGTGGCTGATTGTGTAGATCAGGAGGCCGGCCAGGGCGCCGACGACTGTGCCGTTGATGCGGATGAACTGAAGGTCGCGGCCGATGTTGGCCTCGATCTTTCGGGACGTCTGGGTGGCGTCCCAGCTCGCCACCGTGTCCGTGATCAGGGATGTGATCTCGGCGCGGTATGTCGTCACCACGTACGCCGCCGCGTCCTCCAGCCAGCCCTCGACCTTGCCCTGGAGTCTGCTGTCCGTGGCCAGGCGGCCGCCGAGTGAGATCAGGGAGGCGCGGGCGCGGAGGCGGAGTTCGCTGCGGTCGTCCTCCGCGGCCGCCAGCATCATCGTGCGGACCGCGGACCAGGCCGAGGCGATCACGTCCTGGACCTCCGGCCTCGCCAGCAGGTCCGACTTCAGTCGCTCCACCCGTGCCCGGGTGTCCGTGTCGGCCTGCAGGTCCGCCGCGAAGTCGGTCAGGAAGCGGTCGATCGCGCCCCTTGCCGGGTGGCCGGGCATGTCGCGCATCTCCGTGACGAAGCGGAGGAGTTCTCGGTAGACGCGTTCGCCTACTTTTTTGTCCACGAAGCGAGGAGTCCAGCCCGGCGCTCCGCCCTGCACCGCGTCCATCACCGAGTCCGCGTGGTACACCAGCCAGTCGTGCGCGCGCGTGCAGATCAGGTCCACCGCCCGGTGGTGCGCTCCGTCCGCGACCACCTTCTCCAGCGTCTTGCCGATGCCCGGGGCGATCTCCGCCGCCTCCGCCCGCCGGGTGATCGCCTCGCCCACCACCGCCTGCACGTCCGAGTCCCGCAGCACCGTCAGCGCGCCTCTCAGCGCCGTCGACAGTTCCGCCGTCACCCGGTCCGCGTGTGCGGGGTCCGCCAGCCAGGCGCCCAGGCGGCCGCCGATGCCCAGGGATCTGAGGCGGTCCCGGACCACTTCCGGTGACAGGAAGTTCTCGCCCACGAACGCGCCCAGGCTCGCGCCCAGCTGGTCCTTCTTCGTCGGGATGATCGCCGTGTGCGGGATCGGCAGGCCCAGCGGGCGGCGGAACAGCGCCGTCACCGCGAACCAGTCCGCCAGCGCGCCCACCATGCCGGCCTCCGCCGCCGCCGCGACGTAAGCGGTCCACGCTCCCCAGCCCTCGTTCCGGCCCCAGGTCGCCAGCGCGTACACGGCCGCGACGAACAGCAGCAGGCCCGTCGCCGTCGCCTTCATGCGGCGGACGCCGCGGCTCTTCTCCTCGTCCGCCGCCGTGTACGAGAACGCCGCCAATGGGCGGCGCGGCGGCGTGCCCAGAGACCCCTCGTTCATCCCGTTCCACCCGTTCCCGTGCCGTTCCCGTACGAATGTGCCTACCTCAAGGACTTCTCGGCCGCCTCCTGAGTTCCCGGCCCGCCGCCCGATTCGCCCAATCCACCCGAGTCGTACATCTTCGCGATGACCGTCTCGATGTCCGGCTCCCGCACCGACAGGTCCACCAGCGGGTACTTCTCCGCCACCGCGGCCACCACCGGCGCCGCCGACGCCGACGCCGGGAACGCCAGCCACTGCCGCGCCCCCTCCGCCCGTACGAAGCGGGCGCCGGCGACGTCGATCGGGGGCAGCTCCCGCTCCAGGTCCACGACCAGCTGCCGTTCGCTCCCGCCCGCCTCGTGCAGGCCGGCGAGGCCGCCGTCGTACATCAGCCGGCCGTGGTCGATCACCATCACCCGGCCGCACAGCTGCTCGATGTCCGTCAGGTCGTGGGTGGTGAGCAGGATCGTCGTGCCCTGCTCCTGGTTCAGGTCGCGCAGGAAGCCCCGTACCCGCGTCTTCGACACCACGTCGAGGCCGATCGTCGGCTCGTCCAGGTACAGCACCTCAGGGTCGTGCAGCAGCGCCGCGGCGATGTCGCCGCGCATCCGCTGTCCGAGTGACAGCTGCCGGACGGGTACGTCGAGCAGTCCGCCCAGGTCCAGCAGCTCCACGCAGCGCTCCAGGTTCTGCGCGAAACGGCCGTCCGGGATCCGGTACATCCGGTGCACCAGCCGGTACGAGTCGATCAGCGGCAGGTCCCACCACAGCGTCGTCCGCTGCCCGAACACCACCCCGATCCTGCGCGCCAGCCTCGTCCGCTCCCGCGCCGGGTCGATGCCGGCCACCCTCAGCCGGCCGCCGCTCGGGGTGAGGATTCCGGTCAGCATCTTGATCGTGGTCGACTTCCCGGCGCCGTTCGGGCCGATGTAGCCGACGACCTCGCCGCGCGCGACCCGGAAGCTGATCCCGTCCACCGCTCTGACCTGGTGCTTCTGCCGGCGCAGTCGGCCCTTTTCGCGCTTGCGCCGCACCTCGAACGTCTTCTCCACGTCCTGCAGCTCGATCAGTGCAGTCTCGTCGCTCGTCATCCGCCTCAGCTCCCCGTACTCCGGTACGCCCTCAATCCCCTCCGCCACGCCGCCCCCGCCACCACGCAGCACCCCACCGCCACCAGCGGCGACAGCAGTCCCGCCCACGCCGGCGCGCCCGCCGGCGGGTCGCGGTCCAGGACGTACAGGGCCGGCAGCCAGTTCACGAACGCCAGCGGGACCACGTACACCACGCCCCGCACCAGCTCCTTGGCGAAGATGGTCGGCGGGTAGCCGAGCAGCGTGTTGCCGCCGTACGTGAACGCGTTCGAGACCTCCGAGGCGTCCTGCGCCCAGAACTGCAGCGCCGCACCCAGCACGATCACCGCGCCGAAGATCACCGCACCGGAGACCACCATCACCGGCACGAGCAGCACCTTCAGCGCCGTCCAGTCCACCTCCACCAGCGCCAGACCCCACACCAGGACGAACAGGCCCTGCAGCACCCGGCCCAACCGGCGCAGCGCGAACCGGTCCCCGGCGAGCTGGGCCAGCACCGGCGCGGGGCGCACCAGCAGCGTGTCGAGCGTGCCGTCCCGCACCCGGCCGCCCATCCGCTGCAGCGAGCCCAGCGCCAGGTCGGCGAGGCCGAAGGACGTGCCGGCCGCGCCGTACAGGAAGGCCACCTCGCCGAAGCCGTAGCCGCCGAGGCCGTCCACCTGACCGAACATCAGCAGGATGACGACGAAGTCGAAGAAGGTGACGGCGAAGGACGCGCACAGGGTCATGACGAAGGAGGAGCGGTACGTCATGGTGGAGCGGATCCACATGCCCGCGACCATCCGGTAGGTCCGCCAGGACTCCCGCCCCGCGTCCAGGAGGCGCTCAACCACCCTGCACCACCACCTTCCGTGTGGCCGCCGCCTGTACCAGCCGGCCCGCGGCGAGCAGGACCGCCGCCCAGGCGGCCTGGAAGCCGTAGGCCCGCAACAGCTCCCAGCCGCGGTACTTCTCCAGGTACACGTCCGCCGGGATCTGCAGCAGCGCGGCCCACGGCAGAAGCTGCGCCACCGCGCCGAGTGCCCCGGGGAACACCGTCAGCGGCAGCAGCATCCCGGAGAAGAACAGGCCCGACAGCCAGGCCACCTGGGCCACGCCCGTGCCGTCCATCAGCCAGAACGCGCTCAGCGCCACCAGGTACCAGAGCGCGAAGCTCACGCTCGCGCCGAGCGCCACCGCCCCCAGGAACGCCGGCCAGGTCAGAGCCCGTTCGGGCAGGGTGAAGTCGAAGGCCAGCGCGCCGACGGCCATCGGGACCAGCCCGCGGGCCAGGAGCTGGTACGCGGCTCGGCCGAGGTTGGCCGCGTACCACCAGGCCTGGAGGTCGGCCGGGCGGTACAGGTCGACGGCGATGTCGCCGCTCCTGATCCGCTCGATCAGCTCGTCCTCGAAGCCGCCGCCCATCAGCCCGCAGACGGTGATCAGGCCCTGGCCGATCCACACGTAGGCGAGCGCGTCCGCCATCTCGTAGCCGCCGAGGTGCGGGCGCTCGTGCCACAGGGCCATATAGGTGTACGCCAGGATGAAGCCGAAGACGGTGTTGGTGAAGAGTCCCGCGAACGTGGCCATCCGGTACGTGGCATGGCGCCGGAAGCCACCCGCGGCAACCAGCGCGTATAACCGGAGCACGCTTCCGCCCCCTGACCGGAGCACAGCCCCTCCCCTTCCACTCCCGTGCCAAAGCGCCCGACGTTAGCTGCCTCGGAGTGGCACCGCGAGCGCTTTTCGAGCCGGATAAGAGGCTTCTGTCCGATTCACGTGCAATATGTGCGCATGCGCGACGAGTCACCGCAGCCCGGCTGGGCGCCCCGCGACCGGACGGTGCACGTTCCCCCCGCTCCCCCCGCCCCTCCCCCCACCCCACGACGCCGGCGGCTCCGCCGCCTCCTCCAGGCCTTCCTGCTCGCCGCGCTGCTGCTGCTCGGCGGCTTCGCCGCCGGGTATCTGCTGGTCGACATCCCGGCCGCCAACGCGACCGCGATCGCGCAGTCCAACGTCTACCTGTACGCGGACGGCAGCCCTCTCGCCCGCGACGGCGAGGTCGACCGGGAGAACGTCCGCCTCGCACGGATCCCGGCCGCGCTGCGGCACGCCGTCCTGGCGGCCGAGGACCGCGACTTCCACTCCGAGCGCGCCGTCGACCCGCAGGCCATGGTCCGCGCCGCCTGGAACACCCTCAGGGGCAAGGGCACGCAGTCCGGCTCGACGATCACCCAGCAGTACGTCAAGAACTACTACCTGGGCCAGGAACGAACGGTCACCCGCAAGGCGAAGGAGTTCTTCATCGCGATCAAACTGGACCGCGAGAAGAGCAAGGACGAGATCCTCGAGGGGTATCTGAACACCAGTTACTTCGGCCGCAACGCGTACGGCGTGCAGGCCGCCGCCCGCGCCTACTACGGCCAGGACGTGGAGACCCTCGACACCGCGCAGAGCGCGTACCTCGCCGCACTGCTCAACGCCCCCAGCGCGTACGACGTCGCCGCGCAGCCCGGGAACCGGGCGAAGGCCGTCGCCCGTTGGCACTACGTGCTCGACGGCATGGTCGGCGAGCGGTGGCTGAGCCGCGCCGAGCGGGCCGCGCTGCACTTCCCCGCCCCGCGCAAGGCACGCCCCGCGACGGGGCTGTCCGGGCAGCGCGGCTATGTCGTCCAGGCCGTCGAGGACTACCTGACGGGCCACGGCATCCTCGACGAGGACACCCTCGCCACCGGCGGCTACCGGATCACCACCACCCTGGAGCGCGACAAGCAGGAGGCGCTGGCCCGCGCGGTCGACCAGCACGTCACCTCCCGCCTCGACCGCGACGGCAACCCGGTCGACCGCAACGTCCGCGTCGGCGGCGTCGCGGTGGTGCCGGGGACGGGCCGGGTGGTCGCGATGTACGGCGGCATCGACTACACGAAGCAGTACGTCAACAACGCCACCCGCCGCGACTACCAGGTGGGTTCCACGTTCAAGCCGATCGTCTTCGCGGCGGCCGTGGAGCACGGCGCGCAGACCCAGGACGGCCGCCCGATCACCCCGCACGCCTACTACGACGGCAGCGACCGCCGCCCGGTGGAGGGCTGGAGCGGCCCGCCGTACGCCCCGGAGAACGACGGCGGCGGCTCGTACGGACCCATCAGCGTCAGCGAGGCCACCGACAAGTCGGTGAACTCGGTGTACGCGCAGATGGCCGTGGACGTCGGCCCGGCGAAGGTGCGCAAGACCGCCGTCGCACTCGGCCTCCCGGCGAACACCCCGGACCTGACCGCCTCCCCGTCCATCGCACTGGGCCCCGCGACCGCGAGCGTCCTCGACATGGCGGAGGCGTACGCCACGCTCGCCAACCACGGCGAGCACGGCACGTACACACTGGTCGCCTCGGTCGAAAAGGACGGCCGGGAGGTCGGACTGCCCGGCTCCCCGCGCCGCCGGGCCATCTCCCGGGAGGCCGCCGACACCACGACGGCGATGCTGCGCGGGGTCATCGAGGGCGGCACGGGCACGGCGGCGCTGGCCGCCGGGCGGCCGGCCGCGGGCAAGACGGGAACGGCGGAGGAAGGCAAGGCGGCCTGGTTCGCCGGCTACACCCCGGACCTGGCCACAGTGGTGGCGATGATGGGGCAGGACCCCGTCACGGCGGCACAGAAGAGCCTGTACGGGGCGCTCGGCCAGCCGCGGATCTACGGCGGCGGCGCGCCCGCCGAGATCTGGGCGCAATTCACCCGCGAGGCCCTGGAGGGCACGGAGCCACGGGACTTCGACCTGCGGCCCGCCCCCGGCATGGAGGACCTGGGGCCGGTCCTGGACGGAACGCGGGACCCGCTCGGCGCGGGCATGGGGGCCACGACGCCGGGGCAGCAGGACCCGCGGGCGGAGCAGGAACTGCTCGGTCCGCAGCCGCCCGGCGGCGGGGCCCGGCCGCAGCGGCCCGTCCCGCCGCGGCAGAACCAGACCCCCGGGACCGCGGACGGGACCGTGCCGCGTACGCCGTCCGTGCCGGACGGGCCCACGTCGCAGACCCCCTCCGCGGGCCGGACGGACGGCGCACCGCCCGCGCCGCCGCCCGCGCCGCCCGTCCCGCAGAGCGGACCCGGCGGACCTGACGGACCCGCAGGAACGGGCGGACCCGGCGGCCCTAATGGCCCGACGTCGCCTTGAGACCGACCACGGCCACGAGCAGCAGACAGACGAAGAAGATCCGGGCGGCGGTGGCCGGTTCGCCGAGCACGGCCATGCCGAGCACCGCCGCCCCGGCCGCGCCGATGCCGACCCACACGCCGTAGGCGGTGCCGATGGGCAGGGTCTTGGCGGCGTGCGAGAGCAACAGCATGGAGGCGACGATGCCGGCGGCGGTGAAGACGCTCGGCCACAGGCGGGTGAAGCCGTCGGTGTACTTCATGCCGACGGACCAGCCGACTTCGAGGAGACCGGCGAGAACGAGGAGAACCCAGGCCATGACGACGTACTGCCTTCCGCGAGACGGACAACGGATCAACGGTGAGAACCGGTGCGTCGTCTTTGCCTTGGGCCCGGTACGGCGCGTCTCGTCGGGTGTCTCCACGGTAGCAAACAAAGGCGAAAGGGCCTGGTGACCATGGTCACCAGGCCCTTGAGGGCTTACTGCTACAGATACAGGCCCGTCGAGTCCTTCGTGCCCTCGAAGCGGTCGGCGGCGACCGCGTGCAGATCGCGCTCGCGCATCAGCACGTACGCGATGCCCCGCACCTCGACCTCGGCGCGGTCCTCCGGGTCGTACAGCACCCGGTCCCCGACCTCCACCGTCCGCACGTTCTGGCCGACCGCGACGACCTCCGCCCAGGCCAGCCGGCGGCCGACCGCGGCCGTCGCCGGAATGAGGATGCCGCCGCCGGAGCGCCGCTCGCCCTCCGGGGTGTCGGTGCGGACCAGCACCCGGTCGTGGAGCATCCGGATGGGCAGCTTGTCGTGGGTGTTCTCGCTCACGTCTCGAACCTACACGCCCGGCGGGTCATGCTCCGGTCAGCCCTTGCCCTTGCGCCCGGAGAACGCGATCAGACCGACCACGCCGACGACGGCGAGCGCCACCGGCACCACGCGCTCCAGGCGCGGGCTGCCGTCCTCGTGGGTGAGCCGGGCCTTCACGTCCCCGACGCAGCGCTGCACCGCCGCGAACGCGCGGCCGGCGGTCTGGTCGACCGAGGACACGACCTTGGCCTTGGCGTCCCCGACGATCGTCTTCGGATGCATCCGAATCCCGATCTCGTCGAGCGTGACGGCGAGCTGCTCGCGCCGGCGGACGATGTCCGCCTCGATCTGCGCAGGGGTCCTGGCCTCCGACACCGCGCTGCCTCCGTAGTCGTAATCGGTCGTTGACGCACAGTCTCTCAGCTCTGCCGCACAAAGGTGGCGGCAGACCCCCATTAGTCTCGTGTGGCGTACGCGTACATCTTGTGAGGAGAGCCATGAGCGAGCGACTGCAGCCCGGCGACACCGCCCCCGCCTTCACCCTGCCCGACGCGGACGGCAACGAGGTCTCGCTCGCGGACCACAAGGGCCGCAAGGTCATCGTCTACTTCTACCCGGCGGCGCTCACCCCGGGTTGCACCAAGCAGGCGTGCGACTTCACCGACAACCTCGAGGTGCTCGCCGGCGCCGGCTACGACGTGATCGGCGTGTCGCCGGACAAGCCGGAGAAGCTGGCGAAGTTCCGGGAGAAGGAGCACCTCAAGGTCACGCTGGTCGCCGACCCGGACAAGCAGGTCCTGGAGGCGTACGGCGCCTACGGCGAGAAGAAGCTGTACGGCAAGGTGGTGACGGGCGTGATCCGCTCGACGGTCGTCGTCGACGAGGAGGGCAAGGTCGAACGCGCCCTCTACAACGTGAAGGCGACCGGCCACGTGGCGAAGATCATCCGCGACCTGGGGATCTGAGCGGCTGCCCGGCCAGTAGCATGACCGGGCAGCGAGCGGCCGTGGTGGAATTGGCAGTCACGCTGGGTTTAGGTCCCAGTGGGGTAACACCCGTGGGGGTTCGAGTCCCCCCGGCCGCACTTACGAGACCAGCTCCCGCACCACAGGCACCAGCGCGCGGAAGGCCTTGCCGCGGTGGCTGATGGCGTTTTTCTCCGCCGGGGTCAGCTGGGCGCAGGTGACCTCGTGGCCCTCGGGCTGGAGGATCGGGTCGTAGCCGAAGCCGTTCGTGCCGACGGGCTCGTGGCGCAGCACGCCCGGCATGCGGCCTTCCACCACGCGCTCCGTGCCGTCCGGCAGGGCGAGCGCCGCCGCGCAGGCGAAGTGGGCGCCGCGGTGGGGGCCGTCGATGTCGGAGAGCTGGGCGAGCAGCAGGTCCAGGTTGGCGCGGTCGTCGCCGTGCCGGCCGGCCCAGCGGGCGGAGAAGATGCCGGGGGCGCCGTTCAGGACGTCGACGCAGAGGCCGGAGTCGTCGGCGACCGCGGGCAGGCCGGTGGCCTGCGCGAGGGCGTGGGCCTTGAGCAGGGCGTTCTCGGCGAAGGTGACGCCGGTTTCCTTGACGTCGGGGATGTCGGGGTACGCGTCCGCGCCGACGAGCTCGAGGTCGAGGCCGGCGTCGGCGAGGATCGCGTGGAGTTCCTTGATCTTGCCTGCGTTGCGGGTGGCGAGGATGAGTCGTCGGGTCATGCCTCGATTATCCGGGCCGGGCACGGCGTCGTCCGGGCCCGGGGCGGCGGCTAGCCCGGGGTGCAGACCTTGGCGATCTCGCCGGCCGCGTCGGTGATGGGCTTGATGTCCGGGGTGGTGTCGCCGTTCTTCACCGCGCCGCGTACGGACTCGACGCCCTTCGTCAGGTCGTCGATGGCCTTCGAGAGGTCCGCGTTGTCCGTGGTCTTCTCGAGGTTGCCCAGCTCGGTGTCGATGGCGTTCAGCGACTCCTCGATCTGCGTGGGGTCGTTGGAGGCGGTGGAGACGGCCTGCTGGAGCTTGTTGACGGAGGTGGCGATGGCGTCGGCGGTCTTGACGCAGTCCATCGCCGTGTCGAGCGCGCCGCAGCCGGTGAGGGCGGTCGTCAGTGCGGCTGCCGTGGCGACGGCGAGGGCTATGGAGCGGCGGCGCTTCACGTTCGGGTCCTCCCCCTGGGGGTGTACACATATGGACGGGGCGCACGGTTCGACCCGTGCGCCCGTACTGATTCAGACGCCTTGGCGTCCTACAGAGTTCCTTCGAGGGCCTTGCGCTGGATCTCGGCGAGTTCGGCGCAGCCGCCGGAGGCCAGGTCGAGCAGGGCGTTGAGTTCCTTGCGGTCGAAGGGCTCGGCTTCGGCGGTGCCCTGGACCTCGACGAAGCGGCCGTCGCCGGTGCAGACGACGTTCATGTCGGTCTCGGCGCGGACGTCCTCCTCGTAGCAGAGGTCGAGGAGGGGGGTGCCGTCGACGATGCCGACGGAGACCGCCCCGACGGTTCCGGTGAGGGGCTTCCTCCCCGCCCTGATCAGCTTTTTGCCCTGTGCCCAGGCGACCGCGTCCGCCAGCGCCACGTACGCGCCGGTGATGGCGGCCGTGCGGGTGCCGCCGTCGGCCTGGAGGACGTCGCAGTCGAGGACGATGGTGTTCTCGCCGAGCGCCTTGTAGTCGATGACGGCGCGCAGGGAGCGGCCGATGAGCCGGGAGATCTCGTGCGTGCGGCCGCCGATCTTGCCGCGGACGGACTCGCGGTCGCCGCGGGTGTTGGTGGAGCGCGGGAGCATCGAGTACTCGGCGGTGACCCAGCCCTCGCCGCTGCCTTTGCGCCAGCGCGGGACGCCTTCGGTGACGGAGGCGGTGCAGAAGACCTTGGTGTCGCCGAAGGAGACGAGGACGGAGCCCTCGGCGTGCTTGCTCCAGCCGCGTTCGATGGTGACCGGGCGGAGCTGTTCGGGCGTGCGGCCGTCGATTCGAGACATGCCCTGAGCCTAGCCCCCATGGGGAAGGGCCCGTTCCCCTGCCGGAACGGGCCCTCGTCGTGGTGGGTCGGCGCGCTGGGCCGCTCACTTCATGTCGCTCACATCATGTCTTCGATGTCGGCGGCGATCGGGTCCGCGTCGGTGCCGATGACGACCTGGATGGCGGTGCCCATCTTGACGACGCCGTGGGCGCCGGCGGCCTTCAGGGCCGCTTCGTCGACGAGGGACGGGTCCACGACCTCGGTGCGGAGGCGGGTGATGCAGCCCTCGACCTCTTCGATGTTGTCGATGCCGCCGAGGCCGGCGACGATCTTCTCAGCCTTGCTGGCCATGTGTTTCTCCCTGTCCGTTCTGCGCACCGGCGGTCCGCTTTGCACCGCTTGGTCACGGTAACCCACGGTTGGCCCAACTGTGCTCGCGGGTGCCGCCGTTCTGCCGAATGATGACGATCACCGGAAGCCTGTCCCGGCGGGCTTCGGGAGCCTACCGCAACTGGTCTACACCAGTTTTACAGGGAGGACGGCAGTACGCCGATGAGCAGCGACAGCGCCGCCGCACCGCCGAAGAAGTCCTGGGGCAGCGGGCTCTTCCAGGGCCTGCAGAAGATGGGCCGCAGTCTGCAGCTGCCGATCGCGGTGCTGCCGGCCGCCGGCATCATCAACCGGCTGGGGCAGCCGGACGTCTTCGGCGCGGACGGGCTGGGCTGGGACAACGTCGCGAAAGTGATGGCGGGCGCGGGCGGCGCGCTGCTCGACGGCAGCCTCGGCCTGCCGATGCTGTTCTGCGTCGGCGTCGCGATCGGCATGGCGAAGAAGGCGGACGGCTCCACCGCGCTCGCCGCGGTCGTCGGCTTCCTCGTCTACTACAACATCCTGCGCCAGTTCCCCGAGGACTGTCCGCAGGGCACGGTGGACGTCAACGGCGGCTGCCTCGCGCCGGAGCAGGTCTTCAGCGGGTACACGTACCAGAACCCGGGGGTGTTCGGCGGCATCGTCATCGGCCTGCTCGCGGCCTGGTTCTGGCAGCGCTACCACCGGGTGAGGCTGGTCGACTGGCTGGGCTTCTTCAACGGCCGCCGGCTGGTCCCGATCATCATGACGTTCGTGGCGATCGCCTTCGCCTCGCTCTGTCTGTGGGTCTGGCCGCCGATCGGCGACGGGCTGGAGAACTTCAGCGACTGGCTGGTCGGTCTCGGCGAGTGGGGTGCGGGCATCTTCGGTGTCGCGAACCGCGCGCTGCTGGTCATCGGCCTGCACCAGTTCCTGAACGTGCCCATCTGGTTCCAGTTCGGCACGTACGAGAAGCCGGACGGCACGGTGGTCCACGGCGACATCCCGATGTTCCTGGCGGGCGACCCGGAGGCCGGCCAGTTCCTCACCGGCTTCTTCCCGATCATGATGTTCGCGCTGCCGGCCGCGGCGCTCGCGATCACGCACTGCGCCAAGCCGCACCGCCGCAAGCAGGTCGGCGGCATGATGCTCTCGGTGGCGCTGACCTCGTTCGTCACCGGCATCACCGAGCCGATCGAGTACTCGTTCCTCTTCATCGCGCCGGTGCTGTACGCGATCCACGCGGTGCTCACCGGCGTCTCGATGGCGGTGACCTGGGCGCTGGGCGTCAAGGACGGCTTCAGCTTCTCGGCCGGTCTGATCGACTACGTCATCAACTGGAACCTCGCGACCAAGCCGTGGCTGATCATCCCGATCGGTCTGGCCTTCGCGGCGGTCTACTACGTGATCTTCCGGTTCGCGATCACCAAGTTCGACCTCCCCACCCCGGGCCGCGAGCCCGAGGAGCTGGAGGAGGAGATGGATCGGGACGCCACGAAGGCGTAGCCCCGAGAGGCCTCCCCCACCTAGCCCGGAGAGGCCTCCCCCACCCCCTTCCGCAGCCTTCCTTCACAACGGCGCACGCCCCCGCAGGGCCCTCGGACCGCATGGTCCGGGGGCCCTGTGCCGTACCCGTCCGTCACCGTCCGGGCACGCAGAATTCGCAGGTTCCTTATCTAAGTCTCACGTGCTACAACTGGTCTACACCTCTCAATGGTGTAGACCACGCGGTCCAGACCACCGCGTTCCACGAGACGCCGCCGTCACCCCCTTTTCCCTGTCCTCTGGCGGCGCCTTGCCTAATGGAGGAAGTTGATGAGTACGGCTACCGCCCAGGCCGCCGCTCCCGCGAAGAAGCGGGGCTCCGGTCTGTTCCAGGGCCTGCAGAAGGTCGGTCGCAGCCTGCAGCTGCCGATCGCCGTGCTGCCGGCCGCGGGTATTCTGCTCCGCCTCGGCCAGCCCGACGTGTTCGGCAAGGACGGCCTCGGCTGGGACAAGGTCGCCTCCGTGTTCGCCACGGCGGGCGGCGCTGTCTTCGACAACCTGCCCCTGCTGTTCTGCATCGGCGTGGCCATCGGCTTCGCCAAGAAGGCGGACGGCTCCACGGCGCTCGCCGCCCTGGTGGGCTTCCTGGTCTACAGCAACGTGCTGAAGGCCTTCCCGGTCACCGAGGCCGTGGTCAACACGACCGCCAACAAGGGTGTCGACGTCGCCGCGACGTACAACAACCCGGGCGTGCTCGGCGGCATCCTCATGGGTCTCATCTCGGCCGTGATCTGGCAGAAGTACCACCGCACCAAGCTGGTCGACTGGCTGGGCTTCTTCAACGGCCGCCGGCTCGTCCCGATCATCATGGCCTTCGTCGGCACCCTGGTCGGCGTGCTGTTCGGCCTGCTGTGGGAGCCGATAGGCGAGGCCATCTCCAGCTTCGGCGAGTGGATGACGGGTCTCGGCGCGGCCGGCGCCGGTCTGTTCGGTCTGATCAACCGCGCGCTGATCCCGGTCGGCATGCACCAGTTCGTGAACACCGTCTCCTGGTTCCAGATCGGCGACTTCACCAACGCCGCCGGCGAGATCGTGCACGGCGACCTGAACCGCTTCTTCGCCGGTGACCCGAGCGCCGGACTCTTCATGTCGGGCTTCTTCCCGATCATGATGTTCGGCCTGCCGGCCGCCGCGCTCGCCATCGCGCACTCCGCCCGCCCGGAGCGCCGCAAGGCCGTGATGGGCATGATGCTCTCGCTCGCGCTGACGTCCTTCGTCACCGGCATCACCGAGCCGATCGAGTTCACCTTCATGTTCATCGCGCCGCTGCTGTACGCGATCCACGCCGTCCTCACCGCCGTCTCGATGGCCGTGACCTGGGCGTTCGGTGTCCACGCGGGCTTCACCTTCTCGGCCGGCGCGATCGACTACCTGCTGAACTGGAACCTCGCCACCAAGCCGTGGATGATCATCCCGATCGGTCTGGTCTTCGCGGCGGTCTACTACGTGGTCTTCCGCTTCGCGATCACCAAGTTCAACCTCCCCACCCCGGGCCGCGAGTCCGACGAGGAGCTCGAGGAGCTCACCAAGGCGTGAGCCGTACCCGGCCGCGACGCGAAGGCCCCGGAACCCTCAGGGTTCCGGGGCCTTCCCCGTACATGCGAAAAGCGTCCTCAGATCTCGTACACCGCGCCCGCCCGGGCCAGTTCCACCGGGCCGTCGTACACCGCGCGCGCGTCCGCCAGGTTCTGCTCGCCGTCCGTCCACGGCGGGATGTGCGTCAGCACCATCCGTCCCACTCCCGCGCGGGCCGCCGAGGCGCCCGCCTCCCGGCCGTTGAGGTGCAGGTCCGGGATGTCCTCCTTGCCGTGCGTGAACGACGCCTCGCACAGGTAGAGGTCGGCCCCGGTGGCCAGGTCGTCCAGCGACGCGCTGACCCCGGAGTCGCCCGAGTACGTCAGCGCCTTCCCGCCGTGCTCCACCCGGATGCCGTACGCCTCCACCGGATGACAGACCCGCTCGGTGCGCACCTGGAACGGGCCGATGTCGAAGGCGGCCGACTTCAGGGTGCGGAAGTCGAAGACCTCGCTCATCGCGCCGGGCGTCGGGATGTCCGCGTACGCCGTGGTCAGCCGCTGCTCCGCGCCCTCGGGGGCGTACACCGGGATCGCGTCGCAGCGGCCGCCCTCGTGGCGGTAGTAGCGCGCGACGAAGTAGACGCACATGTCGATGCAGTGATCCGCGTGCAGATGGCTGAGGAAGATCGCGTCGAGGTCGTACAGACCGATGTGGCGCTGCAGCTCGCCGAGGGCGCCGTTGCCCATGTCGAGGAGCAGCCGGAAGCCGTCGGCCTCGACGAGGTAGCTCGAGCAGGCCGATTCCGCGGACGGGAACGACCCTGAGCAGCCGACGACGGTGAGCTTCATGTAGCGGGAACCTCCGTGGACGGGCGTCCGGGGACGGGAGCGGGGATGTCGCTGAGGGGGAGGTCGTGCGGTCTGTCGAGCGTACGGCGCGGTGGCCTGAGTCGCTCCTTCGCAGTGGCCCGTTGTGGGGCAACTCACGGGGTCTGTCACCGGTTCGGATGGACGGCGGGGCGGCCCGGCGCGGACGAGCGGGCACCGGTACGGTCTTGAGGTATGGACACGTCGTGGTGGCCGGCGCTGGCGGCGGTCGTGGTGATCGCGCTGGTCGTCGCGCTCGCCTGGGGGTCCCCCCGGACGAAGGCCGGGGGAGGCTGGGGCCGGTCGCGCCGCCGGCCAGCCGGCCGCACCCGGCCTCCGGGCCGGCCGCGGGGTCCGGAGCGGGAACCCGGGCGGCGGCCGAAGCCGGGTGAGATCTGGTGGGCGCAGGTGCCGTACGAGGACGGGCCGGGCTCGAAGGACCGGCCGTGTCTGGTGCTGTCGCTGCGCGGGGACGCGGCGCTGGTCGCGAAGATCACCAGCAAGTACCACGACGAGCGGCCGGGGGTGATCGCGCTGCCGCCGGGCTCGGTGGGCGACGCGGAGGGCCGGCCGAGCTTCCTGGAGACGGACGAGCTGCGGGAGGTGGCGGTGTGGGAGTTCCGCCGCAAAGTGGGAACGGCGGACCCGGTCGTCTGGGACCAGGTCCGCCATCTGGCGTGAGCGCGCGAGCGCCTGAGCGCGTAACCGCGTGAGCGGGGCCGGAGGCCCTACGCCCAGAGCTGGCCCTGGAGCGTCTCGATCGCCTCTTCCGTCGTGGCCGCCGTGTAGACGCCCGTCGACAGGTACTTCCAGCCGCCGTCGGCGACGACGAAGGCGATGTCCGCGCTCTCGCCCGCGGCGACGGCCTTCTTGCCGACGCCGATCGCCGCGTGCAGCGCCGCGCCGGTGGAGACGCCCGCGAAGATGCCCTCCAGCTGGAGGAGTTCACGGGTGCGGGTGACCGCGTCCGCCGAGCCGACCGAGAAGCGGGTGGTCAGCACGGAGGCGTCGTACAGCTCCGGTACGAAGCCCTCGTCGAGGTTGCGCAGGCCGTAGACCAGGTCGTCGTACCGCGGCTCGGCGGCGACGATCTTGACGTCGGGCTTGTGCTCGCGCAGGTAGCGGCCGACGCCCATGAGGGTGCCGGTGGTGCCGAGGCCCGCGACGAAGTGCGTGATCGACGGCAGGTCCGCGAGGATCTCGGGTCCGGTCGTCGCGTAGTGCGCGCCCGCGTTGTCGGGGTTGCCGTACTGGTAGAGCATCACCCAGTCCGGGTGCTGCGCGGCCAGTTCCTTGGCGACCCGGACCGCGGTGTTGGAGCCGCCGGCGGCCGGGGAGGAGATGATCTCCGCGCCCCACATCGCCAGCAGCTGGCGGCGCTCCTCGCTGGTGTTCTCCGGCATGACGCAGACGATGCGGTAGCCCTTGAGCTTCGCGGCCATCGCCAGCGAGATCCCCGTGTTGCCCGAGGTCGGTTCGAGGATCGTGCAGCCGGGGGTGAGCCGGCCGGACTTCTCCGCCTGCTCGATCATGTGCAGCGCGGGGCGGTCCTTGACGGAGCCGGTCGGGTTGCGGTCCTCCAGCTTGGCCCAGATCCGGACGTCGTCGGACGGGGAGAGCCGGGGCAGGCGGACCAGGGGCGTGTTGCCGACGGCCGCGAGCGGGGAGTCGTAGCGCATGTCAGATGCTGCCGCCGGCCACGGCCGGGAGGATCGTGACGCTGTCGCCGTCGGCCAGCTTGGTCTCGATGCCGTCCAGGAAGCGGACGTCCTCGTCGTTCAGGTACACGTTGACGAAGCGGCGCAGCTTGCCGCCGTCCACGATGCGGGCCTCGATGCCGGCGTGACGGGTCTCCAGGTCGGCGAAGAGCTCGGCGAGGGTCGCGCCGCTGCCCTCGACGGCCTTGGCGCCGTCGGTGTAGGTGCGGAGGATGGTCGGGATGCGGACCTCGATGGCCATGGCTATGGGCTCCTGTCGGGAGGTGGCGTGAAAAGCGCGCGGCTGTGGGCCGCCGCGCGGGTGGTGCTGCTGAGCGCTGGGGCGCCCGGCTCACATCGCGCTGGCGAGACGGCACAGGTCGACGTGCAGCCGCGCCGTGAGCAGCACGCTGCCCGGCGTCGTCACTTCGTTCACGTCGTGGAGAACCATGGGCTCATCGTATCGATTCCCGGTCCGGGTTCCGGAATGTGATCTCGGATACTGGACGATCGCCGCTCAGTTCGTGGACTACGGGGTCTGCGGGGACCCTTCCGCCGCCGCTCAGGACTCCACGACCTCGACCTTCTCCTCCGTGACCTCGCCCTCGACGATCCGGAAGGAGCGGAACTGGAACTCGCCCGCGCCGTCGTGGTCCGCGGTGGAGACCAGGACGTAGTGCGCTCCGGGCTCGTTCGCGTACGAGATGTCGGTGCGCGAGGGGTACGCCTCGGTGGCGGTGTGCGAGTGGTAGACGATCACGGGCTCCTCGTCCCGGTCGTCCATCTCGCGGTAGAGCTTGAGCAGGTCCGCGGAGTCGAACTCGTAGAAGGTGGGCGACCGGGCGGCGTTCAGCATCGGGATGAAGCGCTCGGGGCGGCCGCTGCCGACCGGGCCGGCGACGACGCCGCAGGCCTCGTCGGGGTGGTCCGCGCGGGCGTGCGCGACGATCTTGTCGTACAGGTCACGGGAAAGGGTCAGCATGTCCGACAGGATAAGCAGCCCCGGCATACGGAAGGGCCGCCCCGTACCGAAGGTTGGTACGGGGCGGCCCGGATGCCGAGACGTGCCTGGTTACGAGCGCTTGGCGAAGGCCGCGCCCTGGGGGTTGCGGGCCTTGAGGACGAGGTACGCGACGCCGAGCAGCAGGCCCCAGACGGGGGCGCCGTAGAGGGCGACCCGGTTGCCCTCGTCCATGCCCATCGTCACGACGACCATGCCGATGAAGGCGAGCGAGAAGAGGCTGGCCCAGATGCCGCCGGGGGCCTTGAAGGGCGACTGGGGCAGCTCGCCGCGGTCGGCCTTGATCCGGTAGCGGACCTGGCAGACCAGGATCATGATCCAGGCCCACATGCCGGAGATGGTGGCGAAGGAGACGACGTAGTTGAACGCCTCGCCCGGCCACTGGTAGTTGATCCAGACGCCGACCATCATCAGCGCGGCAGAGAAGGTCGTGCCGACCAGCGGGGTGCCGTTCTTCGTCAGCTTGGTGAAGAACTTCGGGCCCTGGCCGTTGAGCGCGAGGTCGCGCAGCATGCGGCCGGTGGAGTACATGCCCGAGTTGCAGGACGAGAGCGCGGCCGTCAGGACGACGAAGTTGACGATCGCGGCGCCGACGCCGAGACCCATCTTCTCGAAGGCGGCGACGAACGGGGAGACGCCCGGCTTGAACTCGGTCCACGGGACGACCGAAAGGATCATGATCAGCGCGCCGACGTAGAAGACGGCGATCCGCCACGGCACGGAGTTGATGGCCTTGGGCAGGACGGTCTTCGGGTCCTTGGACTCGCCGGCGGTGACGCCGACCAGCTCGACCGCCAGGAAGGCGAACATGACCATCTGCAGGGTCATCAGCGTCGAGGCGATGCCGTGCTCACCGGCGAAGAAGCCGCCGAGGTCCCACAGGTGGGTGAGCGAGGCGGTGTCGCCGGCGTCGGAGAAGCCGAGCGTGAGGATGCCGGCGCAGATCAGGATCATGCCGACGATGGCGGTGACCTTGACCATGGAGAACCAGAACTCGAGCTCGCCGAAGAGCTTCACCGAGATCAGGTTGGCGCCGTACAGGATGATCGTGAAGACCAGGGCGGACAGCCACTGCGGGATGTCCCACCAGTACGTCATGTAGGTGGCTGCGGCGGTGACCTCGGTGATGCCGGTGACGACCCAGAAGAGCCAGTACGTCCAGCCGGTCACGAAGCCCGCGAAGGGGCCGACGAACTCGCGCGCGTACTCCGAGAAGGAGCCCGACACCGGGCGGTACATGAGGAGCTCGCCGAGCGCCCGCATGATGAAGAAGATGACCACGCCGGCGATGGCGTACGCGAGGATCAGACTGGGCCCCGCCTTGGAGATGCCCTTGCCCGCGCCGAGGAAGAGGCCGGTGCCGATGGCGCCGCCGATCGCGATCATCTGGATCTGGCGGGCCCCGAGTGCCCGGTGATAGCCCTCGCCCGCGGAGTCCGCGGCCTCATTGCCGTCGTGCTTCTGGTCGACCTGCACTGAGGTCATGATGGTGCGCCTTTCTCCATGCTTCCTGATCCCCCCGGATACGGATGGAGTGCCACCGGCGGTCAGCCGGTCCAAGCGCCCCTGGTGACATGGGTGGCGTCACCAGCGGTCGTGCAGATCTATCACGACCCAAACGGCGGGAAAGGAGAGAAAGCGGGCACACTGACCCGTCAGTGGACCCGAGTGGGCCCATTGCTGACTTATTCGTTATCCGGATTTGAGCGTCCGCTGAGCGAACACTCGGTTCGGTCCGTCGGTCCGGATCTCAGGACATCAGGGTCTCGACGAGCGTCTCCTGGAGCGCGCCGAGCCAGAGGTACGCCATGACCATGGGCTTGCGCGGGTCGTCGTCCGGCAGCCGGTACAGCTCTTCGCCCTGGTCCTCGTCCTTGACCTCCAGACGGGTGCCGATGGTGAGCCGGAGGTCGTTGAGCGAGCCCAGCCAGGCGCGGGACTCGTCGGGCGTGAGCTTGAGGACGGCGCCGCCCTCGCCGGAGGCGGAGAGTCCGTCGAGGGTGCGGACGACGGTGAGGGCGTCGTCGCGCTTGCGGGTGCGCAGGTCGTTCTCGGTGTAGCGGCGGAAGTCCGCCGCCGCCTGGCGCAGCTCCTCGTCGTCGTCCGCGTACGCGTCGGGGAAGAGCCGGCGCAGCGCGGGGTCGGAGGGCGGCTCGGTCGGGCCCTCGGCGAACAGCGCGGCCAGCGGGTCCTCGCCGGCGACGGGCTCGTCGCCGGGGCCGATCAGCTCCAGGAGCTGGACGGCCAGGGAGCGCAGGATGGAGATCTCGACCTCGTCGAGCGGCACGGCCGCTCCGCCGCCGGGCAGCGCCTCGAAGTGTCCGGCCATCAGATGCGGTCCTGGGAGAGGGTCGCCCAAAGTCCGTAGCCGTGCATGGCCTGCACGTCCCGTTCCATCTCCTCGCGGGTGCCGCTGGAGACGATCGCGCGGCCCTTGTTGTGCACGTCGAGCATCAACTTGTGCGCCTTGTCCTTGGAGTAGCCGAAGTACGCCTGGAAGACGTAGGTCACATAGCTCATCAGATTGACCGGGTCGTTGTGCACGATGGTCACCCAGGGCACGTCCGGCTCGACGGCCTCATGGACCTCTTCGGCGGGTTTCGTGCGTTCGATCTCGATTGGCGCGACGCTCACTCACCCCATGCTGCCACTCCATGGGGCCCGTCGCATAAACGGCTCACACGGCACGGAGGAGAAATCGTCAGACTGACGATTTCTCGTGTAGCATCGCTGACATGAACGCTGCGGACCTTGGGCTGCCGGTGGATGTTCCCTCGACGGCGCTCTTCACCGACCAGTACGAGCTGACCATGTTGCAGGCCGCCCTGCGGGCGGGCACCGCCGAGCGGCGGTCCGTCTTCGAGGTCTTCACCCGACGGCTGCCCGAGGGCCGCCGGTACGGCGTCGTCGCCGGCACCGGCCGCGTCCTGGACGCCGTGGAGAACTTCCGCTTCGACGCGGGCGTCCTCGGCTTCCTGCGCGAGCGGGACGTCGTCGACGAGCCCACCCTCGAATGGCTCGCCGGCTACCGCTTCTCGGGCGACATCTGGGGCTACCCCGAGGGCGAGGTGTACTTCCCCGGCTCGCCGATCCTGCGGGTCGAGGGCTCCTTCGCGGAGTGCGTGCTCCTGGAGACCGTGATCCTGTCGATCCTCAACCACGACTCGGCCATCGCGGCCGCGGCCTCGCGGATGTCCGCCGCGGCCGGCGGCCGGCGGCTGATCGAGATGGGCGCCCGGCGCACCCACGAGCTGGCCGCCGTGGCCTCGTCCCGCGCCGCGTACGTCGGCGGCTTCGACTCCACCTCCGACCTGGCCGCCGGCTTCCGCTACGGCATCCCGACCGTCGGCACCTCCGCACACGCCTTCACCCTGCTGCACGACAGCGAGCGGGACGCCTTCCGGGCCCAGATCGACTCGCTCGGCAAGGGCACCACGCTGCTCGTCGACACCTACGACGTGGCCGAGGCCGTCCGCACCGCGGTCGAGCTGGCCGGCCCGGACCTCGGGGCCGTCCGGATCGACTCCGGCGACCTGCTCCTGGTCGCCCACCGGGTGCGCCAGCAGCTGGACGAGCTGGGGGCGACGGAGACCAGGATCGTGGTCACCTCGGACCTCGACGAGTACGCCATCGCCTCCCTGGCGGCGGCCCCGGTCGACGCGTACGGGGTGGGCACCCAGCTGGTCACCGGCAGCGGGCACCCGACCTGCTCGATGGTCTACAAGCTGGTCGCCCGCGCCGACTCCGCCGATCCGAAGGCCCCGCTGGTCCCGGTCGCCAAGAAGTCGACGGGCGGCAAGACGTCGATCGGCGGCCGCAAGTGGGCGGGCCGCAGGCTCGACGCCGAGGGCGTCGCCGAGGCGGAACTCATCGGCACCGGGCCCGTACCGGCCGAACTCGCCGACCGCCAGCTGCTGGTGGAGCTGGTGCGCGGCGGCGAGGTGATCGCCCGCGAGCCGCTCGACGAGGTCCGCGACCGGCACATGCGGGCCCGCGCCGGGCTGCCGATGTCCGCCATCCAGCTCTCCCGCGGCGAGCCGGTCATCCCGACGCAGTACGTGTAGGGCCTGTCCGGCGGATCAGGGTCGGCCCCGGCCATGATCCGCCGGACAGGCCCCAAGGCCGGACGCGCGTGTAGTCCGCCGGGGCGCGGGTAGCGCCCCGGCATGCCCCCTCCCGCCGGGCGGGGGAAGTCTCTACGCTCGACAGCACCCTCGACCGCACCGCCGCACCGCAGACCGACACCGTCCCCCCTCCCTTCGAAGGACTACCGCCATGCACCGCGCATTGATCGTCGTGGACGTTCAGAACGACTTCTGCGAGGGCGGCAGCCTCGCGGTGACGGGGGGTGCGGACGTCGCCGCCGCGGTCACCGACCTGGTCGGCGAGGCCGCGGGGGCTGTGTACCGCCACGTGGTGGCCACCCGGGACCACCACATCGACCCGGGCGACCACTTCTCCGACCGGCCCGACTACGTCCGCTCCTGGCCGGCGCACTGCGTGGCCGGCACCGAGGGCGTGGGCTTCCACCCGAACTTCGCGCCGGCGGTCGCCTCCGGCGCGATCGACGCCGTCTTCGACAAGGGCGCGTACGACGCCGCGTACAGCGGCTTCGAGGGCCACGACGAGAACGGCGAGACGCTCGCGCAGTGGCTGCGCGACCGCCAGGTCACCGAGGTGGACGTGGTCGGCATCGCGACCGACCACTGCGTGCGGGCGACGGCCCTGGACGCGGCACGCGAGGGCTTCCGGACGAAGGTGCTGCTGGACCTGACGGCCGGGGTCGCCAAGGAGTCCACCGACCGCGCCCTGGAAGACCTGCAGGCCGCCGGGGTAGAGCTGGCCGGGAAGCCGGTCGTCGTCTGAGCTGAAACGCCAGACCTCCACCCCGTCGGCGTGCGCCGCTACACTCCGCACCAAGATCCATTATCGGCCTGAATGGCCGAAATCACGGGGGTGGAAGCGATGGTGGGTGCCTCGGGCACGTCCGGCAGACGCCGCGCAGCAGGCAGACCGGGGGCGGCCACCCCGCTCCCCTCGCCGGACGGCGTGGAGTCCGCCCTCTACGCGTACGCCGCAGCGCGCGAGAGCCTCTCCCTGGACGAGCTGCTCGCCGAGGCGCAGATCCCGGAGGAGGAGGCTCGGGCCGCGGTAGGACGCCTGCTGGAATGGCGGCTCATCCGGCCGACGGGCGAGGAGGCGGACCGGTACGTGGCGGTGCCCCCGGCGACGGCCAGCACCCAGTTCCTGATGCCGGCCATCCGTGAACTCCACGAGCGCCAGCAGGAGATCAGCCGGGCCTGCGCCCAGCTCAACGCGCTGATTCCGGTGTACGAGTCCACCGCCCTCGGCATCACCACGCGCGACACGGTGCAGCGGCTCACCGACCTCGCCACCGTGCGCCAGGTCCTGACGGAACTCTCGGCCCGGGCCCAGGGCGAGGTGCTGACCTCGCAGCCCGGAGGGGCACGGCCCCAGCCCCAGCTCGACGAGGCGCTCAGCCGCACCACCCCGCTGCTCGACCGGGGCGTCAGGATGCGCACGATCTACCAGTACACCGCGCAGTTCCACCAGCCGACGGTGCAGCACGTCGCGCTGCTCACCGAGCGGGGGGCCGAGGTCCGCACCGTCGGCGACGCGCTGCCGCGGATGATCGTCTTCGACCGGGAGACGGCCTTCATCGACCTCGTCGGCACGAGGCAGGGCGCGGTCGTGCTGCGCGATCCCAGTCTGGTGACCTTCGTGGCGGACAGCTTCGAGCGGGCGTGGGCCCAGGCGCTCGCCTTCCCGCGGCCCGAGGACCGCGGTCAGGCCGCGCCGCCGGAGCAGCTGCGGCAGGAGATGCTGCGTCTGCTGACGGAGGGGCACGAGGACACCGTGGTCGCCAAACGGCTCGGCATGTCGGTGCGGACCCTCCAGCGCCACCTGTCCGAGATCATGCGGACCATCGGGGCGCGCAACCGCCTCCACGCCGGCTATCTCATCCACGAGGCGGGGCTCCTCAAACCGGCGAACTGACCCCCTCCCCGGGCCGGGCTGTCGCATCTGCGCCAGGCAGGGATCGGACACGGCAGCATCCTTGTCCCGCATTCCGCGCTCCGGGAGATTGTGATCGTTCCCGCACGACACAGGGGGAACGATCTTTGGGGAGGAGATCGCAATGATTCGTCGCACCGCTCTGAGCTGCTGCGTCGCCATGCTTTTCGTTCTCGGCCACGGGGCCGCGGCGCAGGCCGCCACCGTGGAGCGGGCGCCGGCGCGGAGCGCCGCCGCCGTCGATCCGGCCGACCTCTGCTCGCTGATCGAGCAGCTGATCGTGGCGCTGCCGGGTCAGATCGTGGACGACCTCGGGTGGGGCTGAGCACGGCGCCGCAGCGGGGCCTGTTCGGCCGGACCGGGCGCCGGGTGAGCCGGCTCGGGCTCACCACCAGCCAGCTGGTCTCGGCCAACTTCGTCCGGCACGAGGACGCGGTGGCGCTGGTCCGCGAGGCCGTACGGCTCGGCGTCGACGTCGTCGACACCGCTCCGCTGTACGGCCTGGGTGAGGCCGAGTACATGGTCGGCAAGGCGCTCGACCGGCTGCCCCACGAGGTCTTCCTGATCGGGAAGATCGGCCGCTTCGACCGGAGCATCGTCGCCGGCCACGGGGACGGCTGCTACCGCTCGGAGCCGCTGATCACCGCGCAGTTCGAGCACAGCCTGCGCCTGCTGCGGCGGGAGCGCCTCGACCTGCTGCTGGTGCACGAGAGCGACTGGCCGGAGTGGTGGGACGACGACTGGTGGAGCGCCGGAGGGGCGGCGGGCGTGCAGGGGCCGGTGCTCGACGTGCTGGAGCGCCTGCGGGAGCAGGGCCGGATCGGCGGCGCGGGCCTGTTCCCGAGCGGCCCGTCGCGTACCGCCCAACTGTGCGCCGGCGGCAGGTTCGACGCCCTGCGGCACCCGAACGACGTCCATCTGCTGCGTCAGGAGTCGCTGGCCGCGAGCGTCCGCTGTGCCGAGGCCCAGAACATGGGCGTGGCCGTCGGCACGGATGTCGGCACGACGCGTGCGGCGTTCTCCGCGCGGGCGGAACCGGCCCGGGCGCTCGCCCGGGAAGCAGGGCTCTCGCTGCCGGAACTCGGTCTGCGCTGGCTCCTGTCCCAGCCGGGCGTGCACACCGTCCTGGTCGGCCCGCGCGACCAGGAGGAGCTGGAGCGGGTCGTCGCCTGGGCGGCCGAACCGCCGCTGGAAGAACCCTTGATGTGTGCGGTGGCCGGTCTGAGCCCGACCGGCCGGGAGCACCCGAGAATCGACGGTGGAGAGTGAACGGTCAACCCGACTTCCTGATCCTCGGCCCGGTCGAGGTCGTGTCCATGGGCTGCTGGTACGGCGGCCTGCCCCCGACGACGCGCAAACTGCTGGCGCTGCTGCTGAGCGCCGGCCGCGAGGGTGTGACGGTCCCCCGGATCGTGACGAGCCTGTGGGGGGAGGACTATCCGGCCTCGGCCCGGCAGATGGTGCGTGCGCACGTGATGCGGCTGCGGGCGATGCTGGAGCCCAGTGGCCGGGCCGTCGTCCACCACCCGTATCTGGGCTACCGCCTGGAGACCGAGGACGGGGACATCGACGCCACGGTCTTCGAGGAGCTGCTGCGGCAGGGCCGGGGACTCATGCTCGCCGGCCGGTTCGACGCGGCGGCCGACTGCCTGGAGCGCGCCGTCGGCCTGTGGCGGGGTCACCACGCCCTGGCGGACGTGCGGGACGTACTGGACCTGCAGGCGGAGGCGGTACGGCTCGAGGAGCTGCGGCTGCTCTCTGAGGAGCTCCTTGCGGACTGCCAGTTGATGGAGGGCCGGGTGGAGGACCTGGTGCCACGCCTTGCGGCGCTGCGGGTGCGCTACCCGCTCCGGGAGAAGTTCCTGGCGCAGTTCATGGTGGCGCTGTCGGGGACCGGCCGGCAGGTCGAGGCGATGACCGCGTACCTCGGCTCGCGCGAGGTGTTCATCGAGCGGTCCGGACTGGAGCCCTCGGCGCGGCTGACGACCGTGCACGGAGCCCTGCTGCGCGGCGATCCGTGGCAGAGCGTGGTGCCCCTGATCTCGCTCGGCGGCGGACCCGTCGGTCACCGTGCGTAGTCAACCGCAAGCCTACGTCCGCGCACCGCCCGCCTCTACCGCGGCCCGGGAGGCTGAAGGCACCGGGGAAGAGCCCGGGGAGCTCAGGCTCGATGCCGCACTAGACAAGGAACACCATGAAGAACCGAGTGGTCTCCGTCGCCGCCGCCCTCGCGGCCGGTGTGACTCTCTCTGTGATGTCCCCGTCCATCGCCCTCGCCGAGGAGGTGCCCCCCACCCCGCCGACGGTCACGTTCGAGGAGCTCACCCCCGAGCAGCAGGCGGCCCTGACCGCCGAGCCGGCCGGTGACGCGGACACCGACCTCGTCGTCGAGCCGACCGGCCCCAGCTCGGTCGTGGGCGCCGACGGCACGGTGGCCTACTACGCCGCCACCAACTGCAAGTCCCCCAGCTACTACCGCGGTTCCGCGCTGATGTGGACCCGGGACTACGTCCGGTTCTGCTACACCGGCGGCGCCGTGACCTCGTCCAGCGGCTGGCAGACCAAGGGGTACATCTTCCCGAACGTCGCCAAGAACTCCGGCATCAGCCGCTACTACAACACCGCGAGCACCCACAAGTGGCGTGCCAAGAACACCATCGGTGCGGGCATCGTGACCCCGTGGGGCTCGGCGACCGTCTACGAGATCGACTTCCTGCACTACTTCTCCGGCGGCAAGACCGGCGGCTGGTCCTGGACCAGGGGCTGATGAGGCGCTCGGGCTGCGGTCGGCGGACCGCAGCCCGGCCCCCTCACTGACGCGAAGGTAATTCTCAGTGATTCGTATACACCAGTTGTCGAAGCATTACGGCGAACACCGGGTGCTCGACGACGTCTCCATCGAATTCCCCTCCGACCACGTCTCCTACATCATGGGGCGCAACGGCACGGGAAAGACCACTCTCTTCAAATGCCTGCTGGGTCTCGAGAGCCACGCGGGCAACATCACCTTCGACGGGAAACCCCTCGGGGAGTGCCGGCACCTGGTGTACACGGTCTTCGACGACTGCCCGTTCTATCCGCATCTGAACGGCTACGAGAATCTGAGCCTGCATCTGGGCAGGCCGCTCGGGAAGCGCGAGGTCGAGGAGGCGGCACGTGACGTGCTGACTTCGCAGGACCTGCGCCGCCGGGTCGGCAAGTACTCCTACGGACAGCGGAAGAAGCTGTCCGCGGTGGGAATGGCCCTTTCGGGTGCGCGTTTCATTCTGCTCGACGAACTGGCGAACGGAATGGACTTCGAGTCCGTGGAATGGCTCCAGGCTCTCGTCGCACGCGCCAAGAAGAACGCGACGATCATCGCCACCGGCCATCAGTTCGACTTCTACCACAAGATCGCCGACAGCGTGCACATCATCGCCGGAGGACATCTGGAAAGGGCAGACCATGACAGCGACGACCCCGGAAGTCTCGAATCCCTCTACCGCGAGCGGATTCTCTGCGACCTCGCATAGCCTGCGCTACCAGCGGGTCTCGCGTCACTGGATCTACGCCTCGGTGATCGGCGCGGTGGCCTTCGCCCTGTTCGCCCTCGGCGCGCCGACGACGGCGCTGTCGGCGGTCCAGTTCTTCGACTCCGAGCAGCGCTCGCTCGCCGAGGTCGGCATCACGCTGGACAGCGCGCTGACGAAGCCGGTGCACGAGGAAGTGACGCCGGACGGCGCCGGCGGGGAGTTCCGCACCGGCGACAACCCCCTGCGGACGGCGTACGAGAACGCCGGGCAGGCCGTCACCAACGTCAAGCCGCTGCAGTCGACGATCAACGGACTCGAGGCGCTGTGCTTCGCGCTGTTCCCGGTCCTGTTCTTCGCGTACGGCGTGATCGCCGCCACCCGGGACACCCGGCTGGGCACGCTCAAGATCAACGCCGTGCGGTACGGCGCCAACCGGCTGTTCCTCTCCGGGCTGGCCGCCGTGACCGCGTCCGTCGCGATCGTCGTCACGGCCTGCGCCGGCCTCGGACTGCTCGTCGCGACCGGGGTGTGGCTCGCCAACCCCCTGGACCTCGCCCACCCCGATCTCGTGCCCCCGCCGCAGGCGGGCCTCGGGCAGCTGGTCGTCACCCTGGCCGTCACCATCGGCGTCTCGGCCTTCTTCGCGGTCCTCGGGGCCGCCCTGGGGGCGATCTTCCGGCAGGCGATGATCATCATCCCGGCGTTCCTGGTGCTCTTCTTCGTCGTCCCGCTGTCCTGGCGCTTCGATCCGCGGAATCTGCTGATGGCGCTCGTCGGGGACTTCCTGGACTTCAAGGGCTCCTTCGTGCCGACACCGTCCCAGGGCGTGCCCCAGGTCCTCGCGCTGGTCGTGCTGCTCGCCGTGGTCGCGGCGGTCGTCGCCGCGGCGTCCCAGTTCGTCACGAGGCGCTCGCTCTACCGGTGAGCCGCCCGCCGGGCAGCCGGCCCCGCCGCAGGCCCGCCCCGCCCCCTCACAGGGGGCCGGGGCGGGCCTGCGGCGTCGGCTCAGGACATCGGCAGGGCCCGTATGGGGTGCCAGAGCTCCTGGGCGTCCTGCGGCGTCGACCGCCACAGCAGGCCGTCGGGGTGGTGCAGGACGGCCGTGATCTCGTCCGGGGTCGGGGGCTCCGTGTTGCCGCGCAGATACACCGCCCGCAGCCCCAGGTTCCGCAGCCGGGTCAGGGCGCGGGACCGGTTTCCGGCGTGCACCAGGAAGCGGACGGTGCGGCCGTCCCCGGCCGGGCTGGGCAGCCCGAGCGCGACGACCACACTTCCGCTGGGCAACTTGCTGAACCCTCCACCGGGCATCCGGAACCACTCCCCCGTGAGTCTGCTGTCAATAAGAACTTGGTCAGACGCACCTAAACACGATCGGCCGCCGCCCGCTAGAGGGCGACGGCCGATCATGGCTTGACCTGCAGATTCACCGCTTACTTGGTCGACGGACCAACCTGGACGGTGATCGTCTGGCCGTTCTTCGGCTCCTTGACGACCCGAATCTGGGTGTTCGTGTCAGTTACCTGGACACCGGCACGCTCGGTCTCCTTGTACCAGTACGTGCCCTTGCGGTCGTCGAAGACCGGGTTGCCGGCCTGCGACGGGACCCAGGTGCCGACGCCCGCCTTGTGCAGCTGGAAGCCGTCCGTGCGGTACGTGCCGAACGGCGCGTCGTACGACTGGATGCGGTTGCGCAGCAGCGAACCGTCGGACCACTTCATCGGGCTCGGGTGGGAGTCGATCGGAAGGATCAGACCCTTGCCCGGGTGGACGGCGGTGTTGTTGTCCTTCTGGGACAGGTCCCACTTCCAGATGAGCAGACCGTTCTGGTACGGGTAGTGCTCGACCCAGCTCGCCTTGTCGCCGGCGAAACCGAAGTTGTACGGGCCGACCTTGAGGGTGGCGTCGTACGAGACGTACTGACGGTTCTCGGCGATGTAGTACTGCTCGTAGTCCTTGGTGAAGGACTTGGCGATGCGCGAGAAGCCCTTCGGCGTCCAGCCGTTGTCGCCGTTCTCCGCGTTGTCCGCGAAGACCGCCGAGCCGTCCGCGGTCAGCGAGATGGCGTCGGCCGCGAAGCCCTTGCCGCCCGCGCCGCCGTCGGTCTGGTAGCGGAAGCGGAGGTCGAACTTCTTGCCCGCGTAGGCGTCCAGGCCGAAGACGAGCTTCTTGTACGCGCCCGAGACGTCGGTCAGCGCCGGGGCGCCGCTGGCGTCGCGGGGCAGGGCCTTGCCGTCGACGGTGCCGTCGACGGCCGTCCAGTTCTTGCCGCCGTCGGTCGACACCTCGGTGTAGAGGTAGTCGTAGCCCTTCTCGATGTCGTACCAGCCCTGGAGCTCCAGGGTGGCCTTCGACTTGCCGGTCAGGTCGACGGAGCGGGTGAGCGTGTTCTTGAGGTCGTCGCCCATGTCGCTCCACCACTGCATGGAGCCCTCGGCCGGAGCCGTGATCTCGGTGGTGACGGCCTTCTTCGGCAGCTCGACGATCAGCGCCTGCGGGTTCTTGGTGTTGTACTCCGCCACACCCAGCTTGTGGGTGGTCTTGGTGGCGCGCTGCCAGTCGTGCACCTTGCTGTAGTTCAGCCAGCCGAGCTGCAGCTTGTCCCAGGCGTTCATGTCGCCGGGCAGGTCGCCGATGGAGTCCTTGCCGCGGCCGAGCCACGAACCGGAGGACATCAGGGACCAGAAGCCGGTGGAGTTCTCGGCGCCGGCCTTGCCGGAGGTGTCGTACAGGTCCGGCAGGCCGAGGTCGTGGCCGTACTCGTGGGCGAAGACGCCGAGGCCGCCGTTCTCCGGCTGCATCGTGTAGTCGCCGACCCAGATGCCGGTGTCACCGATCTGCGTGCCGCCGGACTTGTTGTGCTCCGGACCGGTCTTGCCCGCGTTGGTGCCGAAGGCGTACCAGCGGTGCGCCCACAGGGCGTCGCCGCCCTGCGCGCCGCCGCCGGCCGACTCGTCCTCGCCCGCGTGGACGATCTGGAAGTGGTCGATGTAGCCGTCGGGCTCGTTGAAGTTGCCGTCGGCGTCGAAGTCGTACCGGTCCCACTGGTCGTACGCGGCCATGTCGGCCTTGATCTGGGCGTCGGTGCGGCCCTTGGCCTTCTGGTCGGCGACGAAGGCGTTCACGCCGTCGCGGACCACGTCCCAGACGTTGTCGCAGTTGCTGTCGCCGCAGTAGTTCGAGCCGTAACGGGCCTCGTTGTACTGGACCTTGACCCAGTCCGAGACGCCGCCCTCGACCGAGTAACGACCGGAGGAGGTCTTCTCGTAGTAGGTCTTCAGGGACTGCTTGGGCTGCCCCTTGGCGTCCTTGCCGGTGCCGAAGTACAGGTCCTCGAAGTGCTTCCGGCTGTAGTCCTTCTGCCAGGCCGTCGAGTTGTCCTTCGTACGGTCCGGCTGGGCTATCCGGTTGTGCAGCGGGCCGGGCGTGCCGCCGTACTTGGGCTTGAGCTCGTCCGTCTCGTCGTCCTCGCGGTCGACCAGGGTCGTGTCGTCGACCTTGTCGCCGAACTCGACGAGGATGGTGAAGATCTTGTCGGTCTTCTCCCGGCCCAGCTCGACGTACTTCTTGCTGTCGAGCTTGACGACCTTGGAGCCCCCGCGCTGCTCCACCTTGGCCTCGCCCGAGAGCACCTGCTCCAGGGCGGCCTTGCGCTGCTGCTCCTGCTGCTTGCTGTAGGGACCTTCGAGGTCGTGGTCGACCTTGGTCTTCTCCTCGGCGGCGCCCGGAGCCGGGTCGTTCCGCTCGATGCCGGCCGGCGAACCGGCCGCGTGGGTGTCCGCCTGAGCGGACAGGGTGACCGTGGCCGCGGTGGCGGCAAGGGTCACGACGATGGCGGACGCTCTCAGCGCCCGTCGCTTGTTGCTCACTTGAATGTGTCCTCCCCGGCGACAGCGGAACCGCGGACCGAGGGTGGGGTGTCCGTCGGCGCGTCGCACGTCACAAGTGACGTCATTCGACCGGAGTTAACGAAGAAAAGACAGACCTTGACTTGAAAGCGTCAACTGCACTATGCAGGAGCCGATTTCCGGTATCCGGACGGGGTGGGCGGGGTGAAGGCGAGGGGTATCCCTGCACCGCCCCTATTGCACCCCTGGACACCGCGGCCCCGACCGGCCTCGCCCGGCGCATCGACAGCGGCAATTGACGGTGGCAGTGACTCGGTGCGCCCCCCTGTGCACCGGCACCGTGGGTTAGGTCACGCTTACCAACGGTTTCGTCCGGGCATCCCCCGTCGTAGAGTCGCCGGAGAGTGCGACCCCGTGCGCGTCACCCCGACCGATGCACCCTTGCTTCGAGGACTGGACCCGTCATGCCGCGTCCCAATGCCGCACAGCTCGCCTACGGTTCGGCCACCGTCGTCTTCGCGACCGTCGCCCTGTTGCTCCTGTCCCGCGCCACCACCGGGCCGGGGATCGCCCTCATCGGCGTGACCTCGCTGCTGCTCGGGCTTCTCGTGGTGGTCACAATGCCGGTCGCGGCGCGCCGCCGGGCGCGGGCCGCCGGGGAGGCCGGCGCCGCCGCCCGGGCGCAGAACGCGGAGATCCGGGTGCCGGCCGCGCGCCCGTGAGCGCGGAGGCCGGCACCCGGACCGGGCCGACGCCGTGGTCCGCTCGTCGCGGACTGCCGCAGGGCTACTGCGGCGTGGACACCACCACCGTCTTGGCCGCCTTGTCGTGCAGGCCCTGCTTGTAGGGCTTGTCGACCAGGATCAGGATCAGCAGGAGCAGCGGCCACAGACAGGCGCAGCAGATCAGCGCGGGCAGCCAGAGCACGATCGCGCGGATCAGCGAGGCGTTCATCGGCGGCGTCGAGCCGTCGTTGAGCATCGCCACCCGCATCTTCATCAGCTTCTTGCCGAGGGTCTGACCGGCCTTGGCGTGCATCAGGGTGTCGTAGGCGACGAACGCCACGATGGTGAGCAGCTGGAAGACCAGACCGCTGCCGGTGCTGGTCTGGCTGATGGCGTCGCCGAAGTCGTCGCTGTCGGTGGTCCGGTCGTACACGTCGAACGGGATGCCGATGAGCGCCAGCGGCACCGCGATGATCAGCCAGTCGATGATCCGGGCCAGGATCCGCTTGCCCGACTCCGCCAGCGGCGGCATCCCGGAGAGCGGGTCCGGAGCGCCGTAACCGCCGCCGCCTCCGTACGGAGAGCCGTACGGGGGCGGCGGCGGCGCGCTGTCGTACGGGGAGCCTCCTCCGTACGGGGAGCCGGGCGGCGGGCCGGAGGGCGGCGGCTCGGACGGCGGGGGCTGCTGCGGCGGAGGCTCGGACGGCGGGGGCTGCTGCGGCGGCGGCTCGGACGGCGGGGGCTGCGATCCGGGCGGCTCGGACGGCGGGGGCTCGGACGGCGGTGGGGGGCCGCCGCCCTGGGGCGTCCCCTCGGGCGGCTTCTTGCGGAACGGGTCCTCGTCGGGCGGCGGACCGTGCGGCGGCTGATCGTTGCTCATGGGGGCAGTGCATCCCGGCCGCAACGGCCCCGCAACGCGTCGCCCCCCGTTCGGGGGACCGGTTACACCGCCGCGACGAAGGTGCGCGCCGCCTTGTCGTGCCAGCACTGCCGCCAGGGGCGGTCGAACACGCACCACAGCACGTTGACCACGCCGACGGCCAGCAGTCCGAGCACGCCGTATACCAGCCAGCGGCGCAGCGCGGCGCCGAAGGCCGGCGGCTGGTGCGCCTCGATGTCGCGGACCTGCAGACCGCAGAGCTTCTTGCCCAGCGTCCGGCCCCACTTGGCGGTGGGCAGCGCCTCGTACAGCACGCCGAGGACGAGCAGGATGCCGAGGGCGATGCCGAACTGGACGGAGGTCGTGCCGTCCAGGAGCCACACCTGCACGGTGGTGCCCGACTGCTTCGCCGCCTCGATCTTGTCGGCGATGTGGTCCAGCGCCTGCGCGACGAACGGGAACGCCGCGCCGCCGGCCAGCGCGCCGAGCACCACGGAGTCGATCAGCCGGGCCGCGAGCCGCTTGCCGAGAGCGGCCGGACGGGCGGACGCCTGCGCCTGAGCCGCCTTCAGGAACGGGTCCTCGACCGGCGGCTTCCACGGGACGACGGGCTGCTGCTGAAGCTGCTGCGGCGGCTGCTGCTGAAGCTGGTGCGGTGACTGCGGGGCCGCGGGCTCCGGGTGGGAGAGCCGGGCCACCTGCTGCGCCCAGGAGCCGGCGCCGCCGCCCTGGCCCGTGGTGACGGGCCCGGCGGCCGGGGCCTGCGGCTGCGCCTGGGCGGGGACCTGGGCGGCGGACGCCTGCGGCTGCGCGGTCTGCGGAGCCTGCGGGCTCTGCGGGGCCTTGGCGGCCGGGCCGCCGAGGGCGCGGATGGTCATGGTGCCGCCGTCGTCGCCGGAGGGCCGCCGCCGGATGGCGACCGTCCCCTCGGGCGCGTCCGGACCGGGCTGCGTCTGCCGTACGCCGGGCAGCGCGCCGCCGCTCGGGTCGGCGGGCACCACGCCGCTGCCGGGCACGGTGCCGGCGATCCGCATGCCGGGAGCGGCGGAGGACTCGGCGGCCGGGGCCCGGTCGGCGGGGGTGCGGTCGGCCGGCGTGCGGTCCGCCGGGGTACGGGGGTCCTGGCGCGGGGTCCGCGGGTCGGCCGCCTCGGGCGCGCCCCACGACACCTTCTGGTCGCGCTCGCCGCCGAAGCCGGTCTGCCGCGCGGTGTCGGCGCCCCAGGCCGAGGCCGGTTCGGGCCTGCTCTCCTCGGCCGGTTCCTCGTCCAGGAACACCGGCCCGGTCTCCTCGACGGAGGGCGTGGCCGGGGGAGCCTGCCGGGGCGCCGGGGCCTGGGAGGCGAGCACCGGGGCCGGCGGCAGCGCCGATGCGGGCGGCGCCGGCATCGGCTCGCCGTCCTTGGGCGCGGGACGGCTCGTCCCGGGCACCCAGGCGGCGCCGTTCCAGTACCGGACATATCCGGGAATGGACGGGTCCGGGTAGTACCCGGCCTGGGGTACCTCTCCGCCGCCGCCTGGAGGAGTAGCCACTGCCCCGACTCCGTTCCGTCACGCACCGCTGCCTCTGCCAAGGAGGACAGTAACGAAGAACCGTGCGAGGGGAAGAAGGAGGCCGCCAGAAAGCCCGCCTTCGAGCGACAACGTCCTGGTTCCCGTCACCCGGGCGTGGGGCCGGGCCTAGGGTGTCTGCCGACGGCCGGGCGGTCGACGGGCGCCCGGGCCGGAAAAGTTTCTCGAGAATTTCCAGGAAGTCGCGTCATAGCCGGTCACCACCCCGCTCTCACCTCATGCAGGCCCGCAAGGGGTCCGCAGGAGAACCAGGGAGAGCGGACATGCAGAACACCGAGAACACCGAGAACACCGTCGTGGAGCGCGAGCTGGAGCTGCGCCTGGTGCTGTCGCCCGAACGCAGTGTCCCCGTGCCCGCCCGGCTGACGTACCGCGCCGACGACCCCTTCGCCGTGCACATCGCCTTCCACATCGGCTCGGACCACCCGGTCAACTGGACGTTCGCCCGCGAACTGCTCGTCGAGGGCGTGTTCCGGCCGTGCGGCCACGGGGACGTGCGGATCTGGCCGACGAAGGTCGACGGCCGCAGCGTGGTGCTGATGGCGCTGTCCTCGCCGGACGGGGACGCGCTCCTGGAGGCCCCGTCGGCGCAGGTTTCCGCCTGGCTGGAGCGGACCCTGCGCGCGGTCCCGCCGGGCACCGAGGCCGACCGGCTCGGCCTCGACGACGGGCTCGCCCGGCTGCTCACCCCGTCCCCCAAGCTCTCGACTTCGCTCGAGCAGGGAGGTACCCCCATCGGGGACGACCTGTGGCTGCGCGACCCGTGGCCGTCGGACGAGTCCCAGGACGGCGAGCTGTGAGCCCGGGGACACCCTTCTCAGAACACCTTGCCGGGGTTGAGGATGCCCAGCGGGTCGAAGGTCTGCTTGATCCCGCGCTGCAGCTCCACTCCCACCGGACCCAGCTCCCGCGCCAGCCACTCCTTCTTCAGCGTGCCCACCCCGTGCTCGCCGGTGATCGTGCCGCCCAGTTCCAGGCCGAGCGCCATGATCTCGTCGAAGGACTCCCGGGCCCGGCGGGCCTCGTCCTCGTCGGTGTGGTCGAAGCACACGACGGGATGGGTGTTGCCGTCGCCCGCGTGCGCGCAGACGCCGATGGTCAGGTCGTACTTCTCGGCGATCGCGGCGGTGCCGTCGAGCATGGCGGCCAGCCTGGTACGCGGTACGCACACGTCGTCGATCATCGTCGCGGACTTCACGGCCTCCAGCGCGGTGAGGGACAACCGGCGGGCCTGGAGCAGCAGTTCGGACTCCGCCGCGTCGTCGGCCGGGACCACCTGGGCCGCTCCGGCGGCCGTGCACAGCGCGCCGACCGCGGCCAGGTCCGCAGCCGGGTCCGGGGTGTCGAAGGCGCACAGCAGCAGCGCCTCGGTCGTGTGCGGAAGACCCATGTTCGCCAGCTTGTTGACCGCCCTGATCGTGGTGCGGTCCATGATCTCGAGCAGCGAGGGCGTATGGCCGGCCTCCATGATCGCGCAGACCGCCGCGCAGGCGGCCCCCGTCGAGCCGAACTCGGCGGCCAGCACCAGCTGCTGCGGCGGGCGCGGCTTGAGCGCGAGCACCGCCTTCACCACGATTCCCAGACTTCCCTCCGAGCCGACGAAGAGCCGGGTGAGGTCATAGCCGGCCACTCCCTTGGCGGTGCGCCGGCCGGTGGACAGCAGCCGGCCGTCGGCGAGCACCACGTCGAGGCCGAGCACGTACTCCGCCGTCACGCCGTACTTGACGCAGCACAGGCCGCCGGACGCGGTGCCGATGTTGCCGCCGATCGTGCAGGTCTCCCAACTGGACGGGTCCGGCGGGTAATACAGGCCCTGTTCGTCGACGGCGCGGGAGAGCACCGCGTTGACGACGCCGGGCTCGACGACCGCGATCCGGTCGACCGGGTCGATCTCCAGGATCCGGTCCATCTTCACCAGTGACAGCACGATGCAGCCGTCGGTGGCGTTGGCGCCGCCGGACAGCCCGGTCCGGGCGCCCTGCGGGACGACGGGGACGCGCAGCTCCGTCGCGACCCGCATGACGTGCTGCACCTGTTCGACGGTGCGCGGCAGCACCACGGCCGCGGGCACGCCGGCCGGGCAGAAGCTCGCCATGTCGTTCGCGTAGGAGGCCATGACGTCGGGATCGGTCTGCAGGGCCTCGGCGGGGAGGCCGGCGCGCAGGCGGTCGAGAAGATCGTCCATGGCTCCAGCCTGGCACTCGGGGCCATCGGTGTGAACCCGGTGGACGTTCGGGTTCGTCGTCGACGATGTGCTCTTCGTACGGGCGCAGAGTGAGCGCCATGAAGAACGTCGGACGCAGAAACGTTCTCGTCGCCGGGGTGTGCGCGGCGGCGCTCGGGGGCGCCGCGCTGGTGTGGGGGCCGGCGCTGCTCGACGACGGGCCGGAGCCGCTGCCCGGCCCGGCCGCCCGGGCGATGACGGCCGCGCACGCCGGGGCGCCGGCCTCCCTGCCGGACCTGGCGGTGCTGATCGGCGACCGGAAGGCGTGGCTGCGGGAACACCCCGAGGACGACGCGTCCTGGGCGGTGCTCGGCGCGGCGTACACCGAGCGCGGGACGCGGACCGCCCGGGCCGCGGACTACGGGCAGGCGGAACGGGCGCTGCGGAAATCCCTCGCCGTGCTGCCGGCGAAGCAGGGGAACGTGGACGCGCAGCTGGCGCTGGGGGCGCTGGCCAACGCGCGCGGCGACTACGCGCAGGGCCGGGCGTGGGCGGAACGGGTACG
Organism: Streptomyces sp. NPDC048604; assembly: GCF_043199435.1. Taxonomy (NCBI): domain Bacteria; kingdom Bacillati; phylum Actinomycetota; class Actinomycetes; order Kitasatosporales; family Streptomycetaceae; genus Streptomyces; species Streptomyces sp. NPDC048604. The sequence continues at coordinate 226,806 of NZ_JBICVX010000010.1, forward strand.
CGCGCAGAAGCCGAAGCGCTGGGCCCCGTACCCGGTGCTGATCGACGCGTACACGGGGCTCGGCGACTACGCGAAGGCGCACAAGGCGGCCGAGGCGCTGAAGGGGCTGCTGCCCACCGCAGCGGCGCTCGACCGCGCGGCGCAGTCGTTCCGCGACCGCGGCTGGCGCGAGGACGCGAACGCGACGGCGATCGAGGCGGCGGGGCGCGCGCAGAGCCCCGCGCAGAAGGCGGCCTGTCTGTACCGGCTCGGCGAACTGGCCTGGGAACGGGGCGAACCGGCGGAGGCGGTGGCGCAGTACACCGCGGCACTGCGGCTGGCCCCCGCGCACGGCCCGTCGCTCGCGGGGCGGGCGCGGGCGCTCGGCGCGCAGGGGCGGACGGCGGAGGCGTTCCGGGACTACCGGGCGGCGCTGTCGGCGGCGCCGCTGCCGGAGTACGCCCTCGAGGCGGGCGAACTGTACGAGGCGGAGGGCCTCGACGGGGACGCGGCGACGCAGTACGAGACGCTGCGCGCGCGGGTGACGGAGGCGGGCTCGTACGGCGTGAACGGCGAACTGGTGCTCGCCCGCTACGAGACGGACCACGGCGCCCCGCAGGACGCGGTACGGCGACTGCGGGCCCAGTGGGCGAAGGGCCACCGCTCGATGGACGTCGCCGACGCGCTGGCCTGGGCGCTGTACCGCACGGGCGAGGCGGAGGAGGCGCTGCCGTACGCGCGGCGCGCGACGGAGGAGGGGCGGCGGAGTGCGCTGTTCACGTACCACCGCGGGCAGATCGAGCGCGCGCTCGGGCGGTACGGGGCGGCGCGCCGGCACGTGGCGGAGGCGCTCCGGATCAACCCGTACTTCTCGCCGCTCCTCGCGCCGGCGGCCAGAGAAGCCCTGACAGCAATGGGCGACCCGCCGGAGGGCGGCCCGAGGTCCTTGGAACCGGCGAAGAACGCCCCCCGCCGCCCGGTTACGGGCACCCGCCCCGCCGGGACGCCCTCAACCGTTGCGGGCAATCGCCCCGCGGGGGCGACCCCCACCCCCGCCCCCACCGTTGTGGGCAATCGTTCCGCAGGGCGGAACGGGTGGGCACAACGGACGGCGCCCTAGCGAGCGCCTGCGCCCGTTGCCGTAACCCGCACTCCGTGCGCGCCGCCCCCGTGGTGCGGGTCCAGGCCCGGAAGCTGAGCGTGCCCGCATGGGCGCCGTCCCGTGTGCCCACCCGTCCCTCCCCCAAGGACTTCGTCCAGGGGGGACCCCCAAGCGGGACGATTGCCCACACGGGCGGGGGCGGCGTGGTCCCGGAAACGCCGCGGCCCCACGGGGAGGGTGGTCCCGTGGGGCCGTGGCAGCGGCGGTGGCGGGCCGGGCGTCCCCCGGGCGGCCGGCTCGCCTGCCGCGGTCAGAGGTTGCCGCGGCGGTCCTGTTCGCGCTCGATCGCCTCGAAGAGGGCCTTGAAGTTGCCCTTGCCGAAGCCCATCGACCCGTGGCGCTCGATCATCTCGAAGAAGACGGTCGGGCGGTCCTGGACCGGCTTGGTGAAGATCTGCAGCAGGTAGCCGTCCTCGTCGCGGTCCGCGAGGATCTTCAGCTCGCGCAGCTCGTCGATCGGCACACGCGTGTCGCCGACCCACTCGCCGAGCGTGTCGTAGTACGCGTCCGGCACGGACAGGAACTCGACGCCCGCCGCCCGCATGGCCCGCACCGTCGCGACGATGTCGTTCGTGGCGAGCGCGATGTGCTGCACGCCCGGGCCGCCGTAGAACTCGAGGTACTCGTCGATCTGCGACTTCTTCTTCGCGATCGCCGGCTCGTTGATCGGGAACTTGACCTTCTTGGTGCCGTCGGCCACGACCTTCGACATCAGCGCCGAGTACTCGGTGGCGATGTCGTCGCCCACGAACTCCTTCATGTTCGTGAAGCCCATGACCCGGTTGTAGAAGGTCACCCACTCGTTCATCTTGCCGAGCTCGACGTTGCCGACGCAGTGGTCGATCGCCTGGAAGGTCCGCTTGGCCGGCGGCTCGACGATCGGGCTCGCGGCGATGAAGCCGGGCAGGTACGGGCCGTCGTATCCGGAGCGGTCGACGAGGGTGTGACGGGTCTTGCCGTACGTCGCGATGGACGCGAGGACGACGGTGCCGTGCTCGTCCTTCAGCTCGTACGGCTCGGCGATGCCGGTGGCGCCGTGCTCGACGGCGTGGGCGTACGCGGCGCGCGCGTCCGGGACCTCGATCGCCAGGTCGACGACGCCGTCGCCGTGCTCGGCGACGTGCTCGGCGAGGAAGCGGCCCCAGTCGGTGGAGGGCTTGATGACGGAGGTGAGCACGAAGCGGGCCGCGCCGTTGGTGAGGACGTACGACGCCGTCTCACGGCTGCCGGTCTCCGGTCCGGAGTACGCGACGAGCTTCATGCCGAAGGCCGTGGAGTAGTAGTGCGCGGCCTGCTTGGCGTTGCCGACGGCGAAGACGACCGCGTCCATTCCCTTGACCGGGAAGGGATCGGCCTCGCGCGCGGTGTTCGGGGTGGTGTGGAGGGTCTCAGTCATGTCCGCAGACTCTCTCCGTTCCACAAGCTGCGCAATAGTTCGCTGATTCACTGGTCAATCTGACCAGTGATACGTCAGGATCGGCGTACGTTCTGCACAGGATGACCAACGGGAGGCCGGCGTGGCGATCGATCATCTGGACGGGCGACTGCTGACCCTGCTGGCACAGGAGCCCCGCATAGGGGTCCTGGAGGCGTCCCGCCGGCTCGGGGTGGCGCGCGGCACGGTCCAGGCGCGCCTCGACCGGCTGCAGTCGAACGGGGTGATCCGCGGCTTCGGCCCGGACGTGGACCCGGCGGCCCTGGGCTACCCGGTGACCGCGTTCGCGACGCTGGAGATCAAGCAGGGCCAGGGCGGCGACGTACGGGCCCATCTGGCGACCGTCCCCGAGGTGCTGGAGCTGCACACGACGACCGGGCACGGGGACATGCTGTGCCGGCTGGTGGCGCGGTCGAACGCGGATCTGCAGCGCGTGATCGACCGGGTGGTCGGCTTCGAGGGGATCGTGCGGGCGTCGACGGCGATCGTCATGGAGAACCCGGTGCCGCTGCGGATCGTCCCGCTGGTCCAGCAGGCGGCGGAGGACGAGGGGTAGAACGCGGGAGGGGACGCGGGGGAGGTCGGGCGACGAGGGGTGGCGCGCAGGAGTACGGGCGGATGGTCGGCGGGCTCCTGCGGGCTCCTGCCGACGGCGGACTCCTGCCGCGGCCGACTCCCGCCTACGGCCGACTCCTGCCTACGGCCCTCCCGCCCCGCCCCGCCCCCTCAGCAGCGCGGGACCTTGGCCTCCTGGCCCTTGCCGAGGGCCGTGAGGGACGCGACCGCGTCGTCCAGGGTGCTGACGGGGATCAGCCGGATGCCCTTCGGCAGTTCGGCCTCCGCGTCGTCGCACTCCGCCTTGGGGACGAGGAACACGGTCGCTCCGTCCCGGCCGGCGGCCTGGGTCTTGAGGGAGACCCCGCCGACGGCTCCGACGGTGCCGTCGGCGTCGATCGTCCCCGTGCCGGCGACGATCTTGCCGCCGGTCAGTTCGCCGCCCGCGCCGTTGCCGACGAGCTTGTCGACGATCCCGAGGGAGAACAGCAGTCCGGCGCTGGGGCCGCCGACGTCCGCGAGGTGCAGGGTGACCTTCACGTCCTTCGGGCTCTTGCCCACGTGGTTCAGGGCCGCGAGCGCGGCGGCGTCCTGGGACTGCTCCATCTGCTGGAGGTTGTGCTTCGCGACCTCTTCGTCAGACTTCCCGCTCGGGTAGACCATCGCGCGCGGGTACACGGCCCGGTCGGTACGGAACCAGGCGTCGGCGACGTCGCCGAGGTCGACCTCGGTGCCCGGCCCGGTGGCCAGGATGGTCGTCATCCGCAGCTGGCCGGTGGTCGGGCGAACGGGGGCGCCGGTGATGGTGATGATCGGCCGCCCCTTGTCCTCGCCGAGGACGTCCGCGGTCGTCCCCGGCTGGGCCACCGCGAACGGCAAAGGCGCCGTCCCGACGACGGCGAGCAGCGCGACGACCGGCAGCGCGCAGAGCGCGAGCACTCGGGCACGGGAGAGGTTGCTGAACACGCCCCCCAAGATAACGCCCGCCCCGACCGGCTCCCCCGCCCCTCAGGGCACAGGGGCCGCCCGGGGCCGCTCCCCCGCCTACCGCGCCCGCCTACCGCAGCGCGTCCGCGACCTCGCGGGCCGCGTCGACCACGCGGGGGCCCACCCGCTCCGGGACCGCGTCGGCGAGCATGACCACGCCGACGCTGCCCTCGATGCCGGTGACGCCTATCAGCGGGGCGGCCGCGCCGCTCGCGCCCGCCTCCAGCTCGCCGTGGGTCAGCGTGAACGTCGGCTCGGTCAGTCCGCCCTGCCGGGCGGCGAGGATCGCCCGGCCGGCCGCGCCGCGGTCCAGCGGGTGCCGGAATCCGGCCCGGTACGCCACGTGGTAGTCGGTCCACGTCGGCTCGACGACGGCGACCGCGAGGGCCTCCGCGCCGTCGACCAGCGTCAGATGGGCCGTCGCGCCGATGTCCTCCGCGAGCGAGCGCAGCGCGGGCAGCGCGGCCTCCCGCACCAGCGGGTGGACCTGGCGGCCCAGGCGCAGCACGCCGAGACCCACGCGGGCCCGGCCGCCGAGGTCGCGGCGGACCAGGGCGTGCTGCTCCAGCGTGGCCAGCAGCCGGTAGACCACGGTGCGGTTCACGCCGAGTTTGTTGGACAACTCGGTGACCGTCAGGCCGTGGTCGGTGTCGGCGAGCAGTTTGAGGACACGCAGTCCCCGGTCGAGCGTCTGGGAGGTCTCCGCGGTCACGACGCCCTCTCCTTCGGAGTGAGTGCCGGCGGGCTCCTGCGGTAACGCGACACCGGTCCCGCGGCGACGCACGTCAGAGGCCGCCGGCGGATGGGGGTGCAGTACCGGCTGCGCTCCGCGGCGGCGTTGCCACGGGGCGTTCGTTTGCTTGGCGGGGACAGTAGCGACCTGCTCCGCTCAGCGGAAGACCTCGTCCAGAATCCGGGCGCGGGCGACCGGATACGGCCGGTTCGGGGCGCAAGTAGGCCGGTGAGCGGCTTTTCAGCGCATCCGGGTGGCCCACTCCTGGACCTTCTTGATCCGCTCGCGGATCTGCCCGGCGGTCGCCTCCGCGCTCGGCGGGCCACCGCACACACGGCGCAGTTCGGTGTGGATGACGCCGTGCGGCTTGCCGCTCTGGTGGACGTACGCACCGACCATGGTGTTGAGCTGCTTGCGCAGTTCGAGCAGCTCCTTGTGCGAAACGACGGGCCGCCGTTCGGCCGGAAGCTCCAGGAGGTCCGCCTCGCTGTCCGGCTTCTTGCGGCTGTGCGCGATCTGCCGCGCCTGGCGCTTCTGCAGCAGCAGCTGCACCTGGTCGGGTTCGAGCAGGCCGGGGATGCCGAGGTAGTCCTGCTCCTCCTCGCTGCCCGGGTGGGCCTGCATGCCGAACTCGGCGGCGTTGTACAGGACGCGGTCGAAGACGGCGTCGGACTCCAGCGCCTCGAAGGGCAGCATGTCCTGTTCGCCGGTGTCCTCGTCCTGCTGGCGCTCGGCCTCCGCCAGCTCCTTCTCGGACTCGGCGTACGGGTCCTCCTCGCCGTCCTTCTTCGGCTTGTCGAGCACGTGGTCGCGCTCGACCTCCATCTCGCCGGCGAATCCGAGGAGGGTGGGGATGGTGGGAAGGAACACGGACGCGGTCTCGCCGCGCCTGCGGGATCGTACGAAGCGGCCGACGGCCTGGGCGAAGAAGAGCGGGGTGGAGATGGTGGTCGCGTACACGCCGACGGCGAGGCGGGGGACGTCGACGCCCTCGGACACCATGCGGACCGCGACCATCCAGCGGTCGTCGCTGTCGCTGAAGTCGTCGATGCGCTGGGAGGCGCCGGTGTCGTCGGACAGGACGACGGTGGCCTTGGTCCCGGTGATCTCGCGGATCAGCTTGGCGTAGGAGCGGGCCGAGTCCTGGTCGGAGGCGATGACGAGGCCGCCGGCGTCGGGGATGGACTTGCGGACCTCGGTGAGCCGCTGGTCGGCGGCGCGCAGCACGTTCGGCATCCAGTCGCCGCGGGGGTCGAGCGCGGTGCGCCAGGCCTGGCTGATCGCGTCCTTGGTCATCGGCTCGCCGAGCCGGGCGGCGATCTCGTCGCCGGCCTTGGTGCGCCAGCGCATGTTGCCGCTGTAGGAGAGGAAGATGACGGGCCGGACGACGCCGTCGCCGAGGGCGTTCCCGTAGCCGTACGTGTAGTCGGCGGCGGACCGCCGGATCCCGTCGTTCCCCTCTTCGTACGTCACGAAGGGGATCGGGTTGGTGTCGGACCGGAAGGGCGTGCCGGTGAGGGCGAGCCGGCGGGTGGCGGGCTCGAAGGCCTCGAGGCAGGCCTCGCCCCAGGACTTGGAGTCGCCGGCGTGGTGGATCTCGTCGAGGATCACCAGCGTCTTGCGCTGCTCGCAGCGGTTGCGGTGCAGCATGGGGCGCACGCCGACGCCGGCGTAGGTGATCGCGACGCCGTCGTACTCCTTGCTGAGCGGCCCGGCGCTGTACTCGGGGTCGAGCTTGATCCCTATCCGGGCCGCGGCCGCCGCCCACTGCTTCTTCAGGTGTTCGGTGGGGGCGACGACGGTGACCTGCTGCACCACGTGGTGGTGCAGCAGCCAGGACGCGAGCGTGAGCGCGAAGGTCGTCTTGCCGGCGCCGGGCGTCGCGACGGCGAGGAAGTCGCGCGGCTGCGTCTGGACATACCGCTCCATGGCGCCCTGCTGCCAGGCACGCAGCTTGTTGGCGGTACCCCAGGGGGCGCGGCCGGGGAAGGCGGGAGAGAGGTGATGGGAGGAGCTGGCGGTGGTAGTCACGGTCTCCGGTTCGACGCTCGTCCAGATATGACAACCGGGCCACCTTACCGGTGAGGCCGAGTCGCCCCGCCGTCCACGAGGGCGTGGCGGGCCCGTGTGAGACGGTCCTCACAACTCCCGGAAGCGCGGCGCAGCATCCGAAATGTGGCTGAATTCGCTACGTCCCGGCGGGCGCGCGCAGGCGGGTGGCGACCCACGCGCCGGCCGCTGCCACCGCGGCCATCGGGAGGAAGACCGCGGCGAAGGCCGCCGGGTGGGACGACGCCGAGGTGGCCGCTCCGTGGGCGGCGGCGCCCAGGGCGCCGCCGCCCAGGGCGGCGAACGCCGCGCCGCCGGCCGTGAGGAGCAGGACGTTCGAGAGGCCGTCGGAGATCTGGAGGGCCGCCGAGTTCGTGCCCGCCTCCTCCGGCGCGGAGAGTTCGAGCAGCAGCACGCTCGTCGAGGCGATCACCACGCCCATGCCGAGGCAGCCGAACGCCCAGGCCACCGCGACCGTCCACACCGGCACCCCCGGGATCAGCACGCTCGGCGCGGCCGCGATCGCCGCCGCGACCAGGACCATCGCGGCCACCCGCGCCCGCTCCCGGTACGGAGCCATCCGCGGCCGTGCCTGGAGGTACGAGCCCAGGGCCCAGGTGAGCCCGCCGACCGCCAGCGACAGACCCGCCAGCGTCGGGCTCACGCCGCGCTCCACGACCAGCATCAGCGGGACGAACGACTCCGCCGCGATGAACGAGCCCGCGGCGATCCCCCGCAGCAGCACCACCGACGGCAGCCCCCGCCCCGCCCGGAACGTGCCCTTCGGCAGCAGCCCGAGCGCCGACGGCACGAGCAGCGCCGCGCCCACCGCGGCGGGCAGCAGCGAGAGCCGGCGCAGGTCCTGGCCCGCGTACTGCAGCAGTCCCGCGCCCAGCGAGATGCCGAGCGCCAGCCGGATGCGCCGCCGGTCGAACGGCGGCAGCGGCGCCGTCGGGTCGGCCGGCCCGGAGGCCGTGCGCCGGATCGCCGGCAGCGCGAGCGCCAGCGGGAAGACCACCAGGACCGGGATCCCGACGAAGACCCAGCGCCAGCCCAGGTGTTCCGTGATCGTCCCGGACGCCAGCGGTCCGACCACCGACGGCACCACCCAGGCCGCCGCGAACGACGCCATGATCGCGGGCCGCAGCGCCTCCGCGTACGCCCGGCTGACGACCACGTACAGCGCGACGATCACCAGCCCGCCGCCGAGCCCCTGCACCGCCCGTCCCAGGACGAACAGCCACATCGTCCCTGCGGTGCCGGAGAGCAGCAGTCCGGCCGCGAAGGACGCCATGCCGACGGCGAGCGGCGCGAGCGGGCCGCCGCGGTCGGACCACTGTCCCGCCAGCACCATCCCGAACAGGCTGGTCGTGAAGTACGCGGAGAACGCGAAGGCGTACAGCGCCACCCCGTCCAGCTCCCGCGCCGCGACCGGCATCGCGGTGCCCACCGCGGTCGCCTCGAAGGCGATGAGCAGGACCACGGAGACGATCCCGATGCTGAGCGCCCGGTGTTCGCGGTCGAGCACTCCGCCCGGGGCCTTGTCGGCGGCGGTCCGGTCGGACGGTGCGGCTGCGACGCCGGTGTCGCGGGGGTCGAGAGCGCTCATCCCCACAGCGTAAGAGGCGCACCCGCCCTTGGGGCCTGTCACGGGTCGGACCGGCCCTCGGACCTTGGTCGTACGACCGCACGCCCCGGGCGCCCCCGAGCGACCCCGTACAGCTCGAATCGCGCCTTTGTGAACGGGGTATGGCAGTCCCGTTGCAGGGCCCGCGTCGCCCTTCCGCGGCCGGTGCCCCCGCCCCTACGGTCGTTCATGTCGCCACCACGACCGTGTGCCCGAGAGGCTCAGGGGCTCGACTGCAACTCGAGTGACGCGGGTTCGAATCCCGCCACGGTCTCCGAGGAAGGACGGAGGGCCCGGGGTACACCCCCGGGCCCTCCGCAATTTCCTCAAAGGATCTTCACAGGGTCTGGTCGGCGTGCCACAGTCCCGCCATGACCATCACAACGGGCCGCAAGCTCGGCGCCCTCGTCGGCGTCGCCCTCGCCGGGGGACTGCTCCCCGGCATCACCCTCGGTCCCGGTTCCGACGCGTACATGTCCGTGCTGTTCGCGTTCATAGCCGTCGCGGTGCTGACGCAGCTGATCTACATAGGGCCGTCCGCGCACGTCGGCGGTCTGCCGCTGCTCGCCCTCGCCGCCGCCGGCGTCGTCCAGGACTCGCTGATCTGGTGGCTGCTGTCCTGGGCCGGCCCCGCCTCCGGGTCCGACCTGCGCGTCGACGGGTTCCTCACCATCGTGCTCGCCGGGCTGATCACCCGGATCGCGATCCTCGGCGTCTCGCTCCTCCTCGGCCGCCCGGCGGACGAGGAGGACTGAGCCGGCGGAGGACTGAGCCGGCGGGCACGCCGGACGGGCCCTAGCCCGCCGCCACCGCCGCCTGCGGGCGGATCGGCAGCCGGTTCACCGGACGCCCCGTCGCCGCCCGCACGGCCGAGGCGACCGCCGCCGGCGCCGTCACGACCGGCACCGCGCTCGCCGGCTTCGCGCCGAACGGGGCCACCACGTCCCGCTCCTCGACCAGCTTGACGATCCGGATGTCCGGCGCGTCGAGCGCGGTCGGCAGCGCGTAGCCCATGAAGTCCGGGTGCCGGACCACACCGCGCGCGGTGCGCAGGTTCTCGGTGAGCGCCGCGCCGACGCCCTGCGTGACGCCCGCCTCGATCCGGGCCGCCAGCTGCGCCGGGTTCAGGATCCGGCCGACGTCCTGGGCGACGGCCATCTCGACCACCCGTACCGAGCCCAGTTCGATGTCGACGTCCACCACCGCGCGGATCGCGCAGAACGCCAGGCCCACGAAGGCGTCGCCCTGCCCCGACTCGTCCAGCGGCTCCGTCGGGTGCGGGCGGCACTGCGCGGTGGCCCACAGCTCCTTGCCGTCCATCGCCTCGGTCACCGTCGTGGACAGCACGCCGTCGTACGAGGTGATCTTGCCGTCGGTGATCTGGAGCAGCTCCGTCGACATGCCGAACTTGTGCGCCAGCGGCTGCAGCAGCTGCGTACGGACCATCTTGGCCGCCCGCTCCACCGCGCCGCCGGACACCCATGTGTGCCGGCCGTGCGTCGCCGCGCCCGCCGTCGGCTGGTCGGTGTCGACGGAGGCGACGTGCACCTCCTCGATGCCGAGGGTCTCCTGGACGATCTGCCGGGCCAGCGTGCCGAAACCCGAACCGGTGTCCACCGCCGCGCAGATGACCGTCGCGACCCCGTCCTGCACCTTCACGGTGGCCGTCGAGACCTCGTCCGCGCCCTCCGCGCCGAGCATGTGGACCATGCCGAGCGCGTAGCCGACGCCCCGCCGCACGGCCCCCGGCTCGCCCGCGCCCTCGGGGCCGCCGGGCAGCAGCCAGTCCTCCTCCGGGTCGTCGAGCGGCAGCGGCGGCAGCGGGAAGTCCCGTACCGCGCCGAGCAGTTCGGCGACCGGGGCGGGGCAGGTGACGGTCTGGCCGGTGGGCAGCAGGTCGCCCGTCGCCAGCACGTTGCGCATCCGCAGCTCGGCCGGGTCGACCCCGAGCCTGACCGCCAGCTTGTCCATCTGCGCCTCGTACGCGGCGCACACCTGCAGCGCGCCCTCGCCGCGCATGTGGCCGGACGGCGGGTTGTTCGTCCGGACCGCCCAGCCCTCGACGAAGGCGTGCGGCACCACGTACGGGCCGCAGGCGAACGAGACGGCGGCGGCGAGGGATTCGGCGGAGTGGTCCGCGTAGGCGCCCGCGTCGAGCAGGATCTGCGCCTCGACCTTCACCAGCCGGCCCTCGGCGTCCGCGTGGTGGCGGTAGCGCAGCAGGGTGGGGTGGCGGTGGGCGTGGCCGAGGAAGGACTCCTCGCGGGTGGCGGTGAGCTTGACCGGGCAGCCGGTGCGCAGCGCGAGCAGACCCAGCGGGATCTGGAAGCCGGGGTCCTCGCGGTCGCTGGTCGCGCCGGGCACGCCGGTGACGACGACCTTGACCTGCTCGGGGGCGAGCCCGAAGCAGGCCGCGGCGAGGTCGCGGTCGGTGTGCGGGTCGGTGGAGGCGGTGTAGATCTCCACGCCGCCGTCCGGGCGCGGCACGGCGAGCCCGGCCTCGGCGCCGACCGGCGCGGGGTCTTGGCGGCCGATCCGGTACAGGCCCTCGACGATCACCTCGCCGGCGATGTCGGGGTCGCCGAAGCGGAGCGGGATGTGCCGGATCAGATTGCCGTCGGGGTGCAGCGGGGCCGCGGCGAAGGCCTTCTCCGGGTCGGTGACGGGTTCCAGGACCTCGTACTCGACGGCGATGGCCGCGGCGGCCAGCCGGGCGGTGTCGGGGTGGTCGGCGGCGACGGCGGCGATGGCCTCGCCGTGGTGCCGGACGATGTCGGAGGCGAACACCGGCCGGTCGGCGACGGTCCGGCCGTACGCCGGGTCGCCGGGCACGTCCGCGTGCGTGACGACGGCGCGGACGCCGGGCAGCTCCGCGGCGGCCGTGGTGTCGAGGGAGACGATCCGGGCGTGCGGGTGCGGGGAGCGCAGCACCGCCGCCCACAGCAGCCCCTCGGCCCACAGGTCGGAGGCGTACGGGAAGGTGCCCTCGGCCTTGGCGCGGGCGTCGGCCGCCGGCACGGAGGCGCCCAGGCCGTGCTCCCGCTCCTCCTGCTGGGGGCCGTCGAGCGCCGTGGGAACGGCGGGAACGGCGGTGGTCGCGTCGCTGCTCACGCCATGCCTCCGTCGAGCGGGTGGGGGATCTGCTGCGGGATGCGCGGCTCGCGGGCCTCGGACGACTCGCCGGCGGCCGCCGCCCGCTCGGCGACGACCTCCTGGACGGCGTCGAGGACGCCCCGGTAGCCGGAGCAGCGGCAGAGGTTGCCGCAGAGGGCCTGGCGGGCCTCCCGCTCGGTGGGCGCGGGGTTGCCCTCCAGCAGGTCGTGGACGGTCATGGCCATGCCGGGGATGCAGTAGCCGCACTGGACCGCGCCGCAGTTGGCGAGGGCCCGCTGGACGTCGGAGGGCTCCCCGTCGACGGCCAGGCCCTCGACGGTGCGGACCTCGCTGCCGGCGGCGGTCGCGGAGGGCACCAGGCAGGAGGCCACGAGCCGGCCGTCGACCTGGACGTTGCACGCGCCGCACTCGCCCTGCGAGCAGCCGTCCTTGGCGCCGGCGAGGCCGAGGCGCTCGCGCAGTACGTAGAGCAGCGACTCGCCGATCCACGAGCCGGTGACGGGCCGGTCGGCGCCGTTGACGCGCAGCACATACGAGATGTGCGGGTGATCGTCGCTGTCGCTGCTGCTGCCCGTGTCGAACGCCGGAGCGACCGGAGGCCCGGGAAGGGCCTCGGGGGACTCGTGGAACGCCTCGGCGCCCTCGGGGAGGATCTCGGGGCGGTCCTCGGCGGACGGAGCGGCGTGGGGCTCCTCGACGGCGTCGCCGGCGGCGTCCTCGGCGGAGGGCTCGGCGAGGGGCTCCGCGTACTCCTGCTCGTGCACCGGCTCCTCGGCGAGGTGCTCCGGCTGCTCCTCGCCGCCCTCGGGCTCCTGCGGCACCGCCCACGGCGCGGGCGCGCCGCCGGGCAGGGTCGCGGGCGCGCTGCTCGCGTACTGGGCCAGCATCGAGGTGGTGAACTCGCCCGACTCGTCCGCGCCCTCGGCCACGGTCGGAATGGTCCACTGCCCCGTGGACTGCGGCTCCTGGGCGAAGCTCCACTGCCCGGTGGCGTGCGGGTCCGGCTCGGGCGCACCGGCGCTCGCCTGCGGCGCCTGCGGCGGCTCCACGGCGTCCTGGGGCCCCACGTACTCCGCCTCGACCGGATCCTGCACCACCCAGGTGCCGGTCGCCGCCGGGTCGGTGGCGGCGGCCGGGGTGAGCGGCACGATCATCGGCGGCGGCACGTAGCCGTGGCCGGGGGCGGCCAGGGGCGCGGCATGCCCGGACGCGCCGAAGTCGAAGTCCGGCGGGAGCTGGACGAAGGCGGTGGCGTCGCTGTCGTAGCCCTCGCTCTGCGGGAGGGGCTGCCAGCCGCCGTGCGGGTCGTGCGCCGGGCCGCCCTGCGCGGGAACCTGGCCCGTCTCCTGCCCCTGCGGGGCCCCGTACAGGTGCTCGTTGTCCTCGGTGCTCACGACAGCGCCCTCCCCAGTGCCCGTCGGGCCAGCGCGGCGACGGTGCGCCGCAGGTGCAGTACGGCGGGCGGCAGCTGCTCGTCTCCCGCCGGGTCCGGGATGCAGGCCGCGGCCACGTACTCGCCGAAGGCGGTCAGCGCCTCCGGGGCGAGGCCGCGGTCGTTGTCCCAGTCGACCAGCGAGGCGATCCAGCGCTCCGCCTCCAGCGGCCGCAGCGGCATCGGCGCGATCGCGCCCACCGCGCAGCGCACCGCGCGATGCGCCGGGTCGAGCACGACGGCGACGGAGGCGGCGGCGCGGGCGGGACCGGTGCGGCCGGTGGCCTTGAGGAACACCTGCGGGGCGTGCAGCAGTGGGACGCGCACGAAGCCGACGAGCTCGCCGGGCGCGAGCAGGTCGCGGCCGGCCAGCAGGTGCGAGACGGGGATCTCGCGGCCGCCGTCGGGGCCGGTGACGACCAGGTCCGCCTCCAGGGCGGCCAGGACGGGCAGCGAGTCGCCGGCCGGCGCGGCGGAGACGACGTTGCCGCCGAGGGTGCCGGCGTTGCGGATCTGGGGCGGTCCGGCGGCGCGGGCGGCCGCGGCGAGCGCGGGGATGAGGGCGGCGAAGTCGGGCCGGCCCATCCGGGAGTGGGTGAGACCCGCGCCGAGCAGCGCGTGACCGTCCTGGTACTGCCAGCCGCGGATCTCGTTGATCCGGCCGAGGCCCACGAGCCCGGCGGGGCGCAGCTGCCCCCGGTTGACGGCCGCCATCAGATCGGTGCCGCCCGCCACGGGCACGGCGGCGGGCATCGCGGTGAGCGCGGCCACGGCCTCGTCGAGCGTGGCCGGCAGCGTCACCGAATGCGCCGTCCGTGGTGCGTGCGTGGTCAACCCGCTGCCCCTTCCCGGTGTCCCCGACTGTCCCCGGTCGTCCCGCCTGTGTGGCCGTACCGTACGTGCTCACAGCCCGGACGTGGCAACTCTGGCACATCTTCCGAGCCGTCCGGCGCGAGGGTCCGCGAAGGACGGTTCCGTCCCGGACCTCCCACGGCTCGGGATATGGCCGGATTTGTCGGTACTCACGCGTTCGGGGGCGGCGTCTCCGAGGGGCGTCCGGGCACCCCGGGGCGGCGCTGCCAGGGGCGGGGTCCGGAGGGGGGCCGGTAGTCGACGCCGAGGGCGTCGAGCCGGGCGTAATGGGCGGTCATGCGCCGCTCGAAACCGTCGAAGTCGCGCTCGGCGGGGGCGGGCAGGGCGGACCAGGCGACCTCGGCGAAGGCGGCGAGCCGGGGGAAGACCTGGTAGTCGACGCGGCCGCGGTCCTGCATGACCTCGGTCCACACGTTGGCCTGTGTGCCGAGCACATGCGCGGCGGCGGCCTCGGACAGACCCGGCGGCACGGGCTCGAAGCGGAAGACGTCCTCCAGGGTCCGTACATGGCCGATGGGCATCGGCTCGTCGTCGCCGGGGGCCTGACGGTAGTCCAGGTACACGGAGTGGGCGGGGCACATGACGACGTCGTGGCCGGCCTCCGCGGCGGCGATCCCGCCCTCGCAGCCGCGCCAGGAGGACACGGCGGCCCCGTCGGCGAGGCCGCCCTCCAGGATCTCGTCCCAGCCGATGAGCCGGCGGCCGCGGTCGGCGAGCCAGCGGTCGAAGTGTCGGATGAACCAGGACTGCAGCCCGTCCTCGTCCGCGAGGCCGAGTTCCCCGATGCGGGCCTGGGCGGCCGGGGACTTCCGCCACTGGTCCTTGGGGCACTCGTCGCCGCCGACGTGGACGTACGGCGACGGGAACAGGTCGAGGACCTCCTCGAAGACGCCCTCGTAGAAGCGGAGGACGGCGTCGGTGGGGGCGAGCACGTTGGGGTTGACGCCCCAGGTGTCCCAGACTCCGAGCGCGGCGGTGTCGACGACGTCGGTGTTGCCGAGCTCGGGGTACGCGGCGATCGCGGCCTGCGAGTGGCCCGGGAGGTCGATCTCGGGGACGACGGTGACGTGCCGTTCGGCGGCGTACGCGACGAGTTCGCGGATGTCGTCGTGGGTGTAGAAGCCGCCGTGCGGGGTCTCGTTCCAGTACGGCGAGTCCCGGTGCCCCCACTTGGTCCGCGCCCGCCACGCGCCGACCTCGGTGAGCCGCGGGTACCGCTCGATCTCCAGACGCCAGCCCTGGTCGTCGGTGAGGTGCAGGTGCAGCACGTTCAGCTTGTGCGCGGCGAGCAGGTCGACGTACCGCAGCAGGTCCGCCTTCGGCATGAAGTGCCGCGCCACGTCGAGCATGACGCCCCGCCAGCGGAAGCGGGGGGCGTCGGCGACGGTGAGGCACGGCAGGTCCCATTCGCGGCCGGCCGGGCCGACGGGGGCCCGGCGGTACGCGTCCGGCCCGAGCAGCTGACGCAGCGTCTGCAGGCCCCAGAAGACGCCCGCGGCGCCGCCTCCCTCGACGAGGACGGCAGCGCCGTCGACGGACCCGTCGGTCGACAGCCGGTAGCCCTCCGGGCCCTGCGCCGCCGCGATCTCCGCGCTGACGCGCAGTCGGATCGCGTACGGGCCGGCGCCGGGCGCGAGGGCGAGCCCGGTCGCCGCGCCGAGTTCGGCGCGCAGCAGCCGCGCCACGCCCTCGGTCCCCGGCCCCGCGTCGAGCGTCGTCCGCTCGTCGAGCGAGACATACCCGGGGCTCCCCGCGGGGACCTCGACGACGCGGGGCGCGGGGATCAGCTCTGCGCAGGGGTCGTGCGGCGGTTCGTCCTGCATGACATCGGCCTTTCGGAATCGCGAACGGAAGCCTCGGCCCCGGGACGCCCCGGGCCGCAGGGGGCGCGGGGGCGGAGCCCCCGTCAGTCCTTCACCGCGCCGCCGAGCCCGGAGACCAGGCGGCGTTGGACGAGCACGAAGAAGACGAGCACCGGGATCGTCATCACGGTCGACGCCGCCATGATGCCGCCCCAGTCGTTGTCCTCGGGCTGGAAGAAGACCAGCAGCGCCATCGGCAGCGTCGACTGCGAGGTGTCGCTGATGAGGAAGGACTTCGCGAACAGGAAGTCGTTCCAGGTCGAGATGAACGAGAACACGCTCGTCGCGACCAGGCCCGGGAACACCAGCGGGAACAGGATCGTCCACAGGAACCGCGCCCGGCTCGCCCCGTCCAGCGCGGCCTGTTCCTCCAGCGCCTCGGGCACCGCCTTCACGAAGCCGCGCAGCATCCAGATCGCGAACGGCAGCGAGAACGCGAGGTGCGGCAGGATCAGCGAGCCGAGCGTATTGAGCTGGCCGAGGTCCCGCATCAGGAAGAACAGCGGGATGGTCAGCGCCTCGACCGGCACCGTCTGGGCGACCAGGAACATCACGAGCAGCGTGGTCCGGAACCGGAACCGGAACCGGACGACGGCCGTCGCCGCGAGGAAGGCGATCACCGCGGAGGCGACCACCACCGTGCCCGCGACGAACAGGCTGTTGAGCAGATAACGGCCGAAATCCTGCTGCTCGAAGACCCGCCGGAACGAATCCAGGGATGGTGCGAGGGTCCACGGCCGGGCCTCGGTCGACTGGATCTCGCCGGCCGGCCTGAACGCCGAGAGCACCATCCAGTACAGCGGGAACGCGACGACCGCGGCGATGAGCAGCGTGGCGCCCTCGGTGAGGAGACGGCGGATGCGGAACCGGCTCACAGGTCTCCTCCCCGGCGCCGCAGCAGCCGCAGGTACACCAGCGTCACGGCCAGCAGGATCAGCAGCATCACGACGCCGATCGCCGAGCCGAGGCTGTACTGGGACGAGGCGAACGCCTTCTGGTACGCGTACACGTTGAGCACGAGGTTCTGGCCGGCGATGCCGCCGCCGTTCGTCATGACGTAGATCTGGGTGAAGACCTTGAAGTCCCAGATGACCGACTGGATCGTGACGACGAGCAGGATCGGCCGGAGGATCGGCGCGGTGACCGACCGCCAGATCCGCCACTGCGAGGCCCCGTCGAGCGCGGCGGCCTCCAGGACCTCGGCGGGGACGGCCCGCAGGCCCGCGTAGACGGTGACCATCACGAACGGGAACGAGCACCAGACGACCTCGAAGAGGACCAGCGCGAAGGCGCTGAGGCGCCCGTAGGTCCAGGAGAAGTCGCCGAGCCCGAGCAGCCGGTTGAGCGGCCCGTGGTCGGGGTCGAAGAGGAAGACCCAGACCGTGGAGCCGGTGACCGCCGGGGTGGCCCACGCGCCGAGCGCGGCGAGCATCAGCGCGAGGCGCGGGACGGCGCGTACCCGGGTCAGCAGCACGGCCAGCGCGCATCCGACGGCGAGCGTGGCGACGACGCAGGCGGCGGCGAACAGCACGGTCGCGAGCAGCACCTGCCGGAACTGCGGGTCGGAGAAGAGCGCGGTGTAGTTGCCGAGGCCCTGGAACGAGGTCGGCTCGCCGCCGCTGACCTGGGCCTGGGTGTACTCGAGGAGGGAGATCAGGCCGAGCTGCCAGATCGGGTACACCAGCAGCGCGCCGAGCACGGCGAGCGCGGGCAGCAGGTAGAGCCAGGGCGTCCAGCCGGGGCGTGCCGGGGTCATCGCGCCGCCGCGAACGCCGCGTCCATCTTCTTCGCCGCGTCGCCGGTGGCGGCGGCCACGTCCTTACGGCCGCTGACGATCTCCTGGAACATCGTCGGCAGCACCTGCTGGGCGTCGATCCGGCCCCAGGCCGGGGACGCCGGGACGAACCTGGCGCCCGCGTCGAGGGAGTCGATGAACGGCTTCACGAAGGGCTGCCGGCGGGCGGCCTCGGCGCGGACGTCGGTGTACGTGGGCAGGAAGCCCATCGCGTCGAACAGCTCGCCCTGGGTCTTCTTGCCGGCCAGCGTCTTCATCAGGTCGACCGCGAGGGTGCGGTGCGTGGTGCTCCTGAGCACACCGAGGTTGTTGCCGCCCGCGAAGGCCGGGGCTATGGAGCCGGGCGCGACGCCGGGCAGCGGGACCACGGCGTACTTGCCCTTCACCGCGCCGGCCTCCACGGCCGCGTGGCTGAAGTCGCCGCCGACGGCCATGGCGGCCTTGCCGGAGGCGAAGGCGGTGACGGTCGCGTTGCCGCCCATGGCGGCGCACTTGGCGGCCGGGCAGTTGTCGTCGCCGAAGAGCGAGGTGTACGCGGCGACGCCCTTGCGCGCGGCCTCGCTGTCGATCGCGGCCTTGTACGTGCCGGCGCTCCCCGTGGCGAGTTCGCCGCCGTTGGCCCACACGAAGGGCAGCGCGCCGTAGGTGTACGCGCCGCCGACGGCGAGCCCGTACAGCTCGGGCCGCGCCTTGTGGACCTTCTTCGCGGTGGCGATCAGCTCGGCCTGGGTCTTGGGCGGCCGCACGCCCAACTCGCGGAAGACGTCGGTGCGGTAGTAGAGCGCGCGGACGCCGACGAAGAGCGGGGCGCCGTAGACCCTGCCGTCGACGGTGACGGAGGCCCGCGCGGCGGGGTCGGTGTCCTTGGCGTCGGGCCAGGCACCGAACTCGGCGGTGACGTCGGCGAGTCCGCCGTCCTGCACGTAGCCGGCGGTGTCGGTGTTGCCGTACTCGATGAGGTCGGGCGCGGAGGCGGGGTCGTTGAAGGCGGCCTTGACGCGCTGGGCGCGGGTCTCGACGGGGATGTACTCGACCTCGACGGCGGCCCCCTTGTTCCTGGCCTCGAAGGCGGCGATCGCGTCCTCGACGACCTGTTGTTTCGGCCGGTTGTCGACCTCCCGGAAGAGCCAGACGCGCAGGGTGCCGCTCTTCTCGTCCTTCGCGGCCGCGCCGCCGGAGGTCTGCGGGGCGCAGGAGGTCGCGGCGAGCCCGGCCAGGACGGCGGCGGTGATCGGGGCGGCGATGCGGGCGGCGGTGCGGGCGGCGGTGCGGGCGGAACGCTTCATTCGGGGCTCCCGTGATCCGCGTTGCAACATGCGCAACGAGCGTTTCGTGGTGCACAACACGCGTGAGGTTAGAGGCGTGCGGACACCCCGACAAGTGGTCTCGACCACTCCGTGACCGACGGAAGCACCCCCTGCAACGCGAGACGGCCCCCGGGTGCGCGCCGCAGCACGCTCCCGGGGGCCGTCCCCGCGTCAGGACCGGTGGCTACTTGCCCTTGCCGCCCTTGTCCTTGTCCTTGTCCTTGTCCCCGCCCGAGCCCATGGACTCGTAGATCTCCTTGCACATGGGGCAGACCGGGTACTTCTTGGGGTCGCGCCCCGGTACCCAGACCTTGCCGCACAGCGCCACGACGGGAGTGCCGTCGAGGGCACTCGCCATGATCTTGTCCTTCTGGACGTAATGGGCGTAGCGCTCGTGGTCGCCGTCACCGTGGGACACCTGCGGCGTCGGCTCGACGAGGGTTCCCGTACCTGCCCCGCGCTCGGGCTCGAGAGTGCTCATGGGTCCCAAGAATACTGAAGCGCGGCGGCTTCAGTTCAGCGACGGGTCGTCGGGGTACGTGGCGATCATCGCGAGCTCGCCGCGCTGCCGGCGCAGGACCGCGCGCCACAGGGTCTCCGGGCGCGGACACGAGACGTCGCCGGGTTCGGACTCGACGACGTACCAGGCGCCCTCGTTGAGTTCCTGCTCCAGCTGGCCGGGGCCCCAGCCGGCGTAGCCGGCGAAGATCCGCAGCGAGCCGAGGGCGGCGGCGAGCAGCTCCGGCGGGGTCTCCAGGTCGACGAGCCCGATCGCCCCGTGCACCCGCCGCCAGCCGAGCGGGCCCTCGTCGCCGGGGATCACCGCGACGCCCAGCGCGGCGTCGAGCGAGACCGGGCCGCCCTGGAAGACCACCCCGGGCTCGCCGGCCAGCGGCGCCCAGGGCTCCAGGATGTCACCGACGGTGACAGGCGTGGGGCGGTTCAGGACCACGCCGAGGGAGCCCTCGTCGTCGTGGTCGAGCAGCAGCACGACCGCGCGGTCGAAGTTCGGGTCCGTGAGCGCGGGCGTGGCGACGAGCAGCCGTCCTGTGAGCGAGGACACCTCGGTCATGCGAGACATGATCCCGCATCCGGGCCCGCCGTGGGGACCCGGCGGCGGGACCGGTCCGGGGGCGGTGCGGCGGCGCAGGTGAGGCGTCCGGCGTCCGGTGTCCGGGGAACGACAGGGCAACAAACGGACGGTAACGCTCCGCAAGGTGACGGGAACGGAGGGTGTTGTGCCGAATTCATTACATCTGCGTGGCCGCCGCACTCTTACGAAAGGGGGGTGCTCGGCCCTTACCCTTTTCCCTGGCCCTGCCCGACCTCCCCCTCGCACGGCTTGTGGGGGACCCCTTCGGAACGCGAGATTCATGACCGGCACAGACGATGTCCTGCTTGTCCACGGCGGCACCCCGCTGGAGGGCGAGATCCGCGTCCGCGGCGCGAAGAACCTCGTGCCCAAGGCGATGGTCGCCGCCCTGCTCGGCGAAGCGCCGAGCCGGCTCCGCAACGTGCCCGACATCCGCGACGTGCGGGTGGTGCGCGGGCTGCTCCAGTTGCACGGGGTGACGGTCCGGCCGGGCGACGAGCCCGGGGAGCTGGTGCTCGACCCGACGCACGTCGAATCCGCCAACGTGGCCGACATCGATGCCCACGCCGGCTCGTCGCGCATCCCGATCCTGTTCTGCGGCCCGCTGCTGCACCGTCTGGGCCACGCCTTCATCCCGGGCCTGGGCGGCTGCGACATCGGCGGCCGGCCGATCGACTTCCACTTCGACGTGCTGCGGCAGTTCGGCGCGAAGATCGAGAAGCGGGCGGACGGCCAGTACCTGGAGGCCCCGCAGCGGCTGCGCGGCACCAAGATCCGGCTGCCGTACCCGTCCGTCGGCGCGACCGAGCAGGTGCTGCTCACGGCCGTGCTCGCCGAGGGCGTCACCGAGCTGTCCAACGCGGCGATCGAGCCGGAGATCGAGGACCTCATCTGCGTCCTGCAGAAGATGGGCTCGATCATCGCCATCGACACCGACCGGACGATCCGGATCACCGGCGTCGACAAGCTCGGCGGCTACAACCACCAGGCGCTCCCGGACCGCCTGGAGGCGGCCTCCTGGGCGTCCGCGGCGCTCGCCACCAGCGGCAACATCTACGTACGCGGCGCGCAGCAGCGCTCGATGATGACCTTCCTCAACACGTACCGGAAGGTCGGCGGCGCCTTCGAGATCGACGACGAGGGCATCCGTTTCTGGCACCCCGGCGGCCAGCTGAAGTCCATCGCCCTGGAGACGGACGTCCACCCCGGTTTCCAGACCGACTGGCAGCAGCCGCTGGTGGTCGCGCTGACGCAGGCGACGGGCCTGTCGATCGTCCACGAGACGGTGTACGAGTCCCGGCTGGGCTTCACCTCGGCGCTGAACCAGATGGGCGCGCACATCCAGCTGTACCGCGAGTGCCTGGGCGGCTCGGACTGCCGCTTCGGCCAGCGCAACTTCCTGCACTCGGCGGTCGTCTCCGGCCCGACCAAGCTGCAGGGCGCGGACCTGGTCATCCCCGACCTCCGCGGCGGCTTCTCGTACCTCATCGCCGCCCTGGCCGCCGAGGGCACCTCCCGCGTCCACGGCATCGACCTGATCAACCGCGGCTACGAGAACTTCATGCAGAAGCTGGTCGAGCTCGGTGCGAAGGTCGAGCTCCCCGGCAGTTCGTTGGTGTAGCCCTCAGGGCCCCTGAGGGGGCCTCAGGAGCGCGGAAGGGCCGGTGCCCACCCCCTGGGGTGGGCACCGGCCCTTGTGCGCTTCGTACGGGCGTACGGAGGGCGCTTACTTGCCCTTGGCGGCTTCCTTGAGCTTCGAGCCCGCGGAGACCTTCACGCTGAAACCGGCCGGGATGTCGATCGGGTCGCCGGTCTGCGGGTTGCGGGCGGTACGAGCGGCACGGTGGGTGCGCTCGAAGGTCAGGAAGCCGGGGATGGTGACCTTCTCGTCGCCCTTGGCGACGATCTCGCCGGTGATCTCGGCGAAGGCGGCCAGCACGGCGTCGGCGTCCTTGCGGGTCACCTCGGCGCGGTCGGCCAGGGCGGCCACCAGCTCACTGCGGTTCATGTTGTTACTCCCGTGTTCTTCTTGCCTGTGAGGCGGGCCACGCGGCGGAGCCGCATGTTGGGGCACAGCGAAGCCGATGCTGCCAGGGCCCTCGGACAGTCCCCGGACCCGGGTCTGTCGCCAGACCCTCGCGCCCGAATAGGCATCCTGCCCCCACCAGCGGCGGGAACGCCAATCCGGCACCCTCCGGGGTCACACGAAAAGCGCCAGAGGCCCTTCGCGGTGACGTTGCGTCGACTCCGCGAAGACGCTGCGGAGCCGAACAAAACCCTAAAGGCGGGTTTACGGCGCGACGTCCCGCGACGCGCCGTCAGACCCCGTTCGGCGAGGCGTCAGAGCCCGTTCGCCGCCGAGTCGGCCCCGGCGCCCGCCGCCTTCGCCGCGGTGCGCACAGCGCCCGCCACGGCGCCGGCGACCTTGT
Organism: Streptomyces sp. NPDC048604; assembly: GCF_043199435.1. Lineage (NCBI taxonomy): Bacteria > Bacillati > Actinomycetota > Actinomycetes > Kitasatosporales > Streptomycetaceae > Streptomyces > Streptomyces sp. NPDC048604. The sequence continues at coordinate 249,238 of NZ_JBICVX010000010.1, forward strand.
CGTTGAAGACCGACGGGATGATGTAGTTCGGGTTCAGCTCGTCGTCGGTGACGACGTCCGCGAGCGCGCTCGCCGCGGCGAGCATCATCTCCGTGTTGACGGTGCGGGACTGCGCGTCGAGCAGACCGCGGAAGACGCCCGGGAAGACCAGCACGTTGTTGATCTGGTTCGGGAAGTCCGAACGGCCGGTGGCCACCACGGCCGCGGTCTGGCGGGCGACTGCCGGGTCGACCTCCGGGTCCGGGTTCGCGAGCGCGAACACGATCGCGCCCTCCGCCATAGCCGCCACGTCCTCCGCGCCGAGCAGGTTCGGGGCCGAGACGCCGATGAACACGTCCGCGCCGGCGACGGCCTGCTTGAGGGTGCCGGTGGCGCCCTCCGGGTTGGTGTTGTCGGCGATCCAGCGCAGCGGCGAGTCGGCCGGCGCGTCCACCAGGTCCTCGCGGCCCGCGTGCACGACGCCGTGGATGTCGGCGACCACCGCGTGCTTGACGCCGGCCGCGATGAGCAGCTTGAGGATGGCCGTACCGGCCGCGCCGGCGCCGGACATGACGACCCGTACGTCGCCGATGCCCTTGCCGACCACCCGCAGCGCGTTGGTCAGCGCGGCGAGCACCACGATGGCGGTGCCGTGCTGGTCGTCGTGGAAGACGGGGATGTCCAGGGCCTCGCGCAGCCGCGCCTCGATCTCGAAGCAGCGGGGCGCGGAGATGTCCTCCAGGTTGATGCCGGCGAAACCGGGGGCGATGGCTTTCACGATCGCGACGATCTCGTCGGTGTCCTGGGTGTCCAGGCAGATCGGCCAGGCGTCGATGCCGGCGAAGCGCTTGAACAGGGCCGCCTTGCCCTCCATGACCGGCAGCGCGGCCTTGGGGCCGATGTTGCCGAGGCCGAGGACGGCGGAGCCGTCGGTGACCACGGCGACCGAGTTGCGCTTGATGGTGAGGCGGCGGGCGTCCTCGGGGTTCTCGGCGATCGCCATGCAGACCCGGGCCACGCCCGGGGTGTAGATCATCGAGAGGTCGTCACGGTTGCGGATGGGGTGCTTGGACGCCATCTCGATCTTGCCGCCGAGGTGCATGAGGAACGTACGGTCGGAGACCTTGCCGAGGACGACGCCCTCGATGGTCCCGAGCTTCGCCACGATCTCGTCCGCATGGGTGGTGGAGGTCGCCGCGACGGTGACGTCGATGCGCAGCTTCTCGTGGCCGGAAGCGGTCACGTCGAGACCGGTGACGTGGCCGCCGGAGGACTCGACGGCGGTGGTGAGCTGGGAGACCGCAGTCCCGCTCGCCGGTACCTCGAGACGGACCGTCATCGAGTACGAGACGCTGGGCGCCGTTGCCATGTCCGGGTTCCTCTGCTTTCCCTAGCTTCGTTGCTACGCCGCCCCGGCCGGCTGCCCGGCGGCGCCCTCCGATCGTCGCACCTACCAGCGGGTAGCAGGTAATGCGGTCATTTTGTTTTCGGAAAGTAGTTTCCACCATACGAGAACTAGAGGAAGAACAGAAGAGGCCCCCGTCACCAGTGGTGACAGGGGCCTCAACTTTGTGCATACGCACGAATCACTCTTGAGTGGCACCGACCCGCCATGCTCGCCTCGCGGCAAGTGGTCCCTCTGAGGGACGAAGGTTGGGCCCGGGGGCTTGGATCGAGCCGGTGCCACAGACAGGCTAACAAACCGCCCCCGGAAGTGATTCCTGCCGCGCAGGATGACCGGAATCAGTCCCGCAGCAGGTCCGGGACCCCGTCCTCGTCCGGTACGTCACGCGGCCCGGAGACCACCGTGAGCTGCTGCGTCGCCCGGGTCAGCGCCACGTACAGCACCCGCAGGCCGGCCGGGGACTCGTCGGCGATCTCCGCCGGCGAGACGACCACCGTGGCGTCGTACTCCAGGCCCTTGGCCTCCAGGGAGCCCAGCGCCACCACCCGGTCGCCCAGGTCCGCCAGGAGCCGGGCGGCCTGCTCGCGGCGGTGCATGGCCACCACGACGCCGACCGTGCCGTCCACCCGCTCCAGGAGCCGCGCCGCCTCCGCGTGCACAGCCGCCGGCAGGGCGCCCGGCTCCGGCACGGCCGTGAACCGGGGCTCCACCCCGGTCGAACGGACCGCGCGCGGGGACTCCTTGCCGGGCATCGCCAGCGCCAGGACCTTGGCGGCCAGCTCGGCGATCTCCGCCGGGTTGCGGTAGTTCACGGTGAGCTCGAAGCGGCGCCGCGGCCGGCTGCCCAGCGCCTCCTCCCGGGCCTCGGCAGCCTCGTCGGGGGTGGACCAGGACGACTGGGCCGGGTCGCCGACGACCGTCCAGGTGGCGTGCCGGCCGCGGCGGCCGACCATCCGCCACTGCATGGGCGTGAGGTCCTGCGCCTCGTCGACGATGACGTGGGTGTACTCGGTGCGCTCCGCGGCCAGCCGCTCGGCCCGCTCCCACTGGGTCTCCTCGCGCACCGGCATCAGCTCCTCCAGGCCGGTGAGCTGGTCCAGCGGGTCGTACTCGCGTCTCTTCTTCGGCCGGGCCGGGGTGCCGAGCAGGGCGCCCAGCTCGTCGAGCAGGGCCACGTCGTGGACCGAGTACCCCTCCCGGCGCAGCGAGCGGGCCACCCGGCGCACCTCGCCCGGGTTGAGCACCCGGCGCGCCCAGCGGGACAGCCGCTTCTCGTCGGCCATGGCGTCGAGGACCCCGCGAGGGGTGAGTTCCGGCCACCAGGCGTCCAGGAAGCCGAGGAAGGCGTCCTCGGTCGCGACGTCCTCGTCGAAGGAGGACCGCAGCTCGGCGGCCAGCTCGGGGTCCGTGTGCCGAGAGCCCGCGCCGGACTTCGCGTACAGGGCGTCGAGCAGCAGCCGGCGGGCGCGCGGGCGCAGCAGGTTGACCGGGGCGGTGCCGCCGAGCACGATGTTGCGGATCCGCTGCAGGTCGTCGGCCTCCAGCTCCAACCGGCGGCCGAAGGCGACGACCCGCAGCCGGGTGGGCGTGCCGGGGGCGGCGGCCCCGGGCTCCTCGCCGAGGGCGAGCTGCCCGTCCCTCGCGGCGGGCGCGGGCGTCTCCAGGGCGCCCCGGGCCGCCTTGTGCAGCACCTTCAGCATCCGCGAGGAGCCCTTGACCCGGGCGACCGGCGGCTCGTCGTACACGGTGGCCTCGACGCCGTCGACCAGCGAGCCGACCGCGCGGATGGCGACCTGGCCCTCCTCGCCGAGCGAGGGCAGCACGCCCTCGGTGTACGAGACGAGCAGCGGCGTCGGGGAGACGATCAGGATGCCGCCCGCGTACCGCCGCCGGTCCTGGTAGAGCAGGTACGCGGCCCGGTGCAGCGCCACGGCCGTCTTGCCGGTGCCGGGACCGCCCTCGACGTACGTGACGGAGGCGGCGGGCGCGCGGATGACCAGGTCCTGCTCGGCCTGGATGCTGGAGACGATGTCCCGCATGGTGTGGCTGCGGGCCTGGCCGAGCGCGGCCATCAGCGCGCCGTCGCCGATCGCGGGGAGCTCCGCGCCGCCGAGGAAGGCGGTCAGCTCGGGGCGCATCAGGTCGTCCTCGACGCCGAGCACCCGGCGGCCCTTGGAGCGGATGACCCGGCGGCGCACCACCCGGCCGGGGTCGACCGGGGTGGAGCGGTAGAACGGGGCGGCGGCGGGGGCCCGCCAGTCGATGACCAGCGGGGCGTACTCCTCGTCGAGCACGCCGATCCGGCCGATGTGCAGGGTCTCGCCGATGTCGGCGATCTGACGGGTGCCGTCGGACCGGATCGCGTCCTCCGCCGGCTCCACCGAGGTGTACGCGCCGTCCGGGCCCTTCTTGCCGTCCTTGCCGTTCAGCAGGTCGATCCGGCCGAAGAGGAAGTCCTCGAACTCGTTGTTGAGCCGGTTGAGGTGGACTCCGGCCCGGAACACCTGGGCGTCGCGCTCGGCGAGCGCGCCGGGCGTGCCGACATGTCCGCGCTGGGCGGCGTCGTGCATCAGGAACTCCGCCTCGTGGATCTTCTCCTCGAGACGCCGGTAGACCCGGTCCAGATGGTCCTGTTCGACACCGATCTCGCGGTCCCGGACGGTGTCGACCACACCGTCGGCTTCCTGCGCGGCCACCGAGGCCCCCTTCTCAACGTGCACTGGGCAGCCGTCGAGCGTACGCCACGGTGGCCGGTATGTCAGGCGTGGTCCCTTCCGGAGAGCCTCGGGAGTGTTCGCGTGCGCTGCGGGAGTCGTCGGACGGGCCTCAGGCGTCGACCTCCACCAGGCGGTCGCCGTCGAAGGTCCTGACCTCGAAGCGGTCGATCTCGTCCCGGTTCATGGCCGCGCCGCCGTGGACGTACAGCGGGTTCTTCGCGGCCTCATTGGGACTGTCGGGGATGCCGTAGCCCCACTTCGGGACGGCCCAGGAGGTGACGATCTCCTCCTCCCCCGTCTTGGAGACGGCGACCAGGGTGCACTTCAGCGGGCCCTTGACGTTCTTGAGCTCCAGGACGGTGTGGGTGCCCCAGCCCTTCTTCTCGATGCCGACGGTGGCGCTGACCTTGGTGGTCGCGTCGGTGGCGGCGAGCTTCTCCTCCATGTGGTGGAAGAAGGCGTCCTCGGCGGGGCTGGTGGGGTGCGGATCGGCGGCGACGTTGCTGCGGCCGTCGCCGGACGTGGCGACCACGGCGACGGCGGGCCCGCCGATGATCAGCGCGGCGGCCGCGGCGATCAGGTAGCGGGTGCGGCGGCGGCGCTGGGCGCGCCGGGCGCCGACCTCGTCGACCAGCCGGTCGAGCAGCTCCGGCCGGGGCGCCACGGGCGGCTCGACCAGGGCCGGGCGCGGGATCGCGGGCCGGGGTGAGGGCGGGCGGGGGGCGAAGGCGTCGAAGGTGTCGTCCGCGTACGGGTCGACGCCCGGCGTGCCGGCGCCGGTGCGCTGTCCGGGGACGGCGGCGGGGCCGGGGCCCTCGGAGAGCAGGGCCAGCATCGGTTCGAGCCCGGAGAACTCCTCCAGATGCTCGGCGCAGCGCTCGCAGCCGGCGAGGTGGGCCTCGAAGGCGGTGGCGTCCGCGTCGTCGAGCACGCCGAGCACATACGCGCCGACGGCGTCGTGCGGCGACTCGCGGTCGTACGCCGGTCCGCTGTCGAACGCGGTCATACCGTCACCCCCCTCTCCTCCAGCGCGAGTTTCATCGAACGCAGTGCGTAGAACACCCGGGACCGGACGGTCCCGCTGGGTATGCCGAGCGTCTCGGCCGCCTCGTTGACGGTACGCCCCTTGAAGTACGTCTCGACCAAGACTTCCCGGTGCGCCGGGGTCAAATCGTCGAGGGCGTCGGAGAGGGTCATGAGCCAGAGAGCCTTGTCGATCTCGTCCTCCGCGGGCATGACCTCCAGCGGCGACGCGTCGACCTCCTGCGGCCGGGCCTGCCGGCTGCGGTGACCGTCGATGACGATGCGCCGGGCGACCGTCACCAGCCAGGGTCTGACGGAACCGGTGGCCTGGCCCAGGCTGCCGGCGTTCTTCCAGGCACGGATGAGCGTCTCCTGTACGACGTCCTCGGCGCGCTGGCGGTCGCCGGCGACGAGGCGTAGTACGTAGGCGAGCAGCGGGCCGGCGTGCTCCCGGTACAGCGCCCGCATCAACTCCTCGTCGGGAAGTGACGCTTGGAGCCGTGCGGGACTGCCGCGGTGCCGGGCCCGGTGCGGACGGTCATCGTGCACGGCGGCATCCTTGCGCACGCTGAACCTCCCGGTCGAGACCTTGTCGGACTGTTGTCCTCCTCCCATACGCGCCGGACCGGGGCGGTGTTCAACGCGCGGCGGAATTTCTTCGCGCCGGATGCCGGCGGCGGTGCCGGGCCACGCGCTCGCGGTTGCCGCAGACCTCGCTGGAGCACCAGCGCCGGCGGCGGCCGCGGGAGGTGTCGAGGTAGCAGCGGTGGCAGTCGTCGCTCTCGCACTGCCGCAGCAGGGTGCGGGCGACGGGGTCGGTGAGCAGGTCGACCGCGTCGCGGGCGACGGCGGCGAGCAGGGCACGGCAGTCGGGTTCGGCGCTCAACTCCCGGACGAGGCCGCCGGTCTCGCTGCGCACGGCGCGGGGTGCGGGCGGGGCGGCGGCCGCGGCGAGGGCGTTGAGCCGGGCGAGGGCGGCCGGGTCGGGGCCGGCGCCGCGGAGCTGGCCGTGCACCAACGCGTTGACGCAGTCGCCGAGTTCGCGGAACCGGGCGACCCAGCGGGCGTCCACGGAGGGCAGCCGGGTGGCGCCGGGGACGAGGCCCTCGGCGTGCAGCCAGCGGTCGAGCGCGTCGGCGCGGTCGGGCGGCTGGGCGGCCAGGTCGAGACAGATCCGTCCGGCGTCGATCCGTACGGGGGGACCGGCGAGCACGGTCATGACCCTGTCACCACCTCGCGGTCGGGGGACGGTCGGCGCGGTGCCGCCACCAGAGTGCCCACGCGGGGCGCGGCCGACTAGGGGTGCGGCGGAGGATCGTCGTGCAGGATCCGCTGGAAGAGGTGGTGTTCGCGCCAGGCGCCGTCGATGTGCAGGTAGTCCGGGGCGGTGCCGATGCGGACGAAGCCGGACTTGGCGAGGACGCGCTGGGAGGCGTGGTTGTCGAGCAGGGTGCACGCCTCGATCCGGTGCAGCCCGGACTCCTCGCGGGCGGCCCGGCACACGTCGTCGACGAGCCGGGTGGCCAGGCCCTGCCCGGCGTAGGCGGGATCCACCCAGTACCCGAGGGAGGCGCTGCGGAACGGCCCTTCGACGATCCCGGAGAGCATGGCCAGGGCGACGATCGCCTCGCCGTCCACGGCGACCCGCCGCCGCCCGCCGTCCGCGAGCCGCTCGGCCTGCCCCTCGGCGGTGTAGTACCGCTCGGCCCGGTAGGGCTCCCAGGGGCGCAGATACTCCCGGATGCGCACCAGCGCGGCGGCGAGGGCGGGGGCGTCGGAGGGGCCGGCGGGCCGTATGTCGATCATCGGGCCACGGTAGACGCCCGCATATGGAACGTGGACGGATATCCATGGTCCCGCGGGCCGCCCATCGATTGACTGTGCCCATGACAGAGAACAGGGGCGGGACGGGACGGGGCGCCGTGCTCGGCGCGGCGACGGCGGCGACGGGACTGGTCGCGGGGGTGTGGCTGGCCTATGTGTGCTCGGTGATGCCGGCGCTTGGGCGCAGTGACGACGAGACCTTCGTCGAGGTGATGCGGAACATCAACGACGTGATCCAGAACCCGGTGTTCTTCACGCCGTTCTTCGGCGCGCTGGTCCTCACCGGGATCGCGGCCTGGCAGCAGCGCCGCACCCGGGCGAGGGGCTGGGTGCTCGCGGCGCTCGCGCTCTACGTCGCGGTCTTCGTGGTCACCTCGGCGGTCAGCGTCCCACTGAACGACGCCCTCGCGGCGGCCGGGGACATCGCCGTGGCCCGGGCGGACTTCGAGACCCCGTGGGTCGCCTGGAACCTGGTCCGCCTGGTGCTGACGGTCCTGGGCTTCGGCTGCCTGCTGCGGGCGACGGCACTGCGGGAGCGCTGAGAGGCGCGGGGGCGCCGACCGGCCGGAGCCGGGCCCCTCAGAACCCTGGGGCCGGCCCCGGGCTCCCTCGGAACCTCCCTACGCGTCCGCGTACTTCGTCTCCGCCGCCTGGTCCACGGCCAGCCGGTAGCCGCGCTTGACGACCGTCTGGATCAGCTTCGGGGCGCCCAGGGCGGTGCGGAGGCGGGCCATCGCCGTCTCCACCGCGTGCTCGTCGCGGCCCGCGCCCGGCAGCGCGCGCAGCAGGTCCGCCCGGGAGACCACCCAGCCCGGCTTGCGGGCCAGTGCGCCGAGCAGCGCCATGCCCGCCGGCGGCACCGGCCGGAGCACTCCGTCGACGAGCACCGCGTGCCCGCGGATCTCGACGCTGCGGCCGGCCACCGGCAGCGTACGGGCCCGGGCCGGCAGCTCCCGGCAGAGCAGCTGCACCAGCGGCCCGAGCCGGAACCGCTCCGGCTGGAGCGTGTCGATGCCCCGCGCCTGAAGCGGCAGCGCGGTCACCGGCCCCACGCACACCGCGAGCACCTCGTGCCGCAGCGCGGCGAGCAGCTCCGGGAGGACGCCCCGGTCCTCCGCCCGGGTCAGCAGCGAGGCCGCCGCCGGCGCGCTGGTGAACGTCACCGCGTCCAGCGAACCGGCCAGCGTCTGGTCGAGCAGCCGGTCCAGCGGCGCGAGGTCCTCCGGCGGCATCCACCGGTACACCGGCACCCCGACGACCTCCGCGCCGCCCGCCGTCAGCGCCTCCACGAACCCCGGCAGCGGCTCCCCGTGCAGCTGCAGGGCGATCCGGCGGCCCGCCACGCCCTCCGCGAGCAGCCGCTCCAGGACCTCGGCCATGGACTCCGAGGAGGGCGACCAGTTCTCCGTGAGCCCGGCAGCCCGCACCGCGCCCTTCACCTTCGGCCCGCGGGCCAGCAGCTCCACCCCGCGCAGACAGTCGAGGAGCTCATCCCCGTGGCCCCAGCCCTCGGCCGCCTCGATCCAGCCGCGGAAGCCGATCGCCGTGGTGGCGACGACGACGTCCGGGGCGTTGCCGATGAGTTCCTTCGTCGCGGCGAGGAGCTCGGTGTCGTCGGCCAGGGGGACGATCCGCAGTGCCGGCCCGTGCACCACGGCCGCGCCGCGGCGGCGCAGCAGCGCGGCCAGCTCGTCCGCGCGCCGCGCCGCCGTGACACCGACGGTGAACCCCGCGAGGGGCCCCTGCTCTTGCTCGTTCATGGGAACCGAGACTGACGGCACCGCGTGACAGTCTCGGTTCTCCTGTATTTCCCGGTCGTTACGGACCCCTGTGTCGCCGACCACTGCCGGCTCACACCTCGGCGTATCCGGGCTGCGCCTCGTCGGCCGCCGCCTCCGCGGTGTCCGGCACGGCGACCGTCCCGCGAAGGTATACCGCCCAGGTGACGACGATGCACGCAGCGTAGAAGGCCAGGAAGGCGAGGAAGGCCGAGGTGCCGGAGCCCGCGGTCTGGAAGGACTGCCGGAAGGCGAGGTTGATACCGAGCCCGCCGATCGCCCCGACCGCGCCGATCAGCCCCATGGAGGCCCCGGAGAGCCGGCGGCCGTACGCCTCGGCCTCCTCCCCCGCCAGGCCCTTGCGGTGGCCCTGGGCGAGGAAGATCGCGGGGATCATCTTGTACGTGGAGCCGTTGCCGAGGCCGCTGAGCACGAACAGCCCGATGAAGCCGACGAGGAACACGGTCAGCGACTCGATCACCGAGGCGTAGACGACGACGCCGGTCGACGCCGCCATCGCGACGAAGGTCCACAGCGTGATCCGCGCGCCGCCGTACCGGTCGGCCAGCGAGCCGCCGACCGGCCGGATCAGCGAGCCGAGCAGCGGGCCGACGAAGGTCAGCGAGGCGGCCTGCAGCGGGGTCCGGCCGAACTGCGTCTGGAGCACCAGGCCGAAGGCGAAGCTGTAGCCGATGAAGGAACCGAAGGTGCCGATGTACAGGAACGCCATGATCCAGGTGTGCCGGGCCCGGGCGGCCTCCTTCACCGCGCCGGTGTCGTTCTTCACCGGGGCCAGGTTGTCCATGAAGAGCGCCGAGCACACCGCGGCCACGACGATCAGCGGAAGGTAGACGCCGAGCACGATCCGCGGGTGCGCCGCGCCGGCCGTGCCGATGACCAGCAGGCCGACCAGCTGGACCACCGGGACGCCGATGTTGCCGCCGCCCGCGTTGAGACCGAGCGCCCAGCCCTTCTTGCGGAGCGGGAAGAACGCGTTGATGTTGGTCATCGAGGAGGCGAAGTTGCCGCCGCCGACGCCGGTGAGCGCGGCGACCAGCAGGAACGTCCCGTACGAGGTCCCCGGCTCCATCACCGCGTACGCCAGGCCGGTCGGCAGGAGCAGCAGCAGCGCGCTGACGATCGTCCAGTTCCGGCCGCCGAAGCGGGCGACCGCGAAGGTGTACGGGATGCGGACGAAGGCGCCGACGAAGGTGGCGGTCGCGATCAGGAAGAACTTGTCCGCAGGACCGATCCCGTACTCCGGCCCCATGAACAGGACCATCACCGACCAGAGGGTCCAGATCGAGAAGCCGACGTGCTCGGAGAACACGGACCACAGCAGATTCCGCTTGGCGATCCTCTCTCCCTGCTCACGCCAGAACGTCTCGTCCTCCGGCTCCCAGCGTTCGATCCACCGACCGCCCATGTCCCACCTCCGTGTCGTGTCCCAACCTGTTCCCCGACGCTAGGGAGGGCGCGTTTCAGGCCGATGCCGCGAGGTGACGGGTACGGAACCTTGCTCTCACGGGGCCGCGGCGGGTCGTGTGAGCAGCCGCGTCAGGCCGCGGGCAGGCCCGGCTCCCCCTCCGGGAGCCAGGCCCCCGGAGGCCGTACGAGCCACCCCTCGCTGCCGCCGAGCTCCGCCGCCGCCCGGCGCACCGCGTCCAGACCGGGATGCCGCAGCCCGCGCCGCCACACCAGCGACACCGGGGAGAGCGGTACGGGGCCGGTGAGCGGCCGCAGCACGGAGCCCGGCATCGGCGGGAAGCCGACGACGGCGAGCACGGGCGTGCGGTGCTTGGCCATCAGCCGCCGGAACTCCTCCTTGCCGACGGCGAGCGGCGCGGGCGGCGCGATCTCGATGCCCCGCCCGGCGAACAGCCGGACCGCCAGGTCGGTCCACTCGGGGGTGCGCTCGTTGCCCGCCCCCGCGTAGATCCGCTCGCCCGCGAGCGCGCCGAGCGGCACCTCGGGCAGGCCGGCGAGCCGGTGGTCCTCGGGCAGGATCACGGCCATCGGCTCGTACCGGACGAACTGCGCGTCGAGCCGGGCCCGCGTCGCCGCCGCGAGCCCCCCGTACCGGCCGAAGGAGACGTCGAGCCCGCCGGCCACGATCTGCGCCGCGGCCCCGGTGAGCCCGCTCTCGTACCGGGCCATCAACTCCTGCTCGGGGGCGAGTTCGCGGGCCCGGGACAGGACGCGGCAGGGGGTCTTGAGGTCCGGGCTGTTGAGGTCGACGAGCAGCGGGCGAGCCGCGTCCCGGAAGGCGTCGGCGAGCGCGTCGTGCGCGGCGAGGACCTGCCGGGCGTACGGCAGCAGCCGCTCGCCGTCCGCGGTGAGGGTGACCTGCCGGGTGGTGCGCACGAACAGGTCCGTGCCCAACTCCCGTTCCAGACGGCGGATGTCCCGGCTGAGGGCCTGCTGGGCCACGTACAACCGGGCGGCGGCGCGGGTGAAGTGCAGTTCGTCGGCGACGGCGGTGAAGGCGCGCAGCAGTCGCGGGTCGAGATCGGTCGAGGAGGCCACCCGGCATTTAACAACGCAGGTGCGTGAATGGCCATCGGTTAGGTGTTGGACCGGGCCGGGACGCCTCCGTGAACCTTGATCCATGCCTCGGATCCCCCTGACCCTGACCCCGCACGGCCCCGCCCTCGCCCCCCGCTACGACGCCCGTCCCGCAGCGCCGCGGCGGCGCAGCGCCAACCCCTACGTCCGGCTGTTCGCCGCCCCCGGGGCCAAGGCGTTCACGGCGGGCAACCTCGTCGCCCGGCTGCCGATGGGCATGTTCAGCGTCTCCGCGGTGATCATGATCTCCGCGGCGTACGGCTCGTACGCGCTGGCCGGCGCGGTCACCGCGACCGGGCTGGCCGTCGGCGCGGTCGTCGCCCCGTGGACGGCGCGGCTGGTCGACCGGTACGGGCAGGCCCGGATCGCCGTCCCCGCCACGGTCCTCGCGGTGCTCGGCCATCTGGCGCTGCTGCTGTGCGTACGGGCCGGGGCGCCGGCCTGGACGCTCTTCGTCAGCTGCGCGGCGACCGCGACCACCCCCAACACCGGGGCCATGTCGCGGGCCCGCTGGGCCCATCTGTACCGGGACGACCCGGCGGCCCGGCACACCGCGAACGCCTTCGAGCAGGCCACGGACGAGCTGTGCTTCATGCTCGGGCCGGTGCTCGCCGCGTTCCTGTGCGCGGCGCTCTTCCCGCAGGCCGGCACGCTGGTGGCCGCGGCGCTGTTCCTCGGCGGGGTGCTGCTCTTCGCCGCGCAGCGCTCCACGGAACCGCCGGTGGCCCCGCGGACCCGGGCCGGCTCGCCGCTGCGCGCCCCGGGCATGGCGCCGCTGCTGGGGGTCTTCCTGGCGACGGGCGCGGTGTTCGGCGCGATGGAGGTGGTGACGCTGGCGTACGTGGACGGTCCGGTCGCCGGTCCGGTGCTCGCCCTGCAGGCGGCCGGATCGTGCGCGGCGGGCCTGGTCTACGGCCGGGTCCGCCGGGCCGCCGGGCTCGGCGCCTGCCTGGCGGCGATGACGACGCTGATGACGCTGCCGCTGCTCGCGGCCACGGTCACGAGGGGGTCCCTCCTCGCCCTGGCGGGCGGGCTGCTCCTCGCGGGCATGGCGACGGCCCCGACGATGGTCACGGGCATGTCGCTGGTGCAGCGGCTGACGCCCGCGGCGCAGCTGAACGAGGGCATGACGCTGGCGGTGACCGCCCTGCTCGGCGGGATCGCGGCCGGCTCTGCGGCGGGCGGCTGGGCCGCCGAGCACGCCCCGGCGGCGGCGTACGGCTACCTCGCCCCGCCGCTGGCGGCGGCCACCGCGCTGCTGCTGTACATGACGAAGGCCCGGCGGGCATGACGAAGGCCCGGCGGTCGTGAGACCACCGGGCCTTCGCCCACATGGGATGAGGGGGTCTGGGGGGCATGCCCCCCGGACCAACTCCAACGCGTGGAGATGGCGGGAATCGAACCCGCGTCCAACGGTGCGGAATCAGGGCTTCTCCGTGTGCAGTCTGGTACGAGTTTCTCAGCCCTCCGGATCACCCAGACAAGTCCGGAACGGGCTCAGTCACTGTTTGATTTCCCTCTTCACCCCGTGACCGGGATCAAGGTTTAGTCCCCTGGATGATGCCAGGATCCGGGTCGGGAACAGCCCCGGGCTGACACTTCGCAAGTCGCTACTTAGGCAGCGAGGGCGAAGGAATCGCGCTTGGTGTTGGCGATTATAGGTTTCGGCGCGTGGTTTACGAGATCATTGCCGCTTCCTCGACACGCTTCCCCTGCTTCGACATCCGCTGTCGAAACCGATCATCCCCATGTTGTTTTTTCAAGGTGTGCACCCGCTGTGAGGTGCAGGGCCCATGGTACGTGACCACCGGGCCCGGTTGCCAGCGAGTTAACGCTCCCGCGCGCGCTGCCGCCGGCGGGCGGCCGCGATCGCCCGGCTCGCCTCGCGCGTGTCCTGCTGCTCGCGCAGGGTCTGCCGCTTGTCGTACTCCTTCTTGCCCTTGGCCAGCGCGATCTCGCACTTCACCCGGCCGCCCAGGAAGTACAGCGCGAGGGGCACGATCGTGTGACCCGTCTCGCCCGCCTTCTGCTCCAGCTTGTCGATCTCGGCGCGGTGCAGCAGCAGCTTCCGCTTCCGCTTCGCCGAGTGGTTGGTCCAGCTGCCCTGCGAGTACTCCGGCACGTGGATGTTGTGCAGCCACGCCTCGTGCCCGTCGATCTGCACGAAGCCGTCGACCAGCGAGGCCCGGCCCATCCGCAGCGACTTCACCTCGGTGCCCATGAGGGCGAGGCCCGCCTCGTAGGTGTCGAGGATGTGGTAGTCGTGCCGCGCCTTCTTGTTCTGCGCGATGAGCTTGCGCTCCGGACCCTTGTCCTTGGTGTTCTTCTTGGCAGGCTTGCCCTGCACGTTCACGAGTCCCTTTGCCATAGTGCGGTCATTTTCGCACTACGAGCCCCTCCTGAGGCCACTCAATACCGAGCGGGCCTGCTCCTCGGCGCGCGGACCCGAGCCGTCGCCGACGGTGAGGTCCGGGGTGATCCCGCGGCCGTCGACGCCGCGCCCGGCCGGGGTGCGGTAGTGGCCGACGGTGAGCTCGGCGACGGAGCCGCCGGGCAGGGCGCTGGGCATCTGCACGGAGCCCTTGCCGAAGGTGCGGGCGCCGACCGTGACCGCCCGGCCGCGGTCCTGCAGGGCGCCGGTCAGCAGCTCGGCCGCGCTCATGGTGCCGCCGTCGATCAGCGCGACCACGGGCCGGCGGGTGTCGCCGCCGCCCTGCGCGTACACCGCGCGCTGCTCGCCGTCCACGTCGTACGTGGCGACCAGGCCGCCGTCGAGGAAGGCGGAGGCGGCCACCGCGGCCTCGGCGACCAGGCCGCCGGAGTTGCCCCGCAGGTCGAGCAGGACGCCCACGCCGGCCGGGGCGGACCGGACCGCCTCGCGCACCCGGTCGCCGGCGCCGCGGGTGAAGGCGGTGACCCGGATCAGCACGGCCCCGTCGTCGAGCCGCCGCACGGTGACCGTCTCGGTGGCCAGCCGGGCCCGCTTCAGGGTCGCCGTCCAGACGGTCCCGCCGCGGGCCATGCCGAGCACGACCGGCGAGCCGGGGACGCCGTCGCCGCGCAGTAAGGAGACCACCTCGGAGACGGACAGCCCGTGGACCGGGCGGCCGTCGACGCTCCGCAGCCGGTCGCCCGCCCGCAGCCCGGCCCGTCCGGCGGGGCCGTCGGCGCGGGCGTCCGCCACCTCGACGCCCCCGTCGGCGGCGTGCCGGGCGGAGAGCCCGACGCCGGTGTACCGGCCGCCGAGGGTCTGCTCGAACTCCTGGTATTCCCGGCTGTCGTACACCGCGCCCCAGCGGTCGCCGCTGCGGCTGACGAACTCCTCGGCGGCCTGGGTGCCGGACTTGCCGTCGGCGATCGCCTCCGCAGCGGCCTCGGTCAGCGCCTCGCGGTCGACGGTGCCGCCGGCCGGGCGGGCGGCCCCGCTCAGGGCCGGCGGCTCCTCGGGCCGGACGCGCGGCAGGGTGTCGGTCACCACGGCGGCCGCGAGCACGCCCGCGAAGACCAGCGTCAGGGCGGCCCCGACGCCGTGGCGACGGGGCCTGCGACAGAAGCCTGGGCCCACCATGCCGCCCACTCTAGGACAAGCACCGAGCGCCGTACGGCGGTTGCCCGTACGGCGCTCGTGGTGTGGAGGCGGCGCTCGTCACACCTTCAGGTACTTGCGCAATGCGACGAAGGCGGCCATGGCGGGCATCAGCAGGCCGATGACGAGGACCAGCGGGAGTTTGGCGAACACGGCGTCCCAGCCGATGAAGTTGACCAGCTGCATCTTCTCGGCGAGCGCGAGCCCGTGGTCGATCAGGAAGTACCGGCCGACCAGCAGCAGGATGCAGGCCACGGCTCCGCCGAGGAGTCCGGCGAACGCGGCCTCCATGATGAACGGCATCTGGATGTAGAAACTGGACGCGCCGACCAGCCGCATGATGCCCGTCTCGCGCCGGCGACTGAAGGCGGAGACGCGCACGGTGTTGATGATCAGCATCAGCGCGATGATCAGCATCAGGCCCATAACGCCGAGCGCGGCCACGTTCATGCCGTTCATCAGGTCGAACAGGTTCTGCAGGATGCTCCGCTGGTCCTGGACGGACTGCACGCCGTCCCGGCCGGCGAAGGCCGTCGCGACGACCTTGTACTTCTCCGGGTCCTTGAGCTTGACCCGGTACGACTCCTGCATCTGGTCGGGGGTGATGGTGGCGGCGATGGGCGTGTCGCCGTACTGCTCCTTGTAGTGCGTGTAGGCGTCTTCGGCGGACTCGTAGTGGACCTTCTCGACGAGGCCGTCCATCTTCTCCAGATCGGACTTGATCTGCTCCTTCTGCTGCCCCGTGACCGCGCCCTTGGCGCACTTCGGCGTGGTCGCCGCGTCACTCTTGTTGCAGAGGAAGATGGAGACGTTGACCTTGTCGTACCAGAAGTCCTTCATGGTGCTGACCTGCTCGCGCATGAGCAGGGCGCCGCCGAACAGGGCGAGCGACAGGGCCACGGAGACGATCACGGCGAAGGTCATCGTCAGGTTGCGCCGGAGGCCGACGCCGATCTCGGAAAGCACGAACTGAGCGCGCATGATGTGCTGTCTCCCGCCCGCTCAGTGCTGGTAACCGTAGACGCCGCGAGCCTGGTCGCGGACGAGGCGCCCGCCTTCGAGCTCGATGACGCGCTTGCGCATCTGGTCGACGATGTTCTGGTCGTGGGTCGCCATGACGACGGTGGTCCCTGTCCTGTTGATGCGGTCGAGCAGCTTCATGATGCCGACGGAGGTCTGCGGGTCCAGGTTGCCGGTGGGCTCGTCCGCGATCAGCAGCATCGGCCGGTTGACGAACGCCCGGGCGATGGCGACGCGTTGCTGCTCACCGCCGGACAGCTCGCCGGGCATCCGGTCCTCCTTGCCGCCGAGGCCGACGAGGTCGAGCACCTGGGGCACCGCCTTGCGGATCTCGCCGCGCGGTTTGCCGATGACCTCCTGCGCGAAGGCCACGTTCTCGGCGACGGTCTTGTTGGGCAGCAGGCGGAAGTCCTGGAAGACGGTGCCGAGCTGGCGCCGCATGTGCGGCACCTTCCAGTTGGAGAGCCGGGCCAGGTCCTTTCCGAGGACGTGCACCTGACCGTGGCTGGCGCGCTCCTCGCGCAGGAGCAGCCGCAGGAAGGTGGACTTTCCGGAGCCGGACGAGCCGACGAGGAAGACGAACTCGCCCTTCTCGATCTCCAGGGAGACATCCCGGAGCGCGGGGCGATTCTGCTTCGGATAGGACTTGGAGACGTTGTCGAATCGGATCACAAGTGCACCACGGTCGGCCGGGAGTATGGGTGTGCGTGACACTACGCGACGGGGGACCGCCCGCGCAGTCGCTGCCCCGGCTTGAGCGTTATATCCTTTTCGCCCCTCCGGGCGGAACCGGCGGAATCCGGCGGTACACGGGCGGGGCGCGCCGAAACCCGCGAGAGCTGGCACAGTGGGAGGGGGAACGGCTGCGTTCCCCGGAGCGTTGTACGGGGAGAACGCCGCGCGGAAGACCGCGGGAGAGGAGAGCGCATGACCTACGACCGACTGGTGTGCGCCAACTGCGCGGCGCCCGTCGCGGAGGGGCGGTGCCCCGTCTGCCGGGCGAATCGGGAGCGGATGCAGCAGGAGGGCCCCTTCGGCGGCCTGAACCCCGCGATGCTGCTGGCGCTGGTGCTCGCCCTGGTGGCGGCGGCGGCGCTGATCACGGCGCTGCAGACCGCGTAGCGGCGCAGCACACGCACACGAAGGGCCGGGGCGGCTGGAAGGAACAGCCGCCCCGGCCCTCTGCTGTGTGCGCTACGCCTTAGGCAGCGGCGCCACGGCCGCCGGAGACCAGACGCGGCAGCATACGGAAGCCGATGCCACCGGCGATCATGGTCGCGGCGCCGATGAGCAGGAACGTGGTCTCGGCGGCGCCGGTCTCGGCCAGCTCCTCCTTGGCCTTGCCCTGCTCGACGGGCTGCGAGCCGGCGTTGTTGGTGCCCGGGTCGTTGTCGACGCACTCGGCGCCGTCGAGGTCCACGGTGCAGGTACCCGCGCCACCGTCACCGTTGCCGGGGTTGGTGGGGTCGGGGTCGGTGGTCCCGGGGTTGGTCGGGTCCGGGTTCGTCGGACCGGGGTTGGTCGGGTCCGGGTTCGTCGGGCCCGGGTTGGTCGGGTCCGGGTTCGTCGGGCCCGGGTTGGTCGGGTCCGGCGTGGTCGGGTCCGGGGTCGTCGGGTCCGGCGTCGTCGGGTCCGGCGTGGTGGGATCCGGCGTCGTCGGGTCCGGGGTCGTCGGGTCCGGCGTCGTCGGGTCCGGCGTGGTGGGATCCGGCGTCGTCGGGTCCGGGGTCGTCGGGTCCGGCGTGGTGGGATCCGGGGTCGTCGGGTCCGGCGTGGTCGGGTCCGGCGACGTCGGGTCCTCACAGCCGGGCGAGCCCGGGATGCAGGGGTCGTCGTCCTGGCCGTTCTCCTCGCCGATCTTCGCCTCGACGCTCAGCCCGGCGATCTCGACGTCCACACCCACGGCCGAGGCCGCACCCGCCGCCGTGAGCGACGCACCGGCGGCGATCACCGCGCCGGCCGCAATCCGCGCGACGCGGACGCGCGTCTTCTTCGTCATCTGGTTGCTACCCCCAGTAGCTCATCGTTTGTGGAGCAGCGCTCGGGGCAACGGCCAAAGGGGGCGGTCTCGTTACTGGATCGGCCCCCGTTCACACACGCCCCAGAAATGCGCATGCCACGCGCCAGCCTGGCGAGTTTTCAAAGCACCGTCAAGCACGTTGCGCGCGCAATGCCCGATACCTCCAAGCTTGCCCGCCATGCGGTGAAGCAACTGTGACGTAAACCCGGAACTTCCGCCTCCCCTAGCGCAGTTGCCGTGTCGACAAAGCGAGGAAAAAGCGCCGCTTCCACTTGCGTCAGCGAATCGGCTTGCCCACGCCGGGCTTTGGGCCCGGCCCATGACGACCGGGATGACGACGACGGCGCCGGCCCCCGACAGGGGACCGGCGCCGTCGTGGATGCCCGGGCGGAGGTTACTTCTCCGTCTGCTTGCGCCAGCGGATGCCCGCTTCGAGGAAGCCGTCGATCTCGCCGTCCAGGACGGACTGGGGGTTGCCGACCTCGAACTCGGTGCGGAGGTCCTTGACCATCTGGTACGGGTGGAGGACGTAGGAGCGCATCTGGTTGCCCCAGGAGCTGCCGCCGTCGCCCTTCAGGGCGTCCATCTTGGCGCGCTCCTCCTGGCGCTGGCGCTCGAGGAGCTTGGCCTGGAGGACGTTCATCGCGCTGGCCTTGTTCTGGATCTGGCTGCGCTCGTTCTGGCAGGAGACCACGATGCCCGTGGGGATGTGCGTGATGCGGACCGCGGAGTCCGTCGTGTTGACGCCCTGGCCGCCGGGGCCGGAGGCGCGGTACACGTCGATGCGCAGGTCCGACTCGTCGATCTCGACGTGGTCGGACGACTCGACGACCGGGAGGATCTCGACGCCGGCGAAGGACGTCTGGCGGCGGCCCTGGTTGTCGAAGGGCGAGATGCGGACCAGGCGGTGCGTGCCCTGCTCCACCGAGAGCGTGCCGTAGGCGTAGGGGGCCTTGACCACGAAGGTGGTCGACTTGATGCCGGCCTCTTCCGCGTACGAGGTCTCGTAGACCTCGGTCGAGTAGCCGTGGCGCTCGGCCCAGCGCAGGTACATGCGCTGCAGGCGCTCCGCGAAGTCGGAGGCGTCGACGCCGCCGGCCTCGGCGCGGATGTTGACCAGGGCCTCGCGCTCGTCGTACTCGCCGGACAGGAGGGTGCGGACCTCCATCTCGTCCAGCGCCTTGCGGACGGCGACGAGCTCGGTCTCCGCCTCGGTGCGGGTGTCCGGGTCGTCCATCTCCTCGGCGAGCTCGAAGAGCACGCCGAGGTCGTCGATGCGGCCGCGCAGGGCCTCGGCCTTGCGGACCTCGGCCTGGAGGTGCGAAAGCTTGCTCGTGATCTTCTGGGCCGCCTCCGGGTCGTCCCACAGGGACGGCGCCGCGGCCTGCTCCTCGAGCACGGCGATGTCTGCCCTCAACTTGTCGAGGTCCAGGACGGCCTCGATCGACCCCATGGTCGAGGAGAGGGACTTCAGCTCTTCGGATACATCGACGACTGCCACGCGTCCAGCGTAACGGCTCCGGCAACCGGGAGGGACCGCTGTACGGGCCGGAGCCCGCTGAGGGCCGCCCCCGGCCGTACGGCGGCCCTCCCGCCTACGGCTGCGTCGTCTGCTTCGAGTCCTGCGGCGGGGCCTCCTCGCCGCCGCTCGTCGCCGCGTACGCGCCCGCGCCGAGCGCCGCCGCCAGGAGCACCCCGGCGACCGTCAGCGTGATGCGGCGCTTGCGCACCGCCTCCGCCTTGTGGCGGGCCGAGCCCGGGCGTCGGGCGCCGGCGGCCCTGGGGGCGCGGGCGGTGCCCAGGGGGCCGCCGGAGAGCTCGTCGGGGGCCGGGACGCGCATCGAGGTGTGGGTGTCCCGGTTGGAGTCCGGGGACGCGCCGGGGACGAGGGGGACGGAGCCGCGGCGCGGGCCGGGCTCGCCGCCGCGGCCGGCGTGCGGCTCCTCCTCGTACGGCTCCGCTGCGGCCGGCTCCGCGTCCGGCTCGTCGACGTCCAGCGGCG
Organism: Streptomyces sp. NPDC048604; assembly: GCF_043199435.1. Classification (NCBI taxonomy): domain Bacteria; kingdom Bacillati; phylum Actinomycetota; class Actinomycetes; order Kitasatosporales; family Streptomycetaceae; genus Streptomyces; species Streptomyces sp. NPDC048604. Next base: position 269,157 of record NZ_JBICVX010000010.1, read on the forward strand.
GGATGCCCTTGAGCATCGGCAGCACGTCCCGCAGCCGGGTCGCCAGCTCGGAGGCGCGCAGCCGGGAGGCGGGGGCCTTGGCGAGGCACTGGACGATCAGCTGCCACAGCTCCTCGGGGATGCCGGGGAGCGGGACCACGGTCTCGGTGACGTGCCGGCGCAGCACCGCGCCGGGGTGTCCGCCGCCGAAGGGCGTGAAGCCGGCGAGCAGCTCGTACAGGACGGTCGCGAGGGCGTAGATGTCGACGGCGGCGCGCGGCGGCAGGCCCTCGACGATCTCGGGGGCCAGGTAGTCCGGGGTGCCGATGATCCGGGTCGCCTTGGTCCGCTTCGGCGTGTCGATCAGTTTGGCGACGCCGAAGTCGGTCAGGAGGGCGGGGTGCGCGCCGCCGGGGCCGAGCGGGCCCTCCATGTCGAGCAGGATGTTCTCCGGCTTGACGTCGCGGTGTACCACGCCGGCCTTGTGCGCGGCGGCGAGCCCGTCGGCGACGTCGGCGATGATCGCGACGGCGGCCTCGGGGGCGAGCCGGCGTTCCCGGTCGAGGCGGGTGCGCAGGTCGGTGCCGCGCACCAGGTCCATGACGAGGGCCAGGTCGTTGCCGTCGACGACGAGGTCGCGGACGGCGACGACGCGGGGGTGGTCGAGCCCGAGCAGGGCGGTGCGCTCCTGGACGAAGCGCCCGACGAGCTCCTGGTCCGAGGCCAGGTCCTCGCGCAGCAGCTTGATGGCGACGGGGCCCTCGGGGCCCTCGCCGAGCCACACCGTGCCGGCGCTGCCCCGCCCGAGGATCTGGTGGGCCGTGTAGCGGCTGCCGATTTTGCGTGCCAAGACTGCTCCCTCAGCGGCTGGAGTTCGCGTCAAAGTTACGCGGACCCGGTCGCCGGTCTCGACTCCCGGGGGGAAATCACCCCCTGGAAGTCGACAAATCGGCAGAGTCGGCGGCCCTGCGGGGGCTCCTACTGCCCCGTACCGCCGGTAGCACCCCCACTGCCGCTGATGGTGTCGGCGCTGCTGGTGATCTCTTCGATCCACGTGGTGAAGCTGTCGATGCCGTCACCGATCGCCTCCCAGTAGCTCTGGCCCTGGGCGACCAGGTCCTTCAGCCCGGTGAACTCCCAGATCAGCCAGCCCGCGACCACGAACAGCACGATCGTGAACAGGCAGCCCTTGAGGCAGCCGAGCCCGGGGATGCGCATCGGGTTGGCGCTGCGCCGACGCGGCTCGCGCGGCGGCCGCGGCGCGGGCCGCTGGGGCGGCGGCTGCGGGGGCGCGTACTGCTGCTGCGGAGGCGGGGCGTACTGCTGGCGCTGCGGCGGCTGAGGCTGCTGCCGCTGCTGCCGGCGGCTCGGGGCCTGTTGCGGGTACGGCGGCTGCGGCTGCTGGTAGGGCTGCTGCTGGTACGGCTGGGGCTGCTGCTGGTACGGCGGCGGCTGCGCGGCGCGGCGCTGGGGCCGGCGGCGCAGCGGGTCCTCGTCCGGGTCCAGGTACTGGATCTGGGTCTGCTCGTTGCGGTCCCGGACGCCCTGCAGCTGGGTCTGCCAGGGGTGCGGGTCCTCCGGCTGCGGCGGGCCGTCGGGGCGCGGAGGGACCGGCGGCATGACCGAGGTCGCGTCGCCTGCGCCGTTCACCGGCAGGACGCTGGTCGCGGCGCCGGGGTCGTACTGCGAGGCGGAGCCGGACGGCAGGAACTGGGTGGCGTCGGCGGAGCCGGGGACCGCGGGGGTCTGCGGCACGGGCGCGGGGGCCGGGTCGGGCGCGAGCAGCGCGCCGACGCCCTCGGCGGCCTCGATCTGGGCCGGGCTGGAGTGCACGCCGATGCCGTCGGCGACCACGCGCAGGCCGCGGGCCAGGTTCTGGGCGCTCGGGCGGCGCGCCGGGTCCTTGCTGAGGCAGCGCTCTATGACCGTCCACAGCGGGGCGGGGACGGTGGAGGGGCGGCGCGGGTCCTCGCTGAGGTGCCGGTGCAGCACCTCGAGGGCGGTGGCGCCGGCGAACGGGGGCCGGCCGGTGACCAGCTCGTACAGCAGGATGCCGGCGCCGTAGATGTCGACGGCGGAGGTCTGCGGACGGCCCTCGGCGGACTCCGGCGCGACGTACGCGGGGGTGCCGACGAACTCGTGGGTACGGGTCAGGCCCGGGGAGTCGGCGAGGCGCGCGATGCCGAAGTCGGTGAGCATCGGGTGCATCTGTCCGTCGCGCTCGGCGAGCAGCACGTTGGCCGGCTTGAGGTCGCGGTGGACCACGCCGTCGGCGTGGCTGGCGGCGAGCGCGTCGGCGATCTGCGCGGTGAGCAGCGCGGCGGCGACCGGGGTGAGCGGGCCGTTCTCGCGGATGTAGCGGTGCAGGTCGGGGCCCTCGACGAGGTCCATGACCAGGGCGAGGACATCGCCCTCGACGACCAGGTCGCGGGTCCGCACGATGTTGGGGTGGGTGAGCCGGAGCAGCACGGACCGCTCGCGCAGGAAGCGCATCACGATGTCCGCGTCGTTGGCCAGCTCCTCCTTCAGGACCTTGATCGCCACGGTCTCGCCGGGCTGGCCGGGCACGGCCGCCTCGGCGCCCGCCGTCTCCCGCTGGCGGGCTCGCCAGACAGTGCCCGTGGCGCCGCGGCCGAGCGGCTCCTCGAGCAGGTACTTGCTGCCGATTGGCCGCACGTCACGCGCTCCCTGCTGATCGTGGTCCTGGGGTCCGGGGTCTGTCGTGACCCGTAAGGGTGTCCGACCCACTTTAGTGCCGTCGAACCGGCCACGGCCCGGTCGGCGGAGGTCGCGTGCGCCGTACGGCCGGTGTCCGACCTGTCCGAAACGCGACATGGATCTAGACGCTTCTCGGCCGCCGGCGGTTGCCGGAGGCGTGCCGGAGGCGGGCCGGAGGCGGGCCGGAGGCGGGCCGGAGGCGGGCCGGAGGCGGGCCGGAGGCGGGCCGGAGGCGGGCCGGAGGCGTCGGGAGTCGGACGCAACCAGGCACTTTTGCGTCCACAGCCGACCATTCAAGATCGTTTATGGCCGACCCGGGGACAGGTTGTCCGCGGCAGGTGCAAGGATGCCCTCAGCACGGCGTCGTGGGGTCGGGAGCCCCCGGTCCGTGCCGACCTGTACCGGACGACGCGTCCGTCCCGGGTCAGGGGGAGGCGCCGGTCCGCCGGTGCGGCCCCCTGCCGGGCGCACCGCGCAGAAGGGACCGCTGACGGCGATGCAGATCCGGCTGACCGTCCTCGCGCCGCACACCGGCCACGGCCACTCCGGCGCGGCCGGGCGCTCCTGCGACGTGCTCGTCACCGCTCCGGCGGGGACGGCCCTGGCCGCCGTGGCCTCGGGTCTCGCCGCGGCCGTCGCCGGCCCGGACTCCACCGGACCGGTCTCCACCGGCCCGGTCGTGCTGTACGCGGGTCAGGAACGCCTCGACGCGCAGCGCTGCGCGCTCGGAGAGCCGCCGCTGGTCGACGGCGCGGTGCTCTCCCTCGGCGGCCCCGGACCCGGCTCGGACGAGTCCCCCGGCGCGGGCGAGCCGGCGGCCCGGCTGCACGTGGTCGCGGGGCCGGACGCGGGCGGGGTGCATCTGCTGCACGGCGGCGCGATCCGGGTGGGCCGCTCCCTGGACGCGGACGTGCCGCTGGACGACCCGGACGTCTCCCGGATCCACTGCACGGTCACGGTCGAGGCCGGCGGACGGGTCACCGTCGCGGACCTCGGCTCGACGAACGGCACCAGTCTGGACGGCGCCGAGGTCGGCGCCCGCGCCGTACCGCTGCCGCCCGGCGCGCTGCTCCGCCTCGGCGAGTCCGCGCTGCGCCTGACGCCGCCGGCCTCCTGCGGCGCGGACGCGATGACCACGGCGCCGGACGGCGAGGGCCACCTGCGCGTGACCCGCCCCGGCGACGCCCCCGCCGCCGTCCCCGCGCCCGCGGCCCCGCCCGCAGTGGAGGGCCAGGTCTCGGGCGGGACGGTGTCCACCGGGGCGCACGGCCGCGGCGGGTACGGCTCCCCCGCACACCCGGGCGCGGACGACCGTACGCACGGCGGGCGCGGAATCCCGTACGCGGCGCAGCCCGCCGCCGGCGGTACGGGCCCGGGCGCGGACGATCGCACCGCCGACCGCACCGCCCCCGCAGCGCACCCGTACGGCGCCGACGAGGACGCGCACGCCCGGGCCCGCGAGCACGAGGGCGACCACGGCGTCGCGCAGCACAGCCGCACCGGACAGACCCGCCGCCAGGCCGGGCCCGCGCCCGACGGCGGCCGCAAGCGCGGCCTCGGCGCCTGGGCGCGCCGGCTCGCCGGAGGCAAGGACGAGGCGGTCCCGCTCCCCGGCGGCGCCCCGGCGCGGCCCGCCGCCCCCGCGCCCGCCGTCCCGGAGCCCGCCGCCGACACCTGGCCGGACCCCGCCGCCGTCCTGCTCACCGCGCTCGGCCCGGGCCCCCGGCTCTGGGAGCGCGGCCCCGAGCACCCCGAGGCGCTGGGGGTCCGGCTCGGCACGGCCGACCGGGCCGAACTGGCGGCGGTCCCGGTCACCGTCGGCCTGCGCGAGGCCGGTTCGCTGGGCCTGGCCGGTCCGCGCGAGCGGCTCGCCGGGCTCGCACGCTCCGTCGTGGCACAGCTCGCCGCGCTGCACTCCCCCGCCGATCTGGAGCTGGTGCTGATCGCCGCGGACCGGGCCCGTCCGCTGGAGGAGCGGCGACGGACCTGGGGCTGGCTCGGCTGGCTGCCGCACCTGAGGCCCGCGCACGGCCAGGACTGCCGGCTGCTGCTCGCGTACGACCGCGAGCAGGCCGCCGCCCGTACGGCCGAGCTGACCCGCCGGCTCGACGACGGCCCGCTCGGCCCGGGCTGGGCGAGCGCCGACCGCCCGGCGGTCGCCGAGGCCGCCGCCCGGTACGAAGGGCCGCGCACGGTCGTGATCGTGGACGGCGACCCCGGCTCGGCCGCGCTGCGCGAGACCACCGCGCGCCTTGCCGGCGCGGGCGCGGCGGCCGGCATCCATCTGATCTGCCTCGCCGAGGCCCCGTCCGCCTCCCCGACGTCCCCGGTGGCGGCGACGTACGAGACGGCCTGCGCGGCCGCGCTGCCGTTCCGCGAGTGCGGGGCGGCCGCCCTGCTGAGCGGCGACGTGGCGACGGCGCTGCGGCTGCTGCGCACGGCCGGCGGCCGCCCCGCCGGGCACGGCACGATGGCGGCGGTCGACGCGGTGTCGCCGGCCTGGGCCGAGCGGTTCGCCCGCGCGCTGGCGCCGCTGCGGGCGGAGGCCGCCGCGCCGCGGGGCGCCCGGGTGGCGACGGCGCTGCCGCCGTCGGCGCGGCTCCTGGACGAGCTGGGGCTGGCCCGGGCCACGCCGGCCTCGCTGATGGCCCGCTGGGCGGCCGCCGGCGAGGGCACGGCGGTGCTCGGCGCGGGTCCGCACGGGCCGGTGGCCGTGGACCTCGTCGAGGAGGGCCCGCACCTGCTGATCGAGGGCGGGCCGGGCAGCGGCCGCACGGAGCTGCTGCGCGCGCTCGCCGCCTCGCTGGCGGCGGCGGGCCGGCCGGACCGGCTCGGGCTGCTGCTGGTCGACGGCGCGGGCGGCGAGCGCGGCGAGGGCCTCGCGCCCTGCACAGAACTGCCGCACGTCACCGAGCATCTGGTGGCCTCGGACCCGGTCCGGATGCGCGCGTTCGCGCAGGCCCTCGGCGCGGAGCTGAAGCGCCGCGCGGAGCTGCTGGCCGCGGCGGGCGCGCCGTCCCGGGAGCCGCGCGTCCCCGACGCCCGCACCAGCCCCGACGACCTGACGTCCCGTCCGAGCGCCCGCACGTCCCGCTGGTCGGACGTTCCGCAGGCGCGGGGGCAGCGGGCCGGCGGGTACGACCCGGGCGCGGACGTGGACGACCGCCCGAGCGGCCGTCTCCCCCGCCCCGGCGCGGCCTCGGCCGCGTACGACGCCGCCGCCGACCTCGGCGACCGCCCGAGCGGCCGTCTCCTCCGCACCGCCGACGTGGGCGACGCCCCCAGTACGCGCACGGCCCGCACGCCCGCGTACGACACGGCCTCCGACCTGGGCGACACGCCCAGCGCCCGGGCGCGGAGGGCGAGCGCGTACGACCCCGGGGCGTACGACCCGTCCGCCGACGCCGGCGACCGGGTCGGCGGGCGGATCCCGGGCCAGGCCTCGCCCCAGGACGCCGAGCGGGGGGGCCGGGCCGACGCCGCGGGGCTGCCGCGGCTGGTGGTCCTGGTCGACGACTACGACGCGCTGGTCGCGCCCGCCCTGGGCTCGCCCGGCAGGCCCGCGGCCGGCTCCGTCGTACGGGCCCTGGAGGCCGTCGCCCGCAACGGGGAGCGGCTCGGGGTGCACCTGGTGGCGACCTCGGGCCGGCCGGACCGCACCGCGGACACCGAGCTGGCGCACGGCGCGCGGCTGCGGATCGTGCTGGACGCCCCGCCGGCGTCGGCCGGCCCGGACGACCCCGCGCCCGGCCGCGGCCGGCTCGGCCATCCGGACGGGCGGGTGACGCCGTTCCAGGGCGGCCGGGTCACGGGCCGCATCCCGCGCACGGCGACGCTCCGCCCGACCGTGGTCCCGCTGGAGTGGGAGCGGATGGGCGATCCGCCCTCCCGCCGCCCGGTCCGCGAGTTGGGCAACGGGCCGACGGACCTCGCCCTGCTCGCCTCCGCGCTCGACCGCGCCGCGCGCTCCGTGAACGCCGCCCCACTGGCCCCGCTGACCCCCGCGAACCACGCCTGACGGCGGCCCCGCGCGCCGGGGCCGCCCGCGCTGACGGCACGTCACGAGCGGATCACGATCCCCCGTTCGACCCCGAACGCGGTATTGCGGGCCCCGTGCCCCCGGCGTAGACCTGTCGGCACGGGACGAGCTCGCGCACGAAAGAGACGGGGCAGAAATGCGGACAACTCTTCGTACACGCAAGGCCGCACTCACGATCACCGCCCTCACCACGGCCGCCGCCCTCGGCCTCGCCGGCTGTGGCGGCGAGGGCGCGGAGAAGGAGCCGAAGGCGGGGCCGAGCAACGGCCCCGGCATCTCCTTACCGTCCCTCAAGGGCGAGAAGATCGAGGTCGCGGCCGTCTGGACGGGCCCCGAGCAGGAGAACTTCACCAAGGTCCTGGACGAGTTCGAGAAGCGGACCGGCGCGGAGGTCACCTTCGTCCCCGCGCAGGACCCGATCGTCAACTTCCTCGGTACGAAGATCGCCGGCGGCAGCCCGCCGGACATCGCGATGCTCCCGCAGGTCGGCGCGATCCAGCAGGCCGCCGCGCAGAAGTGGATCAAACCGCTCGGCGCGGACGCCAAGGCGCAGCTCGCCAAGAACTACGGCAAGGGCTGGCAGGACCTCGGCACCGTCGACGGCACCCAGTACGGCGTGTACTTCAAGGCCGCCAACAAGTCCCTGATCTGGTACAACAACGCCGCCTTCGAGAACGCGGGCGCGGCCGAGCCGAAGACCTGGAAGGACTTCCTCGCCACCGCCGAGACGATCTCGGCGTCCGGCGTCACCCCGGTCTCGATCGGCGGCGCGGACGGCTGGACGCTCACCGACTGGTTCGAGAACGTCTACCTCTCCCAGGCGGGCCCGGAGAAGTACGACCAGCTGGCCAAGCACGAGATCAAGTGGACGGACCCGTCCGTCGCTCAGGCCCTCACCACCCTCGGCGAGCTGTTCGGCAAGCCGCAGCTGATCGCGGGCGGCGCGGCGGGTGCGCTGCAGACCGAGTTCCCGGTCTCCGTCACGCAGACCTTCAGCGGCGGCGACCAGCCGAAGGCCGCGATGGTCTTCGAGGGCGACTTCGTGGCCGTCAACATCGGCCAGACGCAGGCGAAGCTCGGCACCGACGCGAAGGTGTTCCCGTTCCCGGCGGTGGGCTCCGGCCCGGCCCCGGTGGTGACCGGCGGCGACGCGGCGGTGGCGCTGAAGGACACCAAGGGCGCGCAGGCGCTGCTGACCTTCCTGGCCTCGCCGGACGCGGCGGGCATCTGGGCGAAGCAGGGCGGCTTCCTCTCCCCCAACAAGGCGCTGGACCCGGCCGCGTACCCGAACGACGTGCTGCGCACCATCGCCAAGGCGCTGATCGCCTCCGGCGACGACTTCCGCTTCGACATGTCGGACCAGATGCCGCAGTCCTTCGGCGGCACGCCCGGCAAGGGCGAGTGGAAGGCGCTGCAGGACTTCCTGAAGAACCCCGAGGACGTCGCGGGGACCCAGGCGCGCCTGGAGGCCGACGCGGCCAAGGCGTACAAGAACTGAGCCGGCGGACGCAGACGTCATGTCCTCGGTCCGGCACAACGTGACCGGCGCCCGCAGGGCCGTCGCGGCGGGCTTCCTGCTCCCCGCGCTGGTCCTGCTGGGCGCGCTCGTGGTCTACCCGATCGGGTACTCGGTCCAGCGGTCCTTCTTCGACAGGTCCGGGGACTCCTTCGCCGGACTCGACAACTACGTCGAGCTGTTCACGGACGACACGATCCTGACAGCCGTCGAGAACAACGCGATCTGGGTGGTGTTCGCCCCGACGGTCGCCACCGCGCTCGGCCTGATCTTCGCGGTGCTCACCGAACGGGTGCGCTGGGGCACGGCGTTCAAGCTGATCGTCTTCATGCCCATGGCCATCTCGATGCTCGCCGCCGGCATCATCTTCCGGCTGGTGTACGAGCAGGACCCGGACCGCGGGGTCGCCAACGCGGTCTGGGTGGGCGTGCACGACACGTTCGCGGAGTCCTCGGTGTTCCCGAAGGCGCGCCCGCTGCCCGTCCATCCGCTGAAGGCGACGGGCGACGGCGGGTACGTGACGAAGAGCCCGGTCCGCGCGGGCGAACCGGCCCTGCTCCCGCTGGTCGGCGTCCCGCCGGCGCAGATGCCGCAGGGCGCCCGGCCGGCGGTCCGGCCCGGGGCGGAACCGGGCGGCATCACCGGAACGGCCTGGCTGGACTTCACCAGGGGCGGCGGCGGCAGACCCAATGCCGTGGACCCGAAGGAACTCGGGCTCAAGGGGCTGCGGGTGGAGGCGGTGAAGGACGGGAAGGTCGTCGCCTCGGCGACGGCCGGCGCGGACGGCTCGTTCCGTCTGCCGGCGGCGGCCGAGGGGGCGCTGCTGCGGCTGCCGGAGAGCAACTTCCGGGAGCAGTACAACGGCGTCCACTGGCTGGGGCCCTCGCTGGTCACTCCTGCCGTCATCGGCAGCTACGTGTGGATGTGGGCGGGCTTCGCGATGGTGCTGATCGCGGCGGGGCTCGCGGCGGTGCCGCGCGAACTCCTGGAGGCGGCGCGGGTCGACGGGGCGAACGAGTGGCAGGTCTTCCGGCGGGTGACGGTGCCGCTGCTCGCGCCGGTGCTCGCGGTGGTCCTGGTGACCTTGATGATCAACGTGCTGAAGGTCTTCGACCTGGTGTTCATCATCGCGCCCGGCTCGGCGCAGGACGACGCGAACGTGCTGGCGCTCCAGCTGTACCGCTCGTCGTTCGGCACGGACGCGGACCTGGGCGTCGGCTCGGCGATCGCGGTGCTGCTGCTGTTGCTGGTGCTTCCGGTGATGGCCTTCAACATCCGCCGGATGCGAAGGGAGGGGCGGCGATGACGACCACGACGCGGACGCGTGCACGCGCGTCCACGGCGACGAGCGGCGCGCCCACGGCGTCACTGGGTTCGCGGCTCGCGGCGCGGGCGGCGGGCGGGGCGATGCGGGTCTTCCTCGTCCTCGTCGGGCTGTTCTGGCTGATGCCGACCGTCGGGCTGCTGCTGTCCTCGCTGCGCAGCCCCTCCGACATCGCGTCGAGCGGCTGGTGGGAGGTCTTCACCGCGCCGGCGCGGCTGACCACGGAGAACTACGCGGGGCTGCTCGGCGACGCGCGCATCACCGACTCCCTCCTCTCGACCGTGCTGATCACCGTCCCGGCCACCGTCCTCGTCGTGGTGATCGGCTCGCTCGCCGGGTACGCCTTCGCCTGGCTGGACTTCCCGGGCCGCGACTGGTGGTTCCTGGCGGTGGTGGCACTGCTCGTGGTGCCGGTGCAGGTGGCGCTCGTCCCGGTGTCCAGGCTGTTCGGCACGCTCGGCATCTTCGAGACGACGTTCGGCGTGGTGCTCTTCCACACCGCGTTCGGTCTGCCCTTCGCGATCTTCCTGCTGCGCAACTTCTTCGCGGAGATCCCGCGCGAGCTGCTGGAGGCCGCGCGGCTGGACGGCGCGGGCGAGGTGCGGCTGTTCACCCGGGTGGTGCTGCCGCTGGGCGGCCCGGCGATCGCCTCGCTGGGCATCTTCCAGTTCCTGTGGGTCTGGAACGACATGCTGGTCGCGCTGATCTTCGCGGACTCGGAGTCCCCGCCGATCACGGTGGCGCTGCAGCAGCAGGTCAGGCAGTTCGGCAACAACATCGACGTGCTCGCGCCGGGCGCGTTCGTGTCGATGGTGATCCCGCTGGTGGTCTTCTTCGCCTTCCAGCGGCAGTTCGTGTCGGGCGTGATGGCGGGCGCGGTGAAGTAGCCCAGGCGCGATGACGTAGCGGGCGCGGTGCGACGGCCGCCGTGCGGTGCCGCGGCCGCCGTACGGCGGTACGCGGCTACGCCGTGAGCGCGGCGACCGCAGAGCGCGCGAGGTCGTCCAGGTACCCGGCCGGCAGCTCGCCGCGCACGACGACCAGCCGCCAGTACAGCGGCCCGACCACCAGGTCCAGGGCGCGGTCCGGGTCCGCGCCCTCGGGCAGCTCCCCGCGGGCCACGGCCTCGCGCACCACCTGGGCCACCACGCCCTGCTGCCCGTCGAGCAGCACGGCCTTGACGGCGTCGGCGATCTCGGGGTTCCGGTGGGCCTCCACCAGCAGGTCGGGGATGACCTGCGAGGCCACCGGGTGCCGCAGGGCGTGCGCGGCGACCTCCAGGAGGGCACGGACGTCTCCGTACAGCGAGCCGGTCCCGGGCGCGGGCAGGCCCCGGACGGCGACCGCGCCGACGAGGTCGAGGACGAGGGACAGCTTGGACTTCCAGCGCCGGTAGACGGCGGTCTTGCCCACGCCCGCGCGGCGCGCGATGCCCTCGATCGACATCCGGGCGAAGCCGACGGCGGCCAGTTCCTCGAAGACGGCGGCGCGGATCGCGTCGGTGACGTCCTCGCGCAGCACGGCCGCGCCGGCGGGGGTGCGGCGGGGGGCTCCGGAACCGGGGGGTGTGGTCATGAACAGGATGATAGCCACGGCCACGTCACGACGAGACGGTTGCGTTCCGACGTCGGGGAGGCCTACGCTCACGTCACGACGATACGCACCCGTTCCGTCGGACGGTTCCGTCCCGACGACGAAGGTCCCGTTCAGCCGAGCGAAAGCGAGCCCGTGACCCTCATCGACACCCCGCCGACGGTGGCGGCGCCGCCCGCCGAGGACCTGCGCGCCCTCGCCCTGCGCCACGGTCTGGCGGTGAGCGGCGCGCGGCCGGGCCTGCCCGCGTACGTCCGGCAGCTCTGGTCGCGCCGGCACTTCATCGCCGCCTTCGCGACCGCACGGCTGACCGCGCAGTACAGCCAGGCGAAGCTGGGCCAGCTGTGGCAGCTGATGACCCCGCTGCTCAACGCGGCCGTCTACTACGTGATCTTCGGCGTGATCATGGACGTCCGGCACGGCGTCCCGGACTACGTGCCGTTCCTGCTCACCGGCGTTTTCGTCTGGACCTTCACCGCCCAGTCGATCCTCGCCGGCACCCGCGCCATCAGCGGGAACCTGGGCCTGGTCCGCGCCCTGCACTTCCCCCGCGCGAGCCTCCCGGTCGCGCTCGCGCTCCAGCAGCTCCAGCAGCTGGGCTTCTCGCTGGGCGCGCTGGCCGTCATCCTGTGCTGCTTCGGCGAGTTCCCCGACGCGACCTGGCTGCTCGCCGTCCCGGCCCTGGCCCTGCAGGCCCTGTTCAACACCGGGCTCGCGCTGGTGATGGCCCGGCTCGCCGCCCGCACCCCGGACGTCTCGCAGCTGATGCCGTTCGTGCTGCGCACCTGGATGTACGCCTCGGGCGTCATGTGGTCGCTGCACCACCTCGAGGCGGCGGGCCGGCTCCCGGACGCGGCCGTCAACGCGCTGCAGGCCAACCCGGCCGCGCTCTTCATCGACCTGGTCCGCTACGCCCTGGTGGACAGCTTCACCGCGGCGCAGTTGCCGCCGCACGCCTGGGCGCTCGCCGCCGGCTGGGCCGTGCTCGCCTTCGTCGGCGGCTTCGTCTGGTTCTGGCAGGGAGAGGAGACATACGGCCGTGGCTGACCGCACCGAACGCACCCCGACCGTCGTCGTCGACGGCGCGCACGTCATGTACACCGTCCAGGGCGGCCGCGCCCCCCAGGCCGGCGCCGTGTCCGCACTGACCCGGCTCCTGTCGCGCCGGCCCGGCCCCGCCGCCCGCACGGTCCACGCGGTCAAGGGCGTGAGCTTCGCCGCGTACCGGGGCGAGGCGATCGGCCTGATCGGCTCGAACGGCTCCGGCAAGTCGACGCTGCTCAAGGCGATCGCCGGACTGCTCCCGGTGAACCGCGGCCAGGTCTACACCCAGGGCCAGCCCGCCCTCCTCGGGGTGAACGCGGCCCTGATGAACGACCTGACCGGCGAGCGGAACGTGATCCTCGGCGGGCTCGCGATGGGCATGACCCGGGCCGAGATCGAGGCCCGCTACCAGGAGATCGTGGACTTCTCGGGGATCAACGAGAAGGACGACGCGGTCTCCCGCCCCATGCGCACGTACTCCTCCGGCATGGGCGCGCGGCTGCGTTTCTCGATCGCCGCGGCCAAGTCGCACGACGTGCTGCTGATCGACGAGGCGCTGTCGACCGGCGACGCGAAGTTCCGCGCCCGCAGCCAGGAGCGGATCGACGAACTGCGCGCCCAGGCGGGCACGGTGTTCCTGGTCAGCCACAGCAACTCGACGATCACCCGGACCTGTGACCGGGCGCTGTGGCTGGAGGCGGGCACGCTGCGGATGGACGGGCCGGCGGCGGAGGTGGTCGCGGCGTACGAGGAGTTCACCAAGAAGGCGGCCGGGACCGGGAGTCGGGCCGGGAAGACCGGGAGTTAAGGGGCGAACCGGACTAGAGTGCGGCGTTGATGACGAACGATCACGCCGCCGCCCCGCCCGAACCGCCCCTCGACCCCCTCGACCCCCTCGACCCGTCCGGCCCGACGCACGCCTCCCTCGACCCGCCCCACGCACCCGCACCACCCGCCCCGCCCGAAACGACCGGCGCCACCGACCCGGCCGAGGACGCTCCCCCGCGCCCGTCCGCCCCCGCCCGCCGGTCCTCCGCCCTGCGCCGGGCCCGGGAGGCCGTCGCGGGCGGCGGGTTCGGCGGACTGCGGTCCGGTCGCGCCGCCGGTCACGGCACCGGCGCCGGAAGCCGTTCCCTCGGGCGCACCACCGCCCCTCCGCCGTCGGTGACCCGTTCGCCGTTCGACTCGGAGAGCTTCACCTCCGCGAGCTACGTCGCCACCACCCACACGCCGCACATCGCGCTCGCCTCCGTCTGGGTCCTGACCCGGCTCGGCATGCTGGTGCTGCTGTGGCGGGACAGCCTCGGCATCGGCGGCGTCGGCCGCGAGGTGCACGTGCTCTACCGGCTCTGGTACGACCGGCTGGCCCACGGCACCTTCCCGCCCGACGACCCCACCTGGCAGTACCCGCCCGGCGCCGCCCTCGTCATCGGCTCCCCCGCCGCACTGCCCTGGCTCACGTACTTCCAGGCCTTCGTCGCCCTCACCCTGCTCGCCGACGCGGTCGTCGCCCTCGCCCTGGCCCGCGCCGACAGCGACCGCGTCACGCACGGCGCCTGGATGTGGGTCTGCGGGCTGCCGCTGCTGCTGCACATCCCGCTGGCCCGGTACGACGTCCAGACCACCGCGGTCGCCGTGATCGCCCTGCTCGTGCTGCGCTCCCGGCCCGCCCTCGGCGGCGCGCTCGCCGGCCTCGGCGCGATGATCAAGGTCTGGCCGGCGCTCACCCTCATCGGCACGCCCCGCGGCCGGTCCACCCGGGAGGCGTGGACGGCCGCCTGCTCCACCGCGATCGCGCTGCTGATCACCCTGGGCGTGCTGTTCCGGCACTCCCTGGACTTCCTGCTCCAGCAGGGCGCCCGGGGCGTCCAGATCGAGTCCCTCGGCGGCACGGTGCTCGCGCTGGCCCGCGCCGCCGGGCTCTGGCCGGGCCGGATCCAGTACCGCTACGGCGCGTTCGAGTACGTCGGCCCGCACATCTCGTACGTCGGGGTGCTCGCGCTGTCCGCCACCCTGGCCGCCTGCTGCTGGCTGGTCGTGTGGCGGGTGCGGGCCCGCCGCTGGACCCCGGCGACCCCGCTGGACGCGGCCTTCGCCGCGGTACTGCTGTTCACCCTGACCAGCCGGGTGATCAGCCCCCAGTACCTGGTCTGGCTGCTCGGCCTCGCCGCCGTCTGCCTGACCTGCCGGGAGACCGTGATGCGCCCGGCGGCCCTGCTGCTCCTGCCCGCGACGGCGCTGAGCGCGCTCGCGTACCCCGTCCTGTACGAGGACGTGCTCGCCGGCGCCCCGGCGGGGCTCGCCGTGCTGACCGCCCGCAACGGGCTGCTGCTCGCGGCCGGTTTCCTTGCCTGCCGCGCCCTGTGGCGGACGTCGGTCGGCGAGCCGAAGGGCTGAGCGCCGTCCACGCGAAAGGCCCCCGCCGGAGAACTGGCGGGGGCCCTTGAGCGACGGCGTGACGAGCAGAGTCAGCCGTCAGCCGGACGTGCCTGCCGTCGCCGGCCGCGTCTGTCCGCAGCCGGCCGTCGCGGCCGTCGGCTAGCCGTGCGTGCGGAGCATCGAACGGATCGTCCGCATCGCCACCGACAGGTTGGCCAGGTCGAAGGCGTCCGAGCCCTGGATCTCCTCCAGCGTGGTCCGCGCGCGGCCGAGGATCGCCGCGTTCTTCTCCTCCCAGGCCTTGAACCGCTCCTCCGGGGTGGATGTGCCGTTGCCGGCCGACAGCACGTCCGCGGTGAGCGAGGCGTGCGCGGCGAACAGGTCCTCGCGGATCGAGGCGCGGGCCATCGACTGCCAGCGGTCGTTGCGGGGCAGCTCGATGATCCGGTCCATCAGCTCCGTGATCCGCAGCCGGTCGCCGAGGTCGTAGTAGACCTCCGCGACCGCCAGCGGGTCCTTGTCGGTCCGGTCCGCGATGGCGACGACGTCGAGCGTCGGGAAGGCGGACGAGAAGCCCGCGACCCGCAGGGCCAGCTCCTCGGGAACGCCCACGGAGGTCAGCTCCTCGAGGATCGACTCGTACCACTCCAGGTCCGAGCCGCGCAGCAGCTGCGGCAGCTTCGCCCAGACCTGCTCGACCCGCTCGGAGAAGAACTCGATCGTCTCGGCCAGCTCCAGCGGCTGCGGCCGGTTGCCGAGCAGCCAGCGCGTACCGCGCTCGACCAGACGCCGCGAGTGCAGCCGCATCCGGGTCTGGACCTCGGCCGGCACCTTGTTGTCGAGCGCCTCGACCGCGTCCCAGACCTCGCCGAGCCGGAAGATGGCGCGGGCGGCGGTCTGCGCGCGGACGATCTCCTCGATCGACGCGCCGGTCTCCTCGCGGAGTCGGTGCAGGAAGGTCGAACCGCCGCTGTTGACGGTGTCGTTGACCAGGATCGTGGTGACGATCTCGCGGCGCAGCGGGTGGCCCTCGACGGCCTCGGGGAACTTCTCGCGCAGCTGCGTCGGGAAGTACGCGTGCAGCAGACCCTTCAGGTAGGGGTCGTCCGGCAGGCCGGTGCCGATCAGCTCGTCCGCCACCGTGATCTTGGTGTAGGCGAGCAGCACGGCGAGCTCCGGCTGGCTCAGGCCCCGGGAGGTGTTGAGCAGCTCGCGGACCTGCCGGTCGTTGGGCAGGAACTCGAGCGAGCGGTCCAGGGCCCCGTCGCGGCCCAGCCGGCGCATGAAGCGCTGGTGGGCGTGGAGCAGCGACGGCGACTGGGCGACGGCGTTGGCCAGGGCCGTGTTCTGGGCGTAGTTGTTGCGCAGAACCAGCGCGCCGACCTCGTCGGTCATCTCCGCGAGGATCTTGTTGCGCTGCTTGACGGTCATGTCGCCCTCGGCGACCAGCCCGTTGAGCAGGATCTTGATGTTGACCTCGTGGTCGGAGGTGTCCACGCCGGCGCTGTTGTCGATGGCGTCGGTGTTGATCTTGCCGCCCAGGCCCTCGGGGCCGCCGGTGCGGGCGAACTCGATGCGGCCCAGCTGGGTCGCGCCGAGGTTGCCGCCCTCGCCGACGACCTTGGCGCGCACGTCCTGGCCGTCGACGCGGATGGCGTCGTTGGCCTTGTCGCCGACGTCCGCGTTGGACTCGGCGGAGGACTTCACGTACGTGCCGATGCCGCCGTTCCACAGCAGGTCGACGGGCGACTGCAGGATGGTCTTCATCAGCTCGGCGGGGGTCATCTTGGTGACCCCCTCCTCGATGCCGAGGGCGGCCCGCATGTGCGCGTTGACGGGGATCGACTTGGCGGTGCGCGGGTGGATGCCGCCGCCCGCGGACAGCAGGTCGGTGTCGTAGTCGGCCCAGGAGCTGCGCGGCAGCTCGAACAGGCGGCGGCGCTCGGCGTAGCCGGTGGCCGCGTCCGGGTTCGGGTCGATGAAGATGTGCCGGTGGTCGAAGGCGGCGACCAGGCGGATGTGCTCGGAGAGCAGCATGCCGTTGCCGAACACGTCGCCGGACATGTCGCCGACGCCGACGACCGTGAAGTCCTCGGTCTGGGTGTCGTGGCCCAGCTCGCGGAAGTGCCGCTTCACGGACTCCCACGCGCCGCGGGCCGTGATGCCCATGCCCTTGTGGTCGTAACCGGCCGAGCCGCCTGAGGCGAACGCGTCGCCGAGCCAGAAGCCGTACTCCTCGGCGACGCCGTTGGCGATGTCGGAGAAGGTGGCGGTGCCCTTGTCGGCGGCGACCACGAGGTACGTGTCGTCCTCGTCGTGGCGGACCACGTCGGCCGGCGGCACGACCTCGCCGCCGACGAGGTTGTCGGTGATGTCGAGCAGCGCCGAGATGAAGGTCTTGTACGAGGCGACGCCCTCGGCCAGCCAGGCGTCCCGGTCCACGGACGGGTCCGGCAGCTGCTTGGCGACGAAGCCGCCCTTGGCGCCGACCGGCACGATGACGGTGTTCTTCACCATCTGCGCCTTGACCAGGCCGAGGATCTCGGTACGGAAGTCCTCACGGCGGTCGGACCAGCGCAGGCCGCCCCGGGCGACCTTGCCGAAGCGCAGGTGCACGCCCTCGACGCGCGGCGAGTACACCCAGATCTCGAACGCCGGGCGCGGGGCCGGCAGGTCCGGGATGGCCTGCGGGTCGAACTTCATCGACACGTAGGAGTGCGGGGTGCCGTCGGCGCCCTTCTGGAAGAAGTTGGTCCGCAGCGTGGCCTTGATCAGGGTGAGGAAGGCGCGCAGGATGCGGTCCTCGTCGAGGGAGGCGACCTGGTCCAGGGCGCCGTCCAGCTCCTCCAGGAGGCCGTCGGTCAGCTCGGTGCCGGCGCGCTGGCGCTCCGGCGACATCCGCGCCTCGAACAGCGAGACCAGCAGCCGCGTGGTGTGGACGTTGTTGCGGAGGGTGTCCTCCATGTAGTCCTGGCTGAAGGCCCAGCCGGCCTGCCGCAGGTACTTGGCGTAGGCGCGCAGCACCATCGCCTCCCGCCAGCCGAGACCGGCGGACAGCACCAGCGCGTTGAAGCCGTCGTTCTCGGCCTCACCCGTCCAGGTCGCGGAGAACGCCTCCTGGAACCGCTCGCGGGCGTCGTCGCCCAGGTAGTCGCCGTTGGCGGTGGGCATCCGCAGACCGAAGTCGTACACCCAGGCGTTCGTCCGGTCCGCGCAGCGCAGCTCGTACGGGCGCTCGTCGACGACCTCGACGCCGAGCCGGTTGAGCACCGGCAGGACGGCGGAGAGGGAGACCTGCGGTCCGGACTTGTAGATCTTGAAGCGGCGCTCGCCGGGGCCGCTGCCCACGGGCTCGTACAGCGAGAGCGCGAACTCCCGGCCGCTGCTCTTGAGCTGCTCCAGGTGGACCAGGTCGGCGACGGCGGCGCGCGGCGAGTGGTCGGCCTTGTAGCCCTCGGAGAACGCGTTGCCGTAGCTGCGCAGCAGCTCGGCGGCGCGCTCCTCGCCGAACTCGGCGTTGAGCGCCTCGCCGAAGCCGTCGGCCCAGGAGCGGGCGGCGTCGGCGAGCCGGGCCTCGATGCGCTCCTTGTCGGAGTCGGACAGGTGGGTCAGCTCGGTGCCGGGCGCGACGCGCACCACGAAGTGCAGCCGGGTCAGCACCGACTCGGTGCTCATCAGGGTGAAGTCGACGCTGGTGCCGTCGAGCTCCTCCTTGAGGATGTCCGTCAGCCGCTCACGGACCGTGGTGTTGAACCGGTCGCGCGGCAGGTAGACGAGGGCCGAGTAGAAGCGGCCGTACTCCTCCTGGCGCAGGTAGAGCCGCAGCCGGCGGCGTTCCTGCAGGTAGAGGACGGAGGTGACGATGGAGCGCAGCTCGTCGACCGGGGTCTGGAACAGCTCGTCGCGCGGGTAGGTCTCGAGGATCTGCAGCAGGTCGCGGCCGTCGTGGCTGTTCGGCGAGAAGCCGGCGCCCTCCAGGACCTCGGCGACCTTGCGGCTGATGACCGGGACGCGGCGGACGGACTCGGTGTACGCGGCCGAGGAGAACAGGCCGAGGAAGCGGCGCTCCCCGACGACGTTGCCCTGCGCGTCGAACTTCTTGACGCCGATGTAGTCGAGGTACGAGGGCCGGTGCACGGTCGCCCGGCTGTTGGCCTTGGTCAGGATCAGCAGCTTGTGCTCGCGCGCCTTGGCGCGGGCGTCGGCGGGCAGCCGGCTGAAGGACTGCGAGACCGGGTGGGCGTGGTGGTCGTCGCCGCTGTGGTGCGGGTCGGAGCGCAGCACGCCGAGGCCGGTGCCGGGGACGGCCGTCAGGGCGTCACCGTTGACCAGCTCGTACTCGCGGTAGCCGAGGAAGGTGAAGTGGTCGGCGGACAGCCAGCGCAGCAACTCGCGGGCCTCGTCCACCTCGGTGGGGCGCAGGTCGTCGGCGACCGGCTCCTCGGGCAGGCCCTCGGCGATGCGCAGCGCGGCGTCGCGCATCTTCTCCCAGTCCTCGACGGTCTCGCGGACGTCGGACAGGACGCGCAGCAGGTCGGAGGTGATCTGCTTGAGGTCGGCGCGGTCGGTCTCGCGGTCGATCTCGACGTGGATCCAGGACTCGGTGACCGCGTCGTGCGGCAGCTCGCCCTTGGGCTCGCCGGTGAGCACCTCGATGAGCTTGCCGGTGACGTCGCGGCGGACGACGATCTGCGGGTGGATCACCACGTGGATGCCGCGGCCCTGGCGGGACAGCTCGTTGGTGACGGAATCGACCAGGAAGGGCATGTCGTCGGTGACGACCTCGACCACGGAGTGGCTGGACGTCCAGCCGTTCTCGTCCTGGGTGGGGGTCTGCACGCGGACGTTCGCGGTGCCCTGGGGACGGTTCTCGGCCAGCCGCGCGTGCGACATCGCGGCGCCGTAGAGGTCCACCGGTTCGCGGTCCTGCAGGTCCTCGGGGGCGGTGTGCAGGTAGTAGCGCTGGAGGTACGCGAACAGGGTGTCCCGGTCCGGGCGCTCCCCGCCCTCCGGGCCCGTCGGAAGTCGCCCCCCGACCGGGCTGTTCTCAGCTACCCGGGCGGCCCTCGTGAGCAGCTCGGCCTTGGCTTCGTCCAGCTTGGTCTGCATGTCCTCTGGCTCCTGTCGCGCGCCGTTGCGTGACGTCGGTGGAAGAAATGGCACAACGCCGCGACGCGGGGTGCCCGCTCGTGGTCGACGTTAGGCCGTGATGAGAGATGTCCGGTGCTTTATCGGCCATTTTCGGCGAGGGCACGGGACGGAGAAGATCAGCGATCGCCCTGCTCGCCCGGGCGCGGTGGCACTCCGGGCGCGGGCCGGGGGCTTCGCTGCCCCCTCGGCGTATGGCGCTGATCACGGGAAAAGCCTATCGCTCCGGACCCCTGGATCGTCATGAGCCGTATGTGTACAAAAGCAGGGGGCGAAGTTTGACGTTCTGGACAGCGACACATGTCCTTGTGGCAGGGCGGCACCGAGAGTCCGGGAGGCGTCACATGACACCGAAGATCCTGATCGTGACCGGGGACGCGGCGGAATCGCTGGAAGTCCTCTACCCGTACCAACGGCTCCAGGAGGAGGGGTACGAGGTCCACATCGCGGCCCCGACGCGCAAGCAGCTGCGCTTCGTGGTGCACGACTTCGAGCCGGGCTACGACACGTACACGGAGAAGCCCGGCTACACCTGGCCGGCCGACCTGGCGTTCTCCGAGGTGGCCCCGGCGGACTACGTCGCCCTGGTGATCCCGGGCGGCCGCGCGCCGGAGTACCTCCGCAACGACCTGGAGCTGCGGAAGATCCTCAAGGCCTTCTTCGACGCGGACAAGCCGGTGGCCCAGATCTGCCACGGCCCCCTGCTGACGGCCGCGGTGGGCGGCCTGGAGGGCCGCCGCGTCACGGCGTACCCGGCCCTGGAACCCGACATGCAGGCCGCCGGCGCCACCTTCCAGGACACGGAAGCGGTCGTGGACGGCGTCCTGGTCTCCTCAAGGGCCTGGCCGGACCACCCCACCTGGATGCGAGAGTTCCTGAAGATCTTGCGCACCAAGACCTGAGGCCGGCTCCGGCGCTGGTGGTTTGTGGGCGGCACCCGCCGTCCGCCGGTGGTTTGTGGGCAATCGTCCCGCAGTGGGGGTCCCCCTGGACGAAGTCCTTGGGGGAGGGACGGCTGGGCACAAACCACCCACCGGGGCCGCACCCGGCAACTCGCGGGCGGGCTAGGCCAGCTCGTCCGCGACGGCAACCGCCTCCGCCAACGAATCCACCACCGGCACACCCACCCGCGCGAGCGAGGCCCGGCTGTGCGAGCCGCCCGTGAAGAGCACAGCCTTCGCCCCCACATGCGCCGCCGCAACAGCGTCATCCGCCGCATCCCCGATGACGACGACACTCGACGGCGCAACCCCCAGCGCCTCCACATGCCGCACCATGTGCCCCGCCTTGCCCGACGTCGACGCGTCGAGCCGCCCGTCCACCCGGACGAACCGCTCCTCGATGCCGTGCCGCCGCACGATCGGTATCAGCCGGTCGTGCGGGGCCAGGGACAGCAGCGACTGCGTCCGCCCCGCCGCCTGCCGCTCCGCGAGCAGCTCCGCCGCCCCCGCCATGAGCCCGCAGGCATCCGCCCGAGCCCAGTAGTGCTGGTGGAACGCGTCGTCCATGACGACCCACTCCGCGTCCGTGGGCAGCCGCCCCATCAGCCGCTCGTAGAACTTCGGCACCGGCACCGTGTACAGCTCGCGGTACCGCTCCAGCGTGATCGGTTCGAGGCCGAGCTCCTCGAAGGCCGCGTTCGTCGCCCCGATGACCGCGTGGATGTCGTCGAGCAGCGTGCCGTTCCAGTCCCAGACCAGGTGCTTCCCCATGACCTGAAACCGTACAGCCCGCCTCCGACAGCCCGGTTCCCACCGGCTTTCCGTCAGGCGAGCAGCCCGGGAATCTCCTGCACGCCGTACCAGAGCAGCTCGTGGTCCTCCGCCCCGTCCACGGTGAACCGGGCGTCGTCGTCGCCCTGGTCCGCCGCGCCGAGCGCGTCCGCCGCGGCGGTGACGTCGGTCTCGGCGTCGTCCGCGTCGGCGTGCACCGCGGCCGCCTTGGCCAGCGGCACCGCGGCGGCGATCCGGACCTCGCCGAGCGCGGACGCGTCGAGCCCGCGGTCGGGGTCGACGACCGCCTCCCGGTCCGGTACGTCCACGGCGACGACGACCCGGCGGCGCGCGGCCGCGGGGTCCCCCGCCAGCAGCCGCAGCGACGCGGCCGCGGCCCGGTTGAGCGCCGCGTACTCGAGTTCCTCGATGTCGTCGGAGACGTACCACTCCCGCAGGGCGGGGGTGACGGCGTAGGCGGTCAGCGGGCCGGGGCCGAGTTCGCCGGTCTTGTGCGCCTGTGCGAGTCCGGGGAGGGTCAGGGGGACGTAGACGCGCATGGCTGGCCGCTTTCGTAGTCGGAAACGCCCTCAGGATACGTGCGCAGGTCCCCTTTCGGGGCTGCGGAGCCCGCGCGGGCCCGTCCACCGGTGCGTGGCCGCTCACCTGGTCCGTCCGCCCGTCGCGACGCCCGGAGCGGGCCGGTCTCACTCTGATAGGTGAATCCGCCGGTCGCCCTGCCGGCCCGGTGTGCGCCTTGCAGGCCCTCGCGGCCCGCCCGTACAAGATCCCCAACAGAAGTTACCGCCCGGTATCCCTCGCCGGGCGCGACGGAATCGGGGACCCCCACCATGACCGGCTCCACCCGCCCTCGCAGCACCCGCCCCCGCACCACCACCGGCCCGGGCAACGTCCGCCCGGGCGGCCTGCGCCCCGGCGACGGGCTCCGCCGCGCGCCCCTGCGGGCCCTGCCCCCGTACGCGCTGTTCGCCGAGCGGCTGCTCGCCGTCCTGAGCGGCGAGCGCCCGGTGCACTGGATGCTGGGCCAGACCGTGGGCCCCGCGTACGAGCAGCTGGTCCGGCTGGCCCCGGACGTCCCCTTCGGCGGCGTACGGCCGGTCCTGCGCCGCTGTCGCGTGCAGGCCGACACCACGGTCATGGAGGTCTCCGCGATCGTGGCCGCCGGCGAGCGCGTACGGGCCATGGCCTTCCGCCTGGAGCGGCCGGCCCCCGACCACCGCTGGCGCTGCTCCGCCGTGGAGCTGGACGACCTCCCGCCCCGCGTCCCGGCCCAGTCCCGCGGCCCGCGCGCCTGACGACCACGGGGACGCCGGCGAAGGCCTGGGAAAGCCGGAGGGGCCGGGCGGCCCGTACCACGGGTGCCCGACCCCTCCAGGGTGGCCCTCACCAGGGCCTACGGCTTACTTCTTGCGGCGCCGGCCGCCGCCCTTCTGAGCCTTGCGGCGCTCCGCGCGGGTCATCCCCTCGCCGCCCGCGGCCTCGTCCGACGCCCAGTCGCCCTCGACGACCGAGCCGTCGCCGTCGACCTTGGGCGCGGAGAAGTGCAGCCGGTCCGGGCGCTGCGGCGCGTCCAGGCCCTTGGCGCGGATCTCCGGACGGCCGCCCGCCGGGGCGCCCTCCTTGGCCAGCGAGGTCTTCTCCGCGGCGTCCTGGACCGGGACCTCCTCGACCTGCTGCTCGACCTGGACCTCCAGGTTGAACAGGTAGCCGACGGACTCCTCCTTGATGCCCTCCATCATCGCGGAGAACATGTCGAAGCCCTCGCGCTGGTACTCGACCAGGGGGTCCTTCTGCGCCATCGCGCGCAGACCGATGCCCTCCTGGAGGTAGTCCATCTCGTAGAGGTGCTCGCGCCACTTGCGGTCGAGCACGGACAGCACCACGCGGCGCTCCAGCTCGCGCATGATGTCCGAGCCGAGCTGCTGCTCACGGGATTCGTACTGCTCGTGGATGTCGTCCTTGATCGACTCGCCGATGAAGTCGGCGGTGAGCCCGGCGCGGTCGCCGGTCGCGTCCTCCAGCTCGTCGATCGTGACCTTGGCCGGGTAGAGCTGCTTGAACGCGTTCCACAGCCGGTCGAGGTCCCACTCCTCCGCGAAGCCCTCGGCGGTCTCCTGGCGGATGTAGTCGTCGATCGTGTCGTCCATGAAGTGCTGCACCTGCTCGTGCAGGTCCTCGCCCTCCAGGACGCGGCGGCGCTCGCCGTAGATGACCTCGCGCTGCCGGTTGAGGACCTCGTCGTACTTCAGGACGTTCTTGCGCGTCTCGAAGTTCTGGCCCTCGACCTGGGACTGGGCGGAGGCGATGGCGCGGGTGACCATCTTGTTCTCGATCGGGACGTCGTCCGGCACGTTGGCCATGGCCATCACGCGCTCGACCATCGCGGCCTTGAACAGGCGCATCAGGTCGTCGCCGAGGGAGAGGTAGAAGCGGGACTCGCCCGGGTCGCCCTGACGGCCGGAACGGCCGCGCAGCTGGTTGTCGATACGGCGGGACTCGTGGCGCTCGGTGCCCAGCACGTACAGCCCGCCGAGGTCCTTGACCTCCTCGAACTCCGCCTTGACGGCCTTCTCGGCCCGCTCCAGGGCGCCGGGCAGGGCCGCGGCCCACTCCTCGACGTGCTCGACCGGGTCCAGGCCCGCCTGGCGCAGCTCGGCCTCGGCGAGGTCGTCCGGGTTGCCGCCGAGCTTGATGTCCGTACCGCGGCCGGCCATGTTCGTGGCGACGGTGACGGCGCCCCGGCGGCCGGCCTGGGCGACGATCGCGGCCTCGCGCTCGTGGTGCTTGGCGTTGAGCACCTCGTGCGGCACGCCGCGCTTGGCGAGCTGCTGCGAGAGGTACTCGGACTTCTCGACGGACGTGGTGCCGACGAGGATCGGCTGGCCCTTCTCGTGGCGCTCCGCGATGTCGTCGACGACCGCCGCGAACTTGGCGACCTCGGTCCGGTAGATCAGGTCCGGCTGGTCCTTGCGCTGCATGGGCCGGTTGGTCGGGATCGGGACGACGCCCAGCTTGTAGATCTGGTGGAACTCGGCGGCCTCGGTCATGGCCGTACCGGTCATGCCGGAGAGCTTGTCGTAGAGGCGGAAGAAGTTCTGCAGGGTGATCGTGGCGAGGGTCTGGTTCTCGTCCTTGATCTGCACCCCTTCCTTCGCCTCGATCGCCTGGTGCATGCCCTCGTTGTAGCGGCGGCCGGCGAGGATACGGCCGGTGTGCTCGTCGACGATCATGACCTCGCCGTCGATGACGACGTAGTCCTTGTCCTTCTTGAACAGTTCCTTCGCCTTGATGGCGTTGTTCAGGTATCCGACGAGGGGGGTGTTCACCGACTCGTACAGGTTGTCGATGCCCAGCCAGTCCTCGACCTTGGCGACGCCGGCCTCGTGGATGGCGACGGTGCGCTTCTTCTCGTCGACCTCGTAGTCGCCGGTCTCCTCGATGCCCTTCAGCGGGTTGCCGGGCTCGCCCTTGACGAGGCGGGTGACCAGCTTCGCGAAGTCGCCGTACCACTTGGTGGCCTGGTCGGCCGGGCCGGAGATGATCAGCGGCGTACGGGCCTCGTCGACGAGGATCGAGTCGACCTCGTCGACACAGGCGTAGTTGTGGCCGCGCTGGACGAGCTCCTCCGACGACCAGGCCATGTTGTCGCGCAGGTAGTCGAAGCCGAACTCGTTGTTCGTGCCGTACGTGATGTCGCAGGCGTACTGCTCACGGCGCTGCGCCGGGGTCATGTTGGCGAGGATGCAGCCGACGTCCAGGCCCAGGAAGCGGTGGACGCGGCCCATCATCTCCGAGTCGCGCTCGGCCAGGTAGTCGTTGACCGTGATGATGTGCACGCCCTTGCCGGACAGTGCGTTGAGGTACGCCGGGAGGGTGCCGACGAGGGTCTTGCCCTCACCGGTCTTCATCTCGGCGACGTAGCCGAGGTGCAGCGCGGCGCCGCCCATGAGCTGGACGTCGTAGTGGCGCTGGCCGAGGACGCGCTTGGCCGCCTCGCGGACGGTGGCGAAGGCCTCGGGGAGCAGGTCGTCCAGGCTCTCGCCGTCGGCGTAGCGCTCCTTGTACTCGTCGGTGAGCGCCCGCAACTCGGCGTCGGAGAGGTTGACGAAATCCTCTTCGATGGAGTTGACCTGGTCCGCGATGCGGTGCAGTTTGCGCAGGATCTTGCCTTCGCCTGCACGCATGAGCTTGTTGAAGACGGACACTGAGGTTGGTCTCCTTGCCGATCGGGCCTGGCACTGGGTCTTGTCATGGACACTGGCACGGGCGCGGCAGGTGGACCCCGCCGCACCGGCCATCGTAAGCGAGGAGGCCGCCGCGCAGGGAGGGCCACCGGCCTCGATGCGAACTGCCGCCCGGAAAGAGAACGCACAAGGCGCGCGGAAGGTGCCGCAAGTCCGAAAAGTGTTCGCACACGCTCCGCGGCACGACCACAATCCCGTCATGGAGCCCGTGACGCTGACCACCGACCGTCTGCTGCTGGACGCCTTCGTCCCCGAGGACGCCGAGGCGGTGCACGCGAGCTGCCAGGATCCCGACATCCAGCGCTGGACGACAGTCCCCTCGCCCTATGCCCGGAGCGACGCCGAGTACTTCCTGAACGGCATGGTCCCGGACGGCTGGCGCAGCGACTCCGAGTACAACTTCGCCGTGCGCCTGCGCGACGGAGGCCGGCCGGTGGCGGCCGCCGGCCTGCACCACCCGAACGCGGGGACCTGGGAGATCGGCTTCTGGACGGACAAGGAGCACCGGGGCCGCGGCTACATGACCGAGGCCGTGCTCGGCCTGGCCCGCTGGGCCTTCACCTCCCTCGGCTGCACCCGCCTGGAATGGCGGGCCGAGGTCGGCAACGCGCCCTCGCGCGGCGTCGTGGAGAAGGCCGGCTTCACCATGGAGGGCGTGCTGCGGGCGGGCATCGCGAACAAGGGCACGCTGCGGGACTGCTGGGTCGGCGCCCTGCTCCCGTCGGACCTCGGGCTGCCGTCCCCCCTGCCGTACCTTCCGGCCCGCCCCTGACTGTCAGTGCCGGCGCCTAGGGTGCGAGACATGACGACCGTGCCGCAGCCGCGCCCCGCCGCCGAACTGTCCGCCGACGAAGCCCGCCGGATCGCGCTGCGCGCCCAGGGCTTCCTGGGCGCCCCGGACCGGCGCGGCGGAGTGCGGGGCGTGCTGCGGCACCTTGGCGCGGTCCAGCTGGACACGATCTCGGTGCTGGCCCGCTCGCACGAGCTGATCCCGTACGCGCGCCTGGGCGCGGTGGGCCGGACCACGGTCGAGGACGCGTACTGGACGCAGACGCACGCCTTCGAGTACTGGTCGCACGCGGCCTGCATCCTGCCCGTCGAGGAGTGGCCGCACTTCGCCTTCCGCCGCCGCGCCTACCGCACCCGGCCGCACTGGGGCCACGAGCTCGCGGACAGCGCGTACGACGCGGTGATCAAGCAGCTGCGCGCCGAGGGGCCGCAGACGGCGACGGAGCTGGGCGGCGCGAAGAACAAGGGCGAGTGGTGGGACTGGTCCGAGTCCAAGGTCGCCGTCGAGCGGGCGCTGATGTACGGCGAGGTGGTCTGCGTCGAGCGGCGCGGCTGGAAGCGGGTGTACGACCTGGCCGAGCGGGCCGTGCCGGCCGCGCTGCTGCACGACGAGCTGGACGACGCCGAGTGCGTGCGCCGGCTCGTACGGCAGGCCGGTGAGGCGCTCGGCGTCGGCACCCGGGCGGACATCGCCGACTACCACCGCCTCAAGGCCGAGCAGTTCGACGCGGTGGTGGCCGACTCGGGTCTGGTGCCGGTGACGGTGGCCGGCTGGTCCAAGCCCGCCTGGGCGGACCCGGCGGCGCTGGCGTCCGAGCCGCGCGGCCGGCACCGTACGACGCTGCTCTCGCCGTTCGACTCGCTGATCTGGGAGCGGGCGCGCACGGAGCGGATCTTCGGCTTCACGCACCGCCTGGAGGCGTACGTGCCGAAGCAGAAGCGGGTGCACGGCTACTTCGCGATGCCGCTGCTCGCCGGAGGGAAGCTGCTCGGCCGGGTCGACCCGGCGCGCGAGGGGCGCACGCTGGTGGCCCGCCAGGTGTCCCTGGACACCCCGAAGGCGGTCGAGCCGATGGCCCGGGCGCTGCGCGAGGCGGCCGAGTGGGTGGGCTGCGACGCCGTCCGCGTCGAGCAGGTGAACCGCCCCGAGCTGGCGGCCGCGCTGGTCGCCGCCCTGGACTGACAGCGACGGGCCCTCCGCGGCGGCCGAGCATCAGCGGTTCACCGGATCGGCAGGTCAGCGGATCTCGAGGATCTTCTCCCGCATCGCGTAGACCACGGCCTCCATCCGGGAGTGCAGCTGCAGCTTCTCCAGGATGTTCCGGACGTGGTTCTTCACCGTGTTCTCGGAAATGAACAACTCCTTGGCGATGTCCCGGTTGTTCATTCCGGTGGCGACCAGTTTGAGCACTTCCAGTTCCCGGTCGGTCAGCCGGGGCGCCGGCACCAGCCGGCGCTCGTCGGTGCGCTGGATCATCGACTTGAACTCGGTGAGGAGTTTCGACGCCATCGACGGACTGATCTGGGACTGCCCGTCGGCGACCGCGCGAATCGCGGTGGCGACCTCGTCGGTGGAGATCTCTTTCAGCAGGTAGCCCGTCGCGCCCGCCTTGATCGCGTCGTAGAGGTCCGCCTCCTCGTCGCTGATCGTCAGCATGATGATCTTCGCGCTGGGGGCCACCTCCTTGATGGAGGTGCACGCCTCGATGCCGCCGCGCTTGGGCATCCGCACGTCCATCAGCACGATGTCCGGCAGCAGGTCGGCGGCCTTGTCGACGGCCTCCGCGCCGTCCCCGGCCTCGCCGACGACCTGGATGTCCTCCTCCTGGGCGAGCACGATCTCCAGACCTCTGCGGAACAGGGCATGGTCGTCCACCACCAGGACGCGAATCGGCTCCTTGCGGGACCCCCCGCTGTCCGGATCCCGTCCCTCCGGGGTGGCCGCGCCGTCGGGCATCCGCCCGCCGTGCACCGGCCCGAAGCTGTCCGCCATCGTTCCGCCCCCTGAAGGCCGTGGCCTGAAGTACGTGTTCGGTCGGCCAACCGCAGTCCGTGGACCACCGGTTGGCGTGCTGGCCATGATTCCATGCCCGGGCGACAGCCCGCTGATCCCGCGGTCGCACGAGGGTGCCCCTGGGGGCGCACGGGGCGCTCCAGGGGCACCGAGAGGGTTTGTGTGGGGTCGGCGGCCGTCAGCCGCCGAGCGCTCCGCCGGCTCCGCCGGCGTCCTCCCCGGCGAGCGGGTCGGACTCCAGGTGGATCACGCCGTAGTCGTACGCGTGTCGGCGGTAGACCACGCTGGGCTGCTTGTTGTCGGAGTCGACGAACAGGTAGAAGTCGTGTCCGACCAGCTCCATCTCGTAGAGCGCCTGGTCGAGCGTCATGGGGGCGGCCTTGTGGGTCTTCTCCCGGACCACCAGCGGCCCTTCGCCCTTCACCTCGACGCTGCCCATCATCGTGGTGGGCACACCGTCCAACTCCTCCGTGGGTACCGGCTCGCCGCTTCCGTTCAGGGTGGCGACGTCCGGGACCACCTCGGGTACTTCGGCCGCCGACAGCCGTCCGTTGCCGCGGCGCGTGGACCTCTTCGAGTGCTGCTTGCGCAGCCGGGCCTCGAGCTTGCCGTGGGCGAGGTCGAGCGCTGCGTACGGGTCGCCTGCTGCTGCTTCCGCCCGGATGACCGGGCCTCGGGAATGGACGGTGATCTCCACGCGGTCGGACCGGTCGGCCTGCCGCGGGTTGTGTTCCTTGGACACCTCGACGTCGAGGCTGATCACCTTGCCGTCGAGCTTCTGGATCTTCTCCAGGTTCAGCTTCTCGGCCACGTGCTTGCGGAACCGCTCGGGCACCTCGGTCTTGCGGCCCTTGACGACGATGTCCACGCAGAACTCCGTTCCCGGATCGCTCAGGTCGGCTCTGCTGCCGCTGAGCATCTCCCTTTGCACCAAGCCCCGGTCGATGGCCGGAGCTTCGGACTGGCGACTTTGACCCTCCTCCTCCCCAGTCGGCAAGATCCCCACCCCACCGACGAGAGGTTAATTCGCCTTGAACTCCTGTCCTGTAGGCGCACTCGTGCTTTCGCCGAGGAGTAGCATTCGCTTTCCTCTCACCCGAACATAGCTCGCTCGGACGGGTGTCGGCACCTGCTATCAGCACTTACCTCCGAAGAGGTGCTTTTCCCCTCTCACCACCTGCAACGTTGCGTGTTCCCCGGTAGTTCCGGTTTATTTCGAACGGACGGGGAACGGCGGCCACGACAGCCGCCCCCGACCGGGTGAATCCGTCGGTGAACGCAGCATGAACGGCACTCAGTGCCCTCGCGGCCTCCGCGAGCGAGGCGCCGGTGGTCATCAGGTCGTCGACGAGCACCACCGGCCCGTCCCCGAGCAGCCGTTCGGCGCCGGGGACGACTTCCAGGGCGCCGCGCATGTTGACGCTCCGGGCGTGTGCGC
The DNA here is from genome assembly GCF_043199435.1 of Streptomyces sp. NPDC048604. Classification (NCBI taxonomy): domain Bacteria; kingdom Bacillati; phylum Actinomycetota; class Actinomycetes; order Kitasatosporales; family Streptomycetaceae; genus Streptomyces; species Streptomyces sp. NPDC048604. The sequence goes on from NZ_JBICVX010000010.1 coordinate 299,115, forward strand.
CGAGCCCGGACTGGTCGGCCACCTCACGGCACTGGCGCAGCACGGGGAGCACCCGCGCCGGCCGTCCGGAGCGCCTCAGCCCGGCCGCGGCGGCCCGCGCGATCCGGCGGGTCGGATCGTGGCCACGCGCCCGTACGGAGCGTCGCGAGGAGGGCACCGGCACCAGGAGAAGGGGGCGGGCCCCGGAGGCCTCAGACGGGCCGGCAGCGGCCCGCACGGCCCCGGCCAGTGCCGTCCCCAGGGGTCCCGCGAGCCCCAGCGCACCGCGTTCCTTGTGGGCGAGCAGCACGGCGCGCACCGGGCCTTCGTACGGCGCGGCGGCATGGACGGCCGGTAGCCCGGCGGGCGCAGGCGTCGGCCGCACCCGGCGCGCGGCCGAACCGTGCAACGCCCGGGCGCAGGACGCGCACAGCGGCGTACGGGGGCTGCCGCAGCCTCCGCAGGCGACCGGCAGCACCAGCCCGGCGATCTCGCGCCACCAGCCCTGCATGACCCCACTGTGCGCCGGTCCGGGGAATCCGGCCACCCCTGTGGAAAACCCCTGTCGCCGGCCCCGCCCGACGGGCGTTCACGGCCCTCCGTGCCACCCACCGGGCTGTTCGAATCCGGTGCAACGGAGTGGGCCCACCCGGACGAGTGACGACCCCCGGCTACCCCGGGTAGACGGGCGACGCGCCGGCCTTGATCATCGGCTGCCAGCTCGCGCCGGTCGCCAGCCGCACGATGCCGTCGCTCTGCGAGTTCGCCACGACCGGCGACCGGTCGTCGTGCGGCGCGGCGACCTCCTTGACCTCGTTGAGGCCGGGCAGCACGGACGTGGCCGACGTCGAGCCGTCCGTCTGGATGTACCGGACCTGCTCCACGCCCCCGGCCTCCGTGCCGACCACGACGAGCCGGCTGGGACCGGCCCAGGAGACCGCCGAGACGGACTCCAGACGCGGCGCGGCGTGCTGCGGGTCGACCACGGACACCACCGTCCGGCCCCCGGGCCCGGACTGCCGCTCCACGCGTCCGATCTGCAGGGTCGTACGGCCGTGCTCGTTCAGCAGCAGCGCCACGCGGACGCCGTCCGCGGAGACCCGCAGCGCCTCGACGCGGGTGCCGCTCTCCAGCCACGGGGTGCGCACCTGGACCGCCGTGCCCTCGCCGTCCGGCACCATCAGCAGCCGCGGCTTGAGCGGGTTGCGGTCGGCCACCCACAGGTCGCCGCGTCCGTCCCAGCTCGGAGCGGACAGCCGGTCCTGCGGCCGGACCGCGGAACTGACCACCTTCGCCGGCCGCGGCTCGTGGTCGGAGATGATCGACGAGACGCGCAACTGGCGGCCGTCGTGGCTCACCCCCGCCGCACGGCTCTCGTCCCGGGACACGGCGACGGACTGCAGCGGCGCGAGGCCCTTGCCGAACGGTCCGAGCGTGGCGCTCGGGCTGCCGACCTCCTTGCCGCCGGTGGGCAGCATCATCAGCGTGCCGTGACCGTCGACGAAGAACGCGTTCTCCGCGCGGCCGGACTCCCGGACCGGCGCGAACTCCTCCGCCTGCGCCTTGCTGCCCACGCACAGCTGCGAACCGTTGGACCGCTGCAGTTCGACCTGCTCGATCCGCACCGACTGCAGGTCGGCGAGCGTGAACAGCAGCTGCGCCGCCATCCGCCGGCACTGCTCGCGGCCCACGTGCGCCGCCTTGTCGTTGAGCGGCACCTTGAGGGTGCTCTGGTCGTCCGTGGCGAGGGTGGTGACGCCCTCCTTCAGCGCGGTACCCGTCGGGAAACGCGAGTCGACGACCTGCTTCAGCCAGTTCGTCGGCCCTTCGAGCAGCGCCTTGACGGTCTGCGCCACCGGGTCCATGCGGGTGACCGGGTCCTGGCGGTTGCGGATGTAGACCGGGTCCGCGACCACCCAGTCCTCGCCGGAGGCGAAGTAGTACTTGTTGATCGACCGGTAGTTGCGCTGGAAGTCGGACTCGCTGAGCACCAGACCCTGCGGCAGCCGGTCGATCCGCCACTCCTTGCCCTTGCCGTCCTCGTCGTCCACCGGCACCAGGTGAATCGAGCGCGAGAAGTCGGCGGGGCTGATCGGCTGGTAGGCGTGCCGGGCGTCGACGGTCGCGATCTGCCGCCCGACGATCGGGTACGTCAGCTCCCGCGCGTCGCGGTCCTCCGGCTGGTCGGACTGCTCGCGGTCGGGCGCGGTGGCGAGCACGGTGATGCGCTCCTCCGGCTTCCAGGTGAGCGCGGCTTCCTTGGTCAGGTACTTGCGCGCCGTCGCGAACCCGGCGTCGTCACTGGTCATCGCCTCCAGGAAGCCGGTGACGATCTCGTCCGGCGCGGCCCCTTCGCGCGGCTGCACGGCGTAAACCCGTACCTGCGAGTCCCCCGGGTTGGAGGCCCGCACCTGACGCACGTCCCCCCGGTCCGGCATCCCCGCGCACCCACTGACCAGCACTCCGCCGACCGCGAGCACCACGGCCCCACGGGCGACCCGTGCGGGCCCCCGCTCGCCGTTCGCCCCGCCCTGACCGTGCTCCGTGCCGCCGGCCGGGCCCGGGGCCCGGCGTCCGCTGTCAGCCCCCACTGGTCGTGCCCTCCCGCTCCGCCGCCGACGGCGTCCTCGTCGCCTCACTGCCCTCGCCGCCCGTGCGGGCGACCACGCGGGACACCCCGCCCGGCAGCGCCGTCGGGTCGGCCGCCTCGCGCGGCAGCCGCGGCGGGCCGGGCCGGCCCACGGCCATCGTCAGCCCGGGGCGCTCGCCGCCCGGCTGGGCCGGCAGGGCCGGCCGACGGGCCCGGCCGGCCTCGTCCGGGGACACCCCGGCCGCGGCCTGCTCGCGGTTGCGCCGCGAGTCCTCGGGCTCCAGGGGGATCGGGGAACCGCGCAGCGGCTCGTCCGCCGTCCGCGGCAGCGTGAGCCGGAACTGGGAGCCGCCGCCCGGCTCGCCCCAGGCCTGCAGCCAGCCGCCGTGCAGCCGCGCGTCCTCAACGGCGATGGACAGGCCGAGGCCCGTGCCGCCGGTGGTGCGGGCGCGGGCCGGGTCGGCCCGCCAGAAGCGGTTGAAGACCCGCGTCGCCTCGCCGGGCTTGAGCCCGACGCCGTAGTCGCGCACGGCCACGGCGACCGCGCCGCCGGCCGAGGCCATGCGCACGATCACGTCCTTGCCGTCGCCGTGCTCGACGGCGTTGACGACCAGGTTGCGCAGCACCCGCTCGACCCGGCGGGCGTCCGCCTCGGCCACGACCGGCTGCTCGTCGCCGACGACGACGATCCGGCCGCCCTTGCGCTCGGCCAGCGGCTCCGCGCCGCCTATGACGCGCCGTACGACCTCGCGCAGGTCTATCGGCTCGGCCTCCAGCGCGGCCGCGCCCGCGTCGAAGCGGCTGATCTCGAGCAGGTCGGCGAGCAGCGACTCGAAGCGGTCGAGCTGGTCGCCGAGAAGTTCCGCGGAGCGAGCGGTCACCGGATCGAAGTCGCTGCGGGCCTCGTGGATGACGTCCGCGGCCATCCGCACCGTCGTCAGCGGGGTGCGCAACTCGTGCGAGACGTCGGAGACGAACCGCCGCTGCATCCGGGACAGCTCCTCCAGCTGCTGGATCTTGCCCTGGAGGTTCGCGGCCATCTTGTTGAACGCCTCGCCGAGCCGCGCGATGTCGTCCTCGCCGCTGACCTTCATGCGTTCCTGCAGGCGGCCCGCGGAGAGCCGCTCGGCGATGCCCGCGGCCATCCGCACGGGCGTGACGACCTGTCGCACCACGAGCCAGGCGATCGCCCCGAGCAGGACGACGACGAACAGCCCGGCGGTCGCCAGGGTGGTCTTGACCAGGGCGAGGGAGTCCTCCTCCTGCGTCAGCGGGAACAGGTAGTACAGCTCGTACTGGGTGCCCTCGCGGTCGTTGAGCCGCTTGCCCACGACCAGGCCCGGCTCGGACGCCTTGCCGGAGGCGTACTGGATCCGCGTGTACGACTGGAACGTGCCCGCCCCCTGCGCCACGGCGTGCCGCAGGTCCACGGGGATGCTGGTGGTGGGGTCGACCTCGCCCGAGGCCCGGGCGCCGCGGCTCGCGGTCCCTTCGGACTCGAGGCTCAGCGCGACCACGTTGTAGGCGCTCTGCCCGCCGCTGGCGAGCATGGCGACCAGCTCGGACCGCCAGTTCACCGAGGAGCCGGCGCGGCCGCCGTCCTGGCCGCCGGGCGCGGTCGCCGTGCTCGCCCGGTCCTGCGCCGCGGCGAAACCGCCGGCGGCCTGGCTCTGCGCGGCCTTCTCCTTCGCGTCGAGCAGACCGTTGCGCACCTGGCCGATGACGACGATCCCGAGCAGCAGCACCACGCCGAGCGACATCAGCAGCGTGGCCGCGACGACCCGCAGCTGGATGTTCCGCCTCCACAGCCGTACGGCGGGCAGCAGCGGACGCCGCACCCAGCGCACGAAGAGACGGAGCACCGGTCCACCCGGTGCCCTGTCCTGAAGCAGCCGCCCGCCGAGCGGACGGCCGAACCTCAAGGGCCCGCGTCTGGGCCCGGCAGTCCGCCCCGTACGGACTCCCGGCTCCCCGGGCTTCGGAGCAACACTGCCTACGCTCATGATCAGCTCGGTCCGGCCTTGTAACCGACGCCTCGGACGGTCACGACGATCTCCGGCCGCTCCGGGTCCTTCTCGACCTTGGAGCGCAGCCGCTGGACATGCACGTTCACCAGCCGGGTGTCGGCCGCGTGCCGGTAGCCCCACACCTGCTCCAGCAGGACCTCGCGGGTGAAGACCTGCCACGGCTTGCGGGCGAGGGCCACCAGGAGGTCGAACTCGAGCGGCGTCAGGGCGATGGACTGCCCGTCGCGCTTCACCGAGTGGCCGGCCACGTCGATGACGAGGTCGCCGATGGCGAGCTGCTCCGGAGCGGGCTCCTCCGACCTCCGCAGCCGCGCCCGGATGCGGGCGACGAGCTCCTTCGGCTTGAACGGCTTGACGATGTAGTCGTCAGCCCCGGACTCCAGGCCCACGACCACGTCGACGGTGTCGCTCTTGGCGGTGAGCATGACGATGGGCACGCCGGACTCGGCGCGGATGAGCCGGCACACCTCGATGCCGTCCCTGCCGGGCAGCATCAGATCGAGCAGCACCAGGTCAGGCTTGGCTTCCCGGAAAGTGGCGAGTGCCTTGTCTCCGTCCGCCACGAACGACGGCTCGAAGCCTTCGCCCCGCAGCACGATCCCGAGCATTTCGGCCAGTGCGGTGTCGTCGTCGACGACGAGAACGCGTCCCTTCATATCGACATCATCCCATTTCCGTATCAGTCTCAAGGCGGCTGGTGAGATAGCTCACTGGCCGGCACCGACGTTCCCCATGATCGTCCGGCGCTGGTCACCTCGTGCGTGGGTGTCGACGTCAGGCGTGCAGGTCACCCCGTGGCCCCCGTGGCCGGCCAGCACCGTACCCCGAGCAGCCGGAAGATCACCGCTCCTTCACCGGCCCCTCTTGCGCCGTCTACTCGTGAGTTTGTACGGACTGGTCGCACTCCGCCCCTTCTGCACCCGGTGACCTGCGCAGCCGAGCCGTGAAGGAGCTCCCCGGGCCCGCCCGCCGGCGGGCCCCGCGTGGCACGATGGCAGCCGGCCGGCCGCCCCACAGGGCTGCCGGGCGCTGAGACCGGGCCGGCTCGGTGAGCCGGCCCCGCGACCGAAACTCGAGGTGGACGACAGTGAACGACACTCCGGGCTGGGCCTCGCCCGGATCTGCGCCCTCCGATCCCTCCGACGGCCGCGACGACGCCGCGATCCCGCGGCCCGCCGGCCCCGCCGACGCGGACGAGTCCGGCGTGAAGTGGTCGAAGGAACAGCCGCCCGCGGGCCAGTGGTCGCCGCCCACCGCGCCCGCCGCGGGCGACGGCGCTCCCGTCCCGCCGCAGCAGCAGCCCCAGCAGGGCTGGGGCGGCGGCTGGGGTGCCCCGGCGCCCGCGGCCGCCAAGCCCGGAGTGATCCCGCTGCGCCCGCTCGGCATCGGCGAGATCCTCGACGGCGCGGTGTCGACGCTGCGTACCCACTGGCGTCCCGTGCTGGCCATCTCGATCACGGTCGCGGTGATCTCGCAGATCGCGACGATCCTGGTCCAGCGCTATCTCGTACCGACCCCGCCGGACGTCAACCCGGACGCGTCCCCGTCCGAGGCGATGGCACAGGCCGCCGACAGCCTGCAGTCCTCGCTCCTCGCCAGCGTCCCGGCCCTGCTGATCACACTGGCCGCCACCATCGTCAGCTCGGCCCTGCTCACCGTCGTCATCAGCCGCTCCGTCCTCGGCCGCGGCGTGACGCTGGCGGACGCCTGGCAGGAGGCCCGCCCCCGGCTGCTGCCGCTGCTCGGGCTGACAATGCTGCTGCCGGTGTTCGCGCTGGTGACCCTGACGATCGGGCTGGTGCCCGGCCTGCTCATCGGCGGCGTCGGCGGCGGACTGCTCGCCGCGCTCGGCGCGCTGGCCGCGTTCCTCCTCATCACCTGGGTCGTCTTCCGCTACAGCCTGGCCCCGCCGGCGCTGATGCTGGAGCGCCGCGGCGTCGTCGACTCGCTCAAGCGGTCCGCGAAGCTGGTCAAGGGCTCCTGGTGGCGGATCTTCGGCGTTCAGGTGCTGATGGCGATCCTCTCCGCGCTGGTCACGATGATCATCCAGCTCCCGTTCATGTTCGTGGCGCTCCTGTTCGACGGCGACTTCATCAGCAGCCTGATGCGCGGCGACACCCCGGAGTACAGCTGGGCCTTCCTGATCGTCACGGGCATCGGCGCGGTGATCGGCTCCGCGATCACGTACCCGATCTCCGCCGGCGTCGTCGTCCTGCTCTACGTCGACCAGCGCATCCGCCGCGAGGCGCTCGACATCGAACTCGCCCGGGCTGCGGGCCTGAGCGGTCAGGACCCCGCCACCGGCGCCCAACCCGCCGGGAGCTGACGGGGTGATCACCACGGGGGGAACGATCGCGGCGCGCCTGCTGCTCCGCGTACGCACGGACGTGCCGGTGGACACGCCCCGCGACCCCGCCCGCGAGGCGGCGGAGCGGGAGCTGTCCAAGCCGATGTACCACGAGAACGACCCGAGCCTGCTCCAGCGTGCGCTGGACAAGTTCTGGGAGTGGGTCGGCGGACTCTTCGAGTCGGCCTCGGGCGTCGGCTCCACCGGCTGGTTGGGCCTGACCGCCATCGCGGTCGTCGTCGTCGCGCTGATCGCCGCCCTGTGGTGGCGGCTCGGCACCCCGCAGCGCACACCGGGCACCGCGGACTCGCTCTTCGACGAGGGCCCCCGCACGGCCGCCGAGCACCGGACCGCCGCCGACCGCCACGCGGCCGCCGGCCGCTGGAACCAGGCCGTCCAGGAGCGGATGCGCGCCGTCGTCCGCTCCCTGGAGGAGCGCACCGTCCTCGACCCCCGGCCCGGCCGCACCTCCGACGAGGCAGCCGCCGAGGCGGGCCGCGCCCTGCCCGGGCACGCGGACGAACTGCGCGCCGCGGCCCGCACGTTCGACGACGTCACGTACGGCGGCCGCAGCGCGGACGAGTCCGCGTACCGCCGGGTGGAACGCCTGGACGGAGCCCTGGAGCGGACGAAGCCGAAGCTCGAAGCCGCCACCGAGGGGGCCGCCCGATGAGCAGGACTCCCACGAGCCCGACCTCGACGGCCGTACCCGCCCGTGTGGTGTGGACCCGCACCCGCGGACTGCTCGCCGGTCTCGCGATCCTCGTCATCGGCGCGATCGCCCTGGCCGCCGTGCGCTCCGGGGACCATCACGGCCGGCTCGACCCGCGCTCCGCCGACAAGCTCGGCAGCCGCGCCGTCGCCGAACTCCTCAAGGGCCAGGGCATCACGGTCACTCCGGCCACCACGCTGGCCGAGGTCACCGCCGCCGCCGGCCCGGACACCACCGTGCTGGTCACCACCCCCGACCTGCTGACCCCGCGTCAGCAGCGAACCCTGAGCTCCGCGGTCAACGGCGCCGGCCGCACGGTCCTTCTCGCCCCCGGTCCCGCCTCCCTGGGCACCCTCGCCCCGGGCGTCACCAACGCCTCCGCCGCCCCGGTCGAGAACCTGCAGCCGGCCTGCGACCTCCCGGCCGCCACCCGCGCCGGCAGCGTCCTCCTCGGCGGCGAGACGTACACCTCCTCCCTCCCCGCGTCGCAGACCGAGCTCTGCTACCCGAGCGACGGCGACCCGGCTCTCGTCCGCGTCAAGGGCGTCGACGGCGACCTCGTCGTCCTGGGCGCTCCCGACCTGCTCTACAACGACCGTCTCGACGAGCAGGGCAACGCCTCGCTCGCGCTTCAACTCCTCGGTTCCCGCACCCATCTGGTCTGGTACCTCCCCTCTCTGTCCGACCCCTCGCTCGCCGAAGGCTCCTCCGACGAGTCGTCCGAGGAAGGCGACGTCGCCACAGGCTTCCTCTCGCTCGTCCCGTCCGGCTGGCTGTGGGGCACGCTGCAGCTCGCCGTCGCGGCCCTGCTCGCCGCCGTCTGGCGGGCCCGCCGCCTCGGCCCCCTGGTGACGGAACGTCTCCCGGTGGCCATCCGCGCCTCCGAGACCACCGAGGGCCGCGCCCGCCTCTACCGCAGGGCCGGCGCCCGCGACCGCGCCGCCACCGTCCTGCGCACCGCGACCCGCACCCGGATCGCCCCCCTGCTCGGCGTCGCCCCGCGCGACGCCCACGCCCCCGACGCCCTGCTCCCCGCGGTCTCCGCCCGGCTCCCCGAGAGCGGCCGCGACCTCAGGGACCTTCTCTACGGCCCGGCTCCCGCCGACGACGCCGCCCTGATCCGCCTGGCGGACCAACTCGACGCCCTCGAAAGAGAGGTACGCACCTCATGACCGCCCCGACCCCCGCGACCGTTGAGAACTCGGACGTCGCCCGCGCCTCCCTGGAGGCCCTGCGCGCCGAGATCGCGAAGGCCGTGGTCGGCCAGGACCCCGCCGTCACCGGTCTCGTCGTCGCCCTGCTCTGCCGTGGCCACGTCCTCCTGGAAGGCGTTCCCGGCGTCGCGAAGACCCTGCTCGTCCGCGCACTGGCAGCCGCACTCGAACTCGACACCAAGCGCGTCCAGTTCACCCCCGATCTGATGCCCGGTGACATCACGGGCTCGCTCGTCTACGACGCCCGCACCGCCGAGTTCTCCTTCCAGCCCGGCCCGGTCTTCACCAACCTGCTGCTCGCCGACGAGATCAACCGCACCCCTCCGAAGACCCAGTCCTCCCTCCTGGAGGCCATGGAGGAGCGTCAGGTCACCGTCGACGGCACCCCGCGCCCGCTGCCCGAGCCCTTCCTCGTCGCGGCGACGCAGAACCCGGTGGAGTACGAGGGCACTTACCCGCTCCCCGAGGCCCAGCTCGACCGCTTCCTGCTCAAGCTGACGGTGCCTCTGCCGTCCCGCGAGGACGAGATCAGCGTCCTCACCCGGCACGCCGACGGCTTCAACCCGCGCGACCTCCAGGCCGCCGGCGTCCGTCCGGTCGCCGGACCCGCCGAACTCGAGGCCGCCCGCGCCGCCGTGGCGAAGACCTCGGTCTCCCCCGAGATCGCCGGCTATGTCGTCGATATCTGTCGTGCCACGCGTGAATCCCCCTCACTGACGCTCGGGGTCTCTCCCCGAGGAGCCACCGCACTGCTGTCGACCGCCCGCGCCTGGGCCTGGCTCACCGGCCGGGACTACGTGATCCCGGACGATGTGAAGGCCCTCGCTCTGCCCACCCTGCGTCATCGCATCCAACTGCGGCCCGAGGCCGAGATGGAGGGAGTCACCGCCGACTCCGTCATCACCGCGATCCTCGCCCACGTACCCGTCCCCCGCTGAGGCAGCGACGTGGCCCTGACCGGACGAACCGCGCTCCTCGCCGCCATAGGCTCGCTCCCCGTCGGCATCCTCGCCCCCAGCTGGGCGGGGATGCTCGCGGTGAACGCGCCCCTCTCCCTCGCAATTCTGTGCGACTACGCGATGGCGGCGCCAGTGCGAACGCTGCGTTTCACCCGAAGTGGTGATACGTCAGTTCGACTCGGTGACGCGGCGGAAGTGCAGCTCACCGTCACCAACCCCTCGCGCCGGAAGCTGCGGGCCCATGTCCGCGACGCCTGGCCGCCCAGCAGCTGGCTCCCCGGCACCGAACAGGCTGCGTCCCGCAACGAACTGACGATCCCCGCAGGGGAACGCCGACGCCTCACCACCGTCCTGCGGCCGACCCGCCGCGGCGAACGCAAGGCCGCCCGCGTCACCGTCCGCTCCTTCGGCCCGCTCGGCCTGGCGGCCCGTCAGAGCAACCACGAGGTGCCTTGGACGGTCCGCGTCCTGCCCCCGTTCACCAGCCGCAAACACCTGCCCTCCCGGCTGGCCCGGCTCCGCGAACTCGACGGCCGCACCAGCGTGCTCACCCGCGGCGAGGGCACCGAGTTCGACAGCCTCCGCGAGTACGTCCCCGGCGACGACACCCGCTCCATCGACTGGCGCGCCACCGCCCGCCAGACCACCGTCGCCGTCCGTACCTGGCGCCCCGAGCGCGACCGCCACATCCTCATCGTCCTCGACACCGGCCGCACGTCGGCCGGCCGCGTCGGCGACGTCCCGCGCCTCGACGCCTCGATGGACGCCGCCCTGCTCCTCACCGCCCTGGCCTCCCGCGCCGGCGACCGCGTCGACCTCCTGGCCTACGACCGCCGCGTCCGCGCCCAGGTCCTCGGCCGGTCCGCGACGGACGTCCTGCCGGCCATGGTCAACGCCATGGCCCCGCTCGAGCCCGAACTGGTCGAGACCGACGCCCGAGCCCTCGCCGCGACCGCCCTGGCCAAGGCCCCGCGCAGTTCGCTCCTGGTCCTGCTGACCAGCCTGGACTCCGCCCCCGTCGAGGAGGGCCTGCTGCCGGTCCTCCCGCAGCTCACCCAGCGGCACACGGTCGTGGTCGCCTCCGTCTCCGACCCGCACACCGCCGAGATGGCCCGCGCCCGCGGCTCCGTCGACGCGGTGTACGAGGCCGCCGCCGGCGCCCAGGCCCAGGCACAGCGCCTCCGCTCTGCGGAACAGCTCCAGCGCCACGGCGTCACGGTCGTCGACGCGACACCGGACAACCTCGCGCCGGCGCTGGCGGACGCGTATCTCGCACTGAAGGCGGCCGGCCGTCTGTGACGGCTGCTGCTTTCTGAGCAGGTGAGTGGATCTCTTCTGATCGCCTCTGATCACCTCTGATGAGGAAATCCACTCACCGTCGCGCCCTGTTCTCCGTGCAGAGCCAAGAACCCATAACGCAGAAAAGCCCCGCACCAGAGGTGCGGGGCTTTCCCGTAAAATTTGTTCGGCGGCGTCCTACTCTCCCACAGGGTCCCCCCTGCAGTACCATCGGCGCTGAAAGGCTTAGCTTCCGGGTTCGGAATGTAACCGGGCG